>JAZHDD010000019.1:0-27361 GCA_036541255.1 Desulfovibrionaceae bacterium | reverse complement strand
CATCCACCGGGTTTTCAACATCCTGTTGCGCGCCGGAGAACTTCCGGCCCTGCCGCCGGGACTCCGGCCCCGTGACCTGGAGGTGGAATACCTCTCGCCCGTGGCCCGGGCCCAAAAACAATACGAGGCCCAGGCTCTGGTGCAGGCCGTGGAATACCTGAATCCCTTTGTCCAGGGCGGCGACCCCCACAGGGTCATGGACAACTTCGAGACGGACCGCATCGCCCGCCACGCGGCCGAGATGTTCGGCACGCCCGGAGACTACCTGCGACCGGAGAAGGAAGTTCTGCAAATCCGAAGGAATGCACTAGAGCGTGCAACCAGGGACACAGAGGATCAAGGGGAGGCATGATGCGGGAAATCAAAGAAATCCAGGCAGCCTATACCCGGGCATTGGGAACGCCGGACGGCAGGTCTGTATTGGCGGACCTGGAACGGCAAGGCTTCCTGCGCGACTCCGTGTTCTGCACGGACGCGCTGGAAATGGCCCACAACGAAGGACGCCGCAGCATGGTGCTGCATGTCTTGCGCATGATTGAGGCGGGCAAGGGCCAAAATGCTACTGCACGGCGTGAACCGAATTCAGGTGCGTAACCCAGGTGCTGAATGCCAGGAGCGCCACGTAACACAGGGTGCCGAGCAGCGCGACCCGGACAAAACGGCGAAGCACGGGCATGAGTCCCTCCTTTGCAAGGTGTGCCGGTTTTTTGAACCCGACAAGACACCTGAGCAAAGGCCATGCCAGTGAAACAATTCAGATACTTGAAAAAGTATAGATAAAATCTAAAGGAGAACAAACATGCAGATGCCGCAACAGAATTGGCGGGAAACCCTTCCGGAAGAGTGGATGGTGACCATGCGCAACGAGGACGGCAGCGAACAGGCCGTGCCTCTGCGTGAGCACCCCAGCCTGCGCAAATACGCCAGCAAGGACGAAGCCGTGAAGGCTCTCGTCCATGCCCAGAAGCTGCTCGGACGCAGGCCCGAAGGATATGTGCGGGTGCCCGGAAGCGATGCCGGAGAAGAAGAACTGGCCGAATACCGGGCCGCCCTGGGCCTGCCCGAATCCCCGGACGGCTACGATTTGCCAGAACTGGAATTGCCGGAACACTTCGAAATCAAGGAGGAAATCAGTCAGGCCTTTCTGGAGAAGGCATACGAATTGGGACTGACCCCGGGGCAGGTGCAGGGCCTGTATCAATGGTTTTTGCCTCTGAACGTGGCCGTGATGCAGGAAATGCTGGAAGGCAACGCCCGCAACAGGGACAACGAACTGGAAGCCCTGCGCGACGTTCATCGAGGCGAAACGCCCCAGGTCCTGGACGCGGCGCGCCAAGCGGCCCTGGCCCTGGGTGGCGAGGAACTGCTGGCCGTGTTGGACGAAACCGGCGCAGCCAACCGCGCCGTCGTGATCAATGGCCTGGCCCGCATGGCGCCCATGCTGCTGGAAGGCCGCTTCCGGTTCCGGGACGCCCATGCCCCGCAGGGCATGAGCCGGGCCAAGTTGTTGGAGATGATGCGCGACCCGCGCTACCATGACCCCTTGCAACGGGATCCGGCGTTTGTGGAGCAGGTGTCAAAAGGATTCGAGCAGCTTTATCCGGGAAAATACGCTCCGGGCAGCCGCATCTGAAAATGCCGTCATGCAGGGTCCCGGTAAAATGCCGGGGCCCTTTTTAGTTGTCGCGCAACACGCCCATGAAGAGCAGGGCTGCGGCCTTGTCCTGGGAAAGCACGATGTCCTGATCGGAAGCGGGGGCATCGCTCATGACGTTCTGTTCCTGGACCTCCAGAAACAGGCCCTCGCTCACCGGGGCAGGCAAGGCTGAAGCGGCCCGAACGGTTTCCAAGGGGGAGGTAAAGGCGCATTCGTTGGAACCCAGGGCAGCGAGCACCGTCCCGGCAAGGGCGAGAACCATCACGAGAAGGGTTCTGTACATATTCACTCCTTTGAGGACTGTTCGCCGGGCGTAAATGCCCGGTTCAGTCTCTCCGGATAATTTCTAGATATGTTCTCATTCCCCGTCTGGCAAGTAGTTGCCGTCAAGAAAATGTATCGGGGATACCGTCATCGGCTGTAGCAAGGAACGCACCAGAACACAGAACCTTCCATGGGGAACGCTCATTTGAAAGGCGATCCAAAACAATACGGACGACAACGCGAATCGGACGTAAAGGGCTTTTTCGGAAGCAGAAGAGCAGGAATACCCGGAAGGAGGGAAAGACTGCCTGACAGGAAAGCCAAAAAAATGTCAACGTTTATGCAAATGTCATCTTGCTAAATTATAAAACCAAAACAAACCACACATAACAGTTTTGCAGCATTGAATGCAAGCTATGACCATTACAGGAACCCTTTGCTTGACGGCCCGGAAAGGGTTGCCAGCAGCAATCTCCGTGGTGCGGAATCGTCACGATCTTGCGCCGCGGGACCGCACGGCGGCCTCTGGATGCCCGCTTCGGACATCCCTGTCAAGAGGGAAAAAACGTCTTTTTGAACCCCTTTTGTTGGGCAAAGTTATCCGGCCCTAAAAACCAGGGGTAGAATCGTCGGAAATCCGACTTGCCACGCTCCACCACGCACAAGGGGGTCGTTGTTCAAGCATAGAGCAACAGCAGGCGGGGCAGTTTGCAGCCGAAGAGCCGCGTGCCCAGCCGGATCAACAGGCAGGTCGGCCGTGCCCGCAAGGGAACCCGGCGCGGGGAAAAGCCCGGACGTTCCCCGGCCAGGAAGTATTCGCGCACAAACCAGTGCGCCAGCCCTTCCTGAAGCGAGAGGGCCAGGGGCCAGAGCAGCGCGTCCAGCAAGGCATGCACGGCTTCGCGCACGGGATTGCGGTTGAAATAGGCCAAAGCCACTTCCCGCACCAAATCCTGCTCGGCGTGCGGTCCATAGCGGATGACCATGACGCTGTTCCGGCCCAGACAAAGCAGCACGGGCAGAAAATAAACCAGGGCGCTCATGAACGCCAGAAACAGGACGTTGGCCAGGCCGAACCAACCGCCCCAGGCCAGAACGCCCAGGGACACGAGCAAGCCGCCCAGCAGCGAATGTAGCACGGCCTTGCGGACCTTGCCCGGCGTGAGCCGAAAGCCCTCCAACGGCTCCTCGTCCAGGGAGTCGTCCAGTGGCGGCTCCTCAAAGACCGGCTGGCCCGGCCCGAGGCTCAGGGCAGGCAGGTCAAAGGCTTTTCGGTACCAGCCGAGAACATCCCGAACCAGCGTCTTTTCCACGGCGCTCCCTGTTTGGATCGTGATCGGAAACAACGAGATACACCATACGAAAGGAGGATTGGAATGGCAACGAGCGTGATTGAAATCTGCAACAACGCACTTCAGGACCTGGGCGAAGATCCCATCGCCTCCCTGGAGGAAGGCAACAAGGCGGCGCGGCTCTGCAACCAGCGCTGGCCCTCGACCCGTGACGCCGTGCTCCGGGCCCACCCCTGGAACTGCGCCATGGCCCAGGCGGAATTGGCCTCAAACCTGGGCGCGCCCATTTGGAAATGGCAGAGCCGCTTTGAACTGCCCGCGGATTTCTTGCGGATCGTCAAGGTGGTGGGACGGCTGGAACAGGACATCCAGCGTTGGGAAATCCAGGGGAGGCACATTCTCTGCGACGAGGAAGCCCCCCTGTTCATCTCCTACATCTGCAGGGAAACCAACCCGCTGCGTTACGACGCCCTGCTCTCCGAGGCGCTTGCGGCGCGACTGGCAGCCACCCTGGCCTATCCCCTGACCGGCTCCAATACGCTGGCCAAGGAATATTGGGATGTTTACAATCAAAAGGTTCTGGAAGCGCGCGGGGTGGATGCGCGTGAAGGCGTGCCCGAGTCCGTGGCCCCGAATGCCTGGCTCACAGCCAAATTGGGCAGGGCCTAAGATGACCGGGGCGCGTTGCATGCAGGACGCGTCCCGGCTCCTTGGCGATCAGGGCAGGTAATGAGGCGGCAAGGGGTCACCCGGATCGTCCGGCTGCTCTTTGAGCGCGGCCCGCATCTCACGGTATCGCCCCCCCAACACCTTGAGCTGATGTTTGAGCTCGTCGATCTCGCGCTGCTGCCCGGCCACCACGCCGCTCAACTGTTCCAGCTCGCGGCCTTGCAAGGCCAGGACTTCCTCAAGCTGTACGATTCTCTCTTCCATGACTTCCCCCAGGATTCAAAGCGGATTCGGAACCAGGGCCAGACAACGGCACGGCGCACCGTCCGCGCTGGCCAGCGGCAGCGGCGCGCAAACAAACACAAAGCCCGACCCGGGCAGCGCCGCCAGATTGCAGAGATTCTCGACCACCACCATGCCCGCGGCAAATAGCGCCCGATGCGCAAGCAGGGTTTCGTCATTCGACTCAGCTTGCATTTGGTCGTTTGAATTGTAATTCGATTCGTCCCACAATTCATATTTCACTTCGTCAACATCATTGTATTTCGGCAGGTTGTCAATCACGTCCGGTGAAGGCGTATCCAGGCCGATTCCCTTGAGACCCAGCCCGGCCAACCACTGCGCGGCAGCGGATTCCAATCCCGGGTAGTTGTAATAATACCCCGCATCAAAGGGGCGGTCTCCCCAGCCCGTTCGCAGCAGCAACCACTCGGCTCCCGAAACGATATACGGCTCCAGGTGTTCCTGGTTGATGCGCTCCAGGCCGCGCACGTCCGCGACGCAGCCCGGTCCGGCCCAGGTTTCCGGCGCGAGCCCGGGTAGACCGAGTCCGCCCGGAACAAGGTGCGCAGGCGCATCCACATGCGTTCCCGTGTGCGAGACCATACGGAATCCGGTTTCGGCAAAGCCGTGCTCGGCAATGCTGGCCAGCTGGCGGAATTCCACCCGTGGCGATCCGGGAAACACGGGCATGCCGGGCTGGATCGTGCGGCTCAGATCGATAACACGCATGGTCTCTCCCTAAAGTTGGGTGAGCGTGCAGCCCTGGTCCGCAAGCAGCCGTACCAAACCACGTTCCCCAACCACATGCCCGGCCCCGGCAATGATGAAATGCGTCTGCCCGGTTTCCAGATAGCCCAGTATTTTCTCGGCCATGCGCTCATTGCGCTGATAGTACAAACGCTCGTGCCAGGGCTTGAAGATCACGTTCATCACCAGTCGGCCGAAGAGCAGCTGGTTCAGGCCCCGCGCGTCGCCCGAAAGCCAGATCTCGCGCAGCTTGGTGATGGAGCGTTCCATCTGGTGCAATTCCAGCACGGACAGGCGCACATATGTATCCACATCCAGCCGCTCCATGTCGGAAAGCAGCTGGAATTGCTGCTCCACGCTCTCCAGCTCCTTCACGGGCAGGCCGCGTTCCTTGGCTAGGCCGATGAAATGCACGTCCACGCCCAAATCCGGGCGCATGCCCATCTGTATGGCCTTTTGGCCCTGCAGGGACATGACCATGTACCAGGGCCGGAACAGCAGGAATTGCTTCCAGGGAATCTTGTCTTTGTCCAGGGCGGCCTTGGTCTTGTCGGAAAGCAGCTGCTCCAGGGTCACGCCGGGTTCATTGGTGGCATACCGTGCCATGGCCTTGAGCGTGCCCTCCAGGTTCGAGGTCACGTCCGCTTCCACGACCAGGGCCTGACTGGAAGCAAAGGCCTGCTCAAAGGCCGGGGCCAGAGGATAGAATCCCTCGTCAGCAAAATGGACCGAACCCGCGAGATAACAGGTGTTGCCGCCCTTCTCCACCTGCCAGAGAAAACTTTTGGCCTGGGCCGGAAGAGCAACAAACAGGAGCAGCAACAGGGTCGCGCCACTGACGCGGGCAACGCATTTCAGGCTATGCAAACGACTGGCAAGGTTTCTATTCCGCATGGTTCTCCTCGGTTGTCAGCCGGGCGATCAGCGCGGCGTGGTCGGGATATTGTGATGTAAGAGCGCTTCTTCGGCCATGCTCGTAGTCCTCATAGGCGAACCCCGGCGCCACCGTACAGCCCAGCAGGGCGTATTCCGCACCGGGTTCCAGGCAGGCTCCCTGCCAAACCCCGCGCGGCACCAGCACCTGGGGCCGCTGGCCCGAGGCCAGATCATTGCCCAGCAGCACTTCCGCGCCGCGCCCATCCGGGTACAGATGCAGCATGCGCACCGAGCCGCCCGCATACCAATGAAACATCTCGTCGCTTTGCAGCCGGTGCAGGGCCGACATGGTTTCGGGCGTGAGCAGATAATAGATGGCCGTGCCGAAGCTGCGCGACCCGCAATAGCGGCCGGGCAGCACATCGGCCTCCAACCCTTCGGCGCAGCGGTACGTTTCGGAAAAGAAGCCGCCCTCTTCGGGATGGGGCGTCAGCCGGAGCAGCTCGATGATCTGTTTGGCGTTCATGTGCGTTCCTGGTGGAGGTAAGATGCGTCGCACCATGGTACCAGAGCGCGGCCCGACAAGAAAGCGGGCTTTTCGGCCCTCCCCGAAACCCTGTCAACAGGGAAAAAACGTCTTTTTGCTTGCCAATCGCTTTCCTGTTTTATCCTGGCCCGAAAACCAGGGCTAGGATGCCTCCTGAGCGGCCCCGCCCCCGCCGAATGCCCGCGCGAACGCGGAGACCCTCCCCGGCGGGAGGAACGGGACACCCCGCAAACAACAACGTTAACCTCAGGAGGGTTTTCACATGTCCATGGAAATCACCAACGGCTTCATCACCCAATACTGCGCGGACGTGCACCAGGCCTACCAGCAGCGCGGCTCCAAGCTGCGCAACACCGTGCGCCTGAAAACCGGCGTGGTCGGTTCGCGCTGCGTGTTCCAGAAAAACGGCAAGGGCGCTGCCGGCCTCAAAACCCGTCACGGCAACGTGCCGCTGATGAACGTCAGCCATTCGTCCGTGACCTGCAACCTGGAAGACTGGTACGCGGCCGACTATGTGGACAAGCTCGACGAGGTCAAGTCCAACACGGACGAACGCCTCATCGCGGCCAATGCCGGAGCCTGGGCCCTGGGCCGCAAGATCGACGAACTGCTCATCAACAAGCTGGACCAGGTCTCCGAGGTCATCGAGGCCGGTGCCAGCGGCCTGACCAAGGCCAAGATACTCTCGGCCTTTGCCGTGCTCAACTCCAACGACGTGCCCGACGACGGCCAGCGTTTCGCCGTGGTGGGCGCGCACCAATGGAACGAACTGCTGGACATCAGCGAGTTCAAGAGCGCGGACTATGCGGGCGACCAGTACGCCTGGCTCAAGGGCACCGAGTCCCGGCGCTGGCTGGGCATCACCTGGCTCTTCCACACGGGCCTGCCCCTGGTGGACGGCACCCGCCGGTGCTTCCTCTACCACAAGAACGCCGTGGGCCTTGCCGAGGCCCAGGACGTGAAGGCCTTTGTGGACTGGGTGCCGGAAAAGGCCGCCCACCTCGTGGACCACATGCTCTCGGCCGGAGCCTGCCTCATCGACGCCGACGGCGTGGTGGAGATCCAGTGCGACGACGACGCGGTCATCAACGGCTAACCAGCAAGGAGAGATCATGAGTTACAAGAGCGAAGACATGCGTTTGATGGGCGGCGTTCCGGGACAGCAGCTGTTCCTCTACCGCACCGCGGACGACGCGGCCGCCGTGGCCGCCGCCGGCTACTTCAACCAGGCAGTGGAGCACTACACCCTTTCCCGGGGCGACATCGTGCTCTGCGTCAGCGGACAGGACGCCAGCCCGGCTCTGGACGCCCTGGTCGTCACCGTAAACAACGGGATCGCAGGCGTGACCGCGCTGGCCTAGGCCGCGCCAGACACCGCCGGATCAACGCCGAATAAAGGGCGAGTCAAGGGCGGGGGCAACTCCCCCGCCCCCCATTTTGGGTCCTGCAAGAACAATAGTTCACATCAGAAAAGAGAACATTATGTCAAACGATTATATGTTGCAAAAATCTACGAACAGCTTGGCGGAACACACCGAGAGCCGGACCAGAGCGCATGTCGCGGGAAATGCCGATCCGGACCAGGAAACAAAGTCTGCTTGTGATGCCCGCGCAGGACAAAATCCAGAGCCGCGCCGCACTCTGGCGCGCGGTTCGAAAGCCGACCCGCACTGCCCGGCGGTTCTGGTTGTTGAAAACATTCGGCGCCCCTTGGGCCAGGGATTTGATCCGGGCGCGGACTAAGGGCGCGGACTAAGGGCGCGGGATCAAGACACGGACAAGACCGGGAGCAATCCTAAAAAGCCAAAAAGCGCAACCGCCGGAAATACCATAAAAAACGAGGGGGGATCGCTGAAGAGCATGGGGAAGCTGTTGTCCGGCACGGATATCGACAACCCGAAGTCTGAAAGCGAACAACACATTGCTTCTCGTCCGCAAGCCGGGTATCCTTTGTCCGCATCCTCAAAAGCCCAGCCGTTCAACCAGTTACGGAGAACCCTGATGAGCCTGTCCGACATTGAAAAAGAGCAACTGAAAGCCATGATCGACCGGGGCGAAAAACTCCCGGCGAAATACAAATCCCAGCTGTTCGAGAACGTACCCGAGGTGGAGCTTGTCTGGGCCGGCAAGACCAGCGAAGTGACCAATGTGGTTTTGCCCTTTCAGTCCATCGAGCAGATAGACGAACCGAGAAAGGACGCCAATATGGTGGCGGGAAAAGACTCGTTCGGTCTTTTTTCCTGCGACACGAACAGCGGCA
The DNA here is from genome assembly GCA_036541255.1 of Desulfovibrionaceae bacterium. Taxonomy (GTDB): domain Bacteria; phylum Desulfobacterota; class Desulfovibrionia; order Desulfovibrionales; family Desulfovibrionaceae; genus Paucidesulfovibrio. Next base: position 18,767 of record JAZHDD010000019.1, on the reverse strand, counting down.
GGCAGCAAAGCGGCTGGTCCAACAAACTCATATGGGGTGACAACAAGCTGGTCCTCTCCTCGCTCAAGAACGGGCCCATGCGCGAGGAGATTGAGAAGGCTGGCGGGTTGAAGCTGGTGTACATCGATCCACCGTTTGATGTTGGTGCGGATTTTTCTTTTGATGTCAACGTAGGCGATGAGTCCGTAACTAAAGAACCTAGTATCATCGAAGAATTGGCATATAGAGACACTTGGGGAAGAGGAAAGGACTCTTACCTAGACATGATCTATGAACGTCTCAAGATAATACATGGGTTACTTGCAAACGATGGAACAATTTTTGTCCATTGCGGCTGGCAAGTAAGCAGTGGAATACGTTTAGTCTTGGATGAAATTTTCGGCAATCACTTAAATGAAATCATCTGGAAACGCACTCCACATGCAGGAAGTAGTAAAGCTCGGTCAAAACGTTTTCCTGTCAACCATGAGTGTATTTATTGGTATGGAAAGTCAGAAAAGTATTACTATATAAATCAGTACACGCCTTATGATGAAGAATATATTGAACGCTTCAAGAATCCAGACAATGACCCGCGTGGGCCTTGGCAAGGAGTCTCACTAAAGACATACTCTAAGGAAACCTTTGATAGACTAAAAAAAGACAATATGTTGATCCCTCCAAAATCAAAAGGTGCTGGGTATCGATATAAGTGGTTCCTTTCTGAAACCAAGGGAAAACAAGTTGAAGACCTTTGGATGGATGTCGGTGCTGCTAATTCAATGGCTGAAGAGAGAACTGGATACGCTACACAAAAACCAGAGTCATTACTTGAAAGAGTAATCAGTGCATCAACCAACGAAGGTGATCTTGTCGCAGATTTTTTCTGCGGATCAGGCACCACCCTTGCCGTAGCTGAGAAGCTTGGTAGGAAGTGGATCGGCTGCGATCTCGGACGCTTCGCCATCCACACCACCCGAAAGCGCATGATCGGCGTGCAGCGCGAACTCAAACAGACCGCCAAGCCATACCGCAGTTTCGAAATCCTGAACCTCGGCAAATACGAACGCCAATATTTCGTGGGCATCGACCCCACCCTGCCCGAGGAGCAGCGCAAGGCCCAGACCATCCAGCGCGAAGAGCACTACCTCACGCTCATCCTTTCCGCCTACAAGGCGGAGCGGATGTTCCAGCTCTCCCCCTTCCATGGGAAGAAGGGAAGCACCGCTGTGCTTGTCGGCCCCATCGACGCACCCGTGACCCTGGCCCAGGTCAACGAGGCCATTGACGCTTGCCGCCGGAACAAGATCAGCAAGGCGGACATCCTCGGCTTCGAATTCGAAATGGGGCTGGTCCCCGCCATTCAGGACGAGGCCCGGCAAAAGGGCGTCACCCTGAGCCTGAAGTACATCCCGAAGGACGTGTTTGACAGGCGGGCCATTGAGCGCAACCAGGTCAAGTTCTACGACGTGGCCTACGTCGACATCATGCCCAAGGCCGACGGGAAAACCATCCGGGTCCAACTCAAGGATTTCGGGGTGTTCTACCGCCAGGACGACCTGGACAGCCTGGGAGAATCCCTCAAGCCCGGCGCCAGCAAGGTCACCATCGACGGCGGACAGGTGGTGAAAATCGGCAAGGACAAGAATGGCGTTCTTTCCCGGGAGGTCCTGACCAAGAAATGGACGGACTGGATCGATTATTGGGCTGTGGACTACGACTACGAGAGCCGCAAGGAGATCATCACCCTCCTCGAAGACGGGGAGGAACGCCAAGTTTGGACGGGCAACTATATCTTCGAGAACGAATGGCAATCCTTCCGGACCAAGAATGAGCGCCGGCTCGAACTCATGAGCGGCAAACACGACTACCCCCAGAAGGGCAAGTACAAGGTGGCGGTGAAGGTCATCGACATCTTCGGCAACGACACGACCAAGGTTGTGGAGGTGAAAATCTGATGGCTCTTCCTTCCACGTTCCCGAATGACCCCCACGCCATTCTTCCTCCGGATATCCGCTGGTATCCCGGCGACGCCCTGCTGAACGAATTTGGCTACGAAAAACTCCTGCCCCCGCTGGTGCACAACATCCGCAAGGGCGTGGCCGAATGGCGGGCGAGCGGATATCAGGGAGCGAGCGACACAACCAAAGCGCTTTTCAGGCACTGGTTCGACACCGAGCACATGATCCCCAAGGCGGACGGCACCATGTTCCGCTTCCAGTACTACTTCTGCCAGCGGGAGGCGGTCGAATCCGTCGTCTGGCTGTACGAAATGGAGCAGGCCCGCGACCCGTATTCGCTCATGAAATACGATTCCTCGGGCCGCATATCCAAGGGAATGTTCGACGAGGACTGGACCCGCTATGTGGTGAAAATGGCCACCGGCGCGGGCAAGACCAAGGTCATGAGCCTGCTGGTGGCCTGGGCCTATTTCCACAAGCGGTATGAAGAAGGATCGGACCTGAGCACCAACTTCCTGCTCATCGCTCCGAACATCATCGTCCTGGACCGGCTTTACGACGATTTCCAGGGACTGAAGATTTTCCATCAAGACCCGATTCTTCCGGAAAACGGGTACGAAGGGCAGGATTGGAGAAACGACTTCCAGATCACGTTGCACCTTCAGGACGACATCGGCGTCATATCCGATACCGGGAACATCTTTCTGACCAACATCCACCGCGTGTTCGAGAACGAAAGCACTCCCTCGTTCAATGACGACGACACCACGGACTACTTTCTCGGCAAGCGCCCCACGGGGAAAACGACCGATTCGAAGACGGACCTTGGAAAGATCATCAGAGAAGTGCCCGACCTCGTTGTGATCAACGACGAAGCCCACCATGTCCACGACAAGAACCTCGCGTGGTTCAAGAGCATCGAAGACATCTCCAACCAGTTGCGCCTAAGGGACGGCAAGCTTTCCGCACAGTTCGACCTTTCCGCCACGCCGAAGCACACCAACGGAGCCATGTTCGTTCAGACCGTCTCGGATTATCCCCTGGTGGAAGCCATTCGGCAGGGAGTCGTGAAGACCCCGGTGCTGCCCGATGCCGCGTCCAGGGCCAAGCTCCAGGAGCGCAAAAGCGACAAGTACACCGAGCAATACAGGGATTATCTGCATCTCGGCTACCTGGAATGGAAAAACGTCAGGAAGGAACTCGCCTCAACGGGTACGAAGCCGATCCTGTTCATCATGACCGACGACACAAAAACCTGCGACGAGGTGGGCGAATACTACGAAAAGAACTACCCGGAGCTGGGTGGCAGGGTGCTGGTGATCCATACCAAAGCCAACGGCGAGATATCCGAGGCAACGGGAAAGAACGCCAAGGACGAACTGGACAGGCTTCGCGAAGCCAGCCGGACCATCGACGACCCTGCAAGCCCGTATGACGTGATCGTTTCGGTCATGATGCTTCGGGAAGGCTGGGATGTGCAAAACGTCGTTTCCATCGTGGGCCTCCGGCCCTACAAGGCCAAAAGCAACATCCTGCCGGAACAAACGCTGGGCAGGGGCTTGCGCAGAATGTTCCGGGGCCAGCCCGTCCAGGAAAAAGTGAGCGTGGTTGGCACCGAGGCGTTTATCGAGTTTGTCGAGTCCATCAAGAGTGAAGGTATTGAGCTTGAGTACGCGGAGATGGGCGAAAAGGCCCGGCCCAAGTCGCCGATGGTCATCGAAATCGACAAGGAAAACCCGCACAAAGACCTTGATGGGATGGACATCAAACTGCCCGTTCTCACGCCAAGAATTTATAGAGAATACAAGAACCTCCACGAACTGGACGTTTCAGGGGTCAAAACTCCCAAGCTCAAGATTCACAAATACACCGAAGAAGAACAGCGGGAGATCGTCTTCAAGGATATTGACCGCGAAAAAATAAGCCATTCAACCGTACTCGATGTGAGCCTGGAACCGAGTCCGCAAGCTGTCATCGGATATTTCTGCCAAATCATCAGGCGCGACCTGCGTCTGGTAGGGGGCCTGGACATCCTGTTCGGCAAACTCAAGGAATACGTTTCCGCTCATCTTTTCGAACGGCACGTGGACCTGTCGGATTTGAATATTCTTCGGAATCTTTCCGACCAGGCCGCCACCAGGGCGATCGTGGAAAATTTCAAGTCGGCGGTGAACGCTCTTACCGTCCACGACAAGGGCACCACCGAAGTCAGAGATCATATTCAGTTCCGCAATACGCGGCCTTTCCTGGTGAATGACCAAGCCTATGTCGTTCCCAAAAAGTCCATCTTCAACAAAGTGGTTGGCGACAGCCACTTCGAGCTTGAGTTCGCGGCTTTTCTCGACGGATGCGGCGACATCATTTCGTTCATCAAAAATTCCCAGAGTACATACTTCAAGGTCGAATACAGAAATGCGGACGGCGGTATCGCCAACTACTACCCGGACTTCATCGTTAAAGAATCGGAGAAGGACGTCTGGGTCATCGAAACCAAAGGCCGTGCCGATCTTGACGTGCCGCTGAAGTGGGAACGACTCGTCAACTGGTGCAAGGACGCTTCTGCGCAGGCGGGGATCGACATCAAGCCCCTTTACGTGCTGCAATCGGACTGGGACAAATACCGCCCAAACAGCTTTGCGCAGCTTGTGGCCAGTACACCGGCGGAACCGGCCTTTCCGTGCTTGGCAGATATTGACGTCCACGCCCCGGAGTGAGTGTCGCAGAATCGCGCTCCGACGAACTACTGCGCATCTTTGCCGATTTCGAGTATGAGGGACCAGTGACAACCGCTCTCTTCCAGAGGCACAGGCGTCATGATGCAGAGCCAAACGGACATGCCGTCATGATACCTTGTCTAGCAAGAAACGGTCGCCAGATGTTTTCCGCCTTGATTCCAATTTCCATCCCCGCCCGAATCTGCTAATAACAAGGGGCAACCGGAAAACCGCGGGGAGCCCCATGAGCGTCATCAATCTCGAGCACCTCTTCAATCCCAAGTCCATCGCCGTGATCGGCGCGACGAACGATCCTGCCAATCCGGGCAATATCATCATGCGCAACATCATGGGCGGCGGGTTCATGGGCCCGGTCATGCCCGTGAGCGAAGACGCCGAGGCCATTGCCGGGGTGCTCACCTACCCCAACGTGGCCAAACTGCCCAAGGCCCCTGACCTGGCCATTGTTTCCCGGCCCGTGAGCGAAGCACCGGACATCATCGCTCAACTCCGCGCACTTGGCGCGCGGGCCGTGATGCTCGTGGGCGGCGGATTCCAGGGCATGGACGAAGACCAGCGCCTGACTCTGCGCGAGGAAATCCTCGAAGCGGCGGAGTGCCCGAAAATGCGCGTGCTCGGCCCCAAATGCCTGGGCTTCATGGCTCCGGGCATTTCCCTGAACGCCAGCCTGGCCCACGCCACGATCCAGCCCGGCAAAACCGCGTTCATCTCCCAATCCGACAGCCTGTTCACCGCAGTGCTGGACTGGGCGCGCGGTCAGGGCATCGGCTTTTCCCACATGGTGGCCCTGGGCAGCCGCATAGACGTGAACATTTCCGACGTGCTCGACTACCTGAGCAGCGATCCCATGACCCGCTCCATTCTGCTCTATGTGGAAAGCATCTGCGATGCGCGGGACTTCATGTCCGCTGCGCGGGCCGCCTCGCGCAACAAGCCCGTGCTCGTTATCCGGCCCGGACAGGCCATGGAGATCATCCTGCGCGAATGCGCCGAAACCGGTCTGGAAGGGCTGCGTCTTTCCGACGAAATCTACGACGTGGCCTTCCGGCGCGCGGGCATGCTGCGAGTGAGCACCATTGACGGCCTGTTCGACGCTGCCCGCACCCTGGCCGACATCAAGCCCGTGCGCGGCGACCGGCTGGCCATCCTCACCAACGGCGTGAGCGCGGGCATCCTCGCGGCAGACTCCCTGTTGATCGGCGGAGGCAGGCTGGCGCGCTTCTCGGACGAGACCAAGGCCGCAGTGGACGAACTGGTGGGCGGACGCTGGTCACGTTCCAACCCCGTGGACCTGCCCTTCAACGCCTCGGGACAGGTCTATGCGGACGTGGTCCGGCTGCTGCTCAAGGACCCGGGAGTGGACGCGGTGCTGCCCATGCACGTGCCCTTTGCGGGCCTGCCCGAAGAAGAGGCGGCCCAAGCCCTGGCCGACTCCCTGAAACGGGTGCGGCGCATGGTCCTGGCCTGCTGGCTGGGCCTGGGCAAGGCGGAAAAGGCCCGCGAGGTCTTCCAGCAGGCAGGCATCCCGGTTTACGACACTCCGGACAAGGCCATCCGGGCCTATCTCTACATGGTGGAATACCGGCGCAACCAGGAAATGCTCATGGAAACGCCGGACTCGCTGCCCACGGACTTTTTCCCGGACACCATGACCGCCAGGAGCGTCATTGAAAAGGCCTTGGCAGACGGGCGCGACACCCTGACCGAACCCGAAGCCAAAAACGTGCTGGCCGCCTACGGCATCCCCGTGGTGGAGACGCGTCTGGCGGTTTCCGCGCGCGAGGCCGTGATCGCGGCCGACGACCTGGGCTATCCCGTGGCCATCAAGCTGCGTTCGCCGCAAATCCCCCAGCCCTACGACGTGGGCGGCATCATGCTCGATCTGGAGACCCCGGAACAGGTCTGGGAGGGAGCCGCCAACATCCTGGCCCGCGTCTCGCGCGAACGGCCCGACGCCTACATCGAAGGGTTCACCGTGCAGAAGATGGGCCGCAGGCCCGGCGCGCACGAACTGTTCGTCTCGGCCAACAGCGATCCTGTTTTCGGTCCGGTCATCCATTTCGGCCACGGCGGCATGTCCCGCGAAATCATCATGGACCGGGCCGTGGCCCTGCCGCCCCTGTCCATGAGCCTGGCCCGCGAGCTGATCTCGCGCACGCGCATCGCCAAACTGCTCAAGGGCACACCGACCATGGCCGCCACGGACATGGACGACGTCTGCCTGACCCTGATCCAGGTCTCGCAGCTGCTCATTGACCTGCCCCAGATCGACAACCTGGACATCAACCCGCTCTATGCGGACGAATTGGGCGTGCTGGCCTTGACCGCGCGCATCAAGGTTGCTCCTTTCCAGGGGGACGGAGCGCGCCGACTGGCCATCCGGCCCTACCCGCGCGAGCTGGAAGAATGCGTGGTGCTCAAGGACGGCACCAAGATCACCATCCGGCCCATCCGGCCCGAAGATGAGCCTGCGCACAGAGCCTTTTTGTCCAGCCTTTCGGACGACGACCTGCGCCTGCGCTTTTTCGGCGTTGTCCGGCGCGACTTCGATCACAAGGACCTGGCCGCCTTCACCCAGATCGACTACGACCGGGAAATGGCCTTTATCGCTCAACGCACCAACGAGCAGGGCGAGCCCGAAACCCTGGGGGTGTCCCGAACCATCACCCGGCCCGACAACTCCGAAGCGGAATTCGCCATCGTGGTCCGGTCCGTGCTCAAGGGCCAGGGCCTGGGTTCGATGCTCTTCAAGAAGTCCATCGACTACACCCGTGAACGGGGCACGGCAAAGCTCATGGGCCAGACCATGACCGAAAACCAAGGCATGCAGGGACTGGCCCGCAAGTTCGGTTTCACCATCAGCGCGGATGCCGAGGACAGCCAACTCGTGAACATGGAACTGGAACTGCACAAGGCCTGATCCTGCCTCCCGGGCCAAGAGAAAAACGCCCGCCCCGGAATGCCTGGGCGGGCGTTTTTCTCTGCTTCCGCCCGGTCATGCGCGACTTGCGGGGCTTTGGCAGTGGCGCTTGATTCGAAACCGGACGCAATGACGAAACCAAAACATTCCTGAAAAACTACGTCTCCTGGCAACAAACGCAGTTGCGCCCGCTCTCCTTGGCCGCATAGAGATGCCGGTCCGCGGTCTCCAGCAGGTTCGCGGCAAAGGCCCCGCCCCACTTCGGGTCAAGCTGGGCCGCTCCCGCGCTGACCGTAAGCCGGACGCCTTCCTTGAGCACCTTGCCGGAATTGTCCTGAATCGTGAAGTCGTACTCCTCAACGCAGCAGCGAATCTTCTCGCCGATCTCCCGGGCTTTGTCCAGGGTGAGTCCGCCCAGCACCACCACGAATTCCTCTCCGCCATAGCGGGCCGGAAAGCAGTGCCGTTTTTCCATATTCTCGCCGTTGAGCTCCGCAGCGCAGTTGAGCAGCACCTCGCCCACCACGCGCAGTGCCTGGTCGCCGATGCGATGGCCGTACTCGTCGTTGAAATGCTTGAAATGGTCGATATCGACCATGACCAGACTCAATGGACGGTTCTTTTCCAGGCTGTGACCCACGCAGCATTCCAGATGCTCATCCAGGGCACGGCGGTTATAGAGCTGGGTCAGCCCGTCTGTCATGCTCATACGGGTCAGATCGGCCATATCCGACTCCATGGACTGGACCACCTTGCGAAACGCCTTGCGCATGGTCGAAACCGTTTCCAAAGGGCTTTGCTCGCCCTCCACCAAGTCCACGCTGAGCACTTCCAATTCCTCGACGTCGCCCTTGCGATGCTGCATTATGGACTTGAAATCCTGCAACAAGGCTTCGGATTCACGCAGCAACTGGCGGACCTTGGTCTGAAGCGGACTGACAAGAATCTCTTCCTGACGCCGGACAATTTCGCGATAGCGCTCCTCGGAGTAATCGCCGTCCTTGAGCGTCTGGACGATAAGTTTTTGAACCTCTTCTTTTTGCTGCTCCGAAAGAAAATAGAAACCGCGCACATGACGCATGTAGAGCATCAGGGTGCGCCATTGGACATCGCAGGGCACGCCAGCCCTGTCCAGGCGTTCAATAATCTGATCCCATTCCGTTGCGCTTTTTCCGGGCGTCTGCATGATCGGCCATCCTCGTTCAAACAACGTGAACCTGAATTGGGAGAATGGAGTGTTCCTAACACGCGCGCAAGGGGTCAGACAATGCCGGAATACGACAAAAAAAAGCCGAGCAATGCCCGGCTGTTCTTCTTCATCCGACAATGAGTCCCCATCAATCCAGGTCGAACTGATCGCGCCAGTCGCCCTCTTCCTGCCAGGACGGCTGCTCGGTTTTGGCAAAAAGCAGATTCCCGAGCACGAGGTAATCCATCTCGGTGCGCATAAAGCACGTGTAGGCGTCGCGGGGCGTGCAGACAATAGGCTCGCCGCGCACGTTGAAGCTGGTGTTGACCACGACGCCGCAGCCCTGTTCCTTGCGGAAGGCCTCTATGAGCTGCCAATAGCGGGGGTTGGTCTCCCTGCTGACGCTCTGGATGCGCGCGGAATTGTCCACATGCGTGATGGCGGGCACGTCCGAACGCTGCACATAGAGCCTGTCGTACATGGCCATGCCGTCGTACCCTTCGGGCAGGGGTTTCAGCCGCGAGTCCTCGACCTGGGCCACCAGCAGCATGTAGGGCGAAGGCCGGTCCAGCTCGAAATAGTCGGCGATGGACTCTTCCAGCACGGACGGGGCGAATGGCCGGAACCCTTCGCGGTACTTGATCTTCAGATTCAGTTTCTTCTGCATCTCCGGATGGCGCGGGTCGCCCAGGATGGAACGGCCGCCCAAAGCACGCGGACCGTATTCCATGCGGCCCTGGAACCAGCCCACGGCATTGCCTTCGGACAGCAGCCGGGCCACCTCGGAACAGAGCGCATCAAAATCTTCGAACTCGCGGCAAGGCGCGTTGTACTTCGTGGAGATGCGGCGGCAGGCTTCCGTGCTGAAGGACGGCCCCAGATAGGAGCCGCGCATGGTGTCCTTGCCCTGAGGCGAAGGCCGGTCCGCGCCTTTCCAGATATGGTGGGCAGCCAGGGCCGCGCCAAGCGCGCCGCCGGCATCGCCCGCAGCGGGCTGAATCCAGATGTCCTTGAACGTGCCGCGCCGGAGCAGCTTGCCGTTGGCCACGCAGTTCAGGGCCACACCGCCCGCCATGCAGAGATTCTCGCAGCCCGTGAGTTCGCGGGCGGTCTCGGCCAGACGGAACACAATATCCTCGGTGATCTGCTGGATGGCCAGGGCCATGTCCATGTATTCCTGACCGATCCCGCTCTCGGGCTGGCGCGCGGGAATGCCGAACAGTTTGGCCCACTTCTCGTTGCGGCACATGGTCAGGCCCGTGGCGTAATCAAAGTAGTCCATGTTCAGCAGCAACGAACCGTCCTCGCGCAGGTCCACCAACTCATCCAGGATCTGTTTTTTCCACTTCTCCACGCGCTCGGCAGTGGGATTGCCGTAGGGCGCAAGCCCCATGAGCTTGTATTCGCCGCTGTTGACACGGAAGCCGCAAAAAGCGGTAAAGGCCGAATAGAGCAGGCCCACCGAATGCGGGAACTGCAGTTCCCGGTGTACGGTGATGTCCTTGCCCCGGCCCGTGCCGATGGTCGTGGTGGCCCATTCGCCCACGCCGTCCACGGTCAGGATGGCGGCCTCGTCAAAGGGCGAGGGATAGAACGCGCTGGCCGCGTGCGAAAGGTGGTGTTCCGGGAAAAGCAGCCGGGGCTTGCCCGGCCCGATCTTGGCCAGCTCCTCATGCAGCATCTTGCGCATGAACAGCTTTTCGCGGATCCAGACGGGGATGGCCGAAAGAAAGCTCGTGAGTCCGCGCGGCGCAAAGCCGTGGTAGGTCTCCATGAGCCGCTCGAACTTCAGATAGGGCTTGTCGTAGAAGGCGACCGCTTCGAGGTCGTCCAGGGAAAGCCCCCCCTCCCGAAGCACGTAGGCCGCGGCCTTGGCCGGAAAGCCCGGATCGTGCTTCTTGCGGGTGAAGCGCTCCTCCTGGGCCGCGGCCACGATCCTGCCATCGACCAGCAGCACCGCGGCCGAGTCGTGGTAGTAGGCGGAAAGGCCGAGAATCGCTTCGGGCATGCCGGGGCTCCTAGAAGATGGTATAAATGAACGGGCCGATGGCCGAGCCGCCGGCAAAGACGATCAACGCGCCGAAAAGCAGCAGCGTCAGCACGATGGGCAGCAGCCAGAACTTTTTCCTGACCTTGAGAAAGGCCCAGAGATCGCGCAGAAAATCCATAGAAGTTCTCCGTTAGAAGGGTTGTTCGATATCCTTGGGGGTGTAGGCATGGTCACGGCTTACAAACACCGAGCCAGGCCCCTTTTTCCATTGGCGCAGGCGCAGCGTGTCCTTGCCCAGGGCGCGGCGCGCCAGGCCCATGGGCGTAACCATGACAAAGAACAGCAGCGTGAGCAGCACGCGGGAAACCACGGCGCCCAAGAGCCCGGAAAGGCCGAACCAGAGATAACCGACCGGCTTGAAAACCATGGGGGCGGTCATGTTGACCACCAGCACGGCAAGGGCCGCGTAGGTCCACACCGGCTTCTTGGTGATGACGGCGACGATCAGGCAGATAAGGGTCATGGCCATGCCCGTGTCCCGGGCCTGGGTGCGGCTGATGGACCGGGGAAAGATCCCCTCGTGCGTACTGGATTTGCTGTCGATCATTATTTCTCGCCTGCGAATGGTTTCCGAACCAGCCTTGCTTGCCAGAGTTACCGTGAAAAGACAAGACCGGCCCCCTGCCCTGACCCGGCATGTCAACAGCGCTCCCTTTCCGCCCTACGTCCGGAGACGGGCCCCACAACAAAGGAATCGGGCCGCCCCACAGGCGGCCCGTCACAGAATCGCAATGTTGAATGATTTACTTGGGCGGGTCCGGATAGATGAAGCCGATGAACCCCAAAGCGGAAAGCGCCATGCCGTAATTCTTTTCGATCTGGATGGACGTGATGGTAAAGACCATTTCGCCGCGCTGCTTGAGTCCGCGAATGCTCAACTCGTGGTTCAGGGACTTGGTCAGTTGCGCCTTGGCCTCAGCGTACGCCTTTTCCTTGGAAACAAGCTGGCCTTCGTAGACGAATTCGTATTCCGCGGCGAACCCGCCGATATACTTGCCCTGGGCGTCCTCGGCCCAAACCCGGCCCACGCCCGTGGCCGCGGTATCGCCCTTTTTACCGCCCGCCTTGGCCATGATCGCCTCCAGCACGGCGCCGTGCCGGAACGATGAACGCACCGAATCCAACGACACTTCGCGGGATTCGGGCGGCAACACCGAAGTATAGTAGACCACGTTGAAATTCTCGATCCCGGCCTCCTGCAAGGCCAGATCATAGGAAAACGTCTCGTAGGGATCCGGCGGGATGCCTTCGTCGGACTGGCCCGTGCCCGACGTGGCAAAATAGGTCGTGGGAATTCTCGGCCCGAAAAACTCCTCGGCAACAGCGGTTCCGGCAAGGCACAACAGCAGGCACGCCGCCACGGCAAGAATCGCGCATCTGGATCGCATGGCACTCCTCCCTGAAAGGATAACGGGGCATGAGCATGACCGCAGCGGCCTGTCCGGCGCGGTCCCGAGCGTCATCCGTACCAGAATTCCATCGGTTTTCCTATCCCGGACATCAGATTTGCAAACGTACGAAGGCCGCTTGCGCGGCCTTCGCTCTTTCTCCATTCATATACGCTTCTACAACTTGCTCTTGAGCACCATGTCCGTGATGGGCCCGCGCGAACGCTCGCCCTTCAGCACCATGTGGCCGTAGTTGCGGTAGCCCTTGAGCTTCTTGACCACCCAGTTGAGGCCGTTGTTGGACTCGTTCAGATAGGGATTGTCCACCTGCCGCGTATCGCCCAGGCAAATGCACTTGACGTTCTCGCCCATGCGGGTGAGCAGCGCCCGCGTCTCATTGCGCGAGAGATTCTGCATCTCGTCCACGATGACCACGGCGTTCTCGATGTTCATGCCCCGGATAAAGGCGATGGGCTGCACCTCGAACCGCTTGGGGTTGAAGCGCAGGTTGTCGGCGGTGGGGTCCATGAAGATGCGATTGGCCGGACGCACATCGTGCAGCTTGAGCATCAGGTCGTGCACGTAGCGGATGTACGGCAGCATCTTCTCTTCCACGTCGCCGGGCAGATAGCCCAGTTTGGAGCCGATCTCCACCACGGGCTTGACTAGATAGATCTTGCGGTAAGGGTTGTCCTTCTTCTCCAGGACCAGATACAGGGCCGCGGCCAGGGAAAGGAAGGTCTTGCCGTACCCGGCCTCGGACTGGATGGAGACCAAATCCACATCGGGATGCAGCATCAGCTCCAGAGCCAGATTCTGATAGACGCTGCGCGGCCGCACGCCCCAGACCTCGTGCTGGTAGTTGATGGGCCGGGGGCCTCCCGGACCGTTGAAGACCGGCGTGCCCGCATCCCAGACAAAGCTGTTGGCCACGGGCTCGTCGCCGTCCTCCAGAAATCCCGTGTAGCGCTGGGATTCGGAGCGGAACGGATCGGAATCATGGTAGCCTTCGCAACTGATGCCGTTGACCCGTGCCTTGAGTTGCAGGATGCGGTCGTTGGTGATCAGGATCGGCTCGGCAATGCCGGCCTGCTGGACTTCCTTGAGGATGCGGTCATCCAGGCATTCGTCGTTGAGCTGCCCCGCATAGCCCGGGTCCAGTACGGCCACCAGTTCGTCGCGCAGCAAGGTCTGCACGGCCTGACTGACAACGTGCCCGATGCGGTTGTCTTTCTTGAGCTTGTCGAGTTCGGAAAGGACGGTGTAGGGGACGAAGATTTTGTTTTCCTGGCCGTTGCGCAGGGAAACGATGCACTTGGGGTTCTCGATGAGGACGTTCGTATCGAGGACGAATCGCTTTTCAGCCATACATTCTCGCTCCGTTAGGGGTTCAATAACGGCTCGCCCCGCGGCCCTGTCACGGACCGCACCGGGCCGGTGCCAATCGCCGCGCTACGGAGTCAGGAAAAGTGGTTCCAAGCAGGTGCCTCCTGTTGTGTGGTTCTACACTTACTCTAGAAATGCCACACTCCGCACGCAAGGGAAAGCGAAAATCCTGTGACGAAAATTACCGCTGTGCGTTGCGGGCAGGCCCGCGAGCTGTTTGTTCCTGGGGGAAAAATTAAAAAAGGAAAGGTTGGTGCGGATTACGCGGCCTAGACCATGGGTTCCATGGCTGCGGCAAGCTGAAGCGCGATATCCTTAATGTCGGCTTTGTAGGTTCCGGTCCGAATCTGTTCCTTGAGACGGCGCAACTTGTCCGTGCGGTCCTCCGCGTCCAGACGACACCACTTAGCCCTGTCGAGTTCTTCGTCGCGGGCGCGCTGCGTCTCTCCTCTGCCATACTCGTTCATTGGCCCCTCCCCTTGGCGGCCTGTTGGTTCAAGAGGGGGATTTACTCCCCCTCCGGGTCCCTTCCTTGGGTATCTTGACGACATCCCTTTCGTCCGATTCGGCGGGTGGTCGTTTCCCGCCCAGACGAATTCCCCATAAAGGAACCGCCGATGTGGTCTTATCGGAAGGGCGCGCGGATTACTTAGGGCTTGTCCCGTTGTTTTTATACTCGCAAATCCGGCAGGTTATACAACGCAAAAATCACCATTATCTGCAACTATCCATAATCAATGAGGGCTTTCCACCCTGTTTTTTTTTCCGGTTTACCCCTGGCCGCTTCAAAGCGTATAGTGCGGCCATGAAAGACCAAGCCAGCATCTCTCAGGGAGAGGCCTTGCGCATCTGCACCGTGAATGTGCCTGCTTCCGTGGAAAAGGCTCTTTCGGACCAGGGGCACAGTATCCTCTCCCTGCGGCCCGAGCCCGGAGAATCTCCCTACCTGCCGGAAATTCTTGAACGCGAGGGATTCCAGGCTGACGCCCTCTTGCAGACCGAAACGCTGAACGATCGCGTCCTGCTGGGCGGACTGGGCGAGCTGGACTGCGTCAAGGCCTACTGGGCCGTTGATCCGCACCTCAACGCCTATTGGCACGCCGCATACGGCAGGTTGTTCGACGTGCTCTTCAGCACGCAGCGGCGCTGGATTTCGGACCTCAAGCGCTACGGCGCCGCCAACGTGGTCTGGCTGCCCTGGTACGGCCACGCCCTGCCTTGGACCCCCTGGGCCAAGCGCGACGTGGGCTTGTGCTTTGTGGGCCGGGTCACGCCGGAACGCCCTCTGCGCGGCCGTTTCGTGGAGCTGCTCCACAAAGGGTTCCCCGAAAGCTTTCAGCACCTGGACGGGCTCGACACCGCGTCCATGTATAAATTGTATGTGCGCACGCGCATTGTGCCCAACGAATCCATTCTCGGAGAGGTCAATTTCCGGCTGTTCGAGGCCGTCACCTGCGGCTGCCTCGTGATCGGGCAGGCCCTGGGGCCGGACCAGGACGAACTCTTCGAGCCGGGAAAGGAAACCCTGGTTTACGAGCACTCCCTGGAGCTGAGCAGCCTGCTGGAACGCTTCACCAAAAGGGAAGCCCAGGCCGTTGCCGTGGCCCGGGCCGGATGGGAACGCCTCCAGGCCGAGCATCTGCCCGCTCACCGCGCAAAACGCATTGCCGACGTCTTGCGCCAGACGCCCAGGACCGCGGTCAAAGGCCCCGAAGCTCACAAATGGCTGGCCCTGGCTGCCTGCCAGCTCTGGCGCGGCGGGCGCCTGGAGTTTGACCTGGAGCACGCCCTTTCCCTGCTGGAATCCCGGCAGGACGACCCGGAAAGCTCGGCACTCTGCCTGCGTGTGCTGGTGGAGTCCGGCCAGCGCGACAAAGCGGAACAGTTGTTGCGGCGGCTGCTTTCGTCCGGATGTCTGGCCGGAGAACTGGAAGTGGACGCGGCCGCGAGCCTCGCGGCCCTGCGCATGGGCGACTGGGACGGAGCCAAGGCCTTCTGGTACCGCCACGAGCAGGCGACCCAGACGGCGCATCCGCGCAAACCCGCCTCCCCGTTCGAGCTGTATCGGCTCTGGGCCGCGCTCTTCCGCGCCCAGGAGCGCATCATCAACTGCGGGCTGGTCTTTGACGAGAACAGGCAAGTGCCCTCGACCGCACTGGAATGCCTAGCCGCGGCCCTGGCACTGGAGCCGGAAAATCTCGATCTGATCCGGCAAATGGACGGTCTGCTGGCCCGGCTGCCCGGCCAGGAGCAGGCCCGGCTGGGCTTTCTGTCGCTGCTGACGCTGCATCGTCCCAAGGACTGGCGGTTGGGCCTGGAAGCGGGGCTCACCAACCTGCGCGCCTACCGGACCAAGCAGGGACTTGAGGAGCTGCGCCTGGCCCGCAAGCTGGCCATGGAGCAGGAGCAGGAGCTGCGCTTCTGCCGCGCGCTGATAAACCGCGACCCTTCAGGACTGCTTCTCCCTGCCCTGGCCGACCAGAAATAAAAGCGCCCCGGACAATGATCCGGAGCGCCTGCAGGGACGATTGGCGACAACAGCCTCAGCGTTCTTCCACATACCAGCCGCGCACGTAGGCCGTGACGCGGCGGTTGCGGCTGCGGCCCTGCTCCGAGGCATTGCTCGCCACAGGATAGTTCTCGCCGTAGCCCACCACTTCCAGCCGGTCCGGATCAATGCCGAACATTTCGGACAAGGCATCACGCACGCTCATGGCCCGGGCCCGGGAAAGCCGCAGGTTGTAGGTATAGCTGCCGGTCGCGTCGGCATAGCCCAGAATCTGGGCCGTGGTCTCGGGATGGCGTTGCATGAGTTCGCCGGTCTTGGCCAACTCCTCGCGGAACTCGGGCTTGATGTCGGCCTTGTCCAGGTCGAAATTCAAGAGCATGTCCACGGCAACGGTCCGGAACTCGCGCACCGGAGCAGGAGGCGGGGTCGGGTCGGCCACGGTGCGGGTGGTCAACAACACTTCGCGCACAAAGGCCTCCATGGCCGCCGGATCATGCAGATCCTTGGCCGAAGCCTTGACCGTGCAGGGGTTGAGCCCGGCCAGCTCGTCCACCACGGCCTGTTCCCAGGCGTTGTTGGCAAAGCTGACCACATGCAGACAGATGCCGTAGTTGTCGTACAACTGCTGTGCCACGGGCAGGGGCGGTTCTCCCTCGTTCTGACCGCCGTCCGTGAACAAAATCACGGCGGTGGGGCCGGGCACTTCGGACACGGGCCATGCCAGGTCGTACAGGCCGTCACCCAGGGGCGTGCGGTTGCCGAAGATAGCCACCCGCTCGGGCAACTTGCCCAGGGCCTCCTCGAACGCACCCTGGTCGTGCGGCCTAAGAGCCAGCAATTCCTCGAACGCGGCGAAACGGTACAGGGATGTCTTGAAGCCCATGTCGGGCATGGCGCGGGTGAAGCTCCGCACAAGTTCCCGGGCCACGGCAAGGTCGGTTTGTTTGCCGCCATTGTATTGGGACATCATGGACCCGGATGCGTCCACGCAAAAAAATACATTGTCCGCCCTGCGCACCAGCTCCTCGCGCGCCTCGGATACAGTCGGCCCCAAAACGGCCACGGTGCAAAGCGCCAGGCCCAACCAGATGACAACATGCACTTTTTTCATGGCTTCCTCCACGGGTTGTGCCTATTGTTCATTATGTCGGCCCATGGGGGCGAGGTCAACCGGCGAAGCACTCTTTTGCATTTCCTTATCATGCCCTGTATGGACAAGCCCGAACTGTTTCTTTAGGCTGATGGGCCTTCAACCCAGGAGGAAACATGCCCCGCCAGGCACCAAACCGGCGAGAGTTTCTCAAGGCCTGTGCAGCCATGGGGCTTGCCGCTGCCGCCTTCCCGATCTGCCCGGGCCCGGCACTGGCCCTGACGCGCCAGGAACAGGCCCGCATTGCCACGGCGACCCGTGCGCTCATGGGCACATTCGTGAGCATCAGCGTGGTGCACCCGTCCCAGGACTTCTGCGAGGAGGCCCTGGAAAGAGGCTTTGCACGCATGGCCGAATTGATCCGCGTCTTTGACCGGTTCGATGCGGCCTCGCCCTTGTCCGTGCTCAACGACCAGGGCGTGCTCCATGGCGCGCCCCCGGAACTGACCGGCCTGTTGGGCCGCGCCCGCGAACAGCACGAAATCAGCCAGGGAGCCTTTGACCCCTCGGTCAAGCCGCTGCTGGACCTGTTCGCGTCCAGGGCCGCCACAGACCCGGAAGTCCGGGTGGACGACCGCGAGCTGGACGAGGTTCTGCCCCTGGTGGACCTCTCGGCCCTGCGCCTTTCCGCCTCCACGCTGGAGCTGGGCAAAAAAGGCATGGGCCTGACCCTGGACGGCCTGGCCAAAGGCCACATCGTGGACGCTGCCAGCGCCGCCCTGCTGGAGATGGGGGCGGAAAACCACCTGGTCAACGCCGGGGGCGACATCCGCGCCTCGGGCGGACGCAGCGCGCTGCGTCCCTGGGCCATTGCCGTGCAGAACCCCGGCTCCGAGGCGACGCCTTTCACGGACGTGATCCGGCTGCGCAACGGCGCCCTGGCCACCTCGGGCGGCTACGAGGTCTGGTTTGGCGAGAACCGCCTCACGCATCATATTGTTGACCCGCGCACGGGCCGTTCGCCCCTGCGCCTTTCTAGCGCCACCGTGCGTGCGGCCAACGTGGCCGACGCCGACGCCCTGTCCACGGCGCTCTTTGTGTCCCCGCCCGGACAGGGACTGAAACTGATTGACACGCTTCCCGGAGTGGAAGGCCTGCTGCTGACGGCCAACGGCTCACGCCTGGCTTCCCACGGCTGGAACACTAAACGCACCTGAACCATTCGGAGAACAACATGTCCCGCAAATTCCTGTTCCTTGTGCTCCTGATTCTGCCGCTTTTCGCGGCCTGCAATGAAAAGGTTGAAAAAACCGGCGGAATCGCCGTGGTCGACTTGGCCCGCGTTCAGAAGGAAAGCCAGCTTGTGGCGGGCATCCAGGCTCACCTCGGCGACATGAACAAGCAGTTCATGGCCGAACTCATGGAAGCGGAAAAGAACCGCAACGAGAATCCCGGAGAGGAAAGCGACCAGCGCCTCCAGGCCACCATCACCCGCCTCCAGGAGGCCATGTACAAGGAGCAGGAGCGCCTGGGCGGCTTTTTGAGCGCCGAGCTGAAAAA
>JAZHDD010000018.1:0-27381 GCA_036541255.1 Desulfovibrionaceae bacterium | reverse complement strand
TATGGTCGATCAGGGACGCGATGGACGTGGCCGGCCTCCTCCCTCTCAACTCTCCCGCGCCTGATACCGCGCAAGCTTCTTTTCCAGTCGTCGGCTGTAGGAAGTCAACACATAGCAGACCAGGAAATACAGGATGGCTATGGCGATATAAATTTCAAAGGAGGCCCGGGTCTCGCGATTGTCCACCTGGACCGCCGTACGCATGAGTTCGTTCACGCCGATGATATAGGCCAGCGATGTGTCCTTGGTCAGCGAAACAAACTGGTTCACAAATGACGGGATCATGTTGCGCAAGGCCTGGGGCAGAATGACGAAGCGCATGGCCTGCACATGGCTCAATCCCGAACCGCGAGCCGCTTCCATCTGGCCGCGGGGCAAGGCGTTCACGCCCGCACGAACGATCTCCGCGATGTATGCCGAGGTAAAAACAGTAAAGGCGATGAGCGAACAATGAAAACCCGGCAGAGTCGTGCCGAAGAGAATCGGCATGAGAAAGAAGAACCAGAAGATCAGCATCAGCAGCGGTGTGCCGCGAATGGCTTCGACATAGACCAAGGCCGGAATCTTAAGCCAGTTGTTGCGCGAAATACGCATCAATCCTGCGCCCAGGCCCAGCCAGAACGCGCCGAAAATACCCAAGACGGCGAGCACGATGCTGGCGGCCAGGCCGCCGATATTTTGGACAAAGGGGAAGGAGTCCGTCAGTTTGGCGGCTCCCCAGAGGAAATAGTCCAAGTTATCCCAGACAAGTCCCCAGTGATCAGCAGCGACATCCCAATACGACACGTTCCGATCCCCCTAGTATTTCACCTGAAGCATGAAATGCTTGTTGTACATATTGATGGCGAACGAGACGATGAGGGAGACGGCGAGATAGATGAGCGTCACCACTGTAAACCCCTCGAAGGCCAGGCCGTAATAGGACTCGATTTGCGTGGCCTGATAGGCCAATTCGGTTACGCCGATGGCCATGCACAAGGAGGAGTTCTTGATCAGGTTCAAAAACTGGGAAATCAAAGGCGGAATAACTATCCGGATGGCTTGAGGCATGATCACGAAACGATAGGCCTGCAAAAACGTCAAGCCAGTTGCACGCGAGGCCTCCAGCTGGTTCTTGGGGATGGAAAAAATACCGGCGCGCAATTCCTCGGCAATAAAGGCCGAAGTGTACACGGCCAGGGCGATGATGCAGCTCACGGTTTCCGAGGAAATCAGCAGCCACTCGCCCGGATATTCGGCGCCGCCTAGGCTGTAGGGGCCGGGGAACCACGTGTATACTTGGTTGATCCAGCTGTTCAGCCCGTCAGGCAAGATAACGCCGGCACCGAAGTACCAGAAGAATATCTGCACCAGTAGCGGCGTATTGCGAAAAAACTCGGTATAGCCCACGGAAAACCAGACCAACGGTTTGGCCTTGGTCATACGCAAAACACAAATGATGATCCCCAGAATCATGGCAAAGAAAATGGCTATGAAAGAAATTTCAATAGTGGTGAGAAAACCAAGTTTCAGCCATTCCAAGGGCTCACCGGAAACGGTGGCAATCCAATTGAACTTATACTGCAAGGCTCAAGTCCGTTGTTGAAGTGTTCCAGAAGGTGCCGGGAGCACGCAAGCGCGCCCCCGGCCCGAAAACGTCAATCAGCAGACTACATGGGCCACTGTTCCATTTCCCAACCAGCGGGAAGATCGTATCCCATCCACTTCTTGAATATCTGCTGGTAGGTTCCATCCAGCCACATCTCGTTCAAGGTCAGGTTGACGAAGTCGCGGAAATCGGAATCATTCTCGGGCACGCCCAAGCCATACGGCTCAGAGGCGAAGAATTCACCAACGATTTCCCACTTCTCGGGATTGTCGTCGCCAACCTTCAGGCCGGCCAGAATGCCGGAGTCAGTGGTCACGGCCACGACCTTGCCCTGCTTGAGAGCCTGGAAGGCCTGCGGATACTCGTCAAAGGAGATGACGTTGGCAGCAGGCTGGGCCGCCTTGATGTTCTTTTCAGAGGTGGAACCCTTCACGGTGCCAACCTTCTTGCCAGCCAGATCAGCCGTGGAGGCGATCCCGGCGCCCTTTTCCACGAGCAGCTTCTGGCCATCCATGAAGTAGGTGATGGAGAAGTCGATGTTCTCTTCACGGGCGTGCTTGTGCGTCATGGTGGCGGCCAGCAGGTCCACGGAACCCTGCGCAAGCATGGGGATGCGGTTCTTGGAAGTCACGACCTTGAATTCCACGCCCACACCAAGCTTGGCGGCGATGTATTTGCAGATGTCGATGTCGAGACCGACAAGTTCGTTGGTATTCGGATCGACAAATCCAAAGAGGTTCACGGAATCCTTGACACCGCAAATAAGCTTGCCGCGCTCCTTGATCTCTTCAAGTTTTCCGGCATTGGCCGCGGAAACGCTGAACACCAGCGCCAAAATAAGCGCGAGAACAACACTCAATCTCTTCATATTCCCTCCTGACAATTAAGGTTCAAAACACCGTTGTCGACGGCGTCAACTACAAAATTTCCTTGAGGAACAGCTTGGTTCTCTCGTGTTGGGGATTGCGAAAGAATTCGCTGGGAGTGTTCTGCTCCACCACCTCGCCGTAATCCATGAAGATAACACGATCGGCAACCTCGCGGGCAAAGCCCATCTCATGCGTAACGCAGAGCATGGTTTTACCGTCGCGGGCAAGGTCCTTCATGACATTGAGGACTTCGTTGATCATCTCGGGATCCAGGGCGGAAGTGGGCTCATCAAAGAGCATGACCTTTGGCTCCATGGCCAGACCACGGGCAATGGCCACGCGTTGTTGTTGACCGCCGGAAAGTTCGGCCGGGTACTTGTTGGCCTGTTCGTGAATGCCGACGCGGTCCAGCAGGGCCAAACCCAGTTCTTCCGCAGCCTTTTTGTCCATTCCCTTGACCTTGGTGGGGGCCAGAGTGACATTTTTCAGCACGGTAAGATGCGGGTACAGATTGAATTGCTGAAAGACGATTCCGATCTCGGAACGGAGCGCATTGATGTCCACATCCGGATCGTGAATGTCCTTGCCGTCAAAGAGGATGGTACCCTTTTGATATTCCTCGAGACGATTGATGCAACGGATGAAGGTGCTTTTACCCGATCCGCTGGGGCCGCAGATGACCAGCACCTCGCCCTTTTCAACACTTTCGTTGATACCTTTCAGTACATGAAAGTCGCCATACCATTTGTGCAAATCTCTGACTTCGATCATCGGCATAAGATAGTCTCCAGACTGAGGCGAGTCCTTCCGGGCCGGGCGTGGAGCAGTCGCGCCAATAAAAGCAGCCTCGGTAAAGGAGTAAAAAACACAATTTGGAGTCGAAAGAGTATAGGAAAATGATGAAAAGTCAAGGACCGAAAAGCCACAAAGGCGAGAGCCTGCCTAGATTAAAAGGCGGATGACGTCTTCCGGCATATGAAGCTGCCCTTATCACTTTTTTCGAATTTGCACAGAGTTTTTTAGGCGGAATACAGCATCAAAGTGTACCATCCACCCCCTGTTTCGTGCCATTTTAGAGCACAGAAGAAGCCATGCACACATCATATTTATCGTTTCTACTGTCAGTTTTGATCAACAACTTGCGCAGAAAACCCAAAAAAAGGAGCCCAAAAAACACAAGCTGAATCAATAATCCCGCATTCATTCTCAGCTTTTCCTCGGGGAAAAGACCGGTAACAGACCCAAAAAGCCGGAAGCACAACCCCAAAAAAGCACCAGAAATCGTAAAACGACTCCGCCCCATGACGCCGAACGCCAAAGAGAAAAACAGAAGAAAACCTGGGAAAGAGATTCTCCCTGACACGGCAGGCTCGCACAGACTGATGAGGTGTGAAAAACCGCATACACGACAGGCAAACAAAATGCGCTAGTAAAAGCCTGGCAAGAAATATTTGTTGCCCAAAATGAGTTACGTCTGAAATATCGTCTCTGCCAGGCTGCCAAATTAGACCGCTCCGAATCAACATCCTCGGCCGTTTTGAACTCAAAGGTGAGCATGCACAGTTCTGGACGACGTGCTCACAAACCATTTTTTGTACTAAAACACTTAGTTAAAATTGAAAAAACCACAGAAAAAAAAACAAAGAGAATAATACATCAAAAGATACATCCACGAACGGTTAAAACTTCACCACGTCTCTTTGTAAGTCCAAGATTGCTCATCCCAATCAGACGAAAAAGTAGAAAAAAAACTTGTCGATGGTGCTCCAGCATCCAGGATCAGTTTATTCTATTCCTCGTTGTCATGTCACCGCATCAACGCTGACCAAGACTCACACCACATCAAGACGACCAAAACGTGACGGCTCGAATCAATTCCGTGTCATCCGAAAGACGTTTCAGCATATGAATCCAACCATTTTTCTCCGTATTTTCCTGAGATAAGGACTCTATTTTCTCATGAGCCATGCATTCATGCCGAAAAGAAACATCCATCTCACGCAAAAATACCTGCGAGGACACATGGCCCGGTACTGATTCCAGCGCATAATCCACATAACGAGTGTTGTTGACGTGGCCATTAACGTCCAGGTCGGCTCGCCGGGTCACGAACTTCATGCTCCGGTCCGACCCCCGGAGACGAGGAACGGCGCGGGTAGTGAATTCCAATGCCCGCGCCAGAGGGTTTTTCATCATGGAATCGCAGGACTCAAGCAACACCATACGGCGCTCATGGATGTCCATGTGTACCCAAGCCGTGGTGCAGCGCCCCAGTTCACCGTTCGGACCGGATAAGACAAAGTCCCTATAGGCCACATATCGATCCTTTGCAGACGGCCACGTATACACCGTAACGAGGTCGCCCGGTTCAGGATACGCCACGATTTGCACTCGGAGCCGGGTCATGACCCAGGCTACGCCGTCGGAAAGCAGTTTCTCCCGCCCAAGGCCGAGCGATTCCGCATGTTGCCAAGCGCTTTCCTGGCAATAATTCAACAGGGTGGAAAGGCTGGCGCGCCCATCTTGACCGCATTCGTCAACCCGAACCAGAAATGACCTTTCCAAACTCTTATTGGGCATGGACAATCTCCTTATTTGTTGTGTCTTTCCTGGCATGAAAGCCCAGGAGGATCAAGCACTGCACAAACAAAAAGGCCCGACCGTAAACGGCCGGGCCCATGAACTCAACGAGCGAGCTGAACTAGCTGTTCAATTCCCGTTCCTGCGGGAAGACCGGCAGGTAGCGGTAGGACAGGGTCAGAACCAGCAGGCCGTAGGCCACGATCATGACGCTGGTAGCGATCTCAGACCAGTTCGGAGCATAGGTGTACCACTTGTCGAACGGCATGACCGGCAAAGCAATGGTCTGAACCGTGAAGACGTAGCGGTTGATAACGATGCCCGTGCAATCGAGAATCGCAGCCGTGTACAGCATCCAGGGACGGTTGCGGAACGCGGGGACGATCAGCATGATGGCCGGAACCAAACCGCACACGAGCAGTTCGGACCAGAACAGCCATTTGCCGTAGATAACCTGGTAGAACATCTGATCAAAGGTGAAGCCCATGCGGGGCAGCACGTCGGTCGCCCAGGCCCAGGTGTCCAGATACTTGAAGAACAAATACAGGCAGAGCATGGAACCGGCGATCTTGCCCATCAAGGCCTTGACCTTGTACTCGACCAGCTTCCTGCCAGTGATCTTCTCCATGGCGGTGCACACCAGCACGGTGAAGACCGGTCCGGAAGCCACGGCGGAAAGGATGAACAGGAAGAAAGTCCAGGGCCAGATGAAGAACCCGTCACGGAACGCGTAAGGACGGCCGATGAGCACGCCGTACATACCGCCCAGGGACCCCTGGTGGAAGGTAGACAGGAACGTGCCGATACCGGCGAACAAGGCCATGTGCACATGCATGTTGTGCGCGAGCGCATGGATGAACTTGTTCTGGTTCAATTGCTTCTGCTCAAGAATCAAGGGCACGAACTCAATAATGAGCACCATGCAGTAACAGGTGATGCAGAAGATAACTTCGGTGAGCATGGAGTGAACGTTCGGGTGCCAGTAGCCGAACCAAGCCCGACCAGGCTGACCGATGTCCATGGTCAGAACAAGCATGGCGCCGGAGTAGCAGATAAACCCGACAATGACGGTCAGGTTGATGATCTTCTCCAACTGCTTGATCTTCAGGATGTATTTCAGGAAGCCCGAGAAGAAGGCACCGGCGCCCAAGGCGATGACCGCCAGGTCGAAGGTGATCCAGAGGGCGAACCCGAAGTAGTTGTCCATGGCGGTGACGCCGATCCCGTTATACAGGATCAGGAAGGCGGCGTAGACACCCCACAGCAGCATGGCCGTGATGAATGCGAGCCAGATCAGATACTGGCCGAAGGAACACCGCTTGGCACCTTCCGGGAAGAGTTTGCTATCCATGTTCCCTCCTCCTTATTCGTGGCCCTGAGAGGCTTGCTTGACCGCGGCGCGGTGATCGCCGGCGGCATGGTTATCGCCCTGCATGCGGACCCATTCGCGCTTGCTGACGTAGTAGACCTGGGGATCCAGGCCGAGCTTCTCAAGCAGGCGGAACGCATTGGGGCCCTTGGCCAGATCATGCACCTTGTGTTCGGGGTCCTTGAGGTCACCGAAGACGATGGCACCGGTCGGACAGGCCTCGACGCAGGCGGGCTGATAATAGCCGTCCGGGAGCTTGTTCGGATCAATGCCCTCTTCGCGAGCCCGATCCTTGGCCTTCAGCAGACGGGTGTGACAGAAGTTGCACTTCTCCACGACACCGCGGGGACGGACAGAGGTATTCGGGGACAGGGTCTTGTCCATTCCGTCGGGCCAAAGGGGATCCCACCAGTTGAAGTAGCGGGCATGGTAGGGACAAGCCGCCATGCAGTACCGACAGCCGATGCACCGGGGGTAGATCTGGCTGACGATGCCGCCCTCTTCATTTTTGTCCGTGGCCACGACCGGGCACACAGGCACGCAGGCGGGATTGCCGCACTGCATGCAGGGACGGGGCAGAAAAGCCACATCCTGTTCAGGGAAACCCTTGCCGTTGCTCAGTTCGTAGACATTAAGCCACGTCAGGGTCCGCAACTTGTTGGAGGGATCATCCCTCTTGGTGGTCATCATCTGAAGATGATTGTGTTTGTCTTCGCCGGTCATGGGGGCGATATTGTTCTCGACTTGGCAGGACACCATGCACGCGCCGCAGCCCGTGCACTTGTCGATGTCGATGACCATGCCCCACTTGGATTTGAATTCTTTCACTTGCATGTTTGGTCCCCCTACATTTTCGCGATGGTCACGGCAGAGCCGGCCCAGGCGGACCCACCAGACTCGGAGCTCACGGTGAGGATCTTGTAGACGTTGTCACCCTTGCCCGCGGAGAACTCATCCCAGGCAGTGCGTCCCAATCCCAACGGGGCGGATACCACGCCGGTCATGACCCCTTCGTCCACATGCACCAAGGCGATGCACTCGACACCATTGGCGGACAGCTTGACGCGCGCCTCCTCGCTCAGGCCATTGGCCTTGGCGGTCTCGGAATTCATGCGCACGTACATGTCTTTGCCCTTGATTTGGTTGTCGCGGATCGCAGGCGGATTGTGTGGGGTGGTGGCCACGTTGGACCAACCAATGTAGCGCTGGCTGTAAGTATCCAGGGTCAAAGCACCTTCCCCGGCCTTTGCTGCTGCAGCCAGGGCGGGCAGGGCCAGATTAACGGAATAGGAACCTACCGTACCGGTTGCGGCATCGGCAGTTCCGGCCTTGTCCTCCAGTACGGCCTCGAAGGTCTCGTAACCGAGGTCAAAGCCCATGGCAGCGGCCAACTCCAAGGCAAAGTCTGGAGCACCCTTCACGTCGAGTGCAGCCTTGTACACCGGGGAGGAAGCCACGTAGGTTGTGGCAGCCACGCCGAAGGGACTGACCAGGTCATCGAAGCGTTCGAACGGATGGGCCGCGGGCAGGACCAAGTCGGCCACGGCAGCGGTCTCATCCTTGAAAGTGCTGAACGCAACGGTGAAACCGGCCTTCTCGAAGGCCTTTGCGCCGACCTGAGGCAGGCCGTAAACGGGATTTGCGTCATAGACGAGACAGACCTTGGGAGCGAACGCGCCCTTGGCCACGTCGGCCACAAGGTCCTTCTCAAAACGGGCCACACGGCCAAGGGCCGAGTTGACCACGGTATCGACTTCAGGAAGGGCCACCATGCCGCCCTCGGCATTAAAACGGCCAAGGAGCATGTTGACGATGACACCCGCAGCGGCAACCGCGGGGTCGCCAGCATAGTCGGCGACAACGACCGGGGCCGAAGCGGAACGAAGCTGGCGGGCAAGTTTGCCCAGAGCCTCGCCGCTCACACCGGCAAGCTTTTCGACCTGAGCCGGGGTGTATTTGGAGGCAAGCAGGCTGCGCAAGCCCCCAAAATCACCGCTTTCCAGAGAAGCGCCGTCAGTGATCAGATTGTAAGCCAGCCCCAGCAGGAAGGCGGCCATGCCCTCCGGCTTGACCGGCACCCACTGATCGGACACCGCCGATGTGTGGTTGCGGGAAGGACCGGCATAGACGTAAGCGGCCGAGGCCTCCTCGCCCGTGGGATGGCTGGCGGCAAAAGCCTTCATGTAGGCGACGCTCGGTCCCCAGGAATCCAGGCCGTCAGCACCGGCGAAGAGAACGAAATCGGAGTTCTCCAGGTCATAACCGAGCTGGCCCTCGCCGCCCATCAGACCGTTCCAGGCCTTGGTAGCGGTCATCTGCGGGCTGGGCATCATATAGTAATCGGAGCTGCCAAGCGCAGCCAGCAGGCCGGAAAAGACCTCGTTGCCGGTTCCGGTATCGTCACCGGAAATCACGGCCACAGAAGATCCCGCTTCCGAAAGCTTGGCGGCCAGCAGGGCCTTTGCGTCTTCCCAGGAAATGGACTCGTACATGCCCTCGCCCACTTTCTTCAGCGGACCGGCAATACGGGTAGGACTGTACATCATGGGAACGGCATCGCTACAGATCGGGCAAATGCCGCCCCGGCTCAGAGGATTGTCCTCGTCGCCCTTGGTTGCGAACGGTTCGCCCTTGACCGTCTCGACCTTCACGGCACAACCGGAAGGACAGAGTTTGCTCACGGCGGGCACGCCTTCGACGGCACCGTATTTCAGCGTCGGAATCCAGCCCCAGTTCTGGGTCCAGATGGACACGTCGTCCGTCACTTTCCAGATAGCCGGGGTGAACAGCAAGCCGACAGTGCCACCCACGGAGAATTGTATGAATGCTCTGCGATTCAAACCCATTGCAGCACCCCTCTTTTACTTATGGCATACGTAGCAGGCGTTGCTCTGGTGCATCTGAGCATGGCACCGTTCGCATTCCCACATTTTCATAGTCATCTTGCTGTACCCGGTCAGCACGTTCTCTTTGAACGGCGGCGGGTTGTCGCCGAGATGGATGTCCTTGGGATGGCAGAGATTGCAATTGGGCGCCTCTTCCGCTTCAGCGGCTTCGGCCTCTCCATGCCCGCCGGCCGGGGCCAACGTCAGTGCGGCATGCGCCTTGTGGGAGAAGAAAACGTTATCGGGCTGGAACTGGTAGTTGTACCAGGGAACTTCCTTGCCCTGAGCCAGGAACTTGACGATGAATGCACGCTCGGCCTTGATGTCTTCAGGCTCGGTGCTCATCAACAGTCCGTCCAACTCTTCAGGCCCGGCTTCCTGCTTGAGGATATCCTCCAGCTTGTCCGGGCTGCCCACTACGGCCACGATGGCATCGACCAGCTCCTGCGGCTCGCCGATATCGTGACAGGAAGCGCACTCTTCGTTGGTGGGGAATCCGGCGTAGCTGCCATCCTCACGGAAGTAGTGACAGTCTTCGCATGCCATTCCCTGACTTTCCACGTGTACTTTGTGACTGAAACGGAAAGGCTGTTCCTTGCTTTCAAACAGAATGCCAGGGAACAGCACCCAGCCAGCCACCGCCGCCACCAGGAAACCCAGCAGGAACGGAAGGGCTCCACCGTACTGTTTCGATGCTCTCATTTCCTCCATAACCGGCCCCATCACTCCTCGAGTTTAAAAAAAACATGAAAAATGGCCAAATGAATTACGTTCCTTTACGGCACAGAAGTTTTCCGTGTCAAGAGAATATGAAAAAATTCACGAGGTCTCCGAACGCGGTTCAAGAGCAAAAACCCCTTTCATTTCGGATAATAACAACAAGATTCATCAGAACGAAAATACACACCAAACTAACCCGGCCTGCTATCTCACCGTATCACCTCAACAAATAGCCTTTGAGCTAAAGCGACACGCACGCTCTCTTCCTCGACACTCTCAGCCCGGCAGCTTCCGTTATGATACATATTGCTCAAAGGTTCCGTTCTTCGTCCGTGGAATAACGAAACGGCGACTTCATTTCGGACAGCAAAGGCAACTTCTTGTCCTTGTCGGAAAGAATCGGATCGGCCAAAGGCCATTTCACGGCCAAATCGGGATCATCCCAACGAATGCCGCCCTCGTGGCTAGGGGCATAGGGCGCGTCCACCTTGTACATGAACTCGGTATGCACGCTCAACGCCATGTAGGCATGGGCAAATCCAGCAGGGATGAATAACCGCTTGAAATTCTTTGCGGACAACTCATAGCCGCTCCACTTGCCATACGTAGGCGAACCGAGACGCAAATCCACCACCACATCGTATACGGCCCCCCGCGTCACCCAGACCAACTTGCTCTGCCCATAGGGTGGAGCCTGGAAATGAAAACCACGCAACACTCCTTTCTGTTTGGAGTACGCATGGTTGTCCTGAAGAAAATCCACTTGGATGTCATTATCTTCAAAAACATTGCGATTATAGCTCTCAAGAAAAAATCCCCGGTTGTCCTCAAATACTCTCGGCTCAAGGACAAGCAGCCCGGGGAACTCGGTCTTCACAAGCTTCATGCATCCCTCCCCTCATACAAGACAGCAGTTCGTCCTTGCTGTAGCCCAGTTCCCGGTACGACACAAGACGCTCTATGAACTCAGAGAGACACGTCCACGGACCGGCCTCCCCGGTCCAGTATTCCCTTTTACGGCTCGGGATGCTATCCAGGCCTAGCCGCGACGCGGTCGGAGGGCTCATGAACACTGTGGACATCATCATACTTTCCATCCTGATCCTGTTCGGATTTCGCGGCCTGTTCCACGGTCTGCTGCGTGAAGCGCTCTCCTTTGGTGCGCTGCTTCTCGGCATCTTCGCGGCCATGCACGGCAGCCACTACATCGCCCCGCATCTGGCCGTACACATCCAAAACCCGGAAACAGTCAAGGCGGTCAGCGCCCTGGTCACCTTCCTGGTTACGGTGGGCTTGACCTGGACCGCTGCCCGGCTCCTGTCCGGCGCTCTCAGCTTCACCCCCGCCGTGGTTCTGGACAAAGGACTCGGCGCGGCCTTCGGCCTGATCGAGGGCTATCTGATCTGCATCCTCGGCGTCCTGCTGCTGGAGACCATGGCCCCGGACTCTACCCTGCTCCAGAATTCCACGCTCGCGCCCTTGCTGGAACCCGGCAAACAGGTCGTCAATCGACTGCTCCCGGATTCGCTGAAGCAGCTCATTGCCAGCATGCCCCGCTAATCATCCAACCATAAAAAATATTCCATGAGCACACACGACGCATTCCAAAAACTGCTGGAAGTCATTGTCACGCTTACAGGTCCGGAGGGATGCCCCTGGGACCGCAAGCAAACCCCGCTTACGCTTTGCGACTATGTCGTGGAAGAAGCCTTTGAGCTGGTGGAAGCCATCCGCGCGGACGACGCGCACGAAACAATGGAAGAACTGGGGGATGTGCTCTTTCTGCTGCTGTTCATCGCCCATCTCGCGGAAAAGCGCGGCCGGTTCAACCTGGAAGACGTGCTGCGGGCCAACGCGGCCAAGATGATCCGCCGCCACCCGCATGTTTTTGCCGACACGGATTTCAAGAACCAGGAAGAGCAGCTGCGCGCCTGGGAACGCATCAAGCGCGCTGAAAAACAGGACGACAACGGTGTGGACCAGGGGGTCTTCGATTCCTTGCCCAAGGGGTTGCCCCCCCTGCTCCGGGCCTACCGCATCCATTCCAAATCGGCCCGCGTGGGCTTCACCTGGCAAGAAGACGCCCAGGCCGAAGCCCAGTTGGAATCCGAATGGCGCGAATGGCGCGAGGCTCTGGCAAAAGGCGACGCCGAAGCAGCGGAACAGGAGTTCGGCGACTACCTCTTCACGTTGGTGGAAGTGGGACGGCGCAAAGGCATCAAAGCCAATGCCGCGCTGGATTTCGCCAACAGAAAATTCCTGCGTCGCTTTTCGTGCATGGAGGAAATGGCGCGCGCCCAGGGCAAGGATCTTGCCGACATGGACATGGAAGCCATGGACGCCCTCTGGGACCAGGCCAAGGAAGAACAGGGCTGATCACACCGCCCACTCCCCCTAAAGATTTCCCTCTCCCCCGCCGATAAGAGACGTTGAGGCGTCTTTTTTCATCCCGCGAGGAGGGGAACCGATCATGACATCCCCCATTGACGGATCAAGCTTTGGAATTGCAGTGAAAACGACCAGCCAGGTCCAGGAAACCGCGCGCAATCGAAACCGCGGCTCCCAGGCAGGCAATGGTCAGAATCCACTCGCCGACAAACAAACCATGGGAGCCGCCGTGGTCAGCGGAACGCTGGACACTCTGAACAGCGACCCCATGACCGGCAAGGCCGATGCATCCTATGCGTTCCAGAAGCAGGTGCTGGGAGCGCATGCCGGCCTGGGCGTATCCGCCCCTGACGGCGGTGCCGCCCCCCTGGCCGACAAGCAGACCATGGGAGCCGCCGTGGTCAGCGGGACTCTGGACAACATGAACACGGACCCCATCAGCGGAGACACCGACCCATCCTATTCCTTCCAGAAGGATGTGCTCGGCGCCTTTGCCGGACTCGGGTCCATCGTGAATAAAAACGGATAGCTGCGGGCTGAGACGCCGACGCAAGGCCCTGTCCTCATTGAGGGCAGGGTTTTGTTTTTCTAGCGGCAGCGGTGGCGTTCGCGGGCCATGTCCAGGCCTTGGCAGGTGCCCTGCTCGCAGGCTTCGCGCAGCTCCGGGCAGGCCGCATCCAGATTGCCCAGCTCCCAATACGCCAGCCCCAACTGTTCACGGGCGTCGGCTGCCGTGGGCTGCAAGCGCAGGACCATGCGGAAATCTTCCAGGGCTTCCTCGTGGCGCTTCAGGCGGATCAGGGCATAGCCCCGGTTGTAGTGGGCATCCGCATCAGTGGGATCAAGGCGCAGGGCTTGGTCGTAGTCATCCAGGGCTTTCTCGAAACTGCCCAGCTCGGCCCAGCAGGAACCGCGATTGTACCAGGCGTCCGTGTCCGTGGGATGCAGCCGGATAACCTCGCTGAAATCGGCCAGGGCGTGCTCCAGATCGTCCAATAACATGTAGGCCGCGCCACGATTGAGATAGGCCTCGTAGTCGTCGGCATTGGCGCTGATGGCCCGGGTATACGCCTCCACGGCTTCTGCGGTATGCCCTTGGCTGTCCTGCTCCAAGCCCACGAGAAAATGCTCGTCGCCAGGCCCCATGGACAAGGCTGTCCCGGCTCCGCAAATGTGGATGAGGAGAAAAATGCTGATAGCAAGGCGTTTCATGGTGTTCCCGGCCCCCGCAGAGTTGCGGTGAATTTTCCCTTCTCTACCGCTGCATGCGGACATGGTCAAGGACTGGCGCGGCTTACGGCAATAAAAAAAGCTGCCCAAACGGACAGCCTGTATCATTTTACTGGCGGAGAGGGTGGACTTCGAACCTACGGACGAGTTACCCCGTCAGCGATTTTCAAGACTTTCTTTTTTCATCGCAACTCATGTATTGATATTGCCCAAAATTGCTCACTCGGCTAGCATGTTTCATACTCTCAGCTAGGTATACCCGATGAAAACACATATCTCGTTGATTCTTGCACTGTTGGCTACGGCAGCATTTTGGGGTGAAGCGATCGCAAAACCCCACAGCGTCCTGATCATTCACAGCTACCATCGGGAACTCCCCTGGGTCCAGCAGTGTGACCAGGGCATTTCCGTTGTTCTTTCTGATAGCTGCCTGCTTAACTTTGTTTATCTCGACACCAAGCGCATACCGGAATCGGAATTCCCAGTAAGAACCAAAGCCGCCATGACCGAAGTACGCCGACTTGATCCCGACCTAGTCATGCTTGGCGACGACAATGCCCTGCGCATGCTCGGTCCGGCCATCGCGGAAATACCGAAACCCGTCGTTTTTTTCGGCATCAACAACAACCCGCGCGAATACTTTGACGAACTCCCGGAAAACGTCACAGGAATTCTCGAACGCGTCCCCTTGTTTCCCTTGATACGCCACTTGGCGCGAATTCTGCCCGAGGCCCAAAAAGCCCTCGTGCTCACGGACTCCAGCCCCACCTCAAAAGCCGTCATATATACGACCTTCGCCCAAAGACGAATGGTCACTGTCGACAAGATAGAGGTCGAATACTTGATCGCGTCGGATTGGAATGAATGGCGGCGCGCCGTTAAAGAGCAGACCACCCATGACCTGATCGCCATTCCCTTGTTTCATGCGTTGAAGGACAATACAGGAAGACACATTCCGACGGAGGAAGTGATTCGCTGGACCTCCAAGAACAGCCCGGTGCCCGTCTTTGCCTATCAAGATTATGCCGTCGGCGACGATGGGGTCGTCGGCTCCTATGTCATCTTCGGAAAGACGCACGGGAGATATGCCGCACTGCTCGCCAGGGATATCCTCGAAGGCAAGGAGCCGCATGTACCGCCAGCCTATATGGATCAGGGGGGGAAGTTCTTCTTCAACGAAAAGCAATTGAAACGCTTCGGTCTGACGTTGCCCCCGGAGATACGGGAACGAACTATCTTCCGCTAACCACGTTCCCGGTTCGCCGCAGCGACTTGGCAGCAAGAATAAAACCTGGGCTTAAAATCCATGGGATCGACTCCCTAGGCCTGACAATCAACTTGGCGGAGAGGGTGGGATTCGAACCCACGGACGAGTTACCCCGTCAGCGGTTTTCAAGACCGCCTCCTTCAACCGCTCGGACACCTCTCCATTCACTCGCCTCGCGCGGTGTCCCTACTTTGCGCAGAACCCGCACGCTGTCAACCCGAAACCCGCCCTGCGGTTCTCAACCATTTGACACCTTGCCCGGATTTACCTAGAAAGGCGACTGTAGAAAGACAATCAGCAAGCACAGTACGATATGAAACCGCCAGAAACAGCATTCGCCGACTATCTCACGGCGCGCAGCCTCAAGATGACGCCCCAGCGGCGACTGATCTTGTCCACCTTCATTGACGCGGCCGGGCACCTCTCCTCGGAGGAGCTCTACAACCACGTCAAAATCAAGGACCCGGCCGTTGGCCAGGCCACGGTCTACCGCACGCTCAAACTTTTTCTGGATTCAGGCATTGCCGAGGCCGTGGATTTCGGCGACGGCCTGGTGCGCTACGAACTGCGCTACGGGCAGGACCACCACGACCATCTGATCTGCGAACAATGCGGCAAAAACATTGAAATCGTCGAGCCGACCATTGAGCGCCTTCAGGAAGAACTGGCCCGGAGCTACAACTTCACGCTCCGCCGCCACAAGATGTACCTTTTCGGCCTCTGCCCGGACTGCCGCAAGAAGAGTTGACACCGAATCAGGACGCCCCGCTACGCACGATGGATTTCAGCAGCACCCGAAGCGGCCCGATCTCCTCGTCCACATAGTGCCAGCGCACTCCCCGATTCCCGGTCCGTTCTCCCTGCGCCCGGAACTGCACACCAACGGCCAGCAGCCCTCCCTTGAGACGTGCACTGCTCCGCACAACGCCGAGCAGATAAAATGCGCGATAATTCTTGTCCGCCGGATTGAACACCTGCACTTCCAATACGAGTTCGTCCTGCTCCAGGAATACAGGGCTGTTGCGTTGCGGACGCAAGCGCATTTTCATGCCACCCGAAGAGATATCCGTGGCCACGGCCGAGGCTTTCCAGTTCAGGTCTTCCGAATCCACACTCTTGTAGTCCGGCGGGACATGCACAAAGCTTGCTTTTTTCGCGGAATTCCAGACCCGTAAACGTACGCCCTGTTCACGCAGGATACGCAGCCTCGGCCGCTTGCGCCTGGAAGTGAAAATGTACTCATCCGGGGTCAACAACACCAAGCCACGGACCAGCCCGCCATGCACCTGCACTCGCCGAACGTATGAGGCAAAGGAGTTCAGCCGACGTCGGCCAACTCGGAATGGCCGGGTGATGCAGAGCACCTTTTTCCCCTGAAGCACACGCCGCAGACTTGAAGGAATCTCGCTGGTCACGCTCAAACCCATCCGACTACGGCTGAAGCGGTACAGCCGGCAATTGCCCAAATACTGGCGGGTCTTGCCCGTGATCAGATACAATCCCACCGCCAGTTCTTTTTGTTGGATATAGTGAGCTATTTTTCCCCGCCGTGCGCCATTGCGCTGCATATCCCAGGCGCGGCGGCAAAAAAAGGAGAGGAAGGAATAATATCGTATGATCACAAAGAGGAGAACCGTGGGCATTGCAACATAAAGGAAGTTCTTCAGGACGTGATAAATCACATCCGAAGGAACCCCTTCATTGAAGGACACTTGGATTTGTTTCAGAAAATCAACCTGGACTCCAGGCTCGATCATGCCCTGCCCCCACAATCTTAGATCAATAGGCTTCGGACTCCGTATCGGCACATGCACCAGGGATGCCATAACAATGGGACAGCCCATATTTCGGACCCTACTGTAAATCCGAAAAGGTGCCAACAGAGGAAAGATGCGGGGGGGATTATCCCGAAAGCAAATATCAGCGCGGTTGCACAGGCTTGGACAAACGCTCCAAAAGCAGCACTGCCGCGCAACCCAAAAGAATTAAAGCAAGAGCCCAAAGCACTTCGGAATCAAATGCGGCAGGCAGAATATTCCGCTCGCTAATCACTATTTCACGCGCTCCGACCAGCCGGGTTTCCAGCACTTCTTTCCAGGGCCAAACCTTGCGCATGGCCCCGATCATAAATCCCGTCAGCAAACTTACAGCTGGTCCATAATGCCGCTGCATGAACCAATGCAGCAACCGGGCGAAACTGATGATCCCCACTCCCGCCCCCAGGGCGAAAACAATGATGATCAGCGGATTTTCGCCGCTGAAGGGAGCCTTGAGCGCACCGGTCACATATTCATATTTTCCGAGAAGCAAAAGGATGAAAGCGCCGCTGATGCCCGGCAGGATCATGGCACAGATGGCCACGGCCCCGCACAGGAAAAGGAAACCGTAATTTTCCGGAGTGGTGACGGGAATGAGGCCGACGAGCAGATAGCTGCCCACGGCGCCCGCAAGGCAGAATGCAACGCGCGTCAAGGTCACTTGCCCCACACGCCCGGCAACGACCACTATGGAGGCAGCGATAAGGCCGAAAAACAGCGCCCAGACCTGAACAGGATACGTGGCAAGCAGGTGATGCATCAGCCGGGCCATGCCCACCAGGGCCGTGACAATGCCGAGCAGCAGCGGCAACAAAAACCGCACATGCAACAACGACAATGCTCCGGAAAAATCAAGGCGCAGCAAACGTTTTGCAGCATCCAGCCCGAACGACTTGATGGCGGCCATGAGCTGGTCGTAAATATTGGTGATGAAAGCAATGGTGCCACCGGAAACGCCGGGGATGATGTCCGCCGCCCCCATGCAGACGCCCTTGAGCCACAGCAACCCGGCTTCTTTCCAGGTATCAGGGCCAGGGCTGGCGAGCCAAGCTTGCTTCAGGTTCATTGCGGTATCCGGGGTAGGAGTTGCGGCCCGCGACAACACGGACCGGCAACCCATAAACCGGTTGACCTGACTTGTAAAGTTGCGTGGTTACGGACAAGGCTTCGGCCCTGCGGCCGCATTCAGGTTCCAAAGCCGAGCTTGTTCCAAAGCTGGCGCAAATCGGCGGCGGTATCGAGTTGCAATTTACGCATGACGTTCGCGCGGTGTTTTTCCACGGTCTTGATGCTGATGAACAGATGCTCAGCCACTTCACGATTTTTCTTGCCGCCCCCCACCAAATGGAACACCTCACGCTCACGTGCAGTCAGCACGCCGAGCACAGTAGGGACCTTTCCGGCCTTGCGCGCGGAAAGATAGCCGGTGGCAAGTTCATGAGCCGTGTTGACGCTCAAATAGGTGTCGCCGTGGGCAACCCCCAGCAAAGCATTTCTGAGTTCCTCCAGGGGATCTTCTTTGAGGACATACCCACGTGCTCCGGCGTCCAATGAAGCAAAGACATGATCTTCCGTGCTCCGGGTACTGAGCACTATGGGACGAATCCCGGGCCTGAGTTGGCAGAGTTCCCGAACACAGCGAACCCCGCCTCCATGTGGCAGCCCCAGATCAATGATCGCCAACTCGGCGTCGACCTCTTTGGCCAACGCTTGCGTTTCACGCCAGTCAGAGGCTTCTCCGACCACGGTGAATCCGTTGAGTTGCCGCACCAAAGCTTCAACGCCCAACCGGACCAAAGGTTGGGCATCCGCGATAATGACTCCGATTTCCGGTTCCATTTTCGTCCGCTGCTTGAAAGGTTGTAGAATGTCGAATCTTCAGTATGTACGCACCTACCACAGACACAAAATATGTGAAACCCTACTTTTATGGGCCCAGAAGGGTGAGATCACATACAGATGGGACTTTGGACTGTGAGAAAGCTGGCTTGCGGGAGCTTGCGGAACATGCAACATGGTGGAAAAACATTATGTAAGCACTTGAGGTGCAGCCACACCAAATTATAGAATATACTATTTTTAAAAATTCCCTCTACTCTTCGCATCAAAGCCAAAAGAGGTCAAAACGTATTTCGCTTATACCGAATCCGCGCCACAACCTCACGCAAATGCCTGGCAGCCTGTGCAGGGGATTGCGCCGAACAGATAGCAGAGACGACAGCCACCCCGTCCACCCCTGTTTCCATTATTTCGTATGCGTTCTCGACAGCCACGGAACCGATGGCCACCAGCACATGTTGTGATATGCTTCGGACACTCCTCAGTCCGTCCAGGCCCCATGGAGGACTGTGATCCGGCTTCGTCGCCGTGGCGTAGACCGGCCCGACCCCAAGGTAATCGACGTCCAGGGCATTTCCAGCACGAACCTGATCCAGATTTTCCACGGAAAGCCCCACTATGGCATCTGCGCCCATCAATTGCCTGACATCGGCAACATGCATGTCGCTCTGCCCCACGTGAACACCATCCGCACCGATTGCCAGAGCCACATCCACCCTGTCATTAATGAGAAGCGGTACGCCTTGCGGACCCAAAAGCAATTTGACTCTTCGCGCCAAGTCCACGAAGTCGCGCGTATCCGAATGCTTCTCCCGGATCTGGACAATGCTCGCCCCGCCCTGCACGGCCAACCCGACGACATCCAGTAAATCCCGCCCCAGGCACAAAGCCTGATCCGTGACCAGATAAACGCCGTAGTCAGGCTTGATCACAACATCTCCGCACGTATCTGCCGCTCGACATCCTCGGCGGTACATGTGTAGAGCATGTCATAAAAATGCAGTTGCAAGGTACCAGGGCCTTCGGCTCTGTCGGCCGCCATACGCCCTGCCGTGGACATGATGGCCATGGCGTGCGCAGTGGCCAGAAAAGGATCGAGGTTCACGCTCAAAAAGGCGCCAATCAGCGAACTGGCCGTGCAGCCGAGCCCCGTTACCAAGGGCATCATTGCATGGCCGCCGGAGAGCACCATGGTACGCTCTCCATCGGTGACATAGTCCTGTTCCCCGCTGATGCAAACGACACAAGAAAACAGTTTGGCCAAATCAACAGCCGCGCCCACGCCTTCATTGGCTTTCTGGCTGGAATCCACTCCTTTGGGACGTCCCTTCGCGCCGGAAATAGCCATAATCTCCGAGGCATTGCCACGCACTACCGAAGGTTTGTATTCCTTGATGAAACGCAAGGCTGTCTTTGTACGAATCGAGGTCGCCCCCGCAGCGACAGGATCAAGAACCACAGGGATACTGTGCCCCAAGGCCACCTTGCCCGCCATTTCCACACCTTCCAAGAATTCACTTGACGGGGTGCCTATATTAACGACCAGAGCCCCGGCGAAAACCGTCAGATCTTCCAGGTCTTCCGGATTGTGGCTCATGGCCGGAGACGCTCCAAGAGCCAGCAACGCATTGGCAGTAGTGTTGGCCACAACGTAATTTGTCACGTTCAGTACCAGGGGCTTGGCTTCCCTGATACGCATGACGTCGGAATACACATTTTCAGCGAAACCCATAAACCTAACCCTTCGGTTTTTGCCCTGCATGAGTTAAAGAAAGATCGTTGCCTAAAAGTTGTTCCACAGAACCAACCTTGCCTTGAATGCGACCCTCGCCATCCTTGCGGTAGTCCATGCTCAACGACAGATACACACGGTCGCAATCCGCAGCCATTGCAGTGAAACAGTCCCGCACCACGGCCATGACTTCGTCATAACCGCCTTCAATGGCCATGCCCATCGGGCCCAGTTGATAGGGCAACCCGCTGGCCTCGATCACTCTCAGAGAGCGGGCGACATAAGGCGATAAATGATCCTTCTTGTCCATCGGGAAAATGGCAAGATTAACGACGATACTCATAATACACGTTCTCTTCGAATGAGATCACAAGGCCCAGATTTTCTCCCCGGCCCATGTGGAGGCATCCAGGTAACTCTTGGCCGCCAGGGGGCCGGATACTCCCCACCGCGAAATAATGACCGAAGCTTCGTGCCAATTGCCTCGCTCCATGGTCTCAACCATTTGCAGCCATTCAAGGCCTTTACTCGTATTACCACAAAGCGCTTCAAGCAACTCCGGCTCCAGGGGCAAGCCTCCGACCACGTCGCCCATGGGCTGCCCCAGCATGGCATCGACCTTGGACAACAATCCCAACATAAACATGCTCTGCGGGCCATGAGGAGCCGAACCGACCAAACCACTCAACAACTCAAAGAACCGTGCCCGTTGCAAGCTTATGTAAGTCAATTCAACGCCCTTAAAGCTCCCATCCAGATCGGAAATAATCACGATCATCGCCCAGCGCCGAATGGGCTGCAGCCCGAGCATGGCCACTGCGTGCGGAATCGAGTTGATCTTGCTTCGCAGACCAAACGCCGCGGAATTGATGAAGCGAAGCAGACGCAGACTCAACCCGGGATCAGAGGCAACGATCTCCGGTATATCTTCCAGGTTGGCCGCAGGATTACTGAGCAGCTTAAGCAGTTTGACCTTTGCAAGCAAGCCGGAAGGGAGCTTCCGGCCCTGGACTATCTCGGGACGGCTAAAAAAGAAACCTTGAAATAGATCATACCCAAGTTCATGAAGATATTGGAATTCATCCCATTGCTCGACTTTTTCCGCCAGGGCGCGCACGCCGTTCAGGCGGAGCCTGTCCAGAACCACCCCCCATTGATCTCGAGGCAATTCTCGTATGTCCACCTTGACCAGATCGACCTCGGAAAGAAAGGCTTCCAAAACAGGCTGTGCCGCGTAATCGTCGAGAGCCAAAAGATACCCTGCCTCGCGAAGCTTGCGACAGGAATTCAAAACCATTTCATCCGGGGGAACACGTTCCAGGATTTCGATTACGCAACGCTCCGGCGGCAAAGTCGTGGCGGCCTCGCCAACAAGCATCGTTCTCGGGAAATTGACAAAGAAACGTTTTTCTCCGGCGATATTGTTCGCCGCTATGGAAAAACCATCGACAAGGACCTTTGAGGAAGCAACCTCTTCATCCGGAATCGCTGCCCTGATCGCTGTGGCGCTGTGGCGAAAAAGCAGTTCATAGCCGTAAATATTTTTTGCGCGATTGAAGATCGGCTGACGCGCGATGAAAAAAGCCTCATATGCGAGCTGGGTTGTTGCCTCTCTGTCATTGCCCATTTTCCATCCATGACATGAAGCAACATAAATAAAAAGATATTGAGAGTTATTTCATCCAACAAAACCTACTACGCTGTCACCAGCATCCGGCCGCATAATTTTCCCTGGAAAAACTCGCAACTGTTCAGAAATGCGACTAAAAAAAGCACCCTCGTCGCCCGCCTCATTAACAAACAAAGGCAATTCGCAACCGGACCAGCCCCTCCTGCCGCGCCAAAGCCCCACACTCCGAATCACAGCCGTCAACCCGTACTCGCCAGTGCTTGCTCTGATCCTGAAACGATTCGACAAGCTGCGCCAAATCCCTTCCGTCCAGCAATATGCCCCATTCCAACAGTTTCGGACCAATCTCCAGCGCCACAGTATTGAATAGCTTCAATACGATTTCGCCAGGCCGCGGGTTTGCATCGGGGGCATGATAGGTAATCTCATTGCGAAAACCGGCCACAGGACTGTTTCGTCCCATGCAAACACCTACGAGGCCGGGCATGGCTCCGGCCAGGGCAATCTGCGCCCCGTCGTCGACCACGGCCAGATGCAGGTCATCGACCGGGCAACCGTTCACGAAGATCGTGCGGACCCTTTCTTCCACATATTCCGGCGATAATCCGAATTGGACGACCAAGATGTCCCAAAGGGAAACGCCTACCCTGACAGAAAACCGCGCACCTTTCAGCAAATAGCGTTGCCAAAGGCCGAACTCCCCAGCAGCGCATTCCAGCTCCACAAGCGCAATATGCTTCTTCATGTGAACCTCCGAGGGGCTCTCACCGTCACAGGAAAAGTCAACGACGTCAATAATATGCAGGTAAAAACATAATTTAAATTCATTGACATACCCCCTCCTCCGTAGTGTCATTTGATCAATATCAGGTCCACTGCCCCGCGCCCCGACGGCGCGGCAACGATAGATCAAAAGGAGAACACGACATGAAAATCCTTCGCATCAACACACGCACCAGAGAGTATTCCTTTGAGGAACCAGGCCAGTATGCCGGGATGGGCGGTCGCGCCCTGACCTCCCGGGTCGTGCTCAAGGAAGTGCCGCCCACTTGCGACGCCCTGTCCAAGGACAACAAGCTGATCGCCGCCGCAGGCGTGCTCACGGGCACTGCCGCCGCCAACTCGGGCCGTGTTTCCGTTGGAGCGAAATCTCCGCTCACCGGCACCATCAAGGAATCCAACTCCGGCGGCTCCTTCGCCCAGAAGCTCGCCAAACTGGGCATCATCGCCCTGATTCTTGAGGACAAACCTCAAGACGGGTCTTTCTGCAACATCATCATCAACAAGGACAGCGTCCGCATCGAAGATGCCGGCGACATGGTCGGCCTCGGCACGTATGACTCCATGGACAAGATCCGCGCGCGGTACGGCGAAAAGTGC
Organism: Desulfovibrionaceae bacterium; assembly: GCA_036541255.1. Classification (GTDB taxonomy): domain Bacteria; phylum Desulfobacterota; class Desulfovibrionia; order Desulfovibrionales; family Desulfovibrionaceae; genus Paucidesulfovibrio. Next base: position 4,087 of record JAZHDD010000018.1, on the reverse strand, counting down.
TGCGGCATGGTCATCGGCCCTGCCGGAGAAAAGCTTCGCCGCGCCGCCTCCATCCAGTTCTCCGACCCTGAAGGTCGTCCGGCCCGTGCCGCCGGCCGTGGCGGACTGGGCGCAGTCATGGGCTCCAAGAAGGTCAAGGCCATCGTGCTCGACGATGCAGGCTGCGGCATGGTCAAATCCGCTGACCCTGAAAAATTCAAGGCAATCAACAAAAAATGGATCGGCATTCTCAAGGGCCATCCTGTCACCGCGGAAGGACTGCCCGCCTTTGGCACGGCCATCCTGGTGAACATCATCAACGAAGCGGGCGGACTGCCCACCAAAAACTTCCGCCAAGGCAGGTTCGAGCATGCCGCGGACATCTCCGGCGAGACCATCGCCGCCAATATTGAAAAACGCGGCGGCAAGGTGAAGCACGGCTGCCATCCCGGCTGTGTCATCCAGTGCTCCCAGGAGTACGTCGACGCCGCAGGCAAATACCTGACCTCCGGCTTCGAGTATGAGACCGTTTGGGGCTTTGGAGCCAACACCCTGATCAAGGATATCGACACCATCGCCACCATGGACCGCATCTGCGACGACATGGGTCTGGACACCATCGACATGGGCGGAGCCCTGGGCGTGGCCATGGAAGGTGGAGCCATTGAATGGGGCGACGGCAAAACCTGCATGGAATTGCTTCGCAAGGCTGCTTCGGACGACGAACTCGCAGCGACCATCGCGGACGGCACCGCCGCCACCGGCAAGAAGCTGGGAGTAAAACGCGTTCCCGTGGTCAAGGGGCAGTCGCTGCCCGCCTATGACCCGCGCGCGGTCAAGGGTGTGGGAGTAACGTATGCCACCACCACCATGGGAGCCGACCACACCGCCGGCTACGCCGTCTGTCAGAACATCCTCAAGGTCGGCGGCGATGTGAACCCTCTGGACAAGATGGGCCAAGTTGAAATCTCCAAAAACCTCCAGGTGGCCACCGCCGCACTGGACGCCGCCGGTCTGTGCATCTTTGTGGCCTTTGCCGTGCTCGACTCGGAAGAAGGCGTGCCCACCATCGCGGACCTGGTTTCCGCCCACATCGGCCAGCCCTTTACCGTGGACGACGTGGTCAAGCTGGGCGTGAGCGTGCTTTCGGACGAAATCGACTTCAACAATGCCGCGGGATTCACCCCGGCCGACGACCAGCTGCCCGAATTCTTCTCCAAGGAAACCCTGGAGCCGCACGGCACCATTTGGGACTTCTCCGTCGAGGAATTGCAGGTCGCCAAGGTCAAATAACAACGCCTCGCGATCAGATGATTCAAGGCCCGGCTACATGCCGGGCCTTTTATTAACATTTCCCTCAGCGGCAGCGTCATTGACCTGAACGCGCCGTTACAGGTAGATGGAACGCATGCACATTGAACTCAGATGCTTTGCCACACTCAGCCGTTTTACCCCGGCCAACACGGACGCTTTTCCCCTCCCGGAAGGAGCCACCGTATCCGACGTGCTGCAACAGCTCGGCATTCCGGTCCCGGAAGTCAAAATCATCTTCATCAACGGGGTCAGGCACGATCCGGACAAAGAACTCCATGAAGGGGACCGTCTCGGCTTGTTCCCGGCTGTGGGCGGCGGCTGATGCCGATCAAACGCATCACGGCCTTGGCGCGGGAGACTCCCTGTCCCCGAGGCGGCACACAACTGGTGCTCCCACTGGAAGACGAAATGCAGCTGGTCCGGGAAGTGAAGACGGAACTGCTGGATATCGAGCGTACCGCACTGAAGGCGGGAATCATCCCAGAGCGCTATGTTCGCAACATGGACTCCATCACTCCGAGCGATCAGCTCAAGCTCTTGCAGGCCAAGGCCACGCTGATCGGACTGGGAGGGTTGGGGGGCAGCCTGCTGGAATGCCTTGTCCGATTGGGTCTGGGAGAAATCAGGACTGCCGACGGCGACCATTTTGAACCGTCCAACCTGAATCGCCAGGTCCTGGCGACAGCAACCACCTTGGGGCATCCCAAAACCCTGGCCGCAGCGGAACGTTGCCGGATGATCAACCCGGCCACGCGTCTGCATGTACGCAACGCTTTTCTGGATCAGAGCGGCATGCGCGAGCTGATACAGGGAACGGACGTGGTCCTGGACGCCCTGGGTGATCTTGCCTCGCGGCGGGAATTGGTCCAGGCCTGCAAAGATACGGGCGTCCCCCTGGTTGCAGGCGCTCTTGCTGGCTGGAGCGGTTACGTAGCCCTGGTGCGTCCCGGCGAGCCACATCCCGTGGAATTCATGGGGGGAGACGATTCCGCCGAAAAGATACTCGGTTGTCCGGCGCCAAGCGTGGCCCTTGTTGCGGCTCTAATGGCGGGAGAAGCAGTCAATGTATTGCTTGAAAGACCGACCCTGGGCGGAAAAATGCTCGTCGTGGATATGCGCTCCATGAGCTTTGAAAAAGTCCGGCTTTAACCCGGACACTCCTCAAGCACTTTCACCGCCGCACGCAGCGACTCCGGCAGCGCGGCATGCTCCCCGCTGGTCCGCACGCATACAGGCGTGAGCACGGGCTGCCCCGCTTCGGCAAGAATGCGCAGGCCCTGCGCCGGATCAAGCAAAAAACCCAGGAATTTTGCAGCAGCACCGCGCTCCGGGGCGCCCTGCAACAGGCAGACGCCGTAGAGCACGGCCCCACCTTGCAAGGTTCGCCCGCCGACCTGGACCCGTGCTGCGGCATACAGCTTTTCATGCTGCAAATCCCCGAGACTCAGCCGTGAATCAAGACGCACAAACGACAGGCCATGCTGCTTGGCCACGGAAAGATATTCCCAGGCGTAATCCAGTTGGCCGTTCCGAAGCAGGCCCACGAGATCGGCCGCTTTCGGAGGCACCCATTCCGGCCTGCGCCTGGACAAAAGCTCATCCATAAGCCCGGGCTTGGCATAGTGCCGTTCGGCAAGACATAGAACCATCAGGCTGCGATAGCCGCAAGGATCCCTCTCCGGGTCCGAATGCCCCCAACGCACACCGGGCCGTGCCAGCACATCAGGCCAATTCTCCGGCCCTATTTCCCCGGCATGGCGGCTTTGCTCCGTATAACAGAGCACGAGTTCATTGGAGGCGAAAAGGATGTTGGCGGCGGCATGGTCCGGAAACAGCAGTTCGTCGATAACCTTGTAGTCTGCCGAGGCAAGAATATGGGCCTGCACTTCACCACACAACACGCGACGGGCCAGCTCGGTACTCCCGCCGGAGAAAAGGCGTACGACCAATCCCGGCTCCGCAGCCTCGAAATGCCGCGCTATTTCCGAGAAGGGAGCGGACAAGGAACCGGCATGCAGCACCAGGACTTCTTCGCGGTCCGGGAGGACAACAGAAACGGCCATGGCTCAGGAGGCCTCGTACAAACCACTCCGACCACCGCTCTTACGCAACAGACGGCAATCAGAAATAACGATGTCCTTTTGCACGGCCTTACACATGTCATAGATGGTCAATGCCGCGACCTGTGCGGCCATCAGGGCTTCCATTTCCAAGCCGGTACGTCCGGACGTACGGGCCTCGGCAGTAATGATCACGGCGTTGCGCTCTTGATCGATTTCAAAGGCCACATCCACATAACTGAGCAACAGCGGATGGCAGAGAGGGATAAGCTCGTAGGTACGCTTGGCAGCCTGAATACCCGCGATCTTGGCCACGGTCAGCACATCCCCCTTGGGCAGGGCCTGCTGCACGAGCTGCTGCATGGTTCTGGCGGAAAGGAGCACCTCGCTCCGCGCTATGGCGCGACGATCCGTCTCCGGCTTGTCGCCTACGTCCACCATGCTCAGATTGCCAGCCTCATCCACATGGCTGAGTTGTTCGTCTCTCTGGTTCCCTTTGTCGCTCATGTGTCAACTCCTGCTGTAATGACAAATACTTTTCAAGTCTGGTGAGTTCCTTTATACCTCGAAGGGCCGCGGGCGCAACCCTGCCCGACAGGCCCCACGCAAGGAGATTCCATGTTTTTTGACGTTATTACGCGCCCAGAATTTTTGCGATTGACCATAAGCTTCCCGACCACCGAGACGGAAACCGTCTCTCTGACCGAGGCCTGCGGCCGGGTCCTTGCAGAAGA
>JAZHDD010000017.1:0-86787 GCA_036541255.1 Desulfovibrionaceae bacterium | reverse complement strand
TCCATCTGACGGGTGAAGATGAGCAACCTGCCCAAGGCCTTCATCCGCTCCAGCATTTCCTGTTGTTCACGCTTCAGAAACCGGGCCGCGACACGATCACCCTTCACCACGACCACGAAGCCCAGGGCTTCGAGTATCCTGCCGATGGCTCTGACCCGGCGGTTGCGCAACACCTCGTCCGCGGCCCCGCCCTTGAACTCGAAGGTGGCGTAGTTCTTGTTCAGGGTATTGCCGCAGTAGGCGTCGAGAATGGAATAATGATACCCCACCCGTGAACTGAAGTTGAGATACTTGTCAGAGACAATGGCATAGCTGCGGTCGCCGAAACGCTGGCCTGCCGCGTCCGGAGGAGTCAGCATCTGGCTGCTCATGACCGACAGGAAGCCGGAAAAGCTTATGGGGCGGGGTTCGCCCTGACGCAGGTTGGCGTCCAGCATGCCCTGTAACAATGCCCCGAACGGGGCAGAAACAACCTGCTCCACCTCCACCACATCGGACACGTCCGGATCGTTCAACCCGCCGCCCAGATCGATGACATGCAGGTCCAAGGGCAACTGCGCCGCCAGTTTCACGGACAATCCGATCGTGTCCGAAGCCTGATCGCTGACCACGAACATCTCCTGGTAGGAATATTCATGGATCACCCGCATGATGTCGTGCAGGCTGCGGCAAGCGCCGGGACCAAATTCCCGGGCGTGCGGGTCCGTGAGCCGCAAGGGAGTGATCAGGGCGGCAACGGTCCGCAGGGTTTCATGCACAGGCGAGCCGGTCATGAGCACGCGGCGTTCCCGGCGCAATTGCAACAGCTCGTCCACGCGCCCTTCATAGACACGCCCTGAAACCGCGTCCACTGTCACCATCATGCCGTCACGCAGGGACGTGGAAGCCCCCTTGAGCCCGAGCACGGCAGGCAGTTCGAACTCACGGCAGAGCGACGCCATGTGTCCGGTGACGCTGCCCGTGTCCGTGAGCACGGCCTGCGCCTTTTGAAAAGCCACCACATACCCCGGCGAGGAACGCTCGGACACAAGCACTCCGCCCTCCGGAAAATCCAGCAGATCGTCCCCCTCGTGCACCAGACGCACAGGGCCGCAGCCCACGCCCGGACAGGCGGTCTCCCCTCCCGACAAGAGCACCGTGCGGCCAGGCACGGCAGGCGAGGCAGGCCGACCCTTGCCTCCGACCCGCAAGGGACGGGACTGCAGCAAATATATCTCGCCGCCTGGCGAGATGGCCCATTCGATGTCCTGCGGACAGCCGAAACGCTGCTCCATTTGCAACCCTTGCCGGGCCAGTTCCAGTACCGCGGCCTCCTCCAGACAGAGTCGGCGGTTTTCCTGTTCGGGCACGACCTCCTCGACTTGGCGGCCATCGGAACGCATGATCAGGCGCACATGCTTGAGTCCAGGCCGGGCCTCGACCAGACGCAAGCCGCCTGCCCGCTCCACGCGATACAGGTCCGGCTCCACCACCCCGTCCACGGCATACGGGCCCAGCCCCCAGACCGCGTCGATACGCAGACAGGAATCCAGCGGATCAAAAGGATGGCGCGTGTACATCACGCCGCTGCACACCGAAGGGACCATGGCCAGACACGCCACGGCCATGGCCGTATCCTCAAAGGGCACCCCCTTGTGCAGCCGATAGGTCAGGGCATGGGGAGTGAACAGGCTGGCCACCACGCGCTTGTATCCTTCCACGACATCGGCGCGGGAAACTCCGAGCAGGGTCAGATACTGGCCGGCAAAGCTGAGCTCGCTGTCCTCGCCCACGGCGCTGGAACGCATGGCCAAATACAGCGGTCCTGCCACGCCGTCCTCCAGGGCCGCACAGGCCGTGTCCAGGGCCTCGGCCAAGGTCGGCGGCACCACGACATCCCGAAACAACTTCTCGATTTCCCGCGACGCCTCGGAAACAGTCTTGGGTTGGGTCGGGTCCACGGAAAGCAGGTATCTGCGAATTTCCGAACGCAACTCTCCCCCCCCTTCCAGGGGGGCATCCAGCAAATGTTGAAAAGCAGCCGTGGTCACGGCAAACCCCGAAGGGACATGCGCGCCGTACCGGACCATCTCGCCCAGATGGGCGCTCTTGCCCCCCACGGAATCAAGCATCTCGGTCCGTACAGCCGAATAGGGCAGTACCAATTCACGAACTTCCCCGCCGGGACGGTCCGCAAGAAGCGCAAGAATCTCGGAACGGACCCGTTCCAGGGCCTCCAGCATGGGACGCCCGCGCCCGCCGGACAGAACATCGTAGCTCCGGGCCATGCGCTGGGCATGAAACAGGGCGCGCGTGGCACGGGAACGCACATAGGACATGCCGAACAGCTCGTCCCCGCGCAAGCGTTCCTCCATATCCCCTATGATGCCCAACAAATCCGAGTTGGATTCGATCAGCTCCAGAAAACTCACATACCGGACGCGAAAGGTTTCAAGGGCCCGTTCCCGCGCCAAACGCCGTTTTTCCCGCCGCCGGTCCAAAAAGCCAAACAACGCCATGCCGCCTCCGGTTCAACCTCTGGCTCGTTCCACGACAACATACCGTGTGGCAGGGCCACGACCGATCTTACGCAACAATTTCCTGTCCACCAGGTCCTGCAGGTCATTGACCGCGGTACGCGACGATACGTCCGCGCCCGCCAGCTCTTCATACCGCGCCCGCGTGATCTCCTTTTCAGCCACAATCTGCGGCCAGGCAGCAGTCTGCCGGGCATTCATGTCCGGCGGGATAGCGGATGGAACCTCCGGGGCAGGAGGGGCAGCCGCGGGAGCAGGATTTGGTGTTGGTGTTTGGGCTGGCCCTGTTGCCGGAACTTCCTCCGGCAGGGACGAGGCCGGATCAGTTGCCGTTGCACTCGACGGGTTCTCCGTCTGCCAAGCCTTGTCCATAGCCGCAATCACGGCTTCGGCCGGGGGAACAACGGTGTTTGGCAGGGTAGGCAACACTCCCAGGGCATTTTCCACACGATTCGGCGAAGCCCCTTCCAAAAGCAAATCCGAAGCCTGAATGACCATCTTGTCGCACATGGTCACGGTCATGGTCATGCAATTCTGAAGCTCGCGCACATTGCCCGGCCAATCATATTCGAGAAGACGCTCAATGGCACCGCGACTGAGATCGGTATGGGGACGTCCGGCCAACACTTCCGCCTGATCCATGAAATGGCGGGCCAACCTTGGGATATTCTCGCGATGGGTGCGCAAGGCCGGAGTGCAGATCATAAGCACCCGCAACCTATAATATACGTCGCTGCGGAAGCGGCCTTGCTCCACCATGTCTTTGAGGCTGACGTTGCTTGCTGCGATCAGCCGCACATTCACGGGCACTTCGCGATCGCTGCCCAACGGCTTGATCACGCGCATGGCCACGCAACGCAGCAGGGCCTGTTGCACCTTGCTCGATGCGGACTGAATCTCGTCCAGGAACAGCGTGCCGCCGTCCGCCTCAAGAAATGCGCCCTTGCGGTCAGTCCGCGCTTCGGTAAATGCGCCCTTGATGTGGCCAAACAGGGTATCCAGAAGCAGATTCTCGTCCAGCTCCCCGCAATTGATGGAAATGAATGGGCCGGAAGCGCGACTGCTGTTGCGGTGAATGGCCTCGGCCGTCAATTGCTTGCCGGTGCCGGTTTCCCCCTCGATAAGCACATCAGCATCCACGGACGCGGCCTTGAGAATCTCTGACTTGAGCGTATCAATGCTGGGGCCGGAACCGAATATTTCCGGAATGACGTGATTCAGTGCGCCGGGCGGCAAGTCGTCGAGCATTTCGTCCAGGGAAACACGTTCCCGCAAGGAAGCCATGAGGATGGCCTCGTCCTTGGCCCGGATTTCGTCCATCTGCCGCCGCACCGTTTCAATGAGGCTGTCGATGGCCACTCCCAGGGCCTGGGTTTCGCTGTCCCCAAGTTGCAATTCCAACGGCTCCAGCTTTCTGGAGTCCCGCATGAGAATGACGCGCCTGGCCAAGATACGCAACGGGCTGGTCAACGTGCGGCTCACGAGATAGATGGCCAGGGAAAACACGGCAATGGCCACCAGGGAAATAACAAAAACCACGTCCACCTGTTTGTAGCCCGCAGTCAACGACAGGGAGGAATAGTCGATAAAAGCGAGCCCCCCGTAATTCACGGGCGGCTTGTCATGGAAGGTACGGAAAGTGACAGGCCAGTAAGCCAGCGAATAGCGGGCAGCCTCACTGGAGTTTGTACCGAACCCCTCACTGTCCGAAAGCACGCCGTACCGCCCCTTCTGGACCTCGGCCAACATGTTCCAGAATGCGCCTGCTCCGGCCGAAGGCTGGAAGGCCTCGGGGTGCCCCGGTTTGCCCAGGGTCCCATCCATTCCGGCCCGAGCCAGGCTGGTCATAAGCGGCGCTTCGGGTTCGTCCGGGCTGTTGGATTGAAATAGAATCCAGCCGCTCAGATCAAAAAGAAAACAAAACCGGGCTTCCGAAACAGGGGAAGTGGCCCAAAGCGGGGACCGGACAGAGTTGGTCTGGGACAGGATATTGCGCAGCGACGCAGCATCAATGGAAAGCATCACATAAGAGCCGGGCTTGTTGTGGGCAGGGGAAACCAGACGCACGACGCGGGTAAAGACCTTGTTGCGCTTGGTGTTGCCCAGCGGCAACACATATTCGGCTTTCTCGATCCCCGACAGCGAAGCATCTCCGGGCCTGAGGGCCGGGTTGGAATCACCGTGGCGGAAAAGCATCTCCGCCGAAGGAATTTCAGGCATGGGAATACGAAAAACTTCCTCGCCGCTGGAAACCAAAAAGATCGACTCAGCGGGGTCCGGAGAAATAACCGCAATTTCACGAAAAGGGATGCGCCCGCTCAAGGTTGATCGCTTCAAGAAATCACGCATCGAGTGTTCATCGAGCGGTCCGGCAGCCGCATACAGCACACTGCGCCGCGCACTCTCCAGGGCGCTTTCCACCTCTCTGGCCATGCCATACGCGGTAACGCTCAGGGTGCGTTCCTGAGCCGTCTCCAAAAAAATGCTTGAGAAATAATAGGTAGCCACACCGGTCACTAGCAGAATCAAAACAGCCAAAGGAATAAGGGTCATTTGCAGCTTGGCGCGCAATGACCCCCATACCGGCAACACCCGTTTTTCCTGCCTTCTCGTCGTTTTTGCTTCTTTCCGGAAAAACCTCATCGCGAAAGCCTCCCGCAAGCCTGCACTTCAGAATTTTCTCGATCTCAATACTTCTGGATATTTTTTCTCGATTCTTGTCAATCATTATCATCACAGACTTTTTTTCAAGCTTCAAAGCATCATTCGGAAACGATCGCGCAGTTTACGCTCATGGCACGCTGGTTGCTCTGTCTTACCACGAAACCGGGGAATGGCCCCCAAATTTCTATCCCGCACAGCGGGAAGTGGACGTGAACGAAACGGAACAACAGGAGGATGAACATGAAGAAGATGCTGTGGACCCTGGCGGCGGCGCTTGCCGTAACAATGCTTCCCTGCCTGGCTTTTGCCGGCGGTCCGGCTGCGAGCGAGCTCGTGGTCGTGGCCGACGTCCGCATGGTTTCGGGCTCCATGAAGTACTTTGCGGACCTGTACAATACCAACATCACGCTTTTCGCGATTTGGGCCACGGTCCTGACCGCACTTTATGGGGCACTCCTCGGCTTTGCCATGGACTTCATCATGAGCCGTACCGGCCTTGATCTGACGTCCCGCAAGATCGTCGAGCACTAAACCACGCCCGGAACCAAGGAGAAGAGAGTATGGAATTTTTGTACATGTACATGCCCATCGCGGGCGTGAACGTATTCTGGCCAGGTCTGGTGCTCATCGGCTTCTCGGTGGGCGTCATCGGCGGCTTCTTCGGCATGGGCGGCGCCTGGATGGTCACGCCCGGCCTGAACATCCTGGGCTTCCCCATGGCCTTCGCCATCGGCACGGACATGGCCCACATCGCTGGTAAATCGATGATTTCCACGATCCGCCACTCCAAGTTCGGCAACGTGGACTACAAGCTCGGCATCGTCATGCTTATCGGAACCATGGTAGGCATTGAAATCGGTGCACAAATAGTCATGCACCTGGAACGGATAGGCATCGTCGGCTCGGTCGTGCGCTGGGTCTACGTATTCTTCCTGGCGCTGATCGCCTTCATGGTCTTCTATGACTACGCCAAGGCCGTCTCCAACAAGAAGAAGGGCATTTCCGGCGAGCACGGCACCGAGGGCATCACCTGGTACAAGACCCTGCACAAGATCAACATCCCGCCCATGATGCACTTCAAGCGCGCGGGCATCACCTGTTCGGCCTGGCTGCCCATCCTCGTCAGCCTCGCCACCGGTATCCTGGCCGGCTTCCTGGGCATCGGCGGCGGCTTGCTGCGCATGCCCGCCCTGGTCTACCTCATCGGCGCCCCGACCCACGTTTCGGTCGGCACCGACCTGTTCGAGGTCATGATCTCCGGTCTGTACGGTGCGTTCACCTACTCCATGAAGGGCCGCATCGAACTCGTGGCCGTGTTCGTAATGCTGACCGGCGCAGCCATCGGCGCGCAGATCGGCACCGTGGCCACCAAGTACGCCAAGGGCTACGGCATCCGTATCGCCTTCGGTATCGCGGTGCTCTGCTGCATGATCTCCATCATCCTCAAGCAGTACAAGTTCGCAGCGGCTTCCGCCGTGCTGATTCTGTCCACCATCGGCCTGATCTGCCTGTACATCTGCAAGATCATGTTCCAGGGTGCGGCGCAGGAATTGCGCGAGAAGAAGCAGCGTCAGGGTTCCTAAGCATCAGTCACGAAGCAGAAGGAGTGATCGTACCATGAAAAAGATAATCGCCAGTCTCGCCGCCCTGCTCCTTATCGTCGCCTTTGCCGCCTCGGCCATGGCTGCGGAAGTGGCCCAGGGGCGTTGCGTGAGCATCGACAGTCAGACCCTTGTGATTGAGGAATACGATCTGGTGCGGACCGTAGAAAACAAGAACTACGGCAACCCCACCGGCATCGAGAGCACCTTTGATGTGACCGCGGCCAAGATCGGTATCCCGCCCGAGCCGGGCGACATCCTGCGCATCGCCTACGATGTCAAGGACAACACCAAGAAGGCCCTCAAGGTCATGAACGTCTCCAAGCAGGACCTCTCCAAGAAGAGGTAGACCCATACACGGTGGCCCCGCCCGGAGCACCTCCCGCTCCGGGCAAAGCCGCCGCAAATTTCTAGATAAGGAGAAACACCATGATCGGACCGGACTTCAAGGCCATCGAATCCGCCAACCAGGGCTTCAATTCCCGTCAAAAACTCGCGCTCCTGGGCATGGATCTGCTGCTGCTCCTGGAGCTGACCTTCTGCCTCTGGCTCGGCTACCGTAATCCGGACACCCTCACCGTGGTCTTTCTCAAGAGCTACGTGCCCATGTTCCTGCCCACCCTCATCGGCGGCGTATATCTGGCCCGGCGCTTCCGCGACCCGGCCCCCGCCAAGCTGGAGGAGGTCCGCAATGGCTGAAATCATGTTCCTCATGAGCTGCATTCTTGGTCTGGCGTTCGGCGCCATGATCACCAGACGCGTACGGGCCTGGCGTGAAGCCAAATCCCGCCGCGAATCCTAGAACGCGAGAAGGCCGCATGATCGCTCGCAAGCAGCTCAACTACCTGGCCGTGCCCCTGATGCTCCTCATGGCCGCCGCCGTGCTCGACGCCACGGTTTCCCGACTGTTCACGTCGGACAGCCGTATCAGCGCCCAGCCCGGAACCGGCGTGTATGTCAGCGGCACCCTGGAGGCTCCGGTACTGGGCGGACAGACCAGCAGCGGCCCGGCCGCCGAGCAGGGCTACGATCCCAACATGATCCTGGGTGTCAGAGGCGACGGCGACGGCCTGTCCATCCGGTTCGAGGAGCTGACCGGGACCATCTGGCGGGCGTACATCCAGGTAGACAAGTTCGCCGAACCCGGCCAACGCATTTTTTACGTCCACGACAAGCTCGTGGATCCCGGCCCCGAAGCCGAAGCAACCGTACTTACCGTCTACCCCGACCTCGCTTCGTATCGGGCCAGCTTTCACTCCTTGTTTCTGCGCTATCTGGGCATCAAGGCCTGGTGGGTGGCGGCGGCTCTCCTGCCCGTGAGCGTCGGCCTGCTGGTCCTCTCCTTCATGCTTTCGAGCCGGGAGGAAGAAAAGCTCAGGAGCCGGGGCATCGGCTCCATCTACAAACTCGCGCAGCGCGGCAAGGAGTGGGAGCTGGTCTTTGGTCTGGGACTGAACCAGGGGATTGCCAAAGGCGACGTGCTCGACGTGCTCGACGAAAACATGAACATTGTTTGTGAGATTACAGCGCTGGAAGTGGCGGCCGAACATTCCGCGGCATTGGTCGAGGGCGCATCGCCCGTCCGACCCGGCCACCGCATAGCCCGGCGTACGGACCGTGAACAGGATTGCCGCCCCTGAGGGGCCTGCGCCTGGGAGCCACTCTCCCGGTCCACCGGCTCGTGCCGGAAAATGGCTTCAGTCTCGCAACCTCTAACCCATGCAGCGCTCCGGGATGTCGGCCCAGAGCGCTGTATGGCCGTCTAAAGCCTCTCGTCACCGGACAGGGACCAGTTCCACGCTTACCCGTCAATGTCAGTTGGGCTTGCCCCGCCCAGCCCCGGAAAACGCCTCGCGCACCCGCTCCTCCATGGTCCGCACCCCCTGCCCCAGAGTCTGGACAAGCTGCCGGGCCGTACCCGGAGACAGCACCACGCGCTGATGGATCGTTCCGGTTTCCGGATCGGCACGGTGGCGATTGCCGAATTCCAGCACCACCTCTTCCGGTCCCACAAAGACATTGAACACATCATAATACAAGTATTCCAGATCGGGATCGCAACTGAGCCGCAATTGCACCGGGCCGCGGCCGGAATCATCCGTATCGTGCATGGCATTCGCTCCTTTGGCATGTCGTACATTCCTCAGGCGCGCAGCATGGCACAGGCCAAGGCCGCGGTCCAGAAGCCACGCGCCGCAACATGCACGATAAAGACGGGACCTCGGCCATGCAGCCGAAGTCCCGCCATGGGCTGTTATTGATTTTGCGACGGCTATTCGCTGTCCGAATCGGTTTCAGTCTCGTCCGCCTTTTTGCTTTTGGCCTTGGGCAAAACACCATGCTCGTGCATCACGGTCTTGGCGGATGCGGGAGCCCGGTGTACGTTCCTCATGCTCAGGCAGTGTGTCGGACAGACCGTGACGCAGTGTCCGCAATAGATGCAGGCATAGGGATCGCAAACCCAGGTCTCTTCCTGCTTGTCCACGGTGATGCACAGGGACGGGCACTTGCGCATGCAGGAGCCGCACAGGATGCAGTCCTCGGAGTTGATGACCAGCTCGCCCCGGAAGTTGTCGAACGGTTCACGCACCACAAAGGGATAGTTGCGCGTGGCCGGCTTCTTGAGCAGGTTCTTGAGAACGCTCGGCGTCATGTTCAGCATCTTGTCCCCCTACCTTTCCGTACAGCTGATGCACGGGTCTATGGACAGCACGATGACCGGAACGTCGGCCAGCTCGCAGTTCGGCACCATGGCCAGAAGCGGCGGGACATTGGCGAAGGTGGGCGTACGGATGCGCATGCGGTCCAGGTGCTTTCCGCCGCTGGCTTTGATGTAGTAGACGCATTCGCCGCGCGGCTGTTCCACGCGCATGAAGCCCTCGCCTTCGGGATTGCCCTTGAACTTGGCCTTGAGGTCGCGGTCGCCGCGGGGCACCTTGGCCATGGCCTGGCGCACCAGATCAATGGACTGGAGCACCTCACGGAATCGCACGGCCCCGCGCGCCCAGGAGTCGCCCGAGGTCTCGATGACCGGCTCGAAATCCAGGTACTTGTAACCGCCGTACTTGAGCATGCGCATGTCCGAACGCACGCCCGAGCCGCGCAAGGTCGGTCCGGCCGCACCCAGCTCGTAGGCCTGATCGTAAGTCAGCACGCCCTTGCCCACGGTGCGGGCCTTGACCGTGTAGTCGTTGAGCATCGTGGACTGAATTTCCTTGAGTTCCTTCTCGATGATCTTGAGTTCGGACTCGATCCACTCGCGTTGTTCGTAGGTCAAATCGGCGCGCACGCCGCCGATGACGTTCACCGAGACGATGACGCGGTTGCCCGCAGTGGCCTCGTTGATATCCATGATGCGCTCGCGGATCTTCCAAAGCTGCATGAACAGCGCCTCGAAACCAAAGGCGTCGGCAAAAAGGCCGAGCCAGAGCAGATGGCTGTGCATGCGGTGCAGCTCGGACCAGATCACGCGCAGGATCTCGGCGCGTTTGGGCACCTCGATCTTCATCATTTCCTCGATGCACTGCGAATAACAGACCGCGTGGATCATGGAGCAGATGCCGCAAACGCGCTCGCAGACCTGAATCATCTGATGGTAGTCGCGCTTGGCGACCAGCATCTCCAGGCCGCGGTGCACATAGCCCAGGGCCGGAATGGCCTCCTTGACGATTTCGTCCTCCACCACGAGCTTGAGGTGGATGGGTTCCGGCAGCACCGGGTGCTGGGGGCCGAAAGGAATGATAGTACGTGCCATGTCGTCCCCCTTTATTTTTTAGTCTCAACGACCTTGACGTTGCTTACGAGGGGCACGGTGGTGATCTCCTCGTCCAAGTACAAGGTGCGTTTGAAGTCGAGGACAAGCCCGGTGAATTTCATGCCGAACAAGTCCTGCAATTCGTTCTCGGCCAGCAGGGCGCAAAAGTATACGCCGGAAACGCTGGGCACGGGTTCGGACAGCAATGCCGGGAGCCGAAGATGGACGATGTCCAGATTCTTGTCGAAGTGGTACAGCACGTCCACCATGTCCTCGCCCGTCAGGGCCGTGGTCATGGTCACGAACCGGTATCCTTCATTTTTCATATTCATGACCTCGCTGACGATGGTCTCGCGGGTCACGGCGATTTCCTTACCTTTCACGTCGCATATCCCCTTGGAGAGCGGCCTAGCCGGCCTGCTCCACCTTTTGCTGGAATTTCTTGAGCCCTTCGACCACGCCGTCGATGATGGCTTCCGGCTTGGACGGGCAGCCCGGAACGTACACGTCCACGGGAATGACCTTGTCCACGCCGCCCACGACGTTGTAGGCGTCGCGGAAAATGCCGCCCGAAGCGCCGCACGCACCGATGGCAATGACGGCTTTGGGTTCGGGCATCTGGTCGTAGATATTCTTGAGCACCTTCTTGTTGCGGTGATTCACGGTGCCGGTGACCAGCAGCACGTCGGCGTGCTTGGGGTTGCCGACGTTGACCACGCCGAACCGTTCCACGTCGTACATGGGGGTGAGGCAGGCCAGCACCTCGATATCGCAGCCGTTGCAGCTGCCGCAGTCAAAATGCATGATCCACGGAGACTTGGCCCGCGAGCTTTTGATGAGCGATTTGAACATATCCCTTACCTCGCGTTGAGCCAGATGAGGTTGACGACGGACATGACCAGCCCCACGGCCCAGACGTATTTGAGCATCCAGCGCCAGGTCATGCGGGCCATGGTGTTGTCCACAAGCACTTCCAGGAAGTAGGTGACGACGAGCAGCGCGGCCATCCAGACCCAGCTGGTGGACCAGAACAGGGCGCAGACACCGAGCAGCAGCACTGTCTCGTACCAGTGCGCTACCTCCACCAGGGCCAGATACGGGCCGGAATACTCGGTGAGCACGCCCTTGACCAGTTCCTGGTGCCCGTGATGCGAAGTGGAGAAATCAAAGGGCGATTTGCGCAGTTTGATGGTCAGCGCATAGGTCAGCACGATGTAGGCCAGGGGCAACTTGAGCAATAGGGGCTTCTCCACGGCCAGGATGTCGCCGACATTGAAACTGCCCGCGGCCAGATACAAACAGACAAAAACCAGCACGAGCAGGGGTTCGTAGGTCAATATCTGGATCAGTTCGCGCTGCGCGCCCACATGGCTGTAGGGGGAACGTCCGGCCATGGCGCCCATGACCAGGAAGACCGCGCCCACGGCCTGCACGAAAAAGATCAGCAGCAGGTCGCTCTGCAGGAAGAAGAGCACGCAGGAGAGCGCCGCGCCGATGAGGTAGACCCAGGCGCAGATGATCTGCCAGCTGTTCAGGGCCAGCCGTTCCTTGCCGAACAGCTTGAGCACGTCGTAGAAGGCCTGCATGACCGGCGGTCCCTGACGGGACTGGAACCGGGCAGTGACGCGGCGGTCGATTCCGGCGAGCAGGCCGCCTGCCAGCGGTGCCACGACAAGGCCCACCAGGGCGAGAATCACGTATTTCATTTTACAGCCCCCCTCCGATCATGAGCACGATCAATGCCGCGCCAGCAATGTCCACCCATTTGGTCAGGCGCTCCTCTCCGAAAATTCCGGAGAGGTACAGGTTGCCCGCGCCAAAGGCCACCGGCAAATTCATGGGGCCGTTGAACGCGCCCTCGCCCGCTTCGCCCGCAGCCTCGGCGCTCAGATTTGCGCCGCCCATGTAGGGGCCGACCTTGCGCAGTTCAGGCGCACAGCGCGAGGCCTTCCAGGCCACAAACAGGCCGAGGACCATGGCCGCGTACAGGGCATAGACCGCGAACGCGCCCAGGGTGCCCAGGCCCGTGTCCACGGACAAGGCCGCGCCGGACAGCAGCGGCTGGATAAGGTCCTTGTAGATGGCCGGAGTGGCGGCGGAGAGCACCACCGCGCCAGCGCAGAGCAGAAACAGGGGCAGATTGATGAGCAGAGGCAGGCTCTCCGAGGGCTGGCCCGGCTTGCGGGAGCCCATCATGCCACCGGCCCAACGCGCCCAATAGACCACGGTCAGGGCAGAGCCCAAGGCCAGCATCACGATGACCCAGATGGAACCGGCAGCCGCCTCAATGGCCATCCACTTGCCCAGCAGCACACCAAAGGGCGGCAAGAGCATGGTCAGCACGCCGATAATGGCGATGAGCGCTGTGCGGGGCATGCGTTCATACAGGCCGCGCATGTCCTCGATGTCCCGGCTGCCGATCTCCTGCTCGATGGTGCCGACGCAGAGGAAGAGCAGGGACTTGGACACGGCGTGGAAGATGATCAGCATGATGGCCGCAGTGATGGCCAGGGGGGTGTTCAGGCCCGCGCAGGCAATGATCAGGCCCAGGTTGGAGATGGTCGAATAGGCCAGGATCTTCTTGCCGTTGCTCTGGCCAATGGCCAGGGCCGCGCAAGCCAGGAAGGTGAACGCGCCGCAGACCGCGATGGTGCCGGAAAGCAGCGTGCCCGCATAAACCGGAGCCAGACGCAGGACCACGTAAACGCCCGCCTTGACCATGGTGGAGGAATGCAGCAGGGCCGAGACCGGGGTCGGAGCGACCATGGCACCGAGCAGCCAACTCTGGAACGGAACCTGCGCCGCCTTGGTGAAACCAGCGAAGCAAAGCAGGGCTACGCCCGTGAGCACCAGCGCACCCTGGGGGCCGCTGGAAAGGATCGCGGCCAGGGACAGGGTGTGCAGGCCGTTGTAGACCAGGATCATGCCCAGCACAAAGGCCAGCCCGCCCAGGCTGTTCATCCACAGGGCGCGGGTGGCATTGACCACGGCGGTCCTGGTGCCGTCATGCCCGATGAGCATGAAGGAGCAGAACGTGGTCACCTCGAAGAAGAAGTAGAGCCAAAGGATGTTGTTGGCCAGCACCAGCCCGTTCATGGCGCCAAGGAAGAGCACCAGGTAAAAGAAGAACTGGGGCTGTTTGGATTTCTCCAGGTGCAGGTGCTTTTCATGGGCATCCATGTAGGGCAGGCCGAAAACGCAGATCAGTGAGCCCACGATGGAAATGATCAGGACCATGATCAACGAAAGGTTGTCCGCAGCGAACGCGGGCACTTCGACATGCTCCACCATGAACAGCTCGAATATTACGAGCAGCACGGCCTGGCCCAGCGTGAAGAGCTGGATGAGGATGTTCTTGAGCCGGATGCCGTACCAGAGAATCAGGCCGAGCAGCGCGAAATCCAGCAGAGTGACGATAACATCCCAGTTCAGGCCGAACAGTGGTTCGGGCGACCAGGGGCCGAACGTCCCTTTCAGGAGCAAGGCCACCGAAGACGCGCAGAGCACGCCGCTCGTGATCGTCACCACCAGCCGCCGCACCGCGCCGGAAGGCACGAACAGGCAGGCCAGCGCAGCGAGCACGGGCAGGAGGATAAGGAGGAAAAGCAGGTTGGACATGGACACCTCGCTTCAGGATGAATGCAGGGTGCGCCTCGCGCGGCAAAGCCGCGCCGCAGGTGCGGGCGCACGAACCTCAACCGTCCGGGGTTCCAGAAGCCGGACCGGAGCAAGACCGATTGCGCCAGGGCCCGACAAAGTGCAAAAGCGGAAGGAAAACCCGCCTGCCCCCCGCAGGACGGTTCATGGAAACCCTTGGGCGTTTACTGTGAAGATGACATGATTGCAAGCAAATTGTGAAAAAAGGAACAGTGTCTTGCCGCAATTGTAACATTTCTCTAACGCCTTGAAAAACGATATATTGCAGCCGAACCGAACGCTGCCGCGTTGGTATTCGCGAAGTTCCGAGCCATGGCGGGCAGCTTTCGGGAATCGGTTTCCAGACGGGCTGAAACTGTGTGCCTCAACGTACCAGGAAGTGGAACAGAAGGCTTCTTGCCCACGGTTTGACACCGACTCGAAACGACTCCACCCGCACCCCGGAGCCGAGGCGGACGGCTCCATTGAAATAGCGTGCTCGTTTCCTTTCTGGCCTTTCGAGCCGCCACGCCTGTAGCTGTGAGCGCATCCCTTGCCCTGCCTATGTCCATGGTCGTGTCCTACAGCTAGCCTCCCCCTTTCCTCTCCCTCCCTGAAGGTGCGCCATGCGTGACCTCCTGCTTTCCTGGACCGACCTATCCGGCGACGTGGCCCCTTTTCTGCGGCAGCGTCCTTGACACTGGCGCGAAATTGGAGGACTTCCCTCTCATGGACCGTTGCGACTCCTTTCATATCCTGCCCCCGATCCGGGGCGCGGCTGTTGGACCGAGACAAGGCCGACTGCAGCGGGCCGTGCAGGACCTGACCCGCACCCGCACTCCGGCCATGCAGGAAATCTTCGCCAAGGCCGCGCGCGTGGCCCCGACCCGCACCACGGTCCTGCTCACGGGCGAAACCGGCGTGGGCAAAGGCACCATCGCCCGGCTCGTGCACGCCCTTTCCAACCGCGCGGACAAGCCCTTTGTCTCCATCCATTGCGGCGCCATCCCGGATAATCTGGTGGAAAGCGAGCTGTTCGGCCACGAAAAGGGCGCGTTCACCGGCGCGGTGCGGCAAAAGGCGGGCAAGCTCGAAGTGGCCTCGGGCGGCACGGTCTTTCTGGACGAGGTCGGCACCCTGCCTCCTTCGTCCCAGATCAAGCTCCTGGACGTGCTGCAAAACCGCATCTTCCAGCGCGTGGGCGGCACCAAGGACATCGAGGCGGACATTCGCATCATCGCGGCCAGCAACGACGATCTTGAAGCGCTCTGCCGCGAAGGCACATTCCGCAAGGACCTCTTCTACCGCATCAACGTCTTCACCCTGGACATTCCGCCCCTTCGCGAACGGGCCAAGGACATCCCCCTGCTCGTGGACACCCTGCTCCGCCGCCTGCAAATGGGCGACGCGAACCCCATCAAAAAAGTCGACCCGGACGTGCTCGAGGCCCTGGAAAGCTACGACTGGCCCGGCAATGTGCGCGAACTGGAAAACGTGCTCGAGCGCGCACTGATCCTGGAAACCGAAGACCACCTCACCCGCGACAGCTTTCCCGTGGACATCTTCACCGAGAGCGGCATGGTGCCCGTGGCCCTGTTGGACAGCGACCTGCCCCTGGACCAGGTACGCCGCCACGCCGTGGACGAAGTGGAACAGGCCTACCTGCGGCAGGTCCTGGAGCGCTACCAGGGCCGCATCGACCGCAGCGCCGCCCATGCCGGTATCACCACCCGCCAGCTGAACAAGCTCATGACCCGTTACGGCCTGAAAAAAGAAGACTACAAATAGGCCGCAAGCCAACGCGTCCGCCCTCTCCAAACTTTTTCTAGGAATTTCCCGTTCCTGTTTTTCAGAGATCGGAACTTTTAGTTCCGCATTGTTTTATTCTTTTTAATTCAAGACAGTACGCTCATACTCTTGTCTTTTTCTCCCTTCTGCACCGCGCCCGCCATTGTCAAACAGGAACCTGTAATTCCTGTTATTCCCTTGTTATATTCCCAACAAGCTAGATTGATTAAATTTTATAGTATGGCACAATCGTTGCCATTGTGGAGCCATGCATACGACGATCACCAGGACAGGCACCAGGGGAGAGACGGACATGGCAGGGAAAGGAAAGACCACAACGATCACGGGGATTCTCTACCCCGTCTATGACGGCGACTACGAGCATATCACCGGGGTCATGCTCTCCGGCATCGACGAGAGTGAATATCTCGTGATTTCAGACAAATTTCTCTCCGACCTGATCCAGCTCTGCCAGGAAGAAGTCTCCCTGCGCGGCAAGGTCGGCCTCAAAGACGGGATCAAGACCATTGCGGTCGAAGACTACCGGATCGTCAGCAGGCTCTATGACGACATGCTTGATGATGACAGTCAGTCGTTCCTTGATTGAGCCACGCCCAAAGAAGGGGACAGACATGAAACGTACAGTGATGCGGATGTTGGCAGGACTGCTGCTCCTGTCCTGCCTGGGAGCCGGTTCGGCCCTGGCCGAACCGGCCAACCTGTCCGGCCTGGTAAGCCTCGAGGGCGACAAGGTGCTGCTCACGGACCTGAATGAAGGCCCTGTCATCCTTCTGGGCGAAGGGGTGGAGCGCCTCGCAGGAAAGACCATCTGGGCCTACGGCGAATTGGGCCAGAACAAGAACGGCGAACCGACGCTCACGGTCATCGAAGCCGAGGAACTCGTCTCCGAGAACCAGGAAACGTCCACCATGGAGCCGGCGCAGTAGCTGCCTGCTGCACCGCCAAAGATGAAAACAACCCAGGGACGCCCGGCATGGATCGCGCGCCCGAAATACATGGAGAACACAATGGCTAAACTGCACATGGACACCGAGGATTCCGTGCCTCCCGAACCTGAGGTCGCATCCTGGTTCCCGGCTTCCTTTTCGGCGTCGGCCTCCACGGCCGCGCCTTTGGTGGAGGGACCGCGACGCAATCCTTCCCCCAAGCGCCACGCCGACGTGGCTTCTTTTTTACGCAAGAATTTCCCCGGCGCGGGCCTGACCCAGTGGAACGACTGGCGCTGGCAGCTCGCCAACCGCATTTCCTCGCCCGAACGCATTGCGGGCCTGCTTGACATCAGCACGGATGAACGTCTGGCGCTCACCGGCTGCGGCGGAGCCCTGCCCTTTGCCGTAACCCCCTACTATGCCTCGCTGCTCGACCCGGCCAATGCGGCCCAGTCCCTGCGCCGCTGCGTCATTCCCACCTGCGCCGAAAGCGTGCTCGGCCCGGGCGAAGCCGACGACCCCCTGGGCGAGGACGCGGACAGTCCCGTGCCCGGCATTGTCCACCGCTACCCGGACCGGGTCCTGTTCCTGGCCACGGACTTCTGTTCCACCTACTGCCGCTACTGCACCCGCTCCCGCGTGGTGGGCCGCAGAGAGGCCAACCAGACCGCGCCGCATCGCTGGCAGGCGGCCCTGGACTACATTGCGGCCACGCCCACGGTGCGCGACGTGCTGCTCTCGGGCGGCGATCCGCTGACCCTGGAAGACTCGGCCCTGGAGTGGCTGCTTTCGCGCCTGTCCGCCATTCCGCATGTGGAAATGATCCGCATCGGCACCAAGGTCCCGGCCGTGCTGCCCCAGCGCGTGACCCCGGCACTGGTGCGCATGCTGCGGCGCTACCATCCGCTGTGGATGAGCCTGCATTTCGCACACCCGGACGAACTGACCCCGGAGACCGCGCGCGCCTGCACCCGGCTGGCCGACGCAGGCATTCCCCTAGGCAGTCAGACCGTGCTGCTGGCCGGCGTGAACGACGACGTCCCGACCATGACCAAGCTGTTCCAGGGCCTGCTGCACATCCGCGTGCGGCCCTACTACCTCTACCAGTGCGACCCCATTGCGGGCTCGGCCCACTTCCGCACGCCCGTTTCCAAGGGATTGGAGATCATCGCCGGACTGCGCGGCCACACCTCGGGATACGCCGTGCCCCAGTTCGTGATCGACGCCCCTGGCGGTGGCGGCAAGATTCCGCTGCTGCCCGAATACGTTTCCGGCACCGACGGCACGGACCTGCTCCTGACCAACTACCAGGGCAGATGCTTCCGCTACCCGGACACCGCCGACAAGGGCGGAGTCCGTCAATGACGGGGGACAAGGCAATGCGCATCGGCCTGACCTACGACCTG
This sequence comes from Desulfovibrionaceae bacterium, assembly GCA_036541255.1. Taxonomy (GTDB): domain Bacteria; phylum Desulfobacterota; class Desulfovibrionia; order Desulfovibrionales; family Desulfovibrionaceae; genus Paucidesulfovibrio. The sequence goes on along the minus strand of JAZHDD010000017.1, from coordinate 68,472 downwards.
CGCCAGGACTACCTGGATATGGGCCTTTCCGAAGAGGACTCCGCCGAGTTCGATTCCAGCGTGACCATCGAGGCGCTACGATCGACCATTGAGGAGCTGGGATACGACGTGGAGATGATCGGCAATGCCCGGCATCTGGTGCGGCGGCTGGCCGCAGGCGAGCGCTGGGACATGGTCTTCAACATCTGCGAAGGACTGCGCGGCCTGGGGCGCGAAGCCCTGGTGCCCGCCCTGCTCGACACCTACGGCATTCCCTCCGTCTTTTCCGATCCACTGGTCATGAGCCTGACCCTGGACAAGGCCATGGCCAAGCGGGTCTTCCGCGACATGGGCGTGCCCACGCCCGACTTCGCCGTGGTGCGGAGCATGGCGGACCTGAAGGACGTGGACATGGAGCTGCCGCTCTTTGCCAAGCCCCTGTCCGAAGGCACGGGCAAGGGCATCGACGCCCTGTCCGTGATCCGTTCGCGCGCGCAGCTCGAAGAGGTCTGCGCCAAGCTGCTGGGACGCTACAGACAGCCCGTGCTTGTGGAGGCGTACCTCCCGGGCCGGGAATTCACCGTGGGCATCGTGGGCACAGGCGAAAACGCCGTGTCCTGCGGCTGCATGGAAGTGCGTCTGCGCAGCGAGGCTGAAAAGGGCGTTTACTCCTTCCTGAACAAGGAGCATTGGGAGTCCCGGGTGGAATACACCCTGTGCCACGACGCGGACGGCCAAGCCGCCACAGCCGTGGCCCTGGCCGCCTGGCGCGGAATGGGCTGCCGCGACGGCGGGCGCGTCGATGTGCGCCTGGACCGGCACGGCGTGGCCAACGTCATCGAAATCAACCCGCTGGCGGGCCTGCACCCGACGCATTCGGACCTGCCCATCCTCTGCGGCTTGAACAACATCAGCTACCGCGAACTCATCGCCGGCATCCTGGACTCGGCGCTGCAACGCGCTGAGTTGGAACGCGACGGATTCACGGAATTCCTCAGGAGTTGCGCATGATCATAGAGGTCCTGCACGACCAGTTCGACACCGGACCTTCCGGCTCTGTCCGCGAGGACGAGCTGGACAATCTGGTGCAGGCCCGTGCAGTGAGCGAAGCCTTGCGTTCTCTGGGGCACAAGGCCGGAGAAACGCCCCTGGGACTGGACCTGTCCCGGACCGCCCAGGCATTCCGAACTCGGAGGCCCGAACTGGTTTTCAACCTCGTGGAGTCCTGCGACGGACAGGCCCGGCTCGCCCATCTGGCCCCCTGCCTGCTGGAGAGCCTGGGCCTGCCCTTCACGGGCTGCGGCAGCTATCCCCTGTTCGTGGCTGCGGACAAGCTGCGGGTCAAGGAGCTGCTGCGGCTGGCGGGCGTGCCTTCGCCGCCCTGGTACACGGAAAAACGTTTGGAACGGGAAACCAAGGACGTGAGCGGCGCGTTCATCGTCAAGCCCGTATACGAGCACGGCTCAGTGGGCTTGCACCAGGATGGCGTGGTGCAGGTCAACAGCCGCACCGAACTGCTGAACATTCTCAGGGAACGCGGCCGGGCCGCCAACCTGCTCTACTTTGCCGAGGCTTACGTGGATGGACGGGAATTCAACATCTCCCTGCTGGAGATGGACAAACGTCCCGTGGCCCTGCCTCCTGCCGAAATTCTCTTCGAGGATTTCGCGCCGGGACAGGCCCGGATCGTGGGCTACGAAGCCAAGTGGGACAAGGATTCCCACGCTTATGGCCATACGCCTCGGAGTTTCGATTTTCCCAAAACTGACAATACGTTGTTACGCGACCTCAAATCCCTGGCCCTGGCCTGTTGGGTGCTCTTTGAAATGACCGGCTATGCCCGTGTGGATTTGCGCGTGGACGCCCAGGGCCGCTCCTATGTCATTGACGTGAACCCCAACCCCTGCATTGCCCCGGATGCGGGCTTCGCAGCCTCGGCCCTGCAGGCGGGCATGGATTTCACCGCCCTGGTGGGTGCCGTGGTCAAGGCGGCCCCCCGTGCGTCTTACTGAAGCATCAAAAGGAAAAGAGGGAATTATGGTTGACGGCACCATTCTGTGTCGGCCCATCATGGGTCTGCATTTCCGGCAGACCGTCCGGCCTTCGGACCTGGAAGCCGTGCGCACGGTATTGACGGACACGGAGGTCTTCACCGAAGAGGAAATCGACGTGGGCGTCTCCCTGGTGCAGGAGCACCTGGAACGCGGGCTGGAAAGCGGCTATCATTTCCTGTTCGCGGACTCGCCCGACAGCATGGTCGGCTTTGCCTGCTACGGCCCCATCGGCTGCGCTCCGGGACGCTTCGACATCTACTGGGTCGCTGTCTCGCCGAGCTTTCACGGCCTGGGCATCGGCAAGGAGCTGCTTCTGGCCGCGGAAAACGAGATCCGGCTTCAGGGCGGCGTGCGCGCCTATGTGGAAACGTCCTCCCGCGACCCCTATGCCCCGGCCCGGCGGCTCTATGAAAAAAACGGCTACAGCGTGGATGCCGTTCAACAGGACTTCTACAGCGACGGCGACAACAAGGTCACGCTGGTCAAGGTGCTCTCCAGGGGACACAGCGGCCGCTGAGCACAGAAAAGAAAATGGCCCGGCTCCCCGCCATGTTTGACAGCGGCCCGGATTCGGGCCACATCCATGCCGTGCCCAAACCCATTATCAGCTCCCGCACGCGAGTGGTCATCTTCGACTGCGACGGCGTGCTCATCGACTCCTGGGAATCCGCCCTGTACTTCTTCAACTCCATCCGCAGCGCATGCGTACTCGGCCCGCTCGGCCAGGAGGAAGAGAGGCTCAGTTTCATGCGCACCATTCCCGAGACTCTGGACGCCATTGTGCCGCCCAAGGCGCGGGCATTGGCGGAAACGCTCTGGCGGGAGTTTCCCATGGAGGAGATTTTACAAAGGGTGAAGCGCCAGCCCGGCATCACAGCTCTGCTGGATCGGCTCCAGGCCGCTGGACGCAAACTGGCGGTCTGCACCAACGGCGGCAGTGAGCAGTACACCATTCTGGATCATTTGGACCTGCTGGACCGCTTCGACCTGCTGGTGACCGCCGAAGACGTGGTCCGGGGCAAGCCCTGGCCCGACGGCCCGCTGCGCATCCTGGAACGCTTTCAGGCCGCGCCGGATCAGGCGCTGTTCATCGGCGATTCCAGCGTGGACCAGCAGACCGCGCAAAACGCGGCCATTCCCTTCTGGGCCTTTGGCAACCCGGCCCTGCCCGCGCTGCACCATGTCCGGCGCTTCGACGACGTGGAGCTGGCCGCTCCGACGACAAGACCTCCATTCTGATCCGAACGGAGCCTATTTCCCGGCCAAGGGATCCTGGCGGCTCACAGTGGTGAAGAAAAATTCCTTGTCAAAGGGGCCGACATGCCCCATCTCCGCCATGTTCGTAAAGAATTCCAAACGGCTGTACCGGCGCACATAGATTTCCTTGACGCCGTTGGCCTCGTAGTAGGTCTCGCGATTCACGGGCCGACGCGACTCGGTGTAGTCGAAAACATGCCCTTCCAGCTCGGCCCAGCCATGCACGTACCATTCATGCCCGTTCCAAAGCCAGGCGTGCACGGCCTCGGCCGTCTCGTTTTCGCTGACGACCTCCAGCACGGCCTCAAAGCTCTTGGGACGAAAGTGCTTGGCCCCGCAGTCGCATTCGCCGTGGTCGTGGTCGTGATGATGATCGTGGTCGTGGTCGTGATGATGCGTCACGTCGGCTCCTTATATGTTTCGGTCGGCTTGCGCCGCGGCCAGGGCCGCGCCCGCAGCATTGCCCACATCGCCATGTTCGGGAAAAATCGTTTCGGTCCCCATCCGTTCGCCCAGTCCGTCCAGCAGTTCCCGGCCCGCCGCGCCCAGGACCACCAACGGCACCTTGAGCCTCAGGTCCACGCCGAGCAGGCGCAGTTCACGACGCTTGCGCACCAGCCCGGCCATGTCGTGCCCCACTTCCAGGCGCAGGACGTGTTCGGCCAAGGCGTCTTCCACGCCGGAACGCAGCCGTTCCAGCACGGCCCGCGCAAAAGTATCCGCATCCACCCCCAAGGCATGGCCCAGGGCCTCTGCCCCTTGCCGCGCCGCCGCGGCGTCGCCGAACGCGGCCAAGCCCAGGACGTGCAGGGCATCGGACGGCGTGAACCCGGCCTCGACCAAGAGCCCCAGGCGGGATAAATCCTCCAGTCGGCGCTCCAGTTCCACCTCGTTGCGAGCCAAGGCGCGTATAAGCTCGTTGCCCGTGCTCGGTCCATGCTCCAGCAGATAGGCCATCAACTCGCTTTGCTCGCAGGCTTTCTCTGCGCCGGATGCGGCAAAAATGAGCCGTTGGGCTTCCCGGCCCAGCCATTTTCGCGGCTCCGGCCCCCCCGCCAGAGCCAGGGGACACACCCGGCGCGGCCCCACCTCGACCTGGCCCGAAGCCACGCGAACATGGCTGTCGCCGCCAAGGCCGAGCGTGCGCAACTCCACTGCCCGGACATGGGTTTCCCAGCCGCCGATAACGGAACCGCCCGTCCGCACCGCAGGCTCTCCCCCGCGCACCAACACGAGATCGGTCGTGGTGCCGCCCACGTCCACAACCAGGACGTCTGTTGCCCCTGCGAGGCCCGCGGCATGCGCTCCATACAGCGCCGAAGCTGCCGGTCCGGCCGCGAACGTGGTCAAAGGCTTTTCCGCAGCCTGATCCGGCGGCATGGTCGAGGCATCGCCGCTGACGATGAACATTTGCCCGTCGATGCCCAATCGTTTGAGCGAAGAGCGCAATCGGTCCAGAAAAAGTTCCATGACCGGCAACAGTTTGGCGTTCAGGGCCACCGTGGCCAGCCGCTCCTCATGGGAGGGCAGTTCGCTGACCTGATGCGCCAATGACACGGGCTTGGGATCCACCATGGCAATTGCCTTGGCCGCGACCTGCTCGTGGGCCGGATTGAAGCAGCTTCCCGAGGCGGCAACGGCATAGGCGTCCACATGATCCTGGAACTGGCGCACCCCGGCCACCAGCGCTGGCAGATCAAGGGGGGCTTCCTCCTTGCCGCTCACCAGATGCCCGCCCTGAAGGAACTTGACCGACACCACGGGCAGGCGCACTGGCTTGTGCACTCCTATCTGAAAGAGCCCCACGCGGGCTCCCCGGCTTTCCACCACGCTGTTGGTGGCCAGGGTCGTGGAAATGCCCACGCAGGCAACGTCCGCCCCGGAGATGCACGCATCTTCCAAAGCCGCCTGCAAGGCCGCCGTGATGCCCTTTTCCAGGTCGCCATGGCTCGTGGGCCGCTTGGCCGAGGCCACAACGCCCCGACCCGGCGCATAGACCACCGCGTCCGTGAAGGTCCCGCCCGTGTCGATGCCGACAATGTAATTCGGTCCAGCCTGAATCATTACCCGTTCCGATGTTGAGGAGAGCACTGCGCCGTCTGGAAAATGCGTCCCGTGGCCCTGCTTGTCAAGACAAGGAGGCCGCACTTACAAATCGAGTTTAACAGCACGTGGCTGGACTTCGCCATAAACTTCGGCTACCGGCATAAGAACTCTGAATATCTACTAACGGAACATGCCCGGCGCAAACCTGTCTGCCTGCATGGCCAGAGCACTCGGAGCCCCAATGCGCGTTCTTTTTCGCAAGCTGCGTTTCTCGACCATCCTGTTCACTCTCCTCCTGCCCGCCTTGCTCCTGCCCGCCCGTCCGGCCGGAGCGCAGGAATCCTCGCAACAAGCTGTCCCCCTCACCGCCGAGGATCTCGTGCAGGGCGCCATGGATTATTGGCGCGGCACCTCCTCCATCGCCACCATGCGCATGACCATCCACCGCCCCGACTGGGAACGGCGCATGACCATGGTCATCTGGACCAAAGGCCGCGAGGACAGCGTGTTCAAAGTCACGGAACCGGCCAAGGACAAGGGCAACGCCACGCTCAAACTGGACAGGGAGATGTGGACCTACAACCCCAAGGTCAACCGGACCATCAAAATTCCGCCGTCCATGATGTCCCAGTCCTGGATGGGCTCGGACTTCTCCAACAACGATTTGTCCAAATCCGACAGCCTCACCGTGGACTACGACCACGAACTGATCGGCTCTGAAGTTGTGGACGGCGTAACGGTCTACGAAATCAAATGCATGCCCAAGCCGGGCGCTCCCGTGGTCTGGGGCATGCAGACAGTGAAGGTGCGCGAGGACTACATCATGACCGAGGAAATCTTCTACGACGAGGATTTCCTGCCCGTAAAACGACTTGCGGCCCAGGAGATCAAGCCCATGGGGGGCCGCTTGTTTCCCGTGGTCTGGGTCATGACCGTGGACGGAGAGGAAGGCTTTACCCGGCTCGACTACCTGGAACTGGCCTTCGACGTGGACGTGCCCGAACGATACCTCAGTCTGGAATGGCTCAAGGCCCCGGTACGCTGACGCTGACACGCACAAAGGAGCCCGCATGGACCTGCGCATCGCCTGGCGCAATCTCTGGCGCAATTCCCGCCGCTCAGCCCTGACCATCCTGGCCATCGCCTTTGCCTGCGCCGTCCTGGTCTTCAGCGCCAGTTGGCAGGAAGGGACCTACGAGGTCATGATCGAGGCGGCGGTCATGTCCCGCACCGGCCATTTCCAGGTGCAGGCCGAGGGCTATAATAAGAAGCGCGAACTGCGCATGGACGTGCACCATCCCGATGCCGTGGGCCGCATTTTGGACGCCACGCCCGGCATCCACGCCTGGACCCAGCGCGCCACGAGCTTCGCCCTGCTGTCATCCGACGAACGCACGTACGGCGGTCTGGTCCTGGGCCTGGACCCGCAACGCGAAAAACGCACCTCCTCCCTGGAAAGCACGTTGCGTCAGGGACGTTTCCTTGACGATACCAATGCCTACGAAGCCCTGGCGGGTTCGCTCCTGGCCCGCAACCTGCGCATCGCTCCCGGCGATGAAATCGTACTCCTGGGGCAGGCCCGCGACGGCTCGGTGGCGGCCACGGTGCTGACCCTGGCCGGCATCGTGGAAAGCGGCCAGGAGCAACTGGACCGCGCCACCCTGTACATCCCTCTGGGCGCATTCCAGGAAACCTTTGCCATGAACGGCGGCGTCAATGAAATCGTGGTCGTGGCCGATTCCTTGGCCAAGGCCCCGGAAACGCAGCAGGCCGTGCAAACGGCCCTGGACGCGAACCCGGGAACCAAAGGGCTGGTCACGCTCACCTGGGACGAACTGGCGCCGGGCCTGAAGCAGGCCATCCAATTGGACATGGGCAACGCCGTGATCATGTATTTTTTACTCACTGTGATCGTGGCCTTCAGCATCTGGAACACCTTTCTCATGGCCGTGTTCGAGCGCACCCGCGAATTCGGCGTGCTCATGGCCCTGGGCACGACCCCTGCGCGGCTCATCCGGCTGCTGCTCCTGGAGTCCCTGGCCCTGACCCTGATCGGCATGGCCCTGGGCGTGGTTGGCGGCTGCCTCTGGGCCTATTGGTACGAAATCCACGGTTTCCCCATGGGCGAAGCCGCGGGCATGCTGGCCAAATACGGCCTGCCCGAGCGGCTGTACCCGAAACTGACGCTCACGGCGGCCTGGGCCGGACCCGCCGGGGTCTTCGTCATCACCATGGTGTCCGCGCTCTACCCGGCCCTGCGCGTGCGGCGCTTCACCCCGGTGCAGGCCATGCACGCCACCTGAGGAAACAGACATGGACCTGCGACTCGCCTGGCGCAACATCTGGCGCAATCCCAAACGCACCGTGGTGATCCTCACCGCCGTGGTCATCGGAGTCTGGACCATGCTCTTCATGGTTGCCCTGACCAGGGGCATGACCAAAGGCATGCTCGACAACGCCATTTCGGACCTGACCGGCCACATCCAGATCCACGCCACAGGCTATTTCGACGATCCCGTGGTGGAAAACGCCCTGAACGACCCCGAAACCGTGCTCGCGGCCATGAATCAACATCTGCCGCCCGGTTCGGCTCGGGCGCTACGCATCCGCGTGGGCAGCGTGGCTTCCAATGCCCGCCATTCCGCAGGCCTGGTGCTGGTGGGCATCGAACCCGGCAAGGAAGAAGCCCTGTCCTTCTACGGCAATACGCCGTTGCAGGGCACGCACCTGGAGCCGGGCGACGCGCGCGGCATACTCGTGGGCGCTGCCCTGGCCCGGGACTTCGAAACCGAAGTGGGCAAAAAACTGGTGCTCATGTCTCAGGGCCTGGACAGGGATATCGCCTCCCGCGCCTTTCGCATCCGGGGATTGCTGCATGCGGATCTGGAAGCCACGGAAAAAGGCTATGTCTTCATCACCTTGGATGCTGCCCGCGAGATGCTGGGACTGGAAAGCGCCACCGGGGCCTGTGCCCTGCTGCCCGACCCGGAACAGGCCGACAGCGTGGCCGCCGCGATCCAGGCCGACCTGGGGCCCGGTTACGAGGTTCGGCCCTGGCGCAAGATGCTGCCCCTGCTCGTGGGCTACCTGAACCTGTTCGATAGATTCCTGTATCTCTGGTACCTGATCATTTTCACGGCCATGGGCTTCGGCATCGTGAACACCCTGCTCATGGCCGTGCTGGAACGCATCCGCGAGTACGGGCTGCTCAAGTCCCTGGGCATGCGGCCCATGCGCATCGTGCGGGGGGTTCTGATTGAGGCGCTGCTGCTGATGCTCTTCGGCACGCTCATGGGCGACCTGCTCTGCCTCGCCACGGTCTGGTCCCTGTCCGGAGGCATCGACCTTTCGTTCATTTCCCAGGGCTCGCAATATTTCGGCATGTCCCGCGTTATCATCCCCCTGGCCCGGCCCATGGACATGCTCGAAGGCAACGCCGTGGTCCTGGTCCTGGGCTCGCTGGTTAGCCTCTATCCCGCGCTCAAGGCCGCGCGCATCACCCCTGTACAGGCCATGGCCCACAACTGATCCGGAGCGAACATGCACATTGTCCAATGCATCGACGTCGGTAAATCCTACCAGCAGGGCAAGATCACGGTCCACGCGCTCCAGGGCGTGACCCTGGACATCGAGCAGGGGGCCTTTGCCGCCCTGGCCGGACCATCCGGCTCGGGCAAGACCACCCTGCTGAACCTCATCGGCGGCCTGGACCGGCCCGACCACGGCAGCATCAGCGTGGACGGAGGCCGCGTGGACGCCATGTCCCAGTCCGAGCTGGCCGAACTGCGTTTGCGCCGCATCGGTTTCGTGTTCCAGTCCTACAATCTCGTCCCGGTGCTCTCGGCCCTGGAAAACGTGGAATACGTCATGCTGCTCCAGGGCGTTCCAGCCCGCGAACGGACCGAACGCGCCCGCGCCATCCTGGACGACGTGGGGCTGGAAGGCCTGCATTCCCGCCGACCCGCGGAACTGTCCGGAGGCCAGCAGCAGCGCGTGGCCGTGGCCCGCGCCATTGTCTCCGGGCCGTCCCTGGTCCTGGCGGACGAACCCACGGCCAACCTGGACTCGGCCACAGGTCAGGGGCTGCTGGAAATCATGCGCTCCATGAACGAGACCCGGGGCGTGACCTTCATCTTCTCCACCCACGACCGCATGGTCATGGACTATGCCCGGCGCATCATGCGCCTCAAGGATGGCCACGTGGTGGACGACCTGCACAAGGATTGAGATGCGCAGCTCCGCCCTTGCCCTGCTCCTTCTCCCGGCTTTGCTGCTTGCCGCGATCCCTGCGCGCGCCCAGGAAGCCGTTCAGGAAACCGCCGAAGGCGCGCCTCTGGTGGACATGGAATGGGGCGGCCACCTCATGGGCCTGGGCAGCCTGACCTTTCCGCCGGGCCGCACGAGCATGGACAGCCTGGACGGCTCGCCGCTCACGGACGGACTCTTGGAATTGCGCCTGCTGAACAAAACCTTTCTGGGCGACTCCGCCTACGTTGACGTGCACTACGAAGCCCGGCTTCAGGGCGGGGAAACGCGCAGCCGGGGCAAGGAACTGGCGCGCCGCTATCCCTGGCTCCACCCCGACGGGCTGGTCACGCCCGAAGATGACGACCGCAGGCTCATGGATCTTTCCTGGACCGCCTGGAAGGACGACGGCACCGTGCTTTCCCACCGGCTGGACCGGCTCTGCCTGACCCTGGTCCCGGACTGGGGCGAAATCCGGCTCGGCAGGCAAGCCCTGACCTGGGGCAACGGGCTGGTCTTCAACCCGCTCGACCTCTTCAATCCCTTTGCGCCCACGGACACGGTGCGCGACTACAAGCTCGGGGACGACATGGCCCTGGTCCAATTCCAGGCCGGAGACGCGGGCATACAGCTGATATACACCCCGCACCGCGATCCGCGCGACGGAGCCGGCGATTGGGAGCAGGCCTCCCTGGGCGGCAAGGCGCATTTTTCCGTGGGCGAAACCGAGATCGACCTGCTCGCGGCCAAACACTACGAGGACGAGATCGTGGGAGCGGGCCTGCGCGGCTACGCGGGCGACGCGGCCTGGCGCCTGGACGCCTCCTGGACCTTCCTGGAGGAACGCAACCGGGGCCGCGACGGTTATCTCTCCCTGGCCGCCAACCTAGACTACTCCTGGAACTGGCTGGGCAAGAACTGGTATGGTTTCGTGGAAATCTACCATAACGGCCTGTCCAACGGCGAACCCACGGAATCCCTTGCGGACCCGGTCCTGTCCGAACGACTGGCCCGCGGCGAACTGCACACCCTGGGCAGCCTCTACGGCGCAGCACATGTGGAAGTGGAGGTGCATCCCCTGGTCACGCTGCTGTTCACGGGCATCAACAACCTGGGGGACGGCTCGACCACGCTCCTGCCCGGCCTGCGCTGGAGCCTGTCCGACAACCTGGAACTACGCGCCAGCGGCGCAGTCTTCCTGGGCGACAGGGAAACCGAGTACGGCGGCTTCGAGGTCCCGGGCACGGGCTTCGAGTCCCGGCCCTCGGATTCGTTCAGCACCCGGTTGACATGGTATTTCTAGGTCGCTCTTGCGCATTGGCCGGGCAAAAGGCATAAACCGTCCATGCCTGAAACCGCCCTTGCCAGCCTGGCCACCGGCTGCGTGCTCGGCCTGTCCGCCGGGGCCGCGCCCGGCCCGCTCCTGACCCTGGTCATCACCGAAACCCTGACCTGCGGCCCCAGGGCAGGCATGCGCATCGCCGTGGCTCCGCTGTTCTCGGACCCGCCCATCATCCTGGCCGTGACCCTGCTTTTGGCCGAATTGGCGCGTTTTTCCTGGGCACTGGCTTTGATCTCCCTGCTGGGTTGCGCCGTGGTCCTGCAGCTCTCCTGGCAGACATGGAACGCCCAGCCCCCCGTGCCCGGCACAACCCCGCAACGCAATTTTTCCCTGCGCAAGGGCGTCATCACCAATCTGCTCAACCCTCATCCCTATCTCTTTTGGCTCGGGGTGGGCTCGCCCATGCTGATGCGCGGCTGGAAGGACGGCCCACAGGGGCCGCTGCTTTTCCTGGCAGGCTTTTACGTCAGCATGGTGACGGCGAAAATAATCATCGCACTGCTCACGGCCCGGTCCAGAACCTTTCTGCGCGGGCGGGCCTATGTGCTGTTGCTTAAAGGATTGGCCCTGGCCCTGGCTTTTTTCGGTTTGCTCCTGCTTCGGGATGCCTGGAATCTTTTTTTCAGCACCCTTCCATAAGCCGCATTCCCATATTGTTCCTCCCCATTTGATTGTGGGATGCTTCCCTTCCCTTTTCATTTCTGGTAAATTTTATCAGTTTCCTCCTTCTACAATCGAGGAACTCGGTATGGCGGAGAAAGGAGAATGCCCCGGCCTTGAAAACGACCGCCTGCAGCAACGTATTCAAGACCTGGAGCGGAAAAACGAACATTTGGAAACGCTCCTGGCCAACACCCGGGGCCGCTTCCAAGAGCTTCTGGAACACGTACCCACCGGCTTCCACACCCTGGATGCATCCGGCAGTATTGTTGCGGCCAATGATTCCTGGCTCGACATTCTGGGATGCGCATTAAGCGAAGCCAAAAACATCCCCTTTTCCGACTTTCTGGCTCCGGAGTCGCAACCGCTTTTCGCCGACTTCCTGGAAAACATGAAGCGGACCGGAGGGGTCAAGACACTCAGCCTGCGCCTTGCCCGTGGGGACAAAACTTTTTTTTCCGCGACTCTGGATGGCTATGCCGAACCGGACGACGGCAACACCCCCTTCCGCCTGTACTGCGTACTGCATGACCTTTCCAGCCATCACAGCGCGCAACGCCTCCTGCGTGAAAGCGAAAAGAAATACCAGGACCTGGTGGAAAACCTTCAGGAAGGCATCTGGGTCATTGACGCCGAATTCGACACGGTCTTCGTGAACAACCGCATGGCGGACCTGCTCGGCTATTCCGTAAAAGAGATTCTCGGCACCTCGCTCTTCGACTTTATCGCGCCGCAGCAACGCAAGCAGTTCTACGACCGATTCATGAGCAATCACCTGAAGGTGCGGGTGCAGCACGATTTCGCTTTCACCCGCAAGAACGGCACGCCCCTGCCCGTGCATATGGTCACCTCCCCGGTACTGACCCCGGACGGTCACTACCAGGGCACACTGGCCGGCGTCAGCGACCGCAGCGAGGAAATCAAGGCGAGACAAGCCCTTGAAGAAAGCGAGGCACGATACCGTTCCATTTTTGAAGTCACTTCGGACGGCATTCTCATCTTCACCAAAGAGCAACGACTGCTGGCCGTCAATCCCGCGGTCTGCGCCATGTACGGCTATACCGAAGAAGAAATGCTGGCGCTTTCGCCGCTTGAATTCATTGAGAACCACGACCTGTTTCTTGAACTTCAGGCCCGGCTCGACACGAGAGAACAGTTCACATGCGAAACAAGAGGCATCCGCAAGGACGGCACGCTCCTTGACGTCGAAGTTATGGGACGCTCCTTTCTGCTCAACGAGGTCCCGCACTTCTTCACTTCCATACGGGACATCACCGCCCAGAAGGATGCGGAGCGAGCCTTGCGCCGCAGCGAACAGCGCTTCCGTTTTCTCTTTGAACAAAGCCCTTACGGAATCAACTTTTATCAGCTGGAAGACGACGGCCGCCTGATTCTCGTCAACGCCAACCCCGCGGCGGACCGCATCTCGGGGCAGCCCAGCCGCAACCTGCTGGGGCTTACGGTGGAGGAGGCCTTTCCCGGCCTCAAGGATACGGACATCCCGGATCGTTTCCGCAAGGCCGCCCGGTGGGGTGTTCCCTGGAGGGATGAACGCCTGGATTACGACTCCACCGAACTGTCCGGAATCTTTTCCTATGCAGCCTTCCAGACCGCTCCCGGCCATATGGCCGTAATGTTCCACGACGTCACTGACCGTTGCCGCGCCGAGGCCGCACAGAAACAGTCCAACGACATCCTCAAGACGATCATGGACAGCATCCCCGCGGACATCTTCGTTTCCGACATCAATACCTTTGAGATCCTGTTCATGAACCGGAGCATGCGCGAGCGGTTCGACAAGGCGCTCGAAGGCCAGGCCTGCTACCAAGCCTTCCGTGGACGCATGGAGCCGTGCAGCTTCTGCGCCCTGCCAAACCTGCTCCAAAAGGACAAAGGGAGTACGTACACCTGGGAAGACACCAATGACATTACCGGCCAGCGGTTTCTGAATCTGGACACGCTCATCGACTGGATCGACGGGCGCAGGGCCAAGCTGCAGATCGCCACGGACGTGACAGACATCCGGCACGCCCAGGAAGCCCTGCAGGAAGCGGAACAACGCTACATGGACCTCTTCGAGTCCGCAGTAGTGGGCATTTTCCGCAGCACTCCCGAGGGCCGTTTTCTCAGCGCCAACCCTGCCCTGGCAGACATCCTGGGCTACGAATCGCCGGAAGAGCTCATCGAGCAGGTGACCGACATCAGCAAACAGCTGTATATTTCTCCTGTTGATCGAGAGCAATTCTGCAGCCAGATCAGGGAAGACGGTCATCTGCTTGAGCAAGAAAGCCAGCTGCGCCGCAAGGATGGGAGCACGATCTGGGCCAGCGAAAACATGCGCGTAATTTGTGACGAACACGATAAGCCTCTCTTTTATGAAGGCTTCCTTACCGACATCACCGAACGCAAAGCCATGTTCCAAAACCTTGCGGAAGCCAAGGAGCACGCGGAGCAAGCCAATCGGGCCAAGAGCGAGTTCCTGGCCAATATGAGCCACGAAATCCGCACTCCGCTCAACGGCGTGCTGGGCATGCTCCAGCTCATGCAGACCACCAAACTGGACGATGAACAGAATGAATTCGTGGATATTTCGCTCAGGTCCGGACGCAGCCTGCTCACGCTCCTCAACGACATCCTCAGCCTGTCCCAGGTGGAAGCGGGCCGCCTGAGCCTGCGCAACGAGACATTCAATCCTTCCGAAGTCTTGCGGCTGGTGCTTCAATCCCTGCAACCCCAGGCGGAAATGAAGCAGCTCATGCTGGAACGGATCATCGACGAATCCGTGCCCCGCCTGCTGACAGGCGACAAGGGACGCCTGCGCCAGGTGCTGTTCAATCTGGTGGGCAATGCCATCAAGTTCACGGACAAAGGCCGCATCACCATCGAGGCTCATGCGCAGCCCACCCCGGACGGCCAGATCAGGCTGCATCTCAGCGTCACGGACACGGGCATCGGCATTCCCGAAGACCAGATCGAACGCATCTTTGAAAGCTTCACCCAGGTGGACGGTTCCCACACGAGGCGTTACCAGGGCGCGGGCCTGGGCCTGTCCATCGTGCGCCGTCTGGTGGAACTCATGGGCGGGGAGGTCAAGATAGAGAGCAAGCTGGGCCAGGGCACCACGGTCCGGCTACATGTGCTGACAGAAATCGGGCAGGGGGAAGCCGTGACCTTCCATGAGCACTGCCGCGAATACACCTCCTCGCGGGCCATTGGCCGCCGCGTGCTGCTGGCCGAGGATGACCGGGTAAACCAGATCACGGCCAGGCGGCTGCTCGAAAAGCTGGGCTACACCGTGCACAGCGTGGAAAACGGCGCTCAGGCAATCGAAGCGCTGAGCCAGGAACTCTTCGACTGCGTGCTCATGGATGTGCAAATGCCCGTACTGGACGGCGTGGAAGCCACCCGGCGCATCCGCGGCGGACAGAGTGGCCGCAACCCCCAGGACATCCCCATCATCGCGCTCACGGCGCACGCCATGGACGGTGACCGTGAAACATTCCTGACCTCGGGCATGGACAGTTACATTGCCAAGCCAGTGGAGATGCGCGAACTCAAAGCCGTGCTTTCCACTATTTGCTAGGCATTGTCTCAAAAATTGTGGATTTCCCGCACAGGGCCCTGGATTTTGTGCCGCTCACGCATCTGCCGATATTGCTTGAAGCAAGTCCGCACAGTGGAAGCCATGGAGCGATCCAATGCGTCCCAGCCGGAGGTGCGTCTGCGGGTTTCCAACCTGGTTCCGTCCTTGAGTTCAAGAAGGATGGTATAGCAGGCCTGGGGCGGAATCCCCGGCTCCACAAACCGCTGCGAGGAAGCCTGTCGGTCCACATACAGATCGCAACGCCGCAGATGCCGCTCCATGTCGCTCAGGGCCTTGCGGGTCTTGTGCAGAGTCTTGATGTCCAGTTCCACTCCCGCAGGCAGATCGGACGGGCCGTGCAAGCTTGCCGGGACCTCGCGGGCGGGTGGCGGTCCGCCTGAACCGAATCCGAAATTCCAGAATGCCGAAGCCACGCTCACGGCGGCGATCAGGGTAAGGGCGCTGATGAGATAGGCAAGTTTCACGAATTGATCCTGTTTTCTTCGGCACGACCACTTTGCTTCAGTCTACCCCTTCCCGTTGTTCCGCGTAAATAGGGTGAACCCCCAAGACAGGGGCACCACCCAAGCGGGCATATCAATGCTTTTTGCTCTTGCCTTTTCCACGACAAGCAACCAAAACCTCGGCACAACCCTACCCCACCTTTCTCTTTGTTGGAAAGAAAAACCCAGCGGGCAAGTTGGCCAAACGCTTTGTCCGCGCCTTTGAACAGACAGAAGCGTCTGGCGTCTTTCCCGCCTTCGTCTCGCGGTTAACGGGCTTCAGAAAGAATTGGCGCGTTAGTTATAGACGCTTGCACGACCATGACCTAATCAAAGCCAACCCTGAAGGGATTGCTTTCACTCCATTTTCGTTCGCACCGCAGAGGAGTCGAGTCCACACCATGCCGAGCCCCTTCAAAATGCAGGAAGAAGAACTCATCCAAGCCATGCAACCCATGGAACACATCTCCGAGCTAAAGCTCGACGATGTGGCTGCCCGGCTTTTATTGAGCAAGCGCAGCCTGCAGCGCCGTCTGCATCAACGCGGCACCAATTGGACCGCCTTTAAACGCAAGTGCCAGCTCAGCCTCGCGCGACAGCTTTTGGACGAGACCAATCTGAGCGTTTCCGAGGTGGCCGGGAAGTGCGGTTTTGGCAGTTGCGCCTATTTCACGAAGGTGTTTCGCTCGGCCACGGGCTTTTCTCCCACGGCCTGGCGGGAAATCAAGGATTGAAGCCTAACGGTCGTCCAGAGCCAGCCGCAGCCCCAGGCCCAGCAAGGCCACGCCGCAAAAACCGTCCAGAGCGCGCCGCACCGACGAGCGCGTGAGTTGGGCGCGGGCCAGATCCACGCCGCAGGAGATGAGCACCAGCCAACTGAGTCCCATGGCCCAATGGATGCCTGCGAGCAGCACGGACTTGGCCACCACGGGGTCGCCAGGACCGATGAACTGCGGCAAAAAGGCAAGATAAAAAATCGCGACCTTGGGATTGAGCACGTTGCAGAGAAACCCCTCGAAAAGCCTGCGGCGCAGAGGCAGTTCTACCCGTACAGCGCATCTCCCGGCTGCTCCTGCCGCCTCGATGCGGCCGGCCCCGCGCCAGGCGTCACGCAGTGCCTGGAAACCAAGCCAGCAGATATACGCTGCCCCAGCCCACTTCACGGCATGAAACAGGTCCGCGGAATGCATCAGGACCAGTGACAGCCCCAGTGCGGAAAGCAGGGCATGCACAAACAATCCGGTACAGATGCCCAACGCCGTGATCATGCCGTCCCGCCGCCCGCCGCGAATGGCGTTGCGCAACACCAGGATGGTGTCGTTACCCGGAGTGATGGTCAGAACCAGGGCCACGGCGGCAAAAGCGGCCACCTGCGAATCGAAAAGCATGCCGAACTCCTTGTTGCTGGATCGGAATAATGCTCCGGCAGAGCCCGAATGTCCAGAATTCCCGCGCACAACTGCTCGGCACGATTCCTTCGACTCGATACGTCCGGTGTTACCTTTTTGAAATGCTTGACACAACAGGGCAATGAAAATACATTTCCTACAGAATCATTTCCAAAGGCCGAGGTTACCATGCACATTGCCGAAGGGGTTCTGCCCTGGCCCGTATTGGCCGCCGGAGGCGTACTCACCGCAGCCGGGACCGCCGTGGGGCTGAAAAAAATTGATTACGACCAAATCATGAGCGTTTCCATGCTCTCCGCCGCATTTTTCGTCGGCTCGCTGATCCATGTCCCCGTGCTCGGCTCCAGCGCGCACTTGGTGCTTGGCGGCCTGCTCGGCATCATTCTCGGCTGGGCCGCCTTTCCCGCCATCCTGGTAGCCTTGCTGCTCCAGGCCGTACTCTTCCAATTCGGCGGGCTGACAACCCTCGGCGTGAACACCTTCAACATGGCCGCGCCCGCAGTGCTCTGCTTCTACCTCTTCCGCCCCCTGCTCAGCAGTTCGTCTCCAGGAGTGCGCAGCGCCTCGGCCTTTGCCTTCGGGTTTCTGGCGCTCCTGCTCTCGGCCTTGCTCACTGCGGCTTCCCTGATCAGCGTTGAAGGCTTCCTGCCCGCGGCCACGGCTCTCGTGATCAGCCATGTGGCAATCATGATCGTGGAAGGGCTTATCACCATGTTCGCCTACGGTTTCCTGGCCAAGGTCAAGCCGGAAGTGCTCGCGGGCGTGCCGTAAACCCAAACTCATCTTACAATAGGAGGCGCCCATGCCCCGACGGATCACCGCACCCATCGCCCTCGCTTTTGCCCTCATCCTGACTCTGGCCTTTGCGGCCCAGGCACACCGAGTCAAGGTCTTTGCCTATTGCGACGGCGACAAGATTTATACGGAAAGTTCCTTCAGCAAGTCCTCGCCCGCCCAACATTCGCAGATCATCGTCACGACAGCCGACGGGACCGAAGTCTTCAGCGGAACCACGGACGACCAGGGCAAGTGCGATTTCCCCATCCCGGAAAACGCTCAGGGCAGCCTGACCATCACCATCATCGCGGGCGAAGGGCACCAGGGCGAATGGGTGCTTGAAGAATCCGAATACCGCTAGAGGAGCCTTGCCATGCCGCGTACCCTGCTTTCCGTCTGTCTGCTGCTTGCCGCCCTGCTCCTGAGCGCGGGGCCGACCCTGGCCGCCACCCTGGATCAGGAGGACATGGACGCCATAGAGAGCGTCGTGAACAAAGCCGTGGCCAAACGCCTCGCGCCTGTGAATCGTTCCCTGGCCATGTTGGAAGACAAGGGCCTCGGCCCCACGGAAATCGCCGGAGGCATCGGCTACATCGTCGGCCTGGGCGGATTGTTGGCCTATGCCGCCAGCAAAAAAAAATCCTGACGCCCTCCCGAATCCAGAATTCCGACGCGTAAAGGCCGGTTCCCCTTCCAGGAAACCGGCCTTTACGCGTCTGGCCTCAAGCCGTTGCCTGAAGCGACGCCGATCAACAGATCAAACGGAAACGATTAGAACGCCTGCACCATCAATTTGCTGCCGTTGCGGAAAAGTACTTCCATTTTGTTCGGGGCCACCAGCTTCTGCACCAGTCCCACGCCGAACTTGGGGTGGTCGATCAGCCCTCCCTCGACAGCGGACCCTGCAGACCCGAACGGCTTGGCCGAACCGATATCCTTGCCGTTGAGCGCGTTTTCCCACTCCTGTACCTGCTCTGCCGCGGATTTGAGCGCCTTCACTGCCTTGGCCACGGCCCGAACGCCCTTTTTCCTGGGAGCAGCGGTCTTGACCTTGGGATGCCTGTGCGTGCTGCCGCAGGTCTTGCACTGCACCTTCACGATTTCACCACCGTTCATGGCCACCACGACATGCATTCGGACGTCCTTGCAGCAATTGCACTTGGACTCAATGGCGTCACCCGCCTGATAAATCTTCTCCACGTTGGTCCTCATTCTGATAGGCATTACAAAAAAAAACAGGGACTGTGTCCCCGTGGCGCTCGCAGCTTGAAAAATCACCTTAGCCCCTTCACCCGGCACTGGCAAGGGGCCTTGACTTCCACAGACATATGAGCAACTATTCAAACAAGAGGAACGCATGAAGCCGAATATTGATGTTTGCCGAATGGAATGCGTGCATGAGCAGGCCGTGGCCCAAGCCGGAGAGCAAATGCTTCCCGACAGGGAAGTTTCTGAATTGGCAGCACTTTTCAAGGTGCTGGGCGACCCGACCAGGGTCCGCATTTTGCGCGCGCTCTTTGTCGGCGAACTCTGCGTATGCGACCTTGCCGCACTCCTGGGCATGACATCTTCGGCGGTTTCGCACCAGTTGCGGCTGTTGCGTGCGGCCAAGCTGGTCCGCTACCGCAAGGAAGGGAAAGTCGTGTTTTACAGCCTGGATGACGACCATGTTCGCGGCCTAGTGGCCGAAGGACTGGATCATGTGCGTCATGGATGAGTATTTTTTTTCAAGAATAAATGAATAGTTGTTCAAATATTGGAGAGAACGTGACACAAACGCTAACCGCCATCCTGCTTTCCGCCTGGGACGTCTTCCTGGAATCAGCGCCATACATGCTTTTCGGCTTTCTGGTCGCGGGGATGCTCAAGGCTTTTTTGCCTTCGAATCTGATCCAACGCCACCTGGGTTCGTCCCGTTTTTCCAGTGTGCTCAAGGCTTCCCTGATGGGTATCCCTCTGCCCTTGTGCAGTTGCGGCGTGGCCCCGGCTGCGGCCGGATTGCGGCGGCAAGGCGCAAGCAAGGGCGCCACAGCCTCGTTTCTCATTTCCACGCCAGAAACGGGAGTGGACTCCATGGCCGTGACCTGGGCGCTGCTTGATCCGGTCATGACCCTGCTCCGTCCGCTCTCCGCACTGATAACGGCCACTCTGGCCGGCGTGGGCGTCAACCTGCTGGACAAGAACGGACGCGACACCACGCCTCCCGCGCCTCCGCTGCAAAGCGGTTGCAACGATGCGTGCTGCTCAGGGAGCTGCACCGCGCCCCGCCCCGGCCTGATGGACAAGCTGCTCAACGGCCTTGCCTATGCCTTTGGCGATCTTCTGCCTGACATTGGCGGCTGGTTCCTGGTCGGGGTGCTCCTGGCAGGCGCGGTCACGGCCCTGATGCCGGACGGCTTCATCGAGCGCAACCTCGGCGACGGCCTGCTGCCCCTGCTGGCGGCCCTGGCCGTATCCGCGCCACTCTACGTCTGCGCCACCTCATCCACGCCCATCGTGGCAGCCCTGGCGCTCAAGGGGCTGTCCCCTGGCGCGGCCCTGGTCTTTTTGCTGGCCGGTCCCGCAACCAATCTGGCTTCCTTTTCCATGGTCTCCCGGATCATCGGAAAGCGGGCCGCCGTCGTCTATCTCGCGGCCATCCTGATCAGCGCCCTACTGCTCGGCCTGGGCGCCAACGCCCTCTACGCCTCGCTCGGCCTGTCCATCACGGATTGGATTCAGACCGACAGCAACGAGGCTCGGGGGTGGATGTATCCTGTGTCGGCCGCGCTCCTGGCAGCGTTCCTGGCCCGCCCCTTTGTTTTGCGCGGTCTGTCACGACTGCGTACAGTCAAGCATACCATCACCGGAGGTCATGCATAATGTGGGAATATCTTATCGTTGGAGCCATCGTGGGTGCAGCGGCGTTCCTGGTGGGCCGTCGCTGGTGGAAAAGCCTGAAACAGGAAGAGCCGAGCTGCGGTTGTTCGGGCTGCTCCGGTTGTTCCGGAGCCGGGCTGACCGATCTTTCCAAACGGCCGCAGAGGTGCTGCCCACCGAACAAGGATGAATCCAGCCGCGAATGACTGCGTAGCGCCATCCCATTCGTTTCGAAAAAAAGCAGGGCGCACGACGGACACCGCCCCGAGGCGCATCAACCCTCTTTGCAACATGGCACGAGTGACATCGGCCGAAAGAATGTGTAGACCAATAGGTAAAACCTATCCGCATCGCCACAGGACATAGGGCTGGACGATGCAACAGACGTGAAGCCAGGAGGCGACCATGAGTAAACCAAAGGCTATGGGCTGCGCCAAGCCGATACGCAGTGCCCCAGCGGCGCCAGCCCCGGAACAGGAGCTGGAAACCACCCCACAACAGCAAGGAGCGCAACGCATGATCAGAATCGGCCAGAAAGCGCCCGACTTTGAGGCATCCGCATACTACAAGGGCAAATTCGACTCCGTGAAGCTCTCGGACTACCTGGGCAAGTGGGTGGTGCTCTGCTTCTACCCCGGCGATTTCACCTTTGTCTGAGCTACCGAGATCTCGGCGGTCGCCGAGAAGAATCCCGAATTCGAGAAGCTGGGCGTGCAGGTCCTGTCCATGAGCGTGGACAGCATGTTCGTGCACAAAGTCTGGGTGGACCAGGAACTGTCCAAAATGGTCACCGCCGGGACAGTACCCTTCCCCATGCTCTCCGACGGCGGCGGCAAGGTGGGCAGCCTCTATGGCGTCTATGACGAGGATGCGGGCGTGAACGTTCGAGGCCGTTTCCTCATCGATCCGGACGGCGTGATCCAGGGCTTCGAGGTGCTCTCCCCGCCCGTGGGCCGAAATGTTTCCGAAACCCTGCGCGAAATCCAGGCCTTCCAGCTGGTGCGCAAAACCAAGGGCAAGGAAGTGGCCCCGTCGGGCTGGCGGCCCGGCAAGGTCACGCTCAAGCCCGGAGTCGATCTTGTGGGCAATGTCTGGAAAAAATGGAAAGTCGGCATGGCCTTTGACTAGGCCCGCGCCAATGACAACATGACAAACCCGGCCGGGACGCCTTGCGTGTCCCGGCCGTTTCCTTCAAGCGGTTATCAGGGGCTTTCCCGAAACACCAAAATGGGCTAGCCCAACAGGTAGAATCAATCCTGCGGGAGACGTCATGGACTGGAACGATGTGATCGGATTTGCCGTGGTGCTCGGCCTGGGGGCGTTCTTCGCCCTGTGCAAGCACCTCAACGACAAGGACCGGGGCGAGGAAGCGCCCTTTGGTTGCGGCTGCTCCGGCGAAACCGACCCGGATGACCCGGCCTCGGCATGCAAAGGCTGCCCCGTGGCCCGCAACGCTTCAGACCGCACACAATGCGGCGTCCCCAAAAAAGACTGAATCAGGCGTTGCCTGCCAGCGCGTCCCGCAGGCTGGAGATGCCACAGGAATGCAGCATCTTCATGGGAATGCCCTTGGCCTTGGCATGGGCGGCCACGTCCTTGCGGGCCTTGTGCGACACCTTGTTGGTGAAGACGATGATCAGGCCGCAATTACCTATCTGGCACGAAACCTTGTTTTCCTTGCCGGTAAAAACCTTGAGTTTGACACCGTCGGCCTTGGCGGTGTTGATATAATCCCTCTTCAACCTGTCCATTCCGCCTATGAGCGCTGCGCACATTTCCGCTTTCTCCTGTAGGATATGTTGTCGTGTTTCAATCCCTTGGCTGTCTTGATAATGAAATTCAGAATCATTGTCAATCACAAGGTTGCCCATACGCGAAGGCTCATGTACAAAGAAAGAGCCCCAAAAAACGTCCCGCCTTCGGGCGTGCCAAAGGGAACACCAATGGACAGGCTGCTCGTCACCACTTCCGCTCGGGAACAGATGGTCAACATCACCGGCCCGACCCAAAGCCTGGTCACACAGCGCGGCTGGAGGGACGGCATTCTCACGCTTTTCTGTCCGCACACGAGCGCCTCGATCCTGCTTTGCGAAGGGCACGACCCCAACGTGGGCATCGACTTCCTGCGCAGCATGACCCGACTTGTGCCGGGCGAGCATCTCTATCGCCATGAAGGCAACCCCGACGCCCACATCAAGGCTTCCCTGACAGGCCATTCCCTCCAGATATTCATTGAAAACGGCCAGCTTCAACTTGGCTCCTGGCAAGGCGTCTTCTTCTGCGACTTTGACGGTCCCAGACCCCGCGAGGTCTGGCTCAAATACAAGGGCTGACGGAGGTCGCAGTGGGGAAGAAACACATACGCTTCATGTGCACCGCCTTCCGGGACGGCTTCCAATCGGTCTACGGTGCGCGGGTCCTGACAAAAGACTTTCTGCCCGCGGTCCGCGCCGCTGCCGAGGCCGGCATCAACTGGTTCGAGGCCGGGGGCGGAGCGCGCTTCCAGGCACTCTATTTCTACTGCAATGAAGACGCCTTCGCCATGATGGACGCCTTTCGCGAAGCTGCCGGGCCGGATGCGGACCTCCAGACACTGGCGCGAGGCGTGAACGTTGTCGGCCTGGAATCGCAAAGCTCCGACGTCATCGACCTGCACGCCAAACTCTTTGCCCGCCACGGCATCACCTCCATCCGCAATTTCGACGCGCTCAACGACGTGCACAACCTCGATTATTCGGGACGCTGCATCAAAAATCACGGACTGAACCATCAGATCAGCGTGAGCATGATGGAACTACCGCCGGGCTGCACGGGCGCGCACGACCCGGACTTCTATGAAGGCGTGCTGGCCCGCATCCTCAAGGCGGAAATCCCCTTTGACTCGGTTTGTTTCAAGGACGCCTCGGGCACGTCCACCCCGTCCAAGGTCCATGAAACCATCAAACGCGCCCGCAAGATGCTCCCGGCGGAAACCAGCCTGCATTTCCACACCCACGAAACCGCAGGCATTTCCATCGCCTGCTACCTGGCCGCCATCGAGGCCGGAGCCGACAGCGTGGACCTTTCCCTTTCCCCTGTGTCGGGCGGCACCTGCCAACCGGACGTGGCCACGCTCTGGCACGCCCTGCGGGGCTCGAACTACGATCTGGACGTGGACATCCACAAGATCCTCCAGGCCGAGGAAATCTTCCGGGACTGCATGCGCGACTACTTCCTGCCGCCCGAGGCCACGGCGGTCGACCCCACCCTGCCCTTCAGCCCCATGCCCGGCGGCGCGCTCACGGCCAACACCCAGATGCTGCGCGACAACGGCATCATGCACAAATATCCGCAGATCATCGCGGCCATGGGCGAGGTAGTGCAGCGCGGCGGCTTCGGCACCTCGGTCACGCCCGTTTCCCAATTTTATTTCCAGCAGGCCTTCAACAACGTCATGTTCGGGCCTTGGGCCAAAATCGCCGAAGGGTACGGCAAAATGGTCCTGGGCTATTTCGGCCGTACGCCTGTCGCGCCCGACCCCGAGGTGGTCCGTCTGGCTTCGGCCCAGCTTGGTCTGCCGCCCACGGACAAGACGCCCCTGGAGCTCAACGACGCGGACCCGTCCAAGGGATTGGGTGCGGCCCGCAGGCTGCTTTCCGCCGCCCATATCAGCGAAACCGAAGAGAATCTTTTCATCGCCGCCACCTGCAAGGACAAAGGCGTGGCCTTTCTCAACGGCGAGGCCAAGCTGGGCGTGCGCTACAAGAAAGAGATGGAAGGCCCGGCCCCTGCCGACCCCAAAAGCTTCGGGCGCTACAGCGTGGACGTGGCCGGACGCACCTACGAGGTCGTGGTCCGGGACGGCAAGGTCACGCTGGACGGCAAGGCCTTCCCTGTCACAGTGACCCCAGGGCCGTCGCGCGCATCGGATGCTTCCGCCGCTCCTGCCGCGCAGACAGCGGCCAAGGCCGCTGGCGTGCCTGTGAACGCCCCCATGCCCGGCTCCGTGGTGCGGGTGCTGGCCAAAGTCGGCGACGCCGTGGCGCAGGATCAGCCCCTGCTGGTTCTCGAAGCCATGAAGATGGAAGTCGAGGTGCGTTCGCCCCTGGCCGGGAACCTTGTCTCCCTGACCGTGGACCTGGGACGGCAGGTGGCCGAGGGCGACGTGCTGGCCTACGTGGAGGAGGCGCGCTGATGACGGCCTTTTCCGGTCCCACCCTGGCCCTGGCAGGCATGGGCATCGTCTTCCTTGTCCTGGGCTGCGTGAGCCTGTTCATTGCCCTGCTGCCGCACCTTTTGAGCGTCTGGGACCGCGTTTTCCCGGCCGCGGCGGAACAGGACCAGGACGAAGCGCGGGTCGAGGTGGCCCGGCGCAACACACTGCCCGGCGAAGCCGTGCTCGTGGCGGCCATGGCAGCGGCCATAGTGCATCAGGACCCGGCCATTGCCGGTCAACTCGGCATGCGAACCCGCACCGGCAAAGGAAAGTAGCGCGATGGACGTCCTTTCCGCATTCTTCTCGTCCACGGGCCTTTCGGCCCTGACCTGGGGCAATGCGGCCATGATCGGCGTGGGCATGTTCTTCATCGCCCTGGCCGTGGTCAAGGACTATGAACCGCTGCTGCTCCTGCCCATCGGGTTCGGAGCCATCGTTGGCAACATCGCGGCCCCGGCGGGCATGCCGCTTTCGGTCTACGATCCCGGCTCGGTGCTCTCCTACATCTATTTCGGCGTAAGCCAGGGCATTTTCCCGCCGCTCATTTTCCTGGGCATCGGGGCCATGACCGACTTCTCCACCATGCTCTCCAACCCCAAGCTGGTGCTGCTCGGCGCTGCGGCCCAGGCAGGCATCTTCCTGACGCTGATCGGCGCGCTGCATCTCGGCTTCACCCCTGCGGAATCGGCCAGCATCGGCATCATCGGCGGGGCGGACGGCCCCACGGCCATTTTCCTCTCGGCCAAGCTCGCGCCCCATCTGCTGGGGGCCATCGCCATTTCCGCATACTCGTACATGGCTCTGGTGCCGGTGATTCAGCCGCCCGTGATGCGGCTGCTGACCACGCACAAGGAACGGCGCATCCGCATGAAGCCGCCTCGCACGGTCTCGCGCCGCGAACGCATCCTCTTTCCGGTGGGCGGCTTCCTGATCATCTGCCTGATCGCGCCCGGAGCCATGCCGCTCATCGGCATGCTCTTCTTCGGCAACCTGCTCAAGGAAAGCATGGTCACGGAACGGCTCGCGGCCACGGCCCGCACCGCGCTCGTTGACATCGTGACCATCCTGCTCGGCTTTTCCGTGGGCGCGAGCACCCAGGCGCAGACCTTCCTGACTCCGGAAAGCCTGAAAATCTTCGGCCTGGGAGCGCTCTCCTTTGCCGTGGCCACTGCGGCGGGCGTGCTCTTCGCCAAATTCATGAACCTTTTTCTGCGGGACAAAATCAACCCGCTCATCGGCGCGGCAGGCGTGTCCGCGGTTCCGGACTCCGCCCGCGTGGTGCAGGCCGTGGGCCGGTCCGAAGACCCCAACAACCATCTTCTGATGCACGCCATGGCCCCGAACGTGGCCGGCGTTATCGGTTCCGCGGTGGCGGCTGGTATACTGTGGTCAGTTTTGTCAAAGTAGGTTATAAGGCTCCGCGCACGGTAGCGAAGCCGCAACAATAGCAGGACATTCCCGGAAAGGAGCAGACGAATGGCGAGTCAGTCAAGCTACGATTTCTACAAAAACGACATCAAAAAACTTCCGCCGCTTCGCGCCATAGCAGATACGCTGGTGCTGGACCATAAGATTCGCAAGGTGAGCGCGGCCGAGGCCTATGAATTGGCCCGCAAGCAGTGGGACGTCCAGGAAACCGACCTGGAAATATACGCCCCGGCAGCCGAACGCCTCGGCCTGCCCAAGGGGGCCAAAGTGCTCAACAACTGCCACGGCAAGATCATCGGCCGCACGGCCCAGGCCCGGCGCTTCTGGCATGCCCTGAACGTTCCAGACCGCAAGAAGGTCCTGGGCGATCTGCTGGAAGCCGTTTCCGACCTGCAACGCCGCCCCCTGATCAAGGCCGAGGCCATTATCGGACTGGACCAGGACCTGATGCTCAAGGCCACCATCGTAGGCGCTGAAGACGACGCCATCAACGTCTTCAACTGGCTCGTGAACTTCACTCCCTTTGAGGAGCTGGCCGAGCGCTACGCCAAGAGCCCCAAGCTGCCCATCCAGGACATCATCATCATCGCTGACAACGAATGGCGCAACAACGACCCCTTCTACCACAACCAGGGCTTCCCCCAGCTGGCCCTCGTGGACGTTGACGCCAACGTGATCTTCAATTTCGGCATGCGCTATTTCGGCGAACGCAAAAAAGGCACCCTGACCCTGGCCTGGACTTCGGGCATGCGCCTGGGCATGGCCGCCTGCCACGGCGGCATCAAGGAAATCGACTTCTCCGGCTGCGAAGACGCGGCCTGCAAAGGCCTGGGCAAGCGCTCCATCGCCTTTTTCGGCCTTTCCGGCACGGGCAAAAGCTCGCACACCAATTCTTCCGACAACGGCGGCACCATGCCCAAGGGGTTCGGCAAGGTCGTGCTGCACGACGACGCCTTCCAGATCGACATCGAGGAAAAAATCTGCCGCGTGTGGGAGCCCACCCTGTTCGACAAGACCGATTCCCGTCCCATCGGCCACCCGGACTGGAAATTCATGCTCTCGGTCATGAACCACGGCCAAATCCTGGTGGACGGCAAGAACCTGCCCCTGGGCCAGGACGTGCGCAACGGCAATGGCCGTGCACTGCTGGACCGCGACCTGCTCGGCAAACACGTGAACCGTTGCTCCTTCCCCACCACCCTGTGCTGGCTGACCAAGGACACCACCATGCCGCCCATCATGCGCTTCACCGATGTGAAGCTCGCCGTGGCCATGGGCGCTTCCCTGATGACCAAACGCAACGTGGCCGAGAACGTCTCCGAGGAAGAACTCAAAAAGCTGGTTTTCGTCCCCTTTGCCAATCCGTTCCGGGTCTATGAACTTTGGAAGGACGTGGAAGCCTTCATCAAGGTCTTTGAAAGCGGAGCCACCGGCTACATGTTCAACTCCAGCGGCTTCTGGAAGACCTCGGCGGACGACGTGACCGCCATTCCGCTCCAGTCCTCGCTGACGCTCCAGACGGCCATTCTCACGGACCAGCTCGAATGGGAAGACTGGCCGCTCATGGCGGGCGCACAAATCCCCACCCGCGCAAGCGTGGATAAGCTCCTGCCCGGATTCTACGACCGCTACGACCACACCCGCGTTGAAAATTACGAGGCGTATATCGAGACCCTCAGCGACCGCGTGGAGCAGCGCAAGAACTACCTCAAAGGCTCGGACCTGGCGGAAAAACCCCAGCTCATGGACAGCCTGTTGGAGAGGATGAAAACCTCGGTCTAATACTGTCCAACCGATTTTACCTGTGCTATGCGGTCATCTTGGAGGAGTAACACCATGAAAAGGATACTCATTGCCGAAGACGACCGCATATCGCAGCGGCTCGCGCGGACCATCGTGGAATCTCTGGGACATACGGCGTTCGTCAGCCCCAACGGAAAGCACGCCTACGACGCGCTCAAAGCCGAAAACAACTTCGATCTGCTCATCACCGACATCATGATGCCCGAGATGGATGGCCGCCAGCTCATCCAGACCCTGCGCGGCGATTCAGAACTCCGCAAAATGCCCGTGATCATCATGTCCGCGGTGGTGGGCATAAACGACATCGCCAACCTGCTGGAACTCGGTGCTTCCCGCTTCCTGCCCAAGCCGTTGATTCAAGAAGAACTGCAGGAAAGTATCTGCCGTTGCTTTGGGCAGCCTTGTCGCACAATTTCCTGAGGAATGCGGCCCAAGCATACTGCAAAAGCGCAACGGGTTGACCCGGAGCCGATAGCGCTGTATCCATTGCAGGCGCCGTCCTCCCTGCGCGGGCATGATGCCGCGCTCTCCCCTTAACACCCCATGAGGATATCCCTGCAACGGGATTGGACAGACATGACAGAATCAAAATACATTCACCGTTCCAATGACGCTCCGGCGGAAGTCTCTCCTGAGGAGGCCCTGCCCCAACTTTCTTTCGACGACCTGCCCGAGATACTGCAACAAGCCTGCACCCGAGTGGGCTGGAAAGACCTCATGCCGGTCCAGGCAAAAGCCATGCCCTACGTGCTCGAACGGCGCGACATCATGGTCCAGGCCCGCACCGGCAGCGGCAAGACCGGGGCGTTCGTGCTGCCGCTCATCGAGCGCATCGACCCAAGCAAGAATTACTGCCAGGCCCTGGTGCTCCTGCCCACGCGCGAACTGGCCCGCCAGGTGGCCCAGGAAGCCGAAAACCTTTCCGGCGGGGCCATCCGCACGGTTTCCGTGTACGGCGGCGTGGGCTACGGTCCGCAGATCGAAGGGTTCAAACAGGGCGCGCATCTTGTGGTGGGGACGCCCGGCCGCGTGCTGGACCATCTGCTCAAGGGCTACCTCTCCCTGGACAAGCTGGACACCCTGATTTTTGACGAGGCCGACCGGATGCTCTCCATCGGCTTTTACCCGGACATGAAGCAAGTCCAGCGTTACCTGCCCCGGCGGCCCTTGAACTCGCTGATGTTCTCGGCCACGTTCCCGCCCCTGGTACTCAAGCTCTCCGAAGAATTTCTCAACGACCCGCTGTTCATCAGCCTTTCCGGCAAACAGGTCCACGTGGCCGAGGTCACGCACGCCTTCTACGAGGTCCCGGCCATGGGCAAGGACCGGGCGCTGATGCGCGTCATCGAAACGGAAAATCCGGCTTCAGCCATCATTTTCTGCAACACCAAGGCCAACTGCCACTATATCGCCGAGGTGCTCAGCCAGTTCGGCTACGATGCCGACGCCCTGTCCTCGGACCTCAGCCAGTCCAAACGCGATGAAATCCTGACCCGCGTCCGGTCCGGAGCGCTGCGCTTCCTGGTGGCCACGGACGTGGCGGCCCGCGGCATCGACATTCCCGAACTGTCGCACGTATTTCTCTACGAACCGCCCGAGGACCACGAATCCTACATCCACCGCGCCGGGCGCACCGGCCGGGCCGGGGCCGCAGGCGTGGTCATCGCCCTGGTGGACGTGATCCAGAAGCTGGAACTCAAGCGTATCGCCGTGCAGTACGACATCGACATGGAGCCGCGCCAGCTTCCCGACGACGCGGACGTGCGGGCCGTTGTCACGGAACGGGCCACGGCCCTGCTGGAAGCCAGGCTGCGCGCCATGCTGCCGCTCTCGCGCGAGCGCATGGGCCGCTTCCTGCCCATGGCCCGCGAGCTGTCCGAATCCGACGACGGCATTGCCATGCTGGCCATGCTCCTGGACAAGTTCTACCATGAAAACGTGCATGCCAGCGCCGTAGCCGGCCAGGAAAAATCCAGCAGTCCCTCCCAGGGCAACCGTTCGGGCCGTGGCGCGGATCGCCGCCGCCCCGGAGGCGGACGCTCCTCAGGGCGCCCCCAGGACGGGGATCGCGACAGGGAACGCTCCCGCTCCCCTGAAAAGGGGCAATCCGCGACGCCAGGGCAGGAAGGACAACCCGCCAAGAAGAAACGCCGCCGCAGGAAAAAGCCTGCGGGACAAGGCGGACAGGAAGGACAGGGCGGACAGGCCCAATAAGCCAAACCGACTTCAAGAATGTGCAAGACCCCGTTTCACGGGGTCTTTTTTTATCTGCGCTTTCGGCGCAAGCGCAGCAAAGCCGGGAGGAAGATCAGGCAGGCTCCCAAGGTAAAGGCCATCCCCGAACTGAAGGCGAATCCCAGGCTGGCGATGCCCTGGTGGTTTGCGCCCACCATGACCCCGAAGCCGAGGATGGTGGTCAGGCTGGTGAGCAGCACGCCCTTGCCCGTGCCTCGCGTCAGGCCGGGCGGATCGCCGTCCGGGTCCTCGCGGTAGCGGTGGATCATATGCACGCCGTTGTCCACGCCCAGGCCGAAGAGCAGCGGCAGAATGACCACGTTAGCCGGGTTGAGCGAATATCCGGCCAGGCGCATGGCCAGGCAAAGGCAGGCCAGCCCCATGAACACGGGCAGCAGACAGAGCAGCGTGTCCGGGAGGGAGCGGAAATCCGCAAGCAGCAGCAGCCCCACGGCCAGCAGGGCGTACAGCGCGGCCTGGGCATAGCTGTGGCGCATCAGGTCGTTGGATTCAAAGACCTGGACCACGGAGCCCGTTGCCAGCGGGTCCACGCTGCGCACGGCCCGTACAAATGCGGCCAGCACATCCGGGTCATAGGCGTTGCCTGCGGGCTTGACCAGGAGCTGCATTGCGCCCTTCTCCCCCAAGGCCAGACGCTGGAGAAAGGGCGGCAGGTCCTGCGGGGTCAGCGCGGCCGGATCCAGAGCCATGCGCACACGCTCGCGAAAAGAGGAAACGCCCCGGCCAAACGCCTCGGCCGCCCGGTCCATGCGCTCGGCCAGGGCCGGTCCGCCCCGCATGGAAGAATCCAGCAGGACCTCGTCCAACAGAGCCTGGGCCGCTTCGCAGCGGGAAAGCAGCTCGTACAGGGCCGCGGCAACAGGCATGGGCAACCCGGACTCGTTCAGCAAAGCCCTTTCGCAGGCACGGGCCAAGGTTGCCACGGCCTCCTGAAAATCAAACACCGAGTCCGCGCCCGTTTCGACACGCAAGGCATCGGACAAGGATATGCCCACCGCTTCCAAAGCCATTCTGCGCCCGGAATCATCCTCCGGGAACAACAGTCCGGCTCCGGTCACCAGCCCCACTTCCGGCAAAGCCTGAAACGCTTCGGCGCGCTGCCGGGCCTCTTCCTGGTCAGCGCAGACCGAGGCCGCGAACCAGACCGACTCGCCCGCGTCCTGATAGCGCGTCAGCCAGCGCACCGATTCGGTGTTTTGCGGCATGAGCTTGAGCAGATTGGAATCGTAGCGCTCTCCGGACAAGGCCCATATGCCTGCGGCCAAAACCAGGGCTCCGGCCATGACGGTCAGGACGGAATGCCGGGTGAAAAACCGCAAAGGCCTGAATTCGTGCAAATCAAGCCAGCGCCGGTCCACGGGCCGGACCTGTTCGGCGCGGGGCAGAAACAGCCGCACCAACGCAGGCAGCACCGTGAATGTCCCGGCCAGGCACAACAAAATGCCCACGCCCGCAATCAGGCCCATCTCGGCAATGCCCTTGAAATCGGTCAAGGCCGTGGCTCCAAAGGCCGCCGCCGTGGTCAAGGCCCCGGTCACCAGCCCCGGCCCAGTGGTGCGGAAGGCGTCGGCCATGGCCTCTTCCATGCCTTCGGGCCCGGGCGCATGGTCATGGCGCACCAATTCGAATCGCGAAAGCAGGTGGATGGAAAAATCAATGCCCATGCCCAACAGAATCACCGTGAAAACCACGGAAAGCACCTGCAAGTGCCCCACAGCCAGGGTCAAAAAGCCGAAACTCCAGGCCACGGGCGCCAGCAGGGCCAAGACGGCCAAAAGCGGCATGCGCCAGCCGTGAAAGGCCAGCACCAACAGCAGGGCCACCCCGGCCAGGGCCAGAAAGCTGATCGAGGTCGTATCGGACATCACGGCCAGGGTCTCGTCGGCCTCCAGCGCGGGAACGCCCGTTACGCCCGCATCCACGCCCGGCACTTCCCGGGCGGCCGCCCGCAGGGCCAGGCGCGTCTCGCTCACGGCCAGAGAAAACACGTCGTCCGCATCCGCGGAAGGCAGCGGGTCCACAAAGACAAGCAGCAGGCTCTGGTCCGGGCTTTCCAGATAGGTCCGGCCAAAATCGCGGCCCAGGAGCGCGGCCATGGCCGCATCGGTATCTCCGCCAGTCCCGGCCACAAAGCCAGTCAGCGCCTCGACAAACGCGCCCACCCCGGCAAGCCCCTGCGCGGCGCGCTCCACGTCCGGCGTGCCCTCGCCCGTTTCGCGCTGCTCCAGCCGCTGTGCCACGGAGGTCAGAAAACCGGACGGATTGGAGGAGGCCAGAAGCGGCCCGGAACGCTCCAACTGCTGCAAGGCTGCCCGGAACCGCGTCTGCGGAGCCATGCGCAGCAGCCTGGGCGAAACCTGGGCGTTGTCCCAGCCCCAATAGGCCTGACGCACATGCTCGGCCCGGCCCAGTTCGGCCACAAGCGCATCCACGTAGGACCGCGCCCTGGCCCTGTCTTCGGGTGTGGCTTGTGTACCGTTCGGCACTGCCACGCAGACCACGAGATCGTCCATGCCCGTAAATTTATTTAAATATTCTGCATAGCGCCGGTTCCATTCCAGGTCCGGCCCGAGCAGGTCATTGCGGTCCGGGAGATAGCGCAGGCGTTCCGCCGTGATCCAGAGCGATGTTCCGGCCAGAAGCGCGGCCAGGGCAAGCACGGTCAGGGGACGGCGGCAGACGAATCGTGCCAGGGCTTCAAGCAGGCGCAAACGGCGCGGTTCAGGCATGCACATCCTCGGTGTTCTTCTTGGACAACGGCGGCACAAGTCCCTGCTGTTCCAGCCAGACAAGGGCTTCGGCCAGGGCCGCATCCACGGGCCGATAGGTCAGGCCAAGTTCGCGGGCATCGGCCGAGCCGTCGTAGAGCGTGCCGCGCATGGCCAACCGCACCCCGGCCACCGAGGCCAACGGCGTGCCGCGTCGCAAACGGCACCACTGCTCTTCCAACCAGGCAAAGGCCAGGGCCGCTTGACCCGGCACGCGCAAACGCGGTGCAGGCCGCCCTGTGAGCCGGGAAAGCAGCGCAAACAGATCGACAAGTTGCCGATTCTCCGCAGCCAAAAGATAGCGGCGGCCAGAGGTACCGCGTTCGGCACAGGCCAACAGCCCGGCCGCAATGTCGCGCACGTCCGCCAGTCCCAGGCTGGAGGACACGTACCCCTTGATCTTTCCACGACAAAAATCGCGCAACATGCGCGTGGGCGGGGTCAGGTTCACGTCGCCCGGTCCCACAGGCACCACGGGCACGGCCACGACAACATCCAGGCCCTGGGCCGCGGCCTCGAAACAGGCCTGATCCGCCAGCCATTTGGAACGGCAATACTCTCCGGGCATGTCCTCCAGCCGGGTCGCGGTGACCGCGGTGGCCGGACCGTCCGGCGTTTTTCGGGCCAGCACGGCCTCGGACGAGCAGTGCACCACGCGGGCCACGCCGGCTTCCTGCGCCGCCCGCAACAGATTGCGGGTACCCTGGTGATTGACCTGCTCGAACACGGCAGAGTCATGGTCGAACAGATTGGCATTGGCCGCAAGATGGAACACAAGCCCGCAGCCCTCCAGGGCCGAGCACAGCGAGTTTGCGTCGGCCACGTCGCCGGCAACGGCCTGGGCGTCTTTGGGAACGCGCGCTTCGGCAGCGGCGGAACGGCAAAGCACGCGCACCTCATGCCCCTGCTCCAGGAGCAGCCGCACCAGATGTCCGCCGATAAAACCCGTCCCGCCCGTGACCAGCACAGGGCCGCGCATGTCCCGGATCATGGGCTCTGCTCCCTGTTCACGGTCAGCACGCCCACGCCCCGCTCCATGCGGCTGCCCAGATAGAGCCGGCCATCATGTTCCAGGACCGAGGTCACGCCGCCATAGCTCTCCGGGCTGCCGGACAAGCAGGCCATGACCCGGCCCTGTCCGTCCAGCCGCATGACAACGCTTTCAGGCTCCGGGCCCGGGAGCAACGCGTGCGGCAAACGCAACACCATGCGCCGCAACCAGGGCCGGGGCAGCAGCGTCTCGTCCAACAACTGGTCGCGGCGGGAAACCAGGGCCAGCCAGAACCCGTCCGCCGTGCGGCTGAGGTTGTCGGGATAGCCTGGAAGGTTGTCGATGAAGATATCGGTCCGCCCCTGATTCGGGCCGGATATCCAGCGCCGCAACACGCGGTAGCGGTCGGTCTCGCAGATCAGCAGGGAATCGCCGGCCGGGCAGAAAGCCAAGCCGTTGGCAAAAAACAGTCCGTCCACTTCCGTTCTTGATTCTCCTGTACGCGGATCGCAGGAAATGATCCGCCCGTGCGGCGACTGCTCCAGAAAGGCATCCAGGATGCGTTCGGGCGGCAAGCGGCTGGAATCAGTGAACCATATCCGCCCCTGCGGCCCCATGGCGCAGGCATTGGCGAAACGCACGGGCAGGCCGTCGGCCTCGGCGCAAAGTTGCCGGGGTTCGCTCCCCGGCGGCACCACCCAGAGCCCCTTATCGCCCAGACAGACATATAAACTGCCCTCCGGTCCGAAACAGAGCCCCAGGGGACGACCCGGCAACCGGGCCAGCAGGGTGGATTCCAGAGCATCAAGACGATGCACGCTTCCGTCCGCAGCCCCGGTGCAAACGCGGCCTTCCGGGTCCAGAGCCAAGCCTTCGGGGGCCAGCATGTCGCCCAACAGTTGCTCTGCGCGCAATCCGCCCGTGGGGCTGAACACGCCGCCCAACCCGGGATCGGGCCGGGGCTTCCAGGCCTGTGGGTCCGTGTCCAGCGGCCAGAAAAGGAAATAGGCCAGGACAAGACAGAATATGGTCATGATCCAGCGCATGGCTTCGGCTATACCGCTTCCGGCGATGCAACGCCACTCCCGCAGAGGGCAAGCCCTGTCGATTCATAAAAAAAACGCAAAGCGCACGGTCTTGACCCCGATCCGGACCGGGAATAGATTTCGGCCATGTTGCGGTTCATCGAACAAATGGCCGAGGAGGCCATCCGCAAGGCTCAACGCGAGGGCGCTTTCAATGACCTGGAAGGCGCGGGCCGCCCCCTGGAATACGAGGACGATTCCATGATCCCGCCGGACTTGCGCATGGCCTACAAAATCCTCAAAAACGCCAATTGCCTGCCTCCGGAACTGGAAGCCCGCAAGGAAATCAACACCGCCCTGGAGCTGCTTGCGGGCATGCAAGACGAACAAGAGCGTTACCGCCAGATGCAAAAGCTCAATCTGATGATCTCCCGGCTCAATGCGCGCACGGGCCGCCGCCTGGACATGGAACAGCACGACGAATACTACCGCAATCTTCTGGAACGCATGAGCGCGGCAAAAACGCGCCAATCCGCCTGACATTAAAAAGAAAAACTTCCCCGAAAGTTCACATTGACGCGAGAAAAACATCTGCGCTGGACCTATTTTCCCGTGTAACGTCATTGCGGCAAAACAACTTTTCCCCTATCCTTTTTCAATGCCCGCTCTATCCGGCGGACCTTCCACTGTCCGAAGAGCCTTGGGGGAGGAACCACTTGCGACTCGTTACACGCGCCGACTTCGACGGATTGGCTTGCGCCGTGCTGCTCACGGACCTCGGCCTCATGGACAACTGGCTGTTCGTGCACCCCAAGGACGTGCAGGACGGCAAGTACCCCGGCAACCCCGAGGACATCGTCTGCAACGTGCCCTTCATTCCGGGCTGCGGCTATTGGTTCGACCATCACTCCTCGGAGCATCAACGTTTGGCCGACGGAGTGGAATTCAAAGGGCTTTCGCGGCCCGCGCCCAGCTGCGCACGGCTCATCTGGGAATACTTCGGAGGGGAAAAGAAGTTCGGTTCCCGTTTCGATGAGATGTTGTATTATGTCGACAAGGTAGACTCCGGCGACCTCAACCTCACGGAAATCCTGCACCCCGAAGGCTGGATACTGCTCGGCTTCATCATGGACCCGCGCACGGGCCTGGGGCTCTACCGCTTCTTCACCATCTCCAATTACCGGCTCATGGAAGACCTCATCGGCTACATCCGGACCATGCCCGTGGAGGACATCCTGGAACAGCCGGACGTGGCCGAGCGCGTAGAGCGCTATTTCATGCAGGAGACCCACTTCCGCAAGATGCTCCTGGAAAACATCACAGTCTACGGCAACGTGCTCGTGCTGGATACGCGCGGCATGGTCGACGTGCCCCAGGGCAACCGTTTCACCATGTATTCGCTCTTTCCGGAATGCAACGTCTCCATTCAGGTGCTCTGGGGGCGGGACCGTCAGAACACGGTTTTTTCCGTGGGCCATTCCATCCTCAACCGCAGCTGCACCTCGGACATCGGGCGCCTCATGCTCCGCTACGGCGGCGGCGGCCATTCCCAGGTGGGCACCTGCCAAGTGCCCAACATCCTGGCCGACGAGGTGCTCGAGGAACTCAAACAGGAACTGGACCAGGGACTGGCCTAGCTTTTCCTGCCGGGTCAGGAGGCCTTCCCCCTTTTACATTTCCCTCGGCCTTCTGTTATGAGGCTCCTTCCATACGCAAGGAGCCCCATGAACACGTCCGCCCTCAAATCCGACTTTCTGCTCTTGATCACCGCCCTGATCTGGGGCACGGCCTTTGTCTTTCAAAAGACGGGCATGGACTATCTCGGACCGTTTTCCTTCAACGGCATCCGCTTTGTGCTCGGCTCCGTGGCCCTGACCCCTTTGGTGATTTTTTCGCTGAAACGCACCGCCCCGGCAGCCTACCAGCAGCAACGCGGCTCCGGCATCTACTTCTGGGGCGGAGCCCTGGCTGGCTGTGTGCTCTTTGGGGGCGCGGCCCTGCAGCAGATCGGCATCATGACCACGACCGCGGGCAATGCCGGATTCATCACCGGCTTGTACGTGGTCATCACCCCGATCATGGGACTGCTTTTCCGGCAGCGGCCGGGCTGGGGCACCTGGCTCGGCGCATCCTTGGCGGTCGTCGGCCTCTACTTGCTCTCCATCCAGCAGGACATGTCCATCTCTCAGGGCGACCTTTATGTTCTGGTAGGCGCTTTTTTCTGGTCCGCGCACATGATCCTCATCGGCTGGCTGGCCCCGCGCATGAATCCCCTGGCCCTGGCCCAGGCCCAATTCATGGTCTGCGGTCTGTTGAGCCTGTCCGTGGCCCTGTGTACCGAAACCATCACCTGGCACGCGGTGCTCGGCGCAGGCGACGCCATCCTCTATTGCGGCCTGATGTCCACAGGCGTGGCCTACACGCTCCAGGTCGTGGCTCAGCAGGAGGCGGACCCGGCGCACGCCTCCATCATCCTCAGCCTGGAAGCGGTCTTTGCCGCGGTCGCGGGCTGGATCGTGCTGAGCGAGCTGCTCGGCATGCGCGAAATGGCAGGCTGCGGTCTGATGCTGGCAGGCATGCTTCTTTCCCAGCTGCGCCCCTGACTCCCCAAACTGGAGCAGCTTCACCTCCCGCATCAATACCCTGCTTCTGAGCGGGGCATTCTTTACCTTTTCCGTTCCTGATCGACCGTCTCGTCGATTTGGCTTTACCTCGTTCAGCTATTCTCCCAAGAACTTGTGTTGTCCGGGAGAAATCGATGAAAGAATTTGACATCTTGCGTCCATATGTACCATAACCCCCAGTGATGTCCCCATGCCGTGGGGACACCCCAGTACGGTACGTAGCGGACCGGCATTGTCCGCATGATCGGATACAACATGGAGGGATACAATGAAAAATTTGCTGAAAATGTTTGCTGTCATGGCGACGCTGAGCCTGCTGTTCGTGCTCGGCTGCGGTCAGGCTGAAGAGAAAAAGGCCGAGGCCCCCAAGGAAGAAGCCAAGGTTGAGGAGGCTGCCGCTCCTGCCCCCGCTCCTGAAATGAAAGAAATCGTTTTCGCTTCCGACTGCACTTGGCCGCCCATGGAATTCCTGGACGCGGACAAGAACATCATCGGTTTCTGCCCCGAGCTGGTCATGGCCATGGGCGAAGCGGGCGGCTTCAAGCCTGTGATCCAGAACACCGCCTGGGACGGCATTTTTGCTGGCCTGAGCGCCGGAAAGTACAACGTCATCGCCTCCTCCGTGTCCATCACGGAAGAGCGCAAGGGCACCATGGACTTTTCCGATCCTTATTTTGAGGTCAAACAGGGCGTGCTGGTCCAGAAAGATTCCGGCATCACCAGCCTCGCCGACCTGAACGGCAAGGCCATCGGCGCGCAGATCGGCACCACCGGCTACTTTGCCGCAGGCAAGGTCGAAGGCGCCGAAGCCAAGAGCTACGACGAAGTCGGTCTGGCCGTGGAAGACCTGTACAACGGCCGCATCGACGCCGCCATCTGCGACGACGCAGTGGCCTACGACTATGCGCTGCAGAACGAGAAGTACAAGGAAAAGCTGAGCCTGGCCTTTGTCATCGAGACAGACCAGAAGGAATTCCTCGGCTTTGCGCTGCAGAAGGGCGACACCGAAACCGCGCAGATCCTCAACGACGCCCTGGCCAAGGTCAAGGCCTCTGGCGAGTACGACAAAATCTACGCCAAGTGGTTCAAGTAAAAATCACTCTGAAATAACTGAACATCCCCGGGGCCGCGCTTATGCGGCCCCGGTGCGTTGCAGTCCATCCGCACGGGACAAGTGACATGAAAGATCCGAAGATTACCAATATCCACGTGGGCGACGGCGCAGCCATCCCGCACAAGAAGGACCGGGGCCTGTTCGACGCCTGGTGGATATCCTTGCTCGGCGCGCTGGCCATCATCGCCTTCCTTGTGCTGACCAGGCCCGACCCTTACTGGAAAATCCTCAAGTTCCTGCCCGACGGCGTGCTCGTGACCTTCCAGGTCACCATCCTGTCCATTATCGGCGCATTGATCCTGGGACTTTTCACCGGCCTGGGGCGCATTTCCCGCGTCCGGCCCATCAACCTGGCGGCCTCCACCTACGTGGAAGTGGTTCGCGGCATTCCCTTGCTCGTGCAGCTCTTCTACATCTATTTCGCATTGGGGCAGCTCTTCCGCGAATTGCCGGAAACCAACTTCGTGTTCATCTTCCTCAAGAACATGCCGCCCCTGGTGGCCGCTGTCACAGCCATGAGCGTCTGCTACGGCGCTTACATGGGCGAGGTATTCCGGGCCGGCATCGAGTCCATCGACCGGGGCCAGGACGAGGCTGCACGCTCGCTCGGCTTCAACCGCGCCCAGACCATGCGCTATGTGATCCTGCCCCAGGCCTGGCGCACGATCCTGCCCCCCGTGGGCAACGAATTCATCGCTCTGCTCAAGGACAGCTCCCTGGTTTCCATCCTGGCCGTCGCGGACATTTTGCGTCGCGGCCGGGAATTTGCGAGCGTCTCCTTCAGCTACTTCGAGGCCTACACCATGGTCGCCCTGGTGTACCTGCTCATCACTCTGCTGCTCTCCAAGGGCGTGAGCATCATGGAATCAAGGTTGAATTATTATGTCCGAGACTAAGCCCATCATCCGAATCAGCAACGTCTACAAGTTCTTCGGCGAACTCAAGGCGCTCAACAACGTCTCCCTGGACATCGACCGGGGCGAGAAGTGCGTGATCATCGGCCCGTCCGGGTCCGGCAAAAGCACCCTCCTGCGTTCCATCAACCGCCTGGAAGACATCGACCAGGGCTCCATCGTGGTGGATGGCCTGGAGGTCATGGACCCCAAGAACGACATCAACAAGATTCGCATGGAACTGGGCATGGTTTTCCAGAGCTTCAACCTTTTTCCGCACAAGACCGTGCTCCAGAACCTGACCATGGCCCCCATGAAGCTCAAAAACACGCCCAAGGCCGAAGCCGAGGAAACTGCCATGCGCCTTTTGCGCAAGGTGGGCATCCAGGACAAGGCCGATGTGTTCCCGACCATGCTCTCGGGCGGTCAGCAACAGCGCGTGGCCATTGCCCGTGCTCTGGCCATGAACCCCAAGATCATGCTCTTTGACGAGCCCACCAGCGCCCTGGACCCGGAGATGATCGGCGAGGTGCTCGACGTCATGGCCAACTTGGCGCGCGAGGGCATGACCATGGTCGTGGTCACGCACGAAATGGGCTTTGCCCGCGAAGTGGCGGACAAAATCGTGTTCATGGACCAAGGCGAAATCCTGGAACAGGGCACGCCGAGCCACTTCTTCGAGCGCCCCGAACACCCGAGGCTCAAACAGTTCCTGCAACAAATACTGTAGCGCAACGCAAATATATTGCTAAAAACGGCCCGGCATAGACCCCGGGTCGTTTTTTTTCGTGTATTGACCCGATGACGAAAATGTGTTCCGCATGAGCCATGGGGCGTCACGGCCCGACGCAAAGGAGCAGAGCATGAAGATGAAGGACGCGGCCAAGGCGGCCAAGGAAAAATCAGCGGATTTCGTGGCCTTGTTCAAGAACAAGGGCGGCACCATGCTGCACGAGGAAAAAATCCAGTTCGAGACCCTGGACGATCCCGGCACCGTTAAGGCCATGCTGCTGCACGTGGTGGACGGCATAGATCGGGGGCGAATCATTCTGGCCAGCGACGAAGAAGAACTGGTTTTTTACCCGGGCAGCCTCATCAAGCTTTCCATCAAGGGCAAACGCACCCATGGGACGAGCAAGATCAAGATGTCCCTGTCCTGGTCCCGGCTGGAGGACGACAAGGTCGGCCTGGAAGACGAAGATGCGGACGAGGATGAAGACGAATAAATCCGGACGGTTCACCGGAATACAGACCGCCTCGGGCTATGGCCTGGGGCGGTTTGTGTTTTTTCCCCGGGTCAGGAGCAGGGCTCCGGCCAGGGCCGTGAACGGCGCCACCAGCACCAGCCCGAAACTGCCCACCAATGTCTTGAGTATTTCCGCGGCCACGTAGACCAGGTTGAACGTATTGGTCAGGGGCACGCCCTGGGCCATGAAGGCCATGAGCAGCGTGACGTACCCTCCGGAATAGGCCAGGAGCAGCGTGGTGGTCATGGTGCCGACCACGGCGCGCCCCACGCGCACCCCCGAGACAAAGGCTTCAAAACGGCTGATGTCCGGTTTCTTGGAAACCACCTCGTCCATGCTCGCGGCCACGTCCATGGCCAGATCCATGACCGCGCCGCTGGAGGCCAGGAACACTGCGGCCACGAAGATTCCGGTCAGATCCAGATGGGCATAGCCCGAATAGAGCAGAGTCGAGGCAAACGGCAACAGCGCGCCGTGCACGTGGAAGGCGTCGGTGAAAAGCACGGCCAGGAAGCAACTGGTGAGCACACCGAGAAACGCGCCCAGGAACGCGGCCAGCCCCTTGCGCGTCAGCCCGGCAACAAGGAAGATGATCGCTCCGCAAAGCAGGGCCACCACGCCCAGGGACAGCCGGATGGGATCGGCTCCGAGCAGCAGCAGGGGCACCAGCACCTTCCAGATCATCAGTCCTGCAAAAACGAAGGACAACAAGGCTTTGGCTCCGGTCCAGCCCCCGAAGAGCAACAGCAGGCCCGCGAACATGCCCAGCAGAAGCAATTCCAGCCCAATGCGGTAATGCTCCTGCGGATTGACGTAGAGCACCTCGCCATTCTCTTCCAAAGTCAACACCACCAGGGCCGTATCGCCGGGCTGAAATATCTTGTCGCGGTCCATCTGTCCGAGCAGGGGGTTCACTCCCTGGAATTCGCGCCCGGCAAAGGGGCCGTCCAGCACACGCAAACGCACGCTCTGCTCCCCGGCGAGCACGAGCCCCAGGCGCTGGATGTCCACGTCGTCCGTGTCCAATATTTCGGCCTTGCATTGTACGGCGCGGCTGTCCACGCGCGATTCGAACCCGGTAGGCACGAACCAGAGCACGGAGCAGAGCAGCAGAAACGTCAGGGAAAGCAACACGTCGGCATTGCGGAACAGGGGATGTGTCATGTTGTGGTTCCACCGGTCAGGGGCGGCCGAAGCCGCCCCGCCGGAGGGTTGGAGGAGGTGGATCTAATTTGCGGCGGTCATGGCCGGGGCAGCGGCCTGGCCGAGATACTGCACTTCGGCGGGCAGGCCCATGCTCTTCATGATGCGCTTGGCCACGTCGGTGTTGTCGTAGGAACCGTTGAACAATTCGGCGCCCACGCCCATGGCCGAGGTACTCACGGGCACGCCGGTATGCTGGTAGGAAGTCCAGCCCAGACCGGCCTTGCCGTTCAGCACATGGGTCAGGGTCACGGAGAGCGGATCGTAATCGCCGTAGAGCACGTACTCCCCGCCGCCGGCCTTGTCCTCGCCGGACATGGAGCGGTTGAAAGCGCTCTGGATCTGGGCGATTTCATGCGCCTGCAAAACCATGCGGTCGGACGAGGCGTCGCCTTCGAATTTCAGGCCAAAATACCGCGTGATCAGGGGCTTCATGGCTTCGAAGTCGCCACCCTGGGTGCGGAAATCCTTCATAATTTCGTCCGTGAACTTCTGAAAGGAAACCTTCTGGCCGCTGAGCACGTCATAATAGCTCTCGTACTTGGTCCCGGCAAAGCCCAGGGTCAAGCCGCCGCACTCATGGTCGCCCGTGACCACGATCAGGGTCTCGTCCGGATGCTTGGCCGCGAACCGCATGGCGACCTTGACCGCATCGTCAAAGGAGACGTTGTTGGTCACGGCAGCGGCGGCATCGTTGGCATGACAGGCCCAGTCGATCTTGCCGCCCTCGACCATGAGGAAGAAGCCCTTGTCGCCATCCAGCATCTCAATGGCCTTGCCCGTGAATTCAGGCAGGGTGATGTCCTTTGCGGTCATGTCCAGGACATAGGGCATGGCCTCGTCGTCCTGAAGCCACTCGTTCACGGCGATGACCTTGCCGTCGCCCGACTTCAGGGCCAGGAAATCGTTTTTGTTGTTCACGTACCTGTAGCCGTTGGCCCGGGCCTTTTCCAGGGCGTCGCCCAGCACCTTGGCCTCGGGGTCCTTCTTGAGCTTGCTCTTGCCCTGGGGGTCCTTGAACCCGCCGCCGCCAAAAAAGTCGAAACCGGATTCGGCCAGGGCGTGGTCGATTTCGTGGTACATCTTGCGCGTCTTGACGTGCGCGTAAAAGGCGGCCGGAGTGGCGTGGTCAATGGACACGCTGGAGACGATGCCGACCTTCATGCCCTTGTCGCGGGCCATCTCGGCGATGGTCTTGAGGGGCTTGAGATCCTTGTCCACGCCAATGTAGTTGATGTTGGTCTTGGATCCGGTACACAGGGCCGTGGCCGAGGCGGCCGAACCGGTGATGA
The DNA here is from genome assembly GCA_036541255.1 of Desulfovibrionaceae bacterium. GTDB lineage: Bacteria > Desulfobacterota > Desulfovibrionia > Desulfovibrionales > Desulfovibrionaceae > Paucidesulfovibrio. The sequence continues at coordinate 24,919 of JAZHDD010000017.1, read as the reverse complement.
ACCGGTCCGCGGCATGGGTGGTGGTGATGCCCTGGGCAGGGAACTCGTCCATGACCAGCTTGCGACCAAGGTATTCATTGGTGGCGGCGCGCTGGGGCAGGCCCATGCCGTCACCTATGAAGAAAAAAACGTATTTTGCCTGGGGAGCTGTGGCGGCCTCTGCAACTTTTATTTGCGGAGCCGATGTCTCAGCTTTTTTCTCCTCTTGCTTGCAACCGGCAAGGGCCAGCACCGCCGCAAGTACAAGAGTCAACACGAACGCAATGCCGCGGGAACGTACAGTCATCTGGAAAACCCTCCTTGGGCTGAATGATGCGGTTGAATTGAGGACGGTTTTATCCGAAATCAGTTACGGACATGCGACGGGACGTTGCGCAGCGATGGAGTTTGCGTGCCATCACTGTTACGTTTCCACACCAGTCCCTTTACTGGCGTGGTCCACTCTGCTACCTTGCAGGGACCGTCCATCCCAATCCCAGGAGCAGATTCGAGTGCGCCCCGCTTCCCCGCAATACGGTTTTACCCTGCTCGAATTCGTGACTGTCATCGTCGTCATCGGCCTGCTCTCCGTAGTGGTCGCAATGAACACCGACATACTCGGCGCTTCGGCCCGCCCCCAGGCCGAGGCCCTGCGCGCCCACCTTCGCTACACCCAGTCCCGTGCACTCAAATCCGGCCAGCCGTGGGGCCTGTCTTGCCAGGGCGATCAATGCTGGCTGTTTTCCGGCAACAATCCCGGCTCAACAGCAGACCGACGCCCCCTGCCCGGCGAAGACGGCCTGCTCGTCAATCTCGTGGACAAGGGCGTCACCATCACCGCTTTCAACCTGATTTTCGACGCCTATGGCGTTCCCCATTCCTCTTCGGCCACCCCGCTGGCAACAGCCCTCGCCGTCACGGTCCAGTCCCGCAAAGACGCCGCGGACAGCGCGTCCCTGACCGTGATCCCCCAGACAGGATACGTGCAATGACCCGCAGTCGTTCTTTCTCGGGATTCACTCTGGTGGAGACCATCGTGGCCGTGGTGCTCATAGGCATCGTGGCCTCCCTGATCATCGGGTTTGTCGGCCCCCGGCTGACCGAATCGCCGCGCACCCTGCTGCGGGCCCGCAACGAGGCGCTCACAGAGCAGGCCCTGGAGCGGGTGCAGTCCGACTATCTCCAGGCCGTGAATAGCGCCGATCCCGATTCGGCCCTGTCCACCATCGTGACCAACGAGGCCGCAGGCAAATACGACCAAAACGGGGTCAACGTTGACGTGGCCTATATCAACTTCAGCGCAGCAGGTGCGGAACAGCCTTCCCTGGCCCCCACCAACACGCTCAAGGTCACGGCCTTTGTTGTGGAGAACGGCAACAGCCTGCACCGCGTCACTACCCTGCTCACCGCGAGCCGCATCACGGGCGGCTCCTTTCCCGCAGTGGAATTCTAGCCCATGCGCGGCAACTCCGGCTTCACCCTCATAGAACTCGTGGCTACCGTGGTGATCCTCTCGGTGGTGGCCCTGATCACGTCCCTGTTTCTGGTCATGGGCGTGGAAAGCTACGTTGTCGCGGCGGACACGGCACGCTCGGCCCAGGCCGCGCACAATGCCCTGGACCGCATATCGCTGGAACTCAAGAGCGCACGCGGCCTGCCCGGCACGAGCCAGGTCAGCCTGACGGCCAACAGCGTCTTCAGCTATTCTTCCATGGACCCCAACCTGCCGGGCACGAGAGCCCTCCGGCAGGCCAATGGCTCCCTGTTTCTGAGCATCAACAACGTCAACTACCTGCTGCTGGAAAACGTGAATGCCTTCGTGCTCAACGTGGAGCAGAACGACATGGACGGCGATGCCGCCAACCAGGAAATCTCCTCCATCAACATCTCCTTCCGGCTTGACGGCGCAGCAACCACCTACAGCCTGAGCGTCACGCCGAGAACGTTCATCCGCCTCTGACGGAGTCCCCATGTTCACACCCAGGCACAACACCGCCGACCAGGGCGGAAGCACTCTGATCTTTTTGGTGGTCGTTTTGATCCTGCTCGCAGGTTTGACCACGGCGGCCGTGTCCATGTTCAGTTCCACGGAGCAGAACACAGCCCGCCCCAATTGCGCGGCCCAGGCAGAGCTTCTCGCGGAATCCGGCCTGCGCTACGCTCAGGCGGAACTGCGCCCCCTGAGCGACCTGACCGACGTCCAGACGCGCATCGCCCAATTGACCTCCTCGCAGCGAACCAACACGCTTTCCGACGGCAGCAGCTTCACTTTCGTAAGCATCGGCCAGCCCTATCAGATCGGCAACACCGGCCCGTATTATCTGCACGTGGTCTCGCGGGGGAGTTCCTGCGCCGGGCTGGACCCGGCCACGGCGCAAGTCTCGGAAACATTCATCCTTGGCATCACGGGAGATGACGAGATAGCCTTTGAGGACGGCGACACGGGCGATTTCAAGGAAACCGGGGAAGGCGGAACCAGCGGACCGGCCGGCCCGGATGGCGGAGCCGCCGTCAACGTGGACCCGGAAAACAATGTCATCGAGCTTGGCGGCGACACCGCCGAACAGTTCGGCTGCGTCTGGTACGGCGGTGACGACGGCACCTGCACGAACGGCAACTGCACTCTGGGCAGCGGCTTCCGCACCTACTTCGAATTCGAGCTCCAGCCCGGCAGCGAGGCTGACGGCTTCACCTTCTCCCTCATCAGCGCGGCCAACAACAAGGCCACGGCCTGCGGCGGCTCCATAGGCACAAGCATGGGCGAACTGCTCGGCTACGGCGGAACCGGCGTGGCCGGGGAAGGCATTGCCCCGCCCAAGATGGCCCTGGAAATCGACATCTACCGCAACAGCGGCTCCGGACGGACCTGCCAGTCCAACTCCCGGCGCGACAGCCAGACGCGCGACCATGCCGCATTCGTGTATTGGGGAAGAGCGGTGAACCAGGGGGGCTGCGACGAGGCCTTTGACGACAACCGGCACGGCGAGGGGCTGCTCACCGATGCGGAGCCGCGCAATCCTGGCGACTGGAGCGAATCCGGCGACGGCTTTGACGGCTTCTTCTACAAGACGGCCAACTGGATTCGCGAATGGAACAACAGCTTGCCCAACAACCACCGGCGCTTCAGGGTGCGCATGGAACTGAACCGCTCGCTGGAGGCCAACGACCTGGGCTTCTACTGCTACACGCTCAGCGCCTGGATCAAGCGGGACAACGAGCCCATGCCCGCCAACTTCGAGGATACCTCCACCGACTATTATGATCCCGCTAATGCCGCAACAGCACCGGACATTACCGACGCCATTGTGCTCAATCAGGTCCACCACACCGACATGGAGCATATTTTCTTTGGATGGACCGAGGCCACGGGCGGCTCCAAACAATTGGCCACCATCGGCCGCTTTCGACTGGCCTTCAAACCCGATCCTGTACCGTGCCCCGAAGTCCAGGTTCCCCAGGATTTCGTCTCGCACTGGTCCATGTATGAAGGTTCGGGCGACCGCCTGCACGACCTCAACGCCACCAACCACAACGACGGACAGATCTCCGATGCGTGGTGGGTGGCGGGAGTGGGCTGCCCGGCCTGCTCCGGGCTGCTCATGGACCCGATCAACGGTGGCCAGGCCGAAATCCCGCACGACAATTCCCTGAACCTCAGCCCGGCAGGCTCCCTGTCCTGCTGGGTGTACATGAATGACTTTACTCCCTGGGGCGGCATCATCCACAAGGGCGAAAATACCTTCTTCAATCCCTTCACCGGCATTTTCTTCGACGAATCCTATTCGCTCCAGTTCACCGACGACCGCGACAGCCCTTCCATCATGCTCATCCGCAACAACAACTTCAAAACGGAAGTGAAAGCCACCACCAGCATGCAGCGCGACCAATGGTATCATCTGGCCGCCACCTGGAACACCAACGCAGGGGCGGACGAATTGGAGCTTTACGTCAACGGTGTGCGCGAAGGTTCGGTCAATTCGGCCCAACAACCGCGTACGCGCAATTCCAGCCTGACTATCGGCGCGCAGTTCGGAGACGGCAACTACGCCTTTGACGGCATAGTCGACGAAGTGTACATTTATGATAGGCAGCTTTCCGCTGCCGAAGTGCAGGCACTGTATCAGGCCGGGCTGCGGCAACCCTGACCAAACACGAGAGACAACGTGCAAAAAACTTTCTTTCTTCTGATCGCTGCGCTACTGCTCTGTTCAGCCTCCCTCCCGGTCGCTTTTGGAGCACGCCCCGCAACCATCAAACCCGGTGCACAGGCGGCGCAACAGGCCGAAGACCAGGCCACGGCCAGGGATGACGGCAAATACAACCGGCGGCAACACAATGCCGCTGTGCAACGAAACAATGCAGAAAATGGCGGGAATCATGCTCCGGCTCAAAGCCCAAAGACCCGTTACGGCGAAATACTTATCCACCAAGAGTAGTCATGCGCATCCTGATCATTGACGACTCGGACACCTCCCGGTTGCTTTTGGAAACCGTGCTCCTGAACGAAGGCTTCTCCGACGTGCAGGGCACCTCTTCGGCCCAGGAGGCCCTGGCCATTCTGCGCACTTCGCCTGGTCCGCCCTCCACCGACGTCATTCTCATGGACCTGGAAATGCCGGGCATGAACGGCATCGAAGCCACCAAGCAACTCAAGAAAGACAAGAATCTCGAAGACATTCCCGTCATCATCGTCACGGCCAGCGATCGGCTGGAGGATTTGGAAGAGGCGTTCAAGGCCGGGGCCAACGACTATCTGACCAAGCCGGTGCACCGCGTGGAATTGCGCGTCCGGGTGGATTCAGCCTTGCGGCTCAAGCGGGAAATGGACCGCCGCAAAGCACGGGAGCGTGAATTGGAACGGCTGACCCGCGAGCTTGAGGCCCTGGCCAGCCAGGACGGCCTGACAGGCGTGGCTAACCGCCGCAGTTTCGACGAGGTGCTGTTCCGCGAGTGGCAGCGTTGCGCCCGGGAGCAGGTGCCTTTGTCCCTGCTGATGATCGACATTGATTTTTTCAAGCGGTACAACGACGCGCTCGGCCATCTGGAAGGCGACAGCTGCCTCAAGAGAGTGGCCCAGAGCATCAAGTCCGCGTTCAAGCGTCCCGCAGACTTTCTGGCCCGTTACGGCGGCGAGGAATTCGCCGCCCTGCTCCCGGACACAGACGAGAACGGTGCCCGGCTCGTGGCCGAAGCCATACGTACTAACCTTCGCAAGCTGGCTCTGGCGCACCCGGACTCGGACGCAGGTGAACTGGTCACGGTCAGCCTGGGGATGTCCACGGTTCTGCCTTTGGCCGGAAGCGATCCGTCGCAACTGGTGGCCGACAGCGACACGGCCTTGTACAAGGCCAAGGCTCAAGGCCGCGACAGGCTCTGCTGCGCCTTTGCCGACAATCAGGAATAGACCTTTCCCTGCGCCCTGATCTGCCCGGAGCCCGGACCGGTCACCTTGAACCGCAGCCCGCGTTCATCGAAAAGCGGGGCTGTCCGCATCTGTCCGATTCTGTCCGCCGATGCTCCCGCAGCCCGAAAAACGACTAGCGCCCGTTGTCCGGAGCCGTCTTGAACTTGTCCTTGTCCCGGGCATGGGCTTGGGCCGTCTCCACATCGATGACGCCCTGCTCCAGCAGGGAACGCAAATGTTCGTCCAAAAGCTGCATGCCCCAATGCCTGCCGGTCTGCATGACCGAAGCCAGTTGGTGATTCTCGCCCTTGCGGATCAGGTTGCGCACGGCGGGCGTGCCCGTAAGGATTTCCAGGGCGGCAACGCGGCCCTCCATGTCGGCGCGCCGAAGCAATGTCTGGGAAATGACAGCCTGGAGCGACTCCGCAAAACTGGCCCGGACCTGGGCCTGCATTTCCTCTGGAAACACGTCGATGATACGGTCCACGGTCTTGATCGCCGACGAGGTATGCAGGGTGGAGAGTACCAGATGCCCGGTCTCTGCCGCTTCCAGGGCCAGGGCAATAGTTTCATAGTCGCGCATTTCGCCCACGAGGATGATGTCCGGGTCCTCGCGCAGGGCCGCGCGCAGAGCGGTCTTGAAATGGCTGGTATGCCGCCCCACTTCGCGCTGATTCACAAGGCAGCCCCGTGACTCGTGCACAAACTCGATGGGGTCCTCGATGGTCAGGATATGGTCCCGGCGTTTTTCATTGGCGTGATCCACCAACGCGGCCAGGGTGGTGGACTTGCCGCTGCCCGTGGGGCCGGTCACAATGACGATGCCTTTGTCCAGCAGGGCCAGATCCGCGAGTTGGGCGGGCAGGCCGAGATGTTCCAGACTCTGTATTTGTTGCGGAATTTCCCGAAAAACAGCACCCAGTCCCCGGTGCTGGCGAAAAAAGTTCACGCGGTAGCGCGCCAGTCCCGGCACTTCGTAGGCAAAATCAACGTCGCCGGTTTCCTCGAATTCCTTGATCTTCTGCTTTGGAGCGATCTCGTAGATCAGCCCCTTCAATTCTTCTTCGTCGAACGGCTTGTGCTTGACGCGTTGCAAGGTGCCATGCAGCCGGATCATGGGCACGGCTCCGGCGCAAAGGTGCAGATCCGAACCGCCGCGTTCGTGCAGCATCTTGAAGAAGGAACTCATTTGAACCATGACGCGTCCGTTGGGTTGGAGGTTCGCCGCTGCATTTGCACAACGGCATGTTCGCCCCGCTAGCTGCCGGGCCAGGGCACGCTCTTGCCCACGCCGGGAACGGGCTGCCACGCTCCATTGATCTGGTCTTCCACGCTGACGCTCACGTCCGCGCCTGCGGCGCCTCCCGAATAGGTCAGCCGGAAATCTCCGGCAACGACTTTGTTGTCGCCGGACAAGCCCAGGTACGAATCTCCGGAAAGCGCGGAAAGATTGGCGGGATGGCGTCCCTTGTTCTCGATGAGATATTGGCCGTAGGCCGAATAGAAACGGCCCACGCCCTCGGCCACGGCCCCCTGGGCCACGGCGGTACGGGCCTCGTCCACCAGGCTGAAATAGCGCGGCGTGACCACGGCGGCCAACATGCCGAGGATGATGACCACGGCAAGCAGCTCGATGAGCGTAAAACCACTTTGGGACGCTGGTGCCGCCAACCGGCTGCTCCTTTTCCTCCGCACGCAGGGTGCGGCTGCTCATGGACTGCGGGGAGGACCAGAGCCTCCCCGCAGCATCCATTCAAAAAGCCTAGGGGCCGACCGCGGCCATGTTGCCGCCGGGCCAGGCCACATCCTTGGTGTTGTTGGTCAGGGCCGTGCCGTCGTCGGCAGTGACCGTGATGCGGACCGTGTTCGCGTCCACGCGGGCATAGGCGGCGGTATAGTCGCCCAAATCCTGGGCAGCCGCGAACAAGGCCTCCACGTTGGCCGGAGGCGTGTTGTTCTGGAGAATGTGATTGGCATAGGCCAGATTCAGATGGCCGGCGGCCTCGCCAAGAGCGCCGTCAACAGCGGCCTGCTGCGCCTCGTCCACCATGTTGAAGTACCGGGGCGTGACCACGGCGGCCAGGATGCCGAGAATGATGATCACGGTGATCAGTTCGATAAGCGTAAAGCCGCCTTCACGCTGTTTCCTTTTCCTCTGTTCCATGTGCGTCTCCTTTTCAGCATTGTTCTCTTCGGGCGTGACGCCTTGCGCGGCTTTCGCACCGAAATATACTACCATATACGAACGCGTCTCCCAAGCCCTCGGGACTGAAGCGACGCAAAGGCAACAATATTTAGCGCCCGGCCATGGCATTGCTCATCAGATCGAGCATGGGCAGCATCACGGCCAGGGCGAAAAAACCCACCACGCAGGCCAGACAGGCCACCAATACAGGCCCAAGCAATTCGCTCATGCGTGAGACAGAATACTCCACCTCGTAGTCGTAATGGGCCGCCACCTCGCGCAGCATCTCCTCCAGCTGGCCCGATTCCTCGCCGATGGCCACCATGGTCACAAGCATGGGAGTGAAATACTTGGCCTTGCGCAACGGCCCGGCCAGGCCCCGTCCCTGCTCCAACAGGGTCTTCACGTTCTTGAACTGGCGCGAGACCGCCTCGTTGCCGATGGTGTCGGCGATGATGTCGATGCTCTCCAGGACAGTGACGCCGCTGGATTGGAGAATGGCGAAGATGCTGCCGAAACGGGACATGGCCGCCTTGACAAAGACCGTGCCCAGGATGGGCAGATTCAGCAGCAAGGTATGCAGGGCAAAACGGCCCTGCGTTGTCCTGGCCCAGAGAATCAGTCCGATGATGCCGCCGACGAGCACGGGAAGCACGATCTGCCAATAGCCCGTGAGCAGGTCGTGCAGGCCCACACAGATACGCGTGGGCAGCGGCAGAACAATGCCCTGCTTTTCGAACAGGCTGATGAAGTTGGGCAACACCACCGTGACCAGGACTACAAAGGCCACCACCAGGGCAACCACCACGATGATGGGATACGTCAACGCGCTTTGGATATCCTTGCGCACCTTGTACTCGTGTTCCACGATGTAAATCAGCCGGTCCAGGACCTGGATCAGCGTACCGCTCATCTCGCCGGCGCGCAGCATGTTGCAGTAGAGACGGCCGAAAATGGCCCGATGCTTCCAAAATGCGCGGTAGAGGTTCGAGCCTTCGGTGATGTCCTGCACAATGTCGTTGACGGCGGCGTGCAGCCGGGGATTCTCGATCTGACCCAGCAGGGTCTTCAAGGTCTGAAGCACGGGAATACCCGCATGGAGCATGGTCCGGAACTGCTTGGTAAAAAGGATCACATCCTGGGGCTTGACCTTGGTCAGACGCTGAAGAACGCCGAGCTTGGCCGTGGTTTCCGCCCCGGCGGAACTGCCGCCCTGACGCACAGAGGAAGGAATGAGCCCCAGCCCCAGAATCCTGTCTTGGGCCTGCTCCCTGGATTCGGCTTCCAGCACGCCGGAGACCTGGGTTCCGTCGTCCTTCATGGCTTTGTACGTGTACGCGGGCATCAAGTCCTTCCTAGAGCATGATGGAGGCGGCAGCTTCCTCCAACGTGGTCGAACCGTTGGCGATCTTGCGCGCCGCATCCATCTTCAGGGTGCGCATGGTCCGGGACTCCATCGCGGCCTTGGCGATATCCTGGGAAGAGGCCCGGCGCACAATGAGATCCTGGATGGTCTCATCGACCTGGAGAATCTCGAACAGGGCCAACCGTCCCTTGAACCCGCTCTGGCCGCATTTGGGGCAACCCCTGCCGCGCACGAAATCTATCTTGTCGCGATGGTTCCACAGCCCGAATGCACGGATGAGATATTCGGACGGGCTGTAGGACTCCTTGCAGTGCGGGCAGACCCGGCGCACCAGCCGCTGGCTGACCGAAAGCAGCAACACCGAGGCCACGAGAAACGGTTCCAGCCCCATCTCCACGAGACGCGTGACCGCGCCTGCCGCATCGTTGGTATGCAAAGTGGAGAGCACGCGGTGGCCCGTGAGCGCCGCCTGGGTGGCGATCTCCGCGGTTTCATGGTCGCGGATTTCACCCACGAGCACCACGTCCGGGTCCTGGCGCAGGATGGAGCGCAGGCCCGAGGCAAAGGTCATGCCCGCCTTGGTGTTCAGCTGAACCTGCCGTATTTTTTCAATACGGTATTCGACCGGGTCCTCCAGGGTGACCACGTTGATCTCATCATTGCGGATGGCCCGCAAAAACGAATACAGGGTCGTTGTCTTGCCGCTGCCCGTGGGCCCTGCGGCCAGGATCATGCCATACGGTTGCCGGATGGCCCGATCCACCTTTTCGCGGTCCTGGGTATTGAACCCGAGCTCGTCCAGGGTCAGGCCGTGGGCGTTGCGGTCCAAAAGGCGCATCACCAGATTCTCGCCGTGAATGGTGGGCAGCGAGGACACGCGCACGTTGAACTCGCGGCGCTGGGTGCGGAATGAAAAGCGTCCGTCCTGCGGAATCTTGCTGATGGCGATATCCATGTTGGCCATGATCTTCAGGCGCGAAACAAGCGGCAGAAAGATGGATTTGGGCGGAGCCGGGACCGATCGCAGACGCCCATCCACACGGTAACGCACATTGATGATCTCGCGCTCCGGGCTGATGTGTATGTCGCTGGCTCCTTCGCGCACGGCCTGGTTCAGAATGGAGTTGACCATGCGTACGACAGGGGCCTGCTCGGCCATGTCGGCCAGGGCGTCCACATTCACGTCGGCCTCGGCCTGCAAATCGTCGCCCAGCTCGTCGGCCACATCGTCCACGCCCTCGAAATCCGCGTCAGACAAGCCGCCCCGGCCATAAATCGAGCCGAAGAGCATATCGAAATCGTTTTCGGAGCAGATCACCGGCTCCACTTCGAGGTTGGTGGCTATTTCCACTGTATCCAGAGCGTTGATGTCCATGGGATCGGGCATGGCCACCACGAGCAGGCTACCGCGCCGTTGCAACGGGGCCACCCGATTCTTCTGAGCCAACTGCTCCGAAACCAGATTGCCCACGCCCTCTTCAAAGGGATACAGATCCGGCTCGTATTTGGGAATGCGCAACTGCTGCGAAAGCGTGTCCAGCAGGGTTTCCTCGCGCAGGGTGCCGCTCTGGATCAGGAACTGGCCAAGCTTGAGACCGGACTGCTTCTGTTCGGCCAGAGCCGTTTCCAGCTGCGCCGCACTGAGCACGCCTGTCTCAACAAGCAGATCGCCGAGCCGTTTTCGTTCCCGCTTTGTCACCTGGGGTTCAACTCCTTTGCGTACACGGCGTGGAAGATGTCACTGACGCTGTGCGACAGTTTCGCGCACAAGGCTGTTGGATTGGCTCAAGACCAAGGCCCGGGCTGAAGGATGAAACACCATGGTTTCCTGCTGCAAGGCCAAAGGCAGGCCGGCGCGTGCAGCCTCGGCCTCCTGGCTGTCCAGGAACGGCCGTTCCAGCACGACATGAAAGCGCAGCCCCCCCGGCGAGGAATACGTCGTCAGCAGACGCAGTTCCAGACCGAAAAAAGCATACTGGCGCAACAGCCGGTAAGCCGTCCGCAAGTTCGAGGAAGCATCCAGACGCAGCCAGGACAGCTCCGGGTCAATTTCACGAGCATCGGGACGAATGAGCGGAAAGCGGATTGCCGTGCCCAGCGGAACATCGTCCGGGTCGATCAGGTCGGGATTGGCCGCCAGGACATGATCCAGATTCTCCTGATCAAACACCCCGTACACCCGGTGCAACGCTTCGGACAGGCTATCTCCACGCTCCAAACAGAGGCTGCCCAGCTCGACCGGAAGATCCTGCGGCAGAGGGGCAGAACCGGAGGAGAGCGTTGTGTCCTCCCTGGCGTCCGTTCCAAGATGCAATTCAGCCTGCGTGCCGGGCAACCCCGGCAACGCTTCCAGTCTCTTGTCCTCGTCCGAACCGCGCACCGCTGCCGACGCGAAGTCCAGGACCGGCAGCATGGCCCTGACTTCGGGCACATAGCGCACCGTGGCCAGGGAAACGGTCAGGAGTAGGGCTGCCACGCCCGCATAGACCCAGCGCCCGGTCCGCCGGAGTTGATACTCCTCGCGCAGGCAGGCGCGCACCAGGCCAAAGCCGGCTTTTGCGCGCCGCTCGATGATCATCCGGAGCAGCACCTTGTGGCAAAGCCGCACGACCTTGCGCGGGAAGCCGCCTGCGGCCCGGTGAATGGCATACAGGGCAGCCAGGCTGAACAGGCGCGGCGGCACGCTGTCCACGGGCAGGGCCTGCAGGAGCCGGAATTCGATCATACGCCGCGTTTCATCGAAGCCCAACGGCCTCAGTCTGTGATAGAAATTGATCCTGTCCAGGAAATTGGGCATGGCCGCAACCATGGACTCCAATTCCTTCTGCCCGAAGATGATTATCTGCAACAATTTGGAGTTGTTGGTTTCATAGTTCAAGAGTTCGCGCAAAATCTCCAGGCACTCCACGCTCATTTTCTGGCCCTCGTCGATGATCAGGACAACGGTCTTGTCCTCCCGCGTGCCGCTCTGCAACAGGGAACGCTTGATCATTTCCTTGAGCGTCCAGGTGTTCAGCCTGCGGTCGGGCAATTCGCCACAGAACTGGGCGCAGAGCAGACGCAGAAAAGCGTGGGCCGAAGGAAAGGCCGGATCAAGCAGCAGGCTGACGGAAATCGTCGGATTCTTGCTCAAATTGCGCACAAAAAGACGACAAAGCGTGGTTTTGCCCGTACCGATATCGCCGACCACGAGATTCAAGCCGCGTTTGAGCCGGACCGCTATCTCCAGTTCCTGGAGACAGGAGATATGCTGCTTTGAATAGAACAAAAAGCCAGGGTCCGGAGAGCTGGAAAACGGCTCCCTGATCAGCCCGAGCTGTTCGTAATACTTCATTGCTCCACCTCGTCGGGCGTTTTGCGCTGTTCCCCGGCTTCGGCTTCCTGGGCCGCGCGCTCCTTCTTGAGCCGCAACTCCTCTTCAATTTCGGCCATGGTCTTCTGGCGTTCGCCCTTGCGCCATTCGCCGAGAATCTCGGGAGTGATGAAAATCAAAAACTCGTCCATGGTTTCCTGGCGAACTTCGCTGCCGAAAATGCGGTTGCCGCCGGGAATGTCCTTGAGATAGGGCACACCGTCCTCGCCCGAAAGCGAGCGCTGCTTGTTCAGGCCGGAAATGACCACTGTCTCGCTGTCGCGGGCGATAAGCGTGGTCTCGGTCTTCTTCTTGATGATGTAGGGATTGCCGTCCACCGTGCGGGTGGAATCCACCTCGTCCTTCTGGATCAGCACCACCAGCTTGATGTATTCGTCGTCGATGATGTGCGGCGTGATTTCCAGACGCAGCACCACATCCTCGAACTTGACCGAAGTGGTGATGGTGCCGCCGTCGTTTTCCGTGGTCTGGTACGGCACGCGCTCGCCCGATTCGGTGTAGGCCTTCTGGTTGTCCATGGTGGTAATGGACGGGGCCGAGATGATCCGCAGCTTCTGCGCCTCTTCCAGGGCCTTGAGCTGCACCTCCAGCAAATTCTCGCCCACGGTCCCGAACATCAGGCCCAGAGCCGCGCCCTTGCCTGCCTTGTCAAAGCCGTCGGGCGTGAAGTTCATGAAATAGCCCTTGCCCGCCGGAGTCGTGCCGAGAGTGGGGTCAAAGGTACCGGCCCGGCCATCACTGGTCGATCCCTTGGTGGTCGTGCCTGCGGAACCGCCCGGCGAAACGTAGAGATTCGAGCCGTTGTAGACGTTGCCCTGGTAAGCGCCGCCCCACTGCACGCCCAGGGCGCGGGCCGTGTCCTTGGTGGTCTCCACGATATGCGCCTTGAGCTTGATCTGGGCCCGGGGCGCGTCCAGGCGGGTGATGATGCGCACCAGCCGGTCAATGTCCGAGCGAATACTGTGGATGATCAGCGAGTTGGTATGCTCGTCCACCTCGATGGAGCCCAGGGACTTGCCGCCCTCGTCTTTGACCAGGAAAGGGTTCAGGCTCTCTTTCAGCGTCTTGGCCTCGGAAAAACGCACGCGCACGATGCTGGTCACGAATGGCTCGGAGCGCTGGAGGGCGAGCTGTTCATTCTGGCGCTGGGTATGCAGCATGTCCATTTCCAGATCAAATTTCACGTCGTCCGCAGTCATGACCCGGAGGATGTCGCCTTCCCAGGCGTAGGTCAGGCGGTTGGCGCTGAGAATGCCCCTGAACACCTCGGCCCAGGGCTTTTCCACGATATTGATGTTCACCACGCCCTGCACCGTGGGGCTGACCACGATGCTCTGCTTGGCCGCACGGGACAAGGCCTGCAGCACGGCCACGAGGTCAGCGTCATGCATGCGCAGGGTGACCTTGAAGGACGGCAGCGGCTTGTCCTTTTTCTTTTGTTGCAGATCAATGGTTTCCGCATCGACAAGCACGTCCTCGATGCGATCCACCTCTTCCGCACGAGTCGAAGGGGAATGCCCCTGGGCCTGTTCGGCCATGATCTTCCATTTCTCGATTTCCTCGTCAGGCAACGGGTCCTTGCTGGCACAGCCGGACAACAACATGCCCAAGCAGACCAGGAGCAGGAGAAACGAGGCCGCCTTGGGACTCATATTAATAAACCGCCTTTAAAGTAATATCCTCGACCATGCTCTCGGTCATGGGTAACTGCCGCCTGAAGACCCGGCCCGTTGCTTCGTCGCGCCGTTCGAGCACCACATATCCCTTGGTGATGGCCGTGAGGCGATAGCCGCCCTCGGCCAAATCGTCGCCCACCGCATACTCGATGCCGTTGATGATGGCGTAGGCCTTGTTGCCCATCCGCAGATATCCGCTGTAGGCCAGCCCGCCCTCGCCGTTGTCCAGCCCCAGAAAATAAAAAGGCTCTGCCGAAGCGTAGAATGGCGAGGACTCCACAGGCTGAAGCGCAAGCTGCACCTTATGCAGGTCGGCCGGGGACAGCACCTTGGCCTCCAATTGCTTGCGCATCTCGGCTGCGATCTGCTCGTATCCGGGCGCAGCTTCCATCGTGGAAGCTTTCTTGGCGGGCTGATCATCAAAATACAGTATATAGCCAGCCCAGAGACTGACCACGCCCAGCACGCCGAGCAGTATTTTTTCGCTTTTTTTCATCCCTGCACCCCGGACGGCGACGCCGCGACCTGAATCCAGAACTCGACAAAAAATTCCATGCCGCCTGCCACGGCTTGCGCTTCGATTCGGTCTATGCGCTCCAGGAAAGGCAATGCGCCCAAGCTGAAATGAAAATCATGAAACTGTTCAAGCCCGCCCATGAGCACGCATTGCATGCGCATCCGGCCTTGATCCATATCTCCGGGACTGAGTACGAAATCGAGCACTTCCAAGCCGGATTCTCCAGCCAGACGGGACAATTCATCCGGCAGCTCGTTCAGCTCCGCTATGGGCAGAGGGGCGGGTGCCGGAGAGGGGAAAGCATCAAGATCGCCTTGCTCCAGGAACTTCTGCATGCTTTGATATTGCGGCAGGAAAACGCGTTGCCGCTCCAGATCGGAGCGGGCCTGAACCAACCGGGCATCCAGGTCGGCGCGCTTCTGGTACAGGGGGGAAAGAAAAATCCAGGCGACAACAGCCACGGCGACCAGCACCGCAACGGCCATGCCGATCACTCCCTTGTATTCTTCCTGCCACGTCGCCATGCTACCGCCTACTTGAGCTGCACATGCAGCACGAAACGCAACACTTCGCCCTCGGGCACGAACTGCTGCGTTGTTTTTTCGCTTACCACGGCTTCCCCGAAGAGCGGCGAAGACTTCAATCCCATGAGCAGACGCGTCAACCCCGCTTCATAGTCGCGCTCACCGCCAACCACCAAACCCTCGATAATGAGCAAACGCACAGGAGCGACCTCCCCGCCCGCCGCTGCGGCCTTCACGGGCGTTGCGTCAGTCCCGAACAAGTCCATGCTGACGCTGGTCAGGCGCGCTCCGGGCGGCGTAAGCCGCGAAAGCTCGTTGAACACGGCCAGGGCCTCATAGCGCGAAGCGACCCGGCGCATTTTATCCTGATGCTGGGCAACCTGCGCCGCCATGGACGCCAAAGCGGCCTCGTCCACAACCGGGCCCGAACCCAGTTGCGTCATGAGATTCTGCAGTGCAAGATTCCTGGCCTTCAGTGACTGCTGCCCCAGCAGCCAGAAGCCGCCCAAAAGCATCGCAAGCACAACCGCTCCCAGCAGCACGGCCTTCCGTGCCCACGACTTACGTTTTTCCTGGGCGCGCACCGCATAATTCGTGGAAAGGTTGATGGTCCCTGGGCCGGAAAGCGCAACGCCGCACGCTTCGCTCAGCGCGATACGCTCGTCATAGCCGCGAAGGGAAGGTGCAAGCAGGGCGGCCTGCCGCCCCATGGGATCAAAAAGCGACGTTTCCAAAGCCAGCTCGCTGGAGACATAGTCCGTGACAAGCTGGTTGCCGAAAATCCGCCCGCTCAGATGCAAATGCCCACAGCGCTGGTGATGATTCTGCGCGTAAAACTCCAGAGTCCGTTCCGCCTGGCGCGCGACACGCTCCAGCGACACGCGCACGGCATCAAAGACCCCTTGTTCGGTCATGTTTTCGCCGGGCACTCCGTGCGGGGCCTCGCCCTGAAAGAGCTTGGCGTTCAGGAGCAGTCGAGCCGTTTCCAGGTCCATGTTTCGGCCTGATTTGCGGCCTTTGTCCACCAGCCCCTCGTTGTAGGCGTCGGCAAGCTCGGAGGCCAGGGAATCCATACCAAACTTGATGGTACGGCTGAAGTGGATGTTGCTCCCTTCATAAATCGTGATGCAGGAAAAGCTGCGCGCCACATGCAGGCTGGCAGTCAACCCTTGACCGGAAGCAACCCAGCCCGCACGGTAAATATTCTGAAAGGCGCAGGGAATGATGGTCACACCGGCAAGCGGACAGCCGGCTGCGGAAAAAACATCTACCAGCCGGTCAACATCCTCGCGCCGAGCAAGGCACGTCAGCACCTCGCTTTTGGCAACTCCGGCATCTTTTCGCTGTCCCTGGACCTGATAGTCCAAAACGAATTCGGCGGCGTCGAACCTGCGCTCCTTCTGAAGCTGCCAATATACGGTATTGGCCCGTTTCGAGGCTGCGACACGCGGAATCTCGACCACATTCACGTCCACGTCGCCAGAGCCCAACAAAGCCCACACTTCCTTGCGCCCTGCGCTGATATTGTCCAGGGTGCTGCGCAACAATGCGCCAAACCCCGGCGTGCCAGGACGATCCTCGGGAGCATAGGGAATGCTGCGAACATCAAGAAGACGTTTTGGTTCTGCGGATGAAACGGCAACCACTGTCAAGCTGCCGTGCCCCACGTCAACGCCGAGGACCGGGTTCTTCACCCGCCCCTTGGAAACGAGCAGGGCCGGGCGCGTGCGCGGCAGCGTATCTTTTTGGCCCAGGCCGGCAAAAAAGTCCGAACCCTTCTTGGGGTCGGTCTGTGCGGACTCCTCTTTGAAGTTGAGCTGACGTTCATCCTCGGACCGGATGATATCAAGCAATTCTTCTGTGGAATCGGCCCTGTTTTTCCTGGCCACGCTCCCCCCGAGTCACTATCGCGCAATGAACAGCAGATTTAGAGCAACAGCTTCAGATTCCAAAGTCCCATCCTGCAAAGGGAGAATGCGAAGCCTTTCGTTCAACCCTGCCTCGACGTATCAGATCGGTCCCACCCCAACTGAAACGATAAGAGGCCGTGTACTTTCTAGAAAAATTTTAGCTTTTGTTTAACTATCCGCATCCCCCAATACTGTCAACCAAAGGACGTGCAGCACACCGTCCGACAATGCATTCCGCCCCATGGACAGACAAAACGTACGGCATCCATCAACCGCCTTGTATATTGTTTCACTTGAGCAATAATAACGAAAAGAATTGACTTGTTACACTATGAACAACCAAAGATGGCGGTTGTGTCTGAGGGCTTCAGCACTTGATGACATTTCATCCGCATCACGAACGAATATCGGTGACAAGCCGCTAGGCCACAGCAGGCATGAAGGAATAAGTAAATTAAAACAGATACTCTTGCTTTTTTTTGTCCCACAAAAGCAGCTACGTGCGGATCAGATGCATTGCCATGGGTGCCTCCATCTCAAACAAAACCTTTGAGCCAAAGGCATTACGACAAATAAGAGAAGAATTGCCCTCGTGAGCCGAGGATTCGCCTTGCGCTCTGGATCAAGCCGAATTCGGAAGCGTCAAACGCACAGACAGTGTCATTGAAGGCATGAATGGACAGGTCGCCAAAGAGGCAAGAAAAATGACGCTCTGCAAAGAGAGGCACGGAGAAAAGCGGTGCTGCGGTTCAAAGATGTGCCGGGCCGCCCGAGGGGAGGACGGCCCGGCTCGACAGGGAACAGGAAGAGTCCGCACAGGGACGGGATCGGAAAGCCCGGAACAGGCCTACCGGAGGGAGTGAATATCGACACGCTTGCCGCAACAGGGGCAATGATGCACGGTCAAAAGGCCAGCCCGGCTGGCCGCCAGAATATGCACGCGCACACGCTCCGGGCCATTGGCAAGATAGGCCACCATAAACGCCGCTCCGCACTGACAATACCGCTGTTGCATGCTGCTGCTCCTTTTCCGGGTCGTCCTCGCGACGACTTGTTTAAATATACAAACTTATGTTGTTTTTTACTAAACACCATATGCAAAAAAAGGGGGAGACCTAGTTGTACTCTCGGGAAAGCCACAACACCTTTCCGATGATCCGCACATTGGCGAGTTCATCACCAGCAAGCATGATCGGGCTGTAGTCGGTGTTCTCGCTGTGCAGCACGAGCTGGCCCGGCCGTTTTTCAATACGTTTGACCATCACCGTGTCCTCCACGCCCACGGCATAAATGCCGCCCGCATAGACATCGGTCTTGGACTGGTCCAAAAGCACCATGTCCCCTTCACGCAGCTCCGGTTCCATGCTGTTGCCCACGACCTGCATCAGCACCATGCTGGACGGGTTGCCCTTACGGTGAACCCATTCGGAACGAAAGGCGTAATATCCTTCAACACGTCCTTCGGTCTCAAAGGAACCGCCGCCGGCACAGAGCCGGGCCCGAACCTTGGGGATGCGCTCGAAATCGTCTTCCTCTTCCCCGGCTTCCGGCATGGCAGGGCGCGGACGTCCCTTGCCCGTTTCCAGCCAGCGGGGATCAAGGCCATACTTTATGGAAAGGTCGAGAATCCATCGGGCAGGCAAGGCATCTTTTTTCTTGGAAAGCGAAACAGCGGCACGCCCCACCCCCAATTCACGAGCCAGATCCGACTGGGTCCGAATATCAGTGGTTTCGCAAAGTCGTTGAAAAAAGTCCTGAAATGCCGTTCCCGCCATGCTTTCCCCGTTATTTTCAAATGCGTTGTTTTTTGTATGCCAAAGCTAAACATCATTGTCAAGCCGTATTCGTTTTTTTTATGCGCCTCTTGACCTGGGTCGGCCCGGTCCCTATGAGAATGGCATGTCTCAAAATACCATTCTTCTTGAAGCAGGCACAAACGAGCTGGAACTCGTGGAATTCTACATAGATGAATTCCATCCTGAGACAGGGCAACCCTACCGCGGACATTACGGAATAAACGTCGCCAAGGTGCTGGAGATTCTTCGACCGCCCCATGTCGCCCCGTTGCCTGACCGACCCCACGAATGCGTCCTGGGCGCATTCGAGCTGCGCCAGAGCATCATTCCGCTGGTCGATCTGTCCATGCTCATGGGCATGCACAGCAACCATCCTGCGGACTGCCGGGTGATCATCTCCGAATTCAACAACGTGCGAACCGGCTTCCTGGTTTCCGGGGTAACGCGCATCCACCGAATTTCCTGGCAGGAAATAGAGCAGCCAGGGGAACAACTCGCCCATTTTTCCTCGGATAACATCACGGGCGTGGTCCGGCTGCAGGACCATCTGCTGCTCGTCCTGGACATGGAAAAACTCGTGGCCGACCTGAGCCCGGCCACGGCCATGCGCGTCCAGGAGCAGGAACTGGACGCCCTTTCTTCCTCACACCATCAGTACCGCGCCCTGGTGGCCGATGATTCGGAATCCATCCGCAAGCTCATGCACACGGTCCTGACCCGGGCGGGCTTCGACGTCATGGTTACACACAACGGGCAAGAGGCGTGGGAAACGCTCCAGGCCGCCAAAACCCAGGCATCAGCCGACGGCCAGAGCATCCTGGACTGGTATGACGTGGTCGTGTCGGACATTGAGATGCCCGCCATGGACGGCCACACCCTGTGCAAGAAAATCAAGGAAGACCCGTTTCTCCGGGCATTGCCCGTGATGCTCTTCTCCTCGCTGATCACGGACGCGCTGCAACACAAGGGCGACAGCGTCGGGGCCGACGGCCAGATCGCCAAACCCGAAATCAACGCCCTCGCCGAGATGGCCGTGAACCTGATCGAATCGAACCCCCACCGATCAGCCTGAGGTCCACTTCCAGCACGTCGAGACGCACGTCCTCCAGTTCGACCTCCACTTCCTGGCCCAGCCGGAACATTCGCCCGGTGCGCTCGCCCACAAGCATTTCGCTGTCGCGCCAATAGGAATAATAGTCGTCGTTGAGACTGGAAAGACGCACCGTGCCCTCGGCCAGACCGCCCAATAGCTCCACGCGGAACCCCCAGTCCGTGACCGAAGAGACAACGCCCTTGAAACGCTCATCCAGCCGATCCCGCAGGTGCAGAATCACAACCCGGCGGTTGATCTCCCGTTCGGCATCCACGCCGCGCCGTTCACGGCTGTTGACCCGGTCCGCGGCGTCGCGCAGGCGTTTGCGGTTGGGTGAAGGCTGGCTCGTATCGCCCAGAGCGGACTTGAGCAGACGGTGCACCACAAGGTCGGCATAACGCCGAATGGGCGAGGTGAAATGGCAATAGCTCTCCGAGGCCAAGCCGAAATGCCCTTCGTTCTCGGGGTTGTATTGCGCCTGCATCATGGAACGCAGCAGCAGCCGGTTGACCAGAAAACTCCAGTCCGACTGTTCGGCCTTGCGCAAGAGTTCCTGCAGATCGCCCGTACTGGGCCGCGCAGGCAGTTTCAGCTCCGGCGAAGTGCGTTGCAGTACCTTGCCGAGACGTTCCAGCTTTTCGTTGTCCGGCCTGGGATGCACGCGGTACAGGCAGCCCGGCCCGGCGCTCTCCAGGAAGCGGGCCACGGCCTCGTTGGCCGCGACCATGAATTCTTCAATGAGCTGGTGGGCGAAGTGGCGCTCACGCGGGCGCAGTTCCAGGATTTCATTGTCCGGGCCTAGCCGGATGTCCGGTTCGGGCAAATCGAAATCCAGGCTGCCGCGTTCGCGTCGGCGGGCCTGAATCTTGCAGGCCAGTTCCTCGGCCGTTTCCAGCATGGGCATGACGTGGCGGATGGGCTCCTGCTCGCGCGGGTCCTTGTCCAGCAGGGCCGCCTTGACCTGGTCGTAGGTCAGCCGGGCATGGCTGCGGAAAACCGCAGGAAAATACTCGGCCTCGGCAGGCTCGCCCCGGCCCGAATAGTCGATGCTCACGACCATGACCAGGCGCGGCACGTCCGGGTTCAGACTGCACAGGCCGTTGGAAAGGCGCTCCGGGAACATGGGTTCAACGGAAAGCGGGAAATAATAAGAGTTGCCCCGCTCGTAGGCCTCCTCGTCCAGGGCCGATCCGGGCCGTACATAGTGACTCACGTCCGCGATGGCCACCCAGAGCCGATAGCCCTTGCCCCGCTTCTCCACGTAGATGGCGTCGTCGAAGTCGCGCGCCGTGGCTCCGTCAATGGTCACGAACGGCAGATTGCGCAGGTCGCGGCGGCCCGCGAAATCCGCCTTGGAAGGTTGCTCGGGCAGGGCTGCGGCCTCATCGAGCGCCGCGTCCGGAAATGCCGTGGGCACCTGATGCGTGGCCTTGACCAAGGCCTCCTGCACCGTGAGGTCGTCTTCCCGGCCGATGCGCTCCAGGAATTCCGCCTGCCAAAGATACTGCTCCAGTTTTTCGCCGGGAGCCGCCAGGATCACATCGCCGGGCTGCAACTTCTCCCTGGTTTCCAGGGTCAGGCCAAAGCCCAGGAGCGGGTCTGTGGGACGGCAAATATATGCGCCGCTGCCCAGACGTCGATTCACGCGTGCGGTCAGGGCCTGCCTGCCGCGCTCCAGCACGCGCACGATGCGACCTTCGTGATTGCGGTTGCGCTGTTCGCGCACCACAGCGGCCACGACCCGGTCGCCATGCCAGGCATCGCCCAAGTCTCGTTCGGAAATAAAAAGATCCTTGCGCCGCGAATCTTCGGGAATGACAAACCCCACTCCCGAACGCTTGATCTCCAGGCGGCCCGTGAGCAGGTGCATCTTGTCCACGAGGCCGTATGCGCCGCGCGTGCGGATCAACCGCCCTTTCTCCACCAGCGAATGCAGGCAGTCGCGCAGGGCGGGACGGTCCTTCTTGTAGAGACGCAGGGTCCGGCCGATATCGGCCTGGGTCATGGGACGCGCGCCCTGGCGGAACACGGCCAACACGCGCTTCTCGTCGATCTCGACGCCTTCGATTCTCTGCTTTTTCTTATCTTTTCTGGCCATTGTCGCTGTTCTCCCCGGCGCGTTTCCGCACCTGTCCGGTCTCGTTTGCCGTGGCCGTGTCCTGAAGCGTGGAAAGCTCGCCGGACAAGGCATTGAATCGCGCATCCCACCAGGCCTCGAACCGACCGCCGGACTCGTGCCTGCTGTTCCAGGAAGGACCGAATTCCACATCCAGATCAAAAGTCCAGAAATATTCGCGGGCCATGGGACCCAGCTTGACCGCGTCCTTGGGCGTGCAAAGCACGTGGGAGCACTGCCGCCGGACCGCTGCCTGTTCGATTTGCCGCACGTCGTTGCGCGTAAAGGCGTGATGGTCCGGATAGGCCAAATGCTCGCGCGGCGACGCGCCCAGATAGCGGATCGCGGTGCGCTCCACCTGCGCGGAATCCCCGACCGCAGTAACCAGCATATAGGACTGGGGCTCGAAGCGCTCCTGACGCGCCCCGTCCACGATGCGCACCAGTCCGCGGGGCACAATGGAAAAACTGAATACGGGCTTGTCCATGCCGAGCAGCCGCTGACGGAAAAAGGGCGTCATCTTTTGAAAACGCTCGGGCGCGGCCTTCATCAGGAAAGCGTCGGCCCGCGCAAGGGCCGTGGCATCCTCGCGCCAGGAGCCGCCCGGAATGACCCGGTTCCAGCCGTGGGCCAGATCCTCGGGCTTGAGCAGCACCAAATCCGCGTCGCGCCGCACCCCGAGATGTTGAAAGCCGTCGTCCAGCACGATCAGGTCCGGGGTCAGCCGTTCCATGGCCCAGCGCCCGCCCCGGCTGCGTTCCGGGTCCACCACGATGGTGGCATCGGGATGTTGGCGGCAGAGCATCAACGGCTCGTCGCCGGCTTCCTCGGCCAGATGGCCGGGCTTGACCAGATGGGGATATTTCTCGGGCCGCGCGCCGTAGCCCCGGGTCAGCACCAGGGAACGGAACCCCCGGGAGCGCGCCCAGTCAAGCAGCCAGCTCGTAAGCGGGGTCTTGCCGCTGCCGCCCCAACCGATATTGCCCACGCTCACGGTCACGGCATCAGGCCGCCAGGAAGAGAGCACGCCCGACTCATAGAGCTTGCGGCGCAAACGCATGGCGCTTCCATACAGCAGCCCCATGGGAGCCAGCAATGGACGAAGCAGATTCTGGTAGTATTCGACGTTCATATGGTCCTTGGCGGACAGGTGCACGGCCTGGAACAAGTTCTCCGCGCCTTTGCGCAATCTGGAGACGCATGCAACGCGTCCGCCCTCCAATTGTACCTCTTGTACTGCCCTATACGCGCTTTCGTTCCCGGCTGAAAGCCCTGGACTTCCATGCCGGGCCGGGCACCACAAAAAAGGGGGGCTCGCGCCCCCCTGTGAATGCAGAACCGTCCGTCCCTAGTCCCGACTCGCTCCCATGAAGCGCAGCATAAACAGGAACAGGTTGATGAAGTCGAGATAGAGACGCAGCGCGCCCATGATGGACAGTTTGCGTACGGCGGCGCCGTCGGCCGGGGCGGTCTCGCCCATGACCTTGAGCTGCTGGGTGTCGTAGGCGGTAAGGCCCAGGAAAAGCAGCACGCCGATACCCGAAATCACGAAGCTCATGGTGGAGCTGCCCAGGAAGATGTTCACCACCGAGGCCAGCACGATGCCTATCAGTCCCATGAACAGCAGACTGCCCCAGGACGTCAGGTCCTTCTTGGTGAGCAGGCCATAGAGGCTCATGATCCCGAACATGCCCGCAGTGACCACGAAAGTGGCTGCGATGGACTGCTGGGTATAGATGAGCAGAATGGGCGACAGGGTCAGACCGTTCAGGGCGCTGTAGCCCATGAACGCTGCCATGGCCGTTGTCGGCGACATCTGCCGGATGCGCATGGACAGGAAAAAGACCAGGCCGAGCTCGGCCAGGATCAGGATGATCATGCTGTTGACGGCGAAGTTGAGCAGGGTCAGGTTATTCACTGTGACCCAGGCAACCGCTGCCGTGAGCAGAAGTCCGCCGCTCATCCAGGCGTAGACGCCCCTCAAGAACGCGTTGACCACTTCCGCTTTGGAACCGGTCGTGCTGGCGGGCATTCCGTATTGCATCATTTTGAATGTTCCTCCTCGGAATAATGTGTTGTCACTCTTCGCAAAGACAAAGAATAAGTCCTTTAATCACCCCTGGCAAGGGATATCGGACTAAACTAGGAATGATTACTATTTAGTTGACAACTACCGGAAAACCATGTTTAAACACTTTCAAGCAGGCACGTCCGCCTCTTGGCACAACACAGAGCACATAAAAATCAAAGGAGAATACCATGAGCAAAACCCAGGAAAACCTCAAAGCCGCATTTGCCGGCGAGTCCCAGGCCAACCGCAAATATCTCGCCTTTGCCGCCAAAGCCGATCAGGAAGGCCTGCCCCAGGTGGCCAAGCTCTTCCGCGCCGCTGCCGAAGCCGAGACCATCCACGCCCATGCGCACTTGCGCCTGCTCAAGGGCGTCGGCTCCACCGCCGAGAACCTCAAGGCCGCCATCGAGGGTGAGAGCTACGAGTTCGAGTCCATGTATCCGCAGATGATCAAGGACGCTGCGGCCGAAGAAGAACGCGCCGTGGAGCGCTACTTCGGGTTCGCCAACCAGGCCGAAAAGATTCACGCGGCCCTGTACAGCGAGGCTTTGGAAAAACTGGGCGACCTGGAAGAGGCCGATTACCATGTCTGTTCGGTCTGCGGCCACACGGTCGCGGGCGCTCCCGAGGGCAAATGCCCCATCTGCGGGGCCGCGCCCAAGGCCTACTTCAAGGTTGACTAGCTCCTTCCCCGCCTTCCGCTTTCCAGCCCCGGTCCGCCGGGGCTTTTTCGTGGGTCCTTGTTCTGCACAGAGCTGCTCGCCGCCAAAGAAAAAGGGGGGCACCGCTGCCCCCCTTCAACTGACCGCGCAAAGATCAATCGGCTCAGGCCATGAAGTCCCGGCCCCAGCGCACCAGATTGAGCGCCAGCAGTAAGGCGCCTTCCCAGCGGCCCACGCGCCAGTTGGT
>JAZHDD010000016.1:0-28039 GCA_036541255.1 Desulfovibrionaceae bacterium | reverse complement strand
CCCAGGGCCAGCTTTCGCCGGGCCCCCACACTCTCGGGAGAATACGGTTCAAAAAGATTGGGATCCTTGCCCAGGGCATGCACGTGTATCCCGCTTTCGCAGCTGAAAATATCCTCACCAAGCACGGCCTTTTTCCGGGATATTTCCACCCGAGACACGCGCGACACAAGCAGGCAAGCCCTCCGCAACACGGACATGTTGTAACTCGCGGTCTTTCTCCGCAACATCAAATACGCTGCCAACTCCTCTGTGGCGGCGACGCCGGATCTCTCTCCCACTCCGAGCAAGGACACGTCGGCCTGGTCGGCACCGCTGTCCAAAGCGGCCAGGGCATTGCCCGTGGCCATGCCGAAATCGTCATGACAATGCACCGCCAGCTTCACGCCAGAACGCACCGAGTCAAGCGCCAATCGTACCCCCCATGCGAGCCGAGCCATTTCCAAAGGGCCATTCCGGCCAACCGTGTCGGCAATTCGGACGCGTGAGGCTCCATGCCGGGCCGCGACTGCGGCAGCCTCGGCCACAAATCCGGCATCAGCCCGACTCGCATCCTCCAGGCCGATGGAAACCATGGGAATTCCCAAGCCGTCGGCGGCGTCGAGCATCTCGGCGATCTTTCCAAGCGCCTGGGCACGCGTCCAGTTCAGCCGCCGGGACAAATGCGCATCCGACACGGGCAAGCCCACGTTCACGACATGGGCCCCCACCCGCGCAGCCTGAGCCAGGCAATCCAGACGGCAGGGCGTCCAAATGCCCAGACGCAGGTTTGGCAGCATGGCCTGGGCCCAGGCCAGAAGTTCCGGCAATCCCTCGCACCCCACGCAACCCGCCTCGGCCTCTGCGATACCCGCTTCCGCCAAGTGAGCCAAAACCCGTCGCCGGAAAACAGCGTCATGGTACGCCCCATAAAACTGCTCCCCTTCCCGAAGCGTCGTATCAATAAGCACGAGCCACCTCCTGTCATGCGTGTTTCCTTGTATGGGCAAATTCGGTGCCATCCTCGGAGGACCAAACACAACAAGCTTCAATACCTGACAAAAACAAGGATCAAACGCCCAAGGCATCGACATACGCTTTTGTCGTTCCCTACAATTTTGTCTTGTAGATCGTGTCGGATATGGCTGACCCACGGCACCTTTACCGCAGACTCAGTGGAACAATATATATTTTTATTCCAAGCAGATGTGATGCCGCAATCGCCTCTGGCACGCCCTTTGCGCTAAGCGTGTCACCAATGAAACCAACCCGGAGGTACTCATGCGAAAAGTAGCCATTTACGGCAAGGGCGGCATCGGCAAGTCCACCACGACACAGAACACCGTGGCAGGATTGGCCGAAATGGGCCGCAAGGTGATGGTTGTGGGCTGTGACCCCAAGGCCGACTCCACCCGTCTCCTGTTGGGCGGTCTGGCGCAAAAATCCGTCCTCGATACGCTTCGCGAGGAAGGCGAGGATGTGGAGCTTGAGGATATTCGCAAGCCCGGCTTCGGTTCGTCCTGGTGCGTCGAATCCGGCGGACCGGAACCCGGTGTGGGCTGCGCGGGCCGGGGCATCATCACGTCCATCAACATGCTTGAATCACTCGGAGCCTACGAGGAGTCCGAAGGGCTGGACTACGCCTTCTATGACGTTCTCGGCGACGTTGTCTGCGGCGGATTCGCCATGCCCATCCGCGACGGCAAAGCTGAGGAAATATACATCGTCTGCTCCGGTGAGATGATGGCCATGTACGCGGCCAACAACATCTGCAAGGGCATCATGAAATATGCCCAATCCGGAAGCGTACGGCTCGGCGGGCTGATCTGCAACTCGCGCAACGTGGACAACGAAAAGGAGATGATCCAGGAACTGGCCCGCCAGATCGGCACCCAGATGATCTACTTCGTGCCGCGTGACAATGATGTGCAGCGCGCCGAGATCAATCGCAAAACAGTCATCGAGTGGAATCCCGAGGCCCCCCAGGCGGACGTGTATCGGGGGTTGGCCAAATCCATCGACGAAAACAAGATGTTCGTGGTCCCCAAGCCCCTGGAAATCGACGATCTTGAAAGGCTGCTGCTTGACTACGGCCTGCTGCAGGCTTGAGGCCGAAGCGTTCCCATTCCCGTAACCTGACGGACAATCAAGGAAGAGGAGTACCACAATGATGATCATGGTCCGGGCCATTGTCAGGCCCGAAAAAGCTGACGACGTTCTTGCGGCTCTCATGGATGCGGGTTTTCCCGCCGTCACCAAATATTCCGTGGCTGGCCGCGGCAAGCAGCGCGGCATCAAGATCGGGGAAGTGACCTACGACGAGATTCCCAAGACCATGCTCATGAGCGTGGTCAAGGCAGCGGACAAGGACTTCGTCATCGAGACGATCATGAGCGCGGCCCGTTCCGGCAAGAAGGGCGCGTTCGGCGATGGCAAGATATTCATCAGCGACGTCGATGACGTCTACACCATCAGTTCCGGAGTAAAGGACTCTGCCGATTCCGAGGAGGTCACAGCATGAGGGAGATCATCGCCGTCGTGCGCATGGAGAAGATGAACCGTACCAAGAAGGCCTTGACCGACGCCGGAGTGGACGCGTTCTTCGCTCATGAATGCCAGGGCCGCGGCAAGGGTTTCGTCAATCCCAAAGTGCTCGAAGGAGCCGGGGAAGGATTCGAGGAGGCCGCAGCTCTGCTGGGGGAGAAGGGCAAGCTCTATCCCAAACGGATGATCACGGTCGTTCTGCCCGATGATGAGGTGGACGACGTGCTCAAGACCATTATCGACGTGAACCGGACCGGCAAACCGGGCGATGGCAAGATTTTCGTCCTGCCCGTCACGGACGCGGTCCGGGTGCGCACCGCGGAACGCGGTGCCAAGTCCATCCTCTAACCCCATCGGAGCAACGAGTATGGCCAAGACAAAGCATCGGCTCGTCAAATGGGAGCCCACCGCGATCAAGGAGGAACTGCTCAGCAAATACCCTCCCAAGGTGGCCCGCAAGCGCGCCAAGCAAATACTCATCAACGAGGCTGAAGGCAACGAGACTCCTGAAATACAGGCCAACGTCCGGACCATCCCCGGCATCATCACCATGCGCGGATGCACCTACGCAGGCTGCAAGGGCGTCATCCTGGGGCCCACCCGCGACATCGTGAACATCACGCACGGCCCCATCGGCTGCGGCTTCTACTCCTGGCTGACCCGCCGCAACCAGACCGACTCCACGGCAGAGGGCGCGGAAAACTACATGCCCTATTGTTTTTCCACGGACATGCAGGACCAGGACATCATCTTCGGCGGCGAGAAAAAACTCGAAAAGGCCATCCAGGAAGCCTACGACACCTTCCACCCCAAGGCCATAGCCGTATTCGCCACCTGCCCGGTGGGCCTCATCGGCGACGACATCCACGCCGTGGCCAAGAAGATGAAGGAGAAATTCGGCGACTGCAACGTCTTTGCCTTCTCCTGTGAAGGATACAAGGGCGTCAGCCAGTCTGCGGGGCACCATATCGCCAACAACCAGATATTCAAGCATGTGGTCGGCGAAAACGATACCGAAAAGCCCGGCGAGTACAAGATCAACCTGCTCGGCGAATACAATATCGGCGGAGACGGATTCGAGATCGACCGCATTTTCAAGAAATGCGGCATCACCAACATCGCCACGTTCTCGGGCAACTCGACCTATGACCAGTTCGCTTCGGCCCATGTCGCCGACCTGAATTGCGTGATGTGCCATCGGTCCATCAACTACGTGGCCGACATGCTCGAAACACGGTTCGGCATCCCCTGGATCAAAGTCAACTTCATCGGTGCCGAGGCCACGGCCAAATCACTGCGCAAAATCGCCCAGTACTTTGGCGACAAGAAACTGCTTGAACGTGTCGAAACGGTCATCGCTGAGGAAATGCCCCTGGTGGCCGAAGTGCGCAACGAGGTGCGCCCCCGGACCGACGGCAAGACCGCCATGCTCTTCGTGGGCGGATCCCGCGCCCATCATTACCAGGAAATCTTCGCAGAAATCGGCATGAAGACCCTGTCCGCCGGCTATGAATTCGCGCATCGCGACGACTACGAAGGCCGGGAAATCATCCCGGATCTCAAGGTGGACGCGGACAGCCGAAACATCGAAGAAATCGAGGTCAGCGCCGATCCGGAGCGGTACAAGCCGCGCATGCCAGCCGAGGAAATCGCAAGGCTTGAGGACGCCGGATACAGGTTCAAGCACTACGACGGCATGATCCCGGAGATGGATAAAGGGTCCATCGTCATCGACGACCTCAACCAGTACGAAGCCGAAAAGCTCGTGGCTTTGCTCCGCCCGGACATCTTCTGCGCGGGCATCAAGGAGAAGTACTCCATCCAGAAGCTCGGCGTACCCATGAAGCAGCTGCACAGTTACGACTCGGGCGGCCCCTATGCCGGCTTCCGGGGAGCGGTGAATTTCTACAGGGAAATCGACCGTCTCGTGAACAGCAGAGTCTGGAGCTACATGCAGGCCCCCTGGCAGGAAAACCCGGAACTCTCCGCCACCTACGTCTGGGAATGACCGGCGAATCCCGGCCCGGGCACGATGAACCGACAGAGAGGAACAGAGCATGACCTTACTGAAACACACCCCGAAAGAGATCACCACGCGCAGCGCCTTGACCATCAATCCGGCCAAGACCTGCCAGCCCATCGGCGCCATGTACGCCGCGCTCGGCATTCACGGCTGCCTGCCGCACAGTCACGGTTCCCAGGGCTGTTGCGCCTATCACCGCAGCGCCCTGACCCGACATTACAAGGAGCCCATCTCCGCCGCGACCAGCTCCTTCACCGAAGGCGCTTCGGTATTCGGCGGCCAGGCCAACCTGGTGCAGGCCATCGACAACATCTTCACGGTCTATGAGCCCGAGATCATCGCCGTGCACACCACCTGCCTCTCCGAAACCATCGGCGACGACCTGAACCAGATTCGGGACAAGGCGCAGAAGGAAGGCAAGATTCCCGCAGGCAAGCACGTCATTGGCGCTTCCACGCCATCCTACGTGGGTTCGCACGTGACCGGCTTTGCAAACATGGTCAAGAGCGCCCTGGCCCAACTCGCCGAATCCACGGGACACAAAAACGGCAAGGTGAACATCCTGCCCGGATGGGTCGAACCGTCGGACATGGAAGAGATCAAACGCCTGGCGACCTTGGTGGGCGTGGATTCCATCCTCCTGCCGGACACTTCCGGCGTGCTCAACGGCCCCCTGTCCGGCGAGTACAGGATGTTTCCGGAAGGCGGCACCACAGTGGAAGAAATCAAAGCCACCGGTGACGCGATCGGCACCCTGGCCCTGGGTGAATGGTGTTCTGCCGACGCGGCACGCCTGCTCGACTCGCAGTTCAAGGTCCCCTGCAAGGTTCTGGACATGCCTTTCGGCCTGAAGGCAACGGACCGCTTCATAGACGCCCTGCGCACGGTTGCGGGCGTGTCAGTGCCTTCGGAGATCAACACGGAACGCGGCCAACTCGTGGACCTGATCTCGGACATGCACCAGTACTTCTACCACAAGAAAGTCGCGCTGGTGGGCGATCCCGACCAGATCATCGCCATGACCGAATTCCTGGCTTCCATCGACATGCTGCCCGTGCACATCGTCACCGGGACGCCGGGCAAGGCCTTTGAGCGCCGCATCAAGAACCTCACCAAGGATCTGCCCTGCGAGGTCAACGTCAAGGCCAAGGGCGACATGTTCCTGCTGCATCAGTGGATCAAGAACGAACCCGTGGATCTGCTTCTGGGCAACACCTACTGCAAGCATATCGCCCGCGACGAGGACATACCGTTCGTCCGTTTCGGCTTTCCTATCCTCGACCGCGTCGGACACCAGTACTTCCCATCCGTGGGATACAAAGGCGGCCTGCGCCTGCTGGAAAAGATTCTCGGCGTGTTGCTCGACCGGAAAGACCGCGACGATTCCGAAGAGACCTTCGAACTCGTCCTGTAATACCCCGACGCGGCGGGGTTTCACACCGCAACCCCGCCGCGCCCATATGCAAAAGGGAACCATGCCATGCCTCTTTCCGAAAACCGCACCGCTCCCCCCTGCTTCGACGCGAAGAAGCGAAAGGCCGCGCTCCGGGTGCATTTGCCCATAGCCCCGCGCAGCAACCTGCGCCTGCGTTTCGGCTCTCCGCGGCCGACAACGGCGACCACGGCAGTCCTCCCTGGCGAAGCTTTGGCCTGGCTGGACAATATGATTGACTGCGGCGAACCCGTGGGCATGGTCGGCATCACCGGACCTGGCGACCCCCTGGCCACCCCGGCAATCACCCTTGAAACCCTGCGCCTCGTGCGCAAAAAGCATCCCGGGCTACTGCTCTGCCTGACCACCAATGGCCTGCTGTTTGGCAACGGGAACGGTTCGACGCCGGCCTCTGCCGAGACCCTGGACAGCTTTGCCACCGAGCTCAAGGCCCTGCGTCTCTCGCACGTGACCCTGCTCATGGACGCGGTACGGCCCGAGGTAGCGGAAAAACTCTATTCCTGGATTCGGCCCGGCCTGAAAACAATGCCCCTGATCCGTGCGGCCGCCCTGCTCATGCAGGCCCAGCAGGAAATGCTCCAAGCCCTGGTCCGGGCGGGCATCACCGTGAAGGTCAACACCACGGTCTATTTCGGACTCAACGCCGATCACGTGGAGGAAATCGCCTGCACCGCAGCCAAACTGGGCGCGTCGATCATGAACATCCTGCCCGGCGGCTACCTGCCCGAGGATACCGGCAATCTCTTTGACGACGACCTGGACGGCCACGCCCTGCCCTGCCCGCCCGGAAAAAAGCTTTTGGGAACAATCCGAAGCTGCGCATCCCGGCACCTCCCCGTGATGTCCCCTTTCGACGAATGCGGCGATACGAATCTGAGAAAACCGCACGGTCCGAATGCTCCGGATTCCTCCCTGCTGCCGCGCCCCAGTGCGGAACGTCCCAATGTGGCCGTTTGCAGCGCTTCGGGTATGAAAATCGACCTGCATTTGGGCCAGGCTCCCCGATTTCTCATCTATGGCCGCAATGAGGGTCTGCCCGTGCTGCTCGGCGCACGAACCGCACCTACCCCCGGCAATGGCGACTCGCGCTGGGAAAACGTCGCGAAATTGCTGCACGACTGTTTCGCGCTGCTCGCTGCCGACGCAGGGAAAAATCCGCGCAAGGCATTGGCCGCCAAGGGCATCAAAGTCATCCTGACCGATTCAGACGCAGGCATCGATCCTGCCGTGGACACGCTCTACGGCGGCGGGGAAAAAACCGGCGGCGGGAAAAAGCGCACCTGATCTCGGCTGGACAAGCTGCCTTGCAGCGGCATCCATTGAAATACCAACACCCAAGGAGACGAATATGGCCATTCCCGAAAAAATGATCCTCGTATGTCAAAGCTTCCGCGCAAACGGCGACCCCAAGGGCATCTGCCACAAGCAGACCGACGGTTTCCTGCAATATCTGGAAGAGGAAATCCTGGACCGGGGCCTGGACATCCTGGTCACGGCCACCGGATGCCTGAAGCAGTGCGAATCCGGGCCCATAGTCGTAGTCCAGCCGGACAACTGGTGGTTCAAGGGCGTGGACAGCGAGGCTGCAATCGACGCCATTCTGGACGGCATCAAGGACGGCGAGCCAGCCGCAGCCAACCTGATTTCCTAAAGGAACAGTGCAATGTCCGCACGCATCGCCACCACCCTCCGCATTGGTGCGGCACGATTCAGACCTGCCAGCTCCGACGATATCGACGCACTTTGCGATCTGCTCGCCACACTCTTCGACATCGAACCTGACTTTGCCTTTGATGCGACGCGGGCCGGCAAGGCACTCGGCCTGCTGCTGGAGGACGACCGCTCCTGCGTGTTTACCGCGCTGCACGGCGGCGAAATAGCGGGCATGTGTTCCGGCCAGATCGTGATTTCCACCTCGGAAGGCGGCCCCGCCGTACTGATCGAAGACGTGGTGGTCAACAGGAAGGCTCGCGGCCTCGGCCTCGGCAGGGAACTCCTCCACGCAGTGGAATGCTGGGCACGGGAACGCGGCGCATCCCGGTTGCAGCTCCTCGCGGACAGGAACAACGCCAACGGATTGAGTTTTTACGCTCATCTCGGCTGGCACCAAACCAATCTCATCTGTCTTCGCAGGCACCCGACTTCCGGGGAATCTGCTCAAGGAGAGCACGCATGACATCGTCGATCTTTGAAGAACGCAAAGACCAGATCCATCGCACCGGGCAGGGTCCCTTTGAACTGGCCTGCAACCGCGACTCGCTGGCAGGAGCAGTCAGCCAGCGGGCCTGCGTGTTCTGCGGCTCGCGGGTGGTGCTCTATCCCATTGCCGACGCACTGCATCTCGTACACGGCCCCATCGGTTGCGCGGCATACACCTGGGACATCCGGGGCGCGCTTTCCAGCGGCCCGGAACTGCACCGGCTCTCCTTTTCCACGGACCTGCGCGAAAAAGACGTGATTTTCGGCGGCGAAACCAAACTTGCCGCAGCACTCGACGAGCTCATCGAGCGCCACCAGCCCAAGGCGGCCTTTGTCTATTCCACCTGCATCGTGGGACTCATCGGCGACGATCTCAAGGCCGTGTGCAAAACCATGAGCGAGAAAAAAGGCATTCCCGTGCTGCCTGTGCAATCCGAAGGCTTCAAGGGCAACAAGCGCGAGGGCTATCTCGCGGCGTGCAAGGCCATGTTTGAACTGGTCGGGACCACGGACGACCCGGACATTCCAAGCATGTCCGTGAACATTTTCGGCGATTTCAATCTTGCCGGGGAAATCTGGATCATCCGCGACTATCTGGAACGCATAGGCGTCAGCGTCATAGCCAACGTCACGGGAGATGGCCGCGTGGACGACATCCGCCGTTGCCACGGCGCGGCCCTGAACCTGGTGCAGTGTTCGGGAGCCACTCTCGATCTGGCCAAGATGATGGAGGAAAAATACGGCATCCCCTACCTGCGCGTCTCCTACCTCGGCGTGGAGGATATGGCCCAGGCCCTGTACGATGTCGCCGACCATTTCGTGGACCAGGATTCCGGCATAGTCGAACGTACCGGAAAACTCGTACGCGAAGAACTCGGCAACCTGCTCCCCGAGTTGAAAAAAATGCGGGCCGACCTGGAAGGCAAGCGGGCGGCCATTTATGTGGGCGGCGCATTCAAGGCTTTTTCGCTGATCAAGGCCTTCCGGCACCTGGGCATGCAGGTCTGCATCGTGGGCTCCCAGACCGGAACCCGTGAGGATTACGAGGAACTGGCCGCCATCACCGATCCCGGGACCATCATCGTGGACGATGCCAATCCCCTCGAACTCTCCGCCTTCATCAAGGAAAAGGATGTGGACGTGTTCGTAGGCGGCGTCAAGGAACGGCCCATCGCCTATAAACTCGGCGTGGGTTTCTGCGATCACAACCACGAACGCAAAATCGCTTTGGAAGGCTTCGTGGGCATGCTCAACTTCGCACGCGAAATCCACGCCTCGGCCATGAGCCCGGTCTGGCGTTTCGTGCCTCGGCGCACCCATATCAACCGCACCATCCCCAAGGAGGCGGGAGCATGAGCACCACTCCCTATGTTTCCACGACCAACGCCTGCAAGCTCTGCACTCCGCTGGGAGCCTGCCTGGCCTTCAAGGGCATAGAGGGAGCCGTCCCATTTCTGCATGGCTCCCAGGGCTGCGCCACGTACATGCGCCGCTATGTCATCAGCCATTTCCGTGAACCCGTGGACATCGCATCTTCGGCGCTCGGAGAAAAACATGCGGTCTACGGCGGCGGCCCCAATCTCAAGAAAGGGCTGCTGAACGTAATGCAGAAGTACGGAGCAAGGCTCATCGGCGTGGCCACCACCTGCCTGACCGAGACCATCGGGGACGACGTGCCCAGGATAATCGGCGAATTCCGAAACGAATTCGGGGAGCTTGATCTTCCGGAAATCGTCAGCGTGTCCACGCCCAGCTTCGCGGGCACGCACATGGAAGGCTTTCACGCGGCAGTACGCTCCGTGACGGAACAGCTTGCCCAGGAAAACATTCCGCATCACGGCGGGCTGAATCTCTTCCCCGGCATGATATCCCCGGCGGACACGCGTCACCTACGCGATATCTGCGACGACTACGACCTTGAAACCTGCATCCTTCCAGACGTGTCCGAGACCTTGGACGGACCGGCGTTGCTTGATTACGAACGCATTCCCAGAGGCGGCACGCCCATCACCGCCATCAAGGCCATGCCCGGGGCAACGGCAAGCATCGAATTCGGCCACTGCCTGCCGGGTCGGCACACAGCCGGAACCTTTCTCAAGGATCGACACGGTGTGCCCTGCATGCAATTGCCGCTGCCCATGGGCCTGCGTGGCAGCGACGCCTTTTTCGACGCCTTGGGTGAAGTTTCCGGGAAAACACTCCCCGCACGGCACGAGCGTGACCGGGGACGACTGGTGGACGCCTTCGTGGACGGACACAAATACATCTTTGGCAAGCGCGCCGTGGTCTACGGCGAAGAGGATATTGTCGCCGGGCTGGTGGAATTTCTTTCGGAAATCGGCGTGCATGTGGTCCTTGCGGCCACGGGTTCGGAAAAGACGGGGCTTGCCAAGATTATTGGCCGAACCTGCGACGAATTGAACCTGAAAAAACCCGAGATCCGCGAAGGCGCCGACTTCCATGAAATCTCGGAGTTGGCCGAACAACTGGAGCCCGATCTCCTGATCGGCCATTCCAAAGGTTATCAATACGCCCGCAGATGGAACGTTCCCCTGGTACGCTTGGGCTTTCCCATTCATGACCGCTTCGGCGGACAGCGCCTGCGTCTGCTCGGCTATCAAGGCGCGCAGGAACTCTTCGACCGCGTGGTCAACGCCGTACTGGAAAAGAATCAGTCCGATAGCCCCGTGGGCTACGGTTATCTTTAGGAGAAAGCACCATGACCGCACCTAGCCGCATCGCTTCCGACAGACACCCCTGCTTCAACAGACACTCCTCAGGCTCCTGCGGCAGAGTCCATCTGCCCGTTGCTCCGAAGTGCAATCTCAAATGCAATTACTGCAACCGCAAATACGATTGTGTGAACGAATCGCGGCCAGGCGTGACCAGCGCCGTGCTCAAGCCACATCAGGCTCTCGAATACATGCACAAGGTGTTGGAGGCCGAACCGCGCATCACCGTCGCGGGAATCGCCGGACCGGGCGACCCCATGGCCAACCCCGAACAAACACTGGAGACAATGCGCCTGCTCAAGGAGCACTATCCTCATATGCTCTTCTGCCTTTCCTCCAACGGGCTGGCCATGCCCGCCTATCTGGACGATCTGGCCTCCCTGGGGGTGACCCACGCCACCGTGACCATGAACGCCGTGGATCCAAAAATCGCTGCGAAAATATATGCCTGGGCCATGGACGGCAAGGTCGTTTATCGGGGACATGCCGCCGCGGAACTGCTGCTCTCCCGCCAACTCGAAGCCGTCGCCGGACTCAAGACACGAGGGATTGCAGTCAAAATCAACAGCATCGTCATTCCCGGCATAAACGAACACCATGTGGTCGCTGTGGCCAAGGCCGCCGAACATCTCGGAGCGGATCTGCAAAACCTCATCCCCATGCACCCCAACGAAGGAACCCCCTTTGGTCACCTGACGGAAACCCCAGGGGCGGTCATCAAATCACTGCGCTCCCAAGCCGGAACGCATATCGAGCAAATGACCCACTGCCGACGCTGCCGGGCCGACGCTGTCGGGCTTTTGGACAAGGATCTTTCCGGAGCCTGCGCCGGTCTGCTGACGACCTGCGCCAAGCTGGCCCCGGCCATGAATACCCGCAGACCGCATGTGGCCGTGGCCACCCGCGAGGGCATGCTCGTGAACCAACACCTCGGAGAAGCCGCCACGCTCCAGATATGGACCGATAGCGGCGGCAGCTACGAACTCGTGGAAGAACGCGCCGCCCCTTCCGCGGGTTGCGGGCCGGGCCGCTGGGAAGCTCTGGCCGATCTGCTTTCCGACTGCAACACGCTGCTTGCGGCCGCCCTTGGCGACACGCCCCGCAAAATCCTCTCCGCGCGCGGCATCAAGCCGGTGGAGGCCGGCGGATTTATTCAGCACGCCTTGGAAACCGTTTACACGGGCGGCGACACGGACACGCTCAAGACGCCCAGACGCAAAGCCGCAGCCAGTGGGTGTTCCGGGGGGGGCGGCGGTTGCGGATGATCCCGAACGAATCGGGCCGGTCCAAAAAGCACCCGCACTTTGGCTGGCTCGTAACCACAACAGACAAGGAGCAAACTCATGCGCAAGGAAACACTGGAGAAAGTTTTTGAATATGCGTCCATGCCCGTACACGGGACACTATCGCGCAAACTGCGCAAGGGACTGCGTGTGCAGGTCAACGATGGCCCGCGACACGAAGAAGCCACCATCTTCCTGGGCGACGAATTCGTGCGCGTCACCGAGGAGAAATCAGGTGAAGTCGTAAACACTTATTACGACTGGAATTCCGTTGCCTCGGTGCGCACCGTCACCACCCCGGACGAAAAGTAATCCCTGAACGTGTTTTACCCTGACAAAACGGCGGCGCTCAAAAAGGCCGCCGTTTGTTTGTCCCATTTCAGGAAACGTCTTTTCCGTCTTTCCGTCTTCCGGAGTGGAACGATCATAATCGCCCCGCCCAGTTCAGCACAAGAGAGGTACGTTTCACGACCTGTTGCGTGCCCTAGCCCGTTCGCCGGCAACCATCTCTTCAAGTCCGAACTTGCGAACACGGTAGCCCATCTGACGGGCTGTGAGACCCAATTCGTATGCGGCCCTATACTGCACCCAGCCGTTGCGGCGCAACGCGGACAAAATTTCCTGACGTTCGGTTTCCAGCAATGTGGATCCTGGACTAGGCATGACGGATCGAGGATTCTTTCCAACGGCAGTATGCTCCGTCCTTTCCGCAGTCGGAGCCAGATACCGGGTCAGTGCCGAAGCATCAATGCGTTCATCGTCAGCCATGATGACCAGTCGCTCAATAAGGTTTTCCATTTCCCGCACGTTTCCCGGCCAGTCATAACGACAGAGACATTCCAGTGCCTGGGGCGAAAGAAACAATCTTCGCCCATATTCCCGCTCCATCCTGTCCAGAAAATGATTGAGCAGGCCGGAGATGTCTTCCATGCGTTCCCGCAACGGAGGAACGCGGATAGGGAAGACAGAAAGTCTGTAGTAAAGATCGCTGCGAAATTCCCCCAGTTCAGCCATGGCACCGAGATCTTTGTTCGTTGCCGCTACGATGCGCACGTCCACCCGTACCGTGCGGTTGGAGCCCAACCGCTCGAATTCCCTATCCTGGATGACCCGTAAGAGTTTCGCCTGGAGCGAAAGAGACAGTTCTCCAATTTCATCCAAAAAAATCGTTCCGTTATGCGCATCCTCGAAACGGCCGGGCTTGGCACCCGATGCTCCGGTGAATGCTCCCTTTTCGTAGCCAAAAAGCTCGGATTCCAGGAGATTTTCCGGAATGGATGCGCAATTCACCTTAACAAAGGGATTATCTTTGCGATCTGAAACCCCATGTATGATTTTAGCTATGAGCGTTTTTCCCACTCCCGATTCACCGAGCAGCAACACTGTCGCGCGGGTCGGGGCCACGCGCCCCATCTGCCGCTCCACGTCCTGCATGGCCAAACTTCGGCCCACGATATATGGCCCGCGCTGTTCTTTGCTGATCTGCGAACGCAGCGAAACATTCTCCCGACGCAGACGCTCCTCGCGATCCTTGACCTTCTGATTCAGGCTCATGAACTGGCCGATGAGCGTCGCCACCACGGTAAGAAAACTGATGTCCTCCCGCCAACTCACATCGTCTTCGAACAGCCGGTCCACGTTGAGCACGCCAACGGCGTGCGAATTGGACAAAATAGGGACACCAAGAAAAGAAACGCGGCCTTTTTCTATTATCCTTGCCTGCGTTTTGTCCAAAAACAGCGGTTCTTTGCTGATATCCGGGACATAATAGGGTTCCGCGGTCTGGAAAATGCAACCCGTAACCCCTTCACCAAGGCGATATACGCCCCGCTGTCTCTCCTCGGGACTGAGTCCGTGCGAGGCGCTGATCACAAGACTTCCCGTCCCCGGGTCGTACAAGGTAATCGTCGCTCGCTTCATACTCAATTCTTCCGAAAGGATACGCAGGACAGTACGCAAGGCTGACTCCAAATCGAGGGCCTTGTCGATGACCTGGCAAATAGCGGACAGGACTTTCAACTGGAGTCCGGATATTTCTTTCGGCATGCAGCTTCACAAGCAAACTCTGTTCCAAACCGATAGAATCATTTTTTCACAATCACCTAAAAACATTGAACTTTATTAAAACACAAAAATACATATTATTCATAATTGTAAAAATCATACTTATTACACTAAAAATTTTATTTATATTTTCCATTTTTGTAATTCACTATTGGCAGCACATCGCCCTCCCGCCACAAAAAACACCCAATTGCCGCCACGGCAAGGGACAAAGTTCCGGATGCTCTCCAAAGCACAGCCATAAGACCGCCTGCAATATCATCCGCAGCATTCTCTGCTTCCGCCCCGGGCCTAACATGGCTTTCACGCCCGATACAGCATCAGGTAGGACGAAATACCCGATACGGCCCCGGTATCCCCCCTTGCGGGTTCTCCTCAATACTGTTCTTCTGTGAACCTAAGCAAAATCCCCCAAGCGCTTCAGTCCGCTAATGGGACACCTTCCAGGCACCTTCGGCGCTGTAACGCGAGCGGGGGATGTGCTTGTCTCCATGGCGCGGCCAAAGGGACCAAACGCACCGCCACCATCTCCAACCAAGGAACCATATTGACAATATTCACAGAACATCAGCAGGAAGTCGCCAAGACTCTGCGCACGACTGTCTCAAAGACAGATTGGACTGATTGGAAATGGCATGCCCGCAACGCCATCAAAACCGTGACGGATTTTGAACGCGTATTAGGCATCACATTTCCCGCCAAACTCAGGAAACAATACGAACGGACCCTGGACAAGTTTCCCATGTCCGTAACCCCTTACTATCTTTCGCTCATCGACGTGGACGACTACGCCAACGACCCTATCTTTCTGCAGTCCTTTCCCAGCCCCGAGGAACTCAAAATCGGCCGATACGACATGACCGATCCGCTGCACGAGGAAAAGGACAGCCCGGCACCGGGCATCACGCATCGCTATCCGGACCGTGTCCTGTTCCACATCAGCAACACCTGCGCCATGTACTGCCGCCATTGCACCCGCAAACGCAAGGTGGGAGACGTGGATTCCATCCCCTCCCGGGGGGACATCCTGCAGGGCATCGAATACATCCGCAACACCCCGCAGGTCCGTGATGTCCTGCTTTCGGGCGGAGATCCGCTGATGCTGTCCGACGAGCGGCTCGACTGGATTTTGACCGAAATAGGCAAGATCGACCACGTGGAAGTAATCCGGATCGGGACGCGCACGCCCGTTGTGCTGCCCTACCGCATCACCGAAGACCTCGTGAACATGCTCAAAAAACACCATCCGCTCTGGATAAATACGCACTTCAATCATCCACGGGAACTGACCGAATCCTCCAAGCGAGCCCTGACCCGCCTTGCGGACGCCGGCATTCCTCTCGGTAATCAAAGCGTTCTCCTGGCTGGCGTCAATGACTGTCAACGTCTCATCAAAAGCTTGAACAAGAAACTGGTGAAAAACCGGGTACGCCCTTACTACCTCTACCAATGCGACCTTTCCGAGGGACTCACGCATTTTCGGACCCCCATCAGCAAGGGCATTGAAATCATCGAAAGCCTTCGCGGCCACACCAGCGGTTTTTCCGTGCCGACCTATGTTGTGGACGCGCCGGGCGGCGGCGGGAAAATACCCATCATGCCCAACTATATCATTTCCTGGGGGACCAACAAGGTCGTGCTGCGCAATTACGAAGGCGTCATAACCACATATCATGAGCCGGCTTCCTATGAGCCTACCTATTGTGATCGCGAATGCGAGACCTGCAACCTACAGCTCAAGGAAGACGACTCCGAGGAAAAAACCATCGGCGTGGAAAAGCTGCTTTCCGACTGGGACGAAACCACCAGCCTCACCCCTGAAAGCAACGAACGCATGGAGCGGAGAGACGATGCAGCCTGATGTGGTCACCCAACTGGGCAACTCCGTCATCCAGCACGGGCCAGCCAATGACCGGGTCTATCTGATGAAGTTGGACCCGGAAGACATGCCGACGATCGTTGACGGAATCGAAGAATTGGGCCGGGAAAACGGCTATTCCAAGCTGTTTGCCAAGGTTCCGGCCGCTGCGGTTCCCGACTTCTCGGCTCACGGTTTCATCGACGAAGCCCGTGTTCCCCGCATGTACAAAGGCACGTCCGACGGCTGCTTCATGGCCAAATACCTGGACCGTGAGCGGGCCGTGCCGGAGAACGCACCACTCATCTCGGAAGTGCTCGAAGTTGCCGTCCAAAAGGCGGAGAACGCGGAGAACGCTCTTTGCAACGCCGATGTTGTCCGACTCGGTCCGGAACATGCGCCGGAGCTTGCCGCGCTGTATGCCATTGTGTTCGAGACGTATCCGTTTCCCATAACCGATCCGGACTATCTGCGCGAAGCCATGAATTCCGACGTGGCCTTTTTCGGCCTCAAATCCGGCGACACGATCACTGCGGCGGCTTCAGCGGAAATGGACCGGGAATGGAAATGCGCGGAAATGACGGACTTTGCAACGCTCCCGCAGGAGCGGGGACAAGGTGCTGCCGGGGCGTTGCTCACGCACATGGAAGACGCCTTGCGCCCTCTGGGCATCCGGACCGCCTACACCATCGCCAGAGCTGAAAGCTTCGGCATGAACGTGGTTTTTTCCCGTTCCGGTTATGAATATGGAGGCACACTGCACAACAATACGCAAATCAAAGGCAAGCTGGAGAGCATGAACGTCTGGCACAAACAGATCGATGCCAATTGACGCTGACCGCCGACAGGGCAGGACACGTATTCCCTTCGGTATTATTTTTTACCCGACTGACGCTTCCAACCTCTTCGGTGCAGCTTTCCTGCACGAATAACCAACCATCATCTGATGAGCCTGTTTGACGCTCCGCCGAGATTTGGGGTAGTTGTCGGATACTCCCGGAATATCCTGGCCACCCCAAAAGGAGCCCTTCATGTTGCTGCGTTCACTCGTTCTGACCCTGCTGATCCTGACGCACATTCCTTTTGCCGCTTTGGCTTTGATGCCCATCCAGACCGGCACCGTGGATGTGGGCGAGGCCAAATTGGCATACCGCATTTATGGGCAGGGCGAGCCGCTGCTGCTCATCACCGGGTACGCCGTGACCATGGAGTCCTGGCCCGAACCTCTGCTGAAGGAGTTGAGCAGGGACCGGAGCGTCATCATCTTCGACAACCGAGGCATGGCCTTGTCCACTGCCTCGGACACGCCTTTCAGCCTGCCGCTCATGGCCGAGGATGCCGCCGATTTGCTTCAAGGGTTGGGCATCGGACACGCTGCGGTTCTCGGCTGGTCCATGGGGGGCTGCATCGCGCAGGAATTGGCCTTGCTCCATCCGGAAATGGTTGAAAAACTCGTACTTTACGCCACGGATGTGGACAGCGACGAGGTTGTCAAAGCCTTGGCCAGTATCCAAGCAACCCCTGACGCACGGCCTCTGGCGCATCTCTTTCCGGCCGCGTGGATGAATGCCCACCCGGACTATTTGTCGCTGCTGCCGCCCGTCACCGTGACGCCGGACCCGGACATGATCGCCCGCCAAAAAAAGGCCATCGAGCAATGGGCCGGAACCCGCGATAGATTGCAGCACATCAACATTCCGGTTCTTTTTATTGTCGGCGAGCAGGACACCGTGACCAGGGCGGAACGAAGCCGCCTGGGAATCTCGCTGGTATCCGGTCCGGCATGGCTGGCCGTGTTCGACAACGCCGGTCATGGGCTCATGTTCCAGGCGCCCATGGAAATGGCCCTGACGGTGCTCGACTTCCTGGCCGTGAAACAGCAACTCAACTGACCAAGCGATTTCGTGGGGAAATACCGTAACGGCATTCACTTCAACGCACCCGGGGGACGCATGACATCGAACAGCCGCTTCCTTCCATCCAAAATTTGGATGCTCGCTCTGGCTTGTACTCTGACCACGGTTATGGCCTTGCCTGCTTGGGCCTGCACCACCACACTGGTGGGCAAAAAGGCCAGTGTGGACGGCTCGGTCATGGTCTCCCATTCCGACGACGGCATGAGCGACGCCCGACTCGTCTACGTCCCGGCCAAGGATCACGCGCCCGGCAGCATGCGCCCGGTGTATTACTCGCATTGCGCTCTGGACTTCAAACCCCAATGGGGCGGCACGGTAAGCCACCGCATAGTGGACGGGAAACGCGCCCCGGCCTACGGCACGAGCGGTGAAAACGGCGATCCGGCCAGCGTCCCCCTGGGCTTCATACCGCAAGTAGCCCACACCTATGCCTATTTCGACGCCAACTACGGCATACTCAACGAACACCAGGTCTCCATCGGCGAGTGCACAGACAAGGCCAAGGTGGAAGCCGAACCGGAACCGGGCAAGCGTATTTTCTATTCCGCCGAA
This sequence comes from Desulfovibrionaceae bacterium, assembly GCA_036541255.1. GTDB lineage: Bacteria > Desulfobacterota > Desulfovibrionia > Desulfovibrionales > Desulfovibrionaceae > Paucidesulfovibrio. The sequence goes on along the minus strand of JAZHDD010000016.1, from coordinate 9,439 downwards.
CTTTCCCGCGTGGCCCTGGAGCGCAGCAAAACCGCGCGCGAAGCAATTGCTATCATGGGCGAGCTTATCGAGAAATACGGGTACTACGGCACGGGCGAAACCCTGCTTGTGGCCGATGCCAACGAAGGCTGGGTCATGGAGATGTGCGCCTATGACAAGAACGGCAGCGCAGGAGTATGGATCGCACAGCGTGTTCCGGATGACGGCTTCTTCGTGGCAGCCAACCAATTCCGCATCCGCGAAGTACGTCCCGGCGCAGCGGATCAGCTTTATTCGGCCAACATATTCGAGGCAGCCCAACAGCAGGGCTGGTGGCAACCTTCCGAGGGCCCCCTGGACTGGACCAGCGTCTATGGCGACGGAGAATTCCATCACCCCTATTATTCCCTCAGGCGCATATGGCGCGCCCAATCCCTGGCCGCGCCATCCCTGAACCTGCCCGCCTGGGTGGAAGGTCCTTTCACCCGCGTGTATCCCTTCACGATCAAACCCGACCAGAAAATGGACGTGCGAGACATCTTCGCCATTCACCGCGACAACTACGAGGGAACGGAATTCGACCTGACCAAGGGCTTGGCAGCAGGTCCGTTCGGCGACCCGGACCGCTTTGAGGGCGGCGCTGAGTCCCTGGCCGACAAGGAAGGGAAGCTTACCCCGGTCAAGGGCGAATTCGAGCGCCCGTTGAACATCTACCGTTGCGTGTACGCCTACGTAAATCAGTCGCGTTCCTGGCTGCCCCCGGCCATCGGCGGCGTGACCTGGTTCGGGCCGGACCGGCCGGCCACGTCCGTGCTCATGCCCTTCTACGCCGGAGCCCAGGACCTGCCCGAACCGATCCAGACCAGCGACATTCTGAGGCTGGACCGGGGCAGCATGTGGACGGCGTTCAACTACGTGGCCAATCAGGCCCAGTTGAAATATTCGTTCATGATCAAAGATATCCGCGCCATGCGCGAAAAACATGAGTCCCGGTTCTTTAGCCTGCGCGAAAACATGGAATCCGAAGCCCTGCGCCTGTGGAACAAGGGCGACAAGACCGCGTCCCGCGCACTGCTCACGCAGCACTCCGAAAGGCTTGCCGAAGACGTGCTCAAGGATTGGTGGGCGCTGTCGGAACAGCTCTATATCCGCTACAACGACGGCTATCTGAACACGCCTGAAGGCATAGCCCAGGCCGTGTTCTATCCATCCTGGTGGCTCAAGCTCGTGGGCTACGAACAAGGCCCCACAAGCTACCAGAAGCCCGAACAGAGGAAGTAGCGCGCGCCCGACACAATGAAACGAGTATGTCGTTGGGATTCAAACAAAACGCCTCCTGTCCATAACGGACAGGAGGCGTTTTCCACTTGCCGATTCAATCGTATCCAATCGTTACAGCAGCGGGGTCAACCGAATGGACTCCAGATCCGCTGAAGTTGGAGCTGCATGGAGGGGCTTCGCCGCAACCTGGCGTGTCAGCCAGCCGTTGCGATGCGGGGTGAACAGCGCATAGAGGCTGATCCAGGACAACGCCAGCAACCAATACAAGGTGTAGGGAAACGCCCACAGAAAGTCGCTGCTCCGATTACGCAAAAGATAAAACAATGCAGGAATTACCGCCGCAACGAGTACACCGAGAAGAAGCTTGACGCCAGCCATCAGCGGCCAGGAAGCCAGCATAACGATCAACGAAAGCTTGAACACCTCGCCCAAGGTCATTTTCATGAGCTGCATGACCAAGTTCACGCGCGCGCCCAAGGCAGACACCGTACGGAAACGGGTGAAGGCGAAACGGCTCAGGGCGATGGTTTCGCGAATATTGCTCCGCGCCCAGCGAAGCAGCATCTTGCACAGACACGTGTAGTTGGTGGGCACCTTGGTGTAGACCATGGCGTCGCTCTGGTAATGCACGAGCCGTCCCTGGCGCAGAATGAGGTTGGTCATGGCCCGATCTTCGCCGATGTTGGCCGTACGTCCCATGAATTTCTGTTCCAACCATTCATCAAGAATCGGCATGACCGCCGCAGCGGAATAGGCGGAAAGCGCTCCAGGAGTGCATTGCACTGTATTCACTTGGCTTTCAGAGGCGCGAATAAAATCGAAGGAATAGGTGAAAGCGACATCCAGCATCTTGGGGATGATGCCCTCGTTCTTATTGAGCACACGGACATTGCCTGCCACGGCTCCCACGCGCCCATCACGTGTGAACACGCTCACAATGCGGCGCAAGGTCATCGTGTCCACTTCGGAATCACTGTCGATGGTTACAAAGACTTCGCCGGTTGCCCTCTTGAATCCTTCGTAAAGGGCATGGCGCTTCCCTTTGTTCACTGGTTGGCGGATCAGCTCGATGCGGTCTCCGAATTCACGCGCACCAGCCATCATCCATTCCCAAGTGTCGTCCTTGCTTCCATCGTCAACGCATATGACCTGCATTTTTTCCGCAGGAAAATCACTGGCCATCACGCTACGCAACGTGTCCAAAACCTGGAAGCCCTCATTGTAAGCAGGAATGACAACGGTGCAACTCTTCAAGTCAGCATCGCCACAGGCCAGGGCCGGTCGATAATGCATGACCAGATAGGCCCGCCAAGCCAGGAAGCAAAGATTGAGACCAATGATGACCTTCCCGAACAGTGCCCAGGAAGAACGTCGCAACCCCTCCTGAAACATCCCCATTTCCTCGGCGAACTGAGCAAAAACATAAAAGCCAATCCCGACGGCAAGCGCCAGACAAAAAACGATGAGTAATTTATCCGTCCCGCCGGAAACGTGAGCGAGTCCGGCCTGACTCGGCCCCGTAAAACGCAAGCCTGAAGCCCTCTCCGCATCACTCACACTATATATGTCTTTCTTAATGCTCATTTCCCGCCCTCCACAGCGCAATATAACACGCTGGAATGACTAGTTTTCATATTTTCAATCCATCAAAGAGGCAACGAACAGAATAGGGTTACTCCGCCTAAAACAAAGAAAAGTCAACAAAATAAAAGCTCACCATTTCATCTAGTTACACAACGTCTGCCAAGTCTCTTAGCGACTTACGAGAAAAGCCGGCATATGAGGCGACTGTTAACCCAACAATTCCAGCATGGAAGGTATGGCCCATGAAACCTCGACCTCTTAATGCCGCGCCATCAGCGCCAAGAATAACGTATACAACAATAACAAGAGCCGCGTCTGTCCAGATTTGCAAAAAATACGCAAAAGCTGAAACGCACTTTGGCTAAAAATCATGACGCTACCAATATGGCCAACATTTTGCGACAATTGGAGAACACGAATCCACATGAGCTAAAAGAAGCGTTCAACAGCAACATTTTCGCTTCATTGCAACCGCTACGAACGCGTCCATCTATTCTTGACGGGAATGGAATTTTGATCGTGCTATTGTCTGAGATATTCGCGACAGCAGCTTCACCTGGGGAGCAATTGCAGCCCCAATAGCCGTGCAACTATTGGACACATGCCTCAACAAATAATTTTCTTATTGTTCTCAACATGTTGAAAAAATGGCGATTCGGCCAGCACCTGTCTGATCACTTCAACCTTGACCTGAAGCTGTTCGCGACAGGCAATAACATTGCCGACAATCGGTATTCATTTTTTGATCTTCGCGACCCCACTCCTTGCCTCTTCCACCGGTTGTTCCGCTGCACGATCTCGACACATTTTGCAAAAATCTTTTCTCTACGATTACAAACAATTAAACATTCATTATTGCTCACCCCCGGAAACGATTCAGCGCAATCCGCACGATCAACAGGCACGATTGCGAGTTAAAATCGCGCATTGCATGAATATACCACCTTAAATTTATTGTTAAAAATTATGGCACACGGTTTGCTTTGTATTTCTTAACTTGACGAGGTGAAAAGAGAATCTGGCAGAACATCCACGCCATTGGAGCGAAACGAAACAGGCGCTGAGAACAGGGGTTCGGGTGCAGTAGCTCTTTGGAAAAGGCATCGGCACCACGATTGTCAACATATTGTTTTTTCGAGGAGAAATATCATGATGAACATCAGGGTTCTCGTTGTGGATGACGATGATCGCTTCCGCAACAACATGGCCAAGTTACTCCAGATGAAGGGGTTCGACATTCTGACAGCAGACTCGGCTGAAAAGGCTCTGGGCATGGCTGATGACGACCCTGACGTGGTTGTAAGCGATTTCCAGATGCCGGGCATGAATGGAAATGAATTCATTGAGGCGTTCAAGGAACGTCGTCCCACAACTCAGGTCATCATGCTCACGGGATTCGGTTCGATCAAAAGCGCCATTGAAGCCTATTGTGACGGCGCGTTCGATTATCTGACCAAGCCCTGCGACATCAATTATCTCGCAACCAGAATTTCCGATGCCTATAAGACCACATACGAAGGCTGGCACGCGGAAATCAGCGCTGAGGACCTGATGATCCCGCTGTCGGAATATACGACAATCCGTGAAGACCAGAGCGTTCTTTGCGCGATTCAACAGCTTCGCGAACACAACCAGAAGATCATCCCGTCGGACGCCACATCCGACAAGGGACATAGATCCATACTCGTGCTCAACAGCGAGGAAGAAGTCGTCGGCTACCTGACCATTCGTGACCTGATCACGGCCCTGTACAAGGCCCATATCAAGTCCCAGCCTGACTCCAAGGAAACCACCCGCTTCTCACGCTACTTCTGGGACGGCGTTTTCACCCGCCAAGTGGAAGACCTGCTTGATGTGCAAATCAAGGACGTCATGAGCGCCCATGCCGAACGCATCGAAAGCAACGCCACGCTTATAGAAGTGGCCGAAAAGATGTTTTCTCACAACCTGCCGCGTTTGCTTGTAGAGGAAGACGGCAAGGTTGTGGGCATCATTCGCGACCATGAGCTGTATGCGGAGATCGATCGCATAGCCAAGTCCAAGTAGCATAAAACATGATGTCGAAGGGGTGGGATGCGCCCGGCATTCCACCCTTTCCTACATATGGCGTGAAGCGAACAAATGGCAAAAACGGCCAAAAGACTTCACCCTCCTCCCCTCTGTCCGGCTGGAGTCGCCCGCTCCGGCCGGGCTTTTTCTTTGTTACCGTGGTTATTTGGATAAAGTCCACACAGCCATCATCTGCTTGGCACCCCATAAAAAAACGGGCCCCGTCGCAGTTCGGGGCCCGCACCCAGTATGGGCTCAAGGGGAGGGGTGGAATGAGATATGTGGGATCAGCCCTGATACCTTGTCCAATGCCTCGAATGTGCCCTCCTTCCTGAAGTCGAGACAACAAAACACTCGCGACCGGGAAGGCTGTCCACCAACCCGAGTCCGGTCGCAACGGGCGAAGCAAAGAGAGCCGTAGCCAGGGCGTCCGCTTCCATGACGGAAGGAGCAACGACCGAGACGCTCAATGCCTGGCCAGGGCATACTCCGGAGTCCGGGCGCACAATGTGATGCCGGTTTCCGCCAAACGACTGCTCATACGCGCCGGACGTGGCCACGGAAAGATCGCGCAAATCCAGCACGCAGGGATAGTTCCCCCCGCGATGCACCGGATTCTCGATGGCCACACGCCATCCCTGGTCAGCCGTAACACGTCCACTTGCGCGGATATCGCCACCAGCATTGATCAAATGATCCTGCACACCGCACCGGGTCATCATCTCTGACGCCTTATCCACGATGTAGCCCTTGCCGATACCATCCAGCGTGAGCGCCATTCCGGATCGCCCCAGACGGATACTATCGCGCCCCAACTCAATGCTGCCAGCATCCACCAGCTCAAGCGCTGACCGCAAGTCTTCGGCAGAGGGGGCCTGTGAACCGCTCCGACGCATCAGCTCGACAACAGGAGCCACGCTGGGATCAAACACACCACCGGAAAAGCGATGCGTTTGCAGAGCGCTTTCCAGGACGGCCATCAACTCGTGAGGAGCGTCACGCAACAAGCCGAATCGGTTCAAATGCGCCAGAGGAGTGGAAGCATCATGACGGCTGAGCAGGCCTTCCAATCTCGCGATCTCATCAAAAGCGGCCAAAACCGATTGTTCGGCATGATCGCGAGAAGCATGCAAAGCTGTTATGGTGACGAATGTGCCCATCTGAAACCGGGTGGCTTCCACGCGTTGCCGCGATTCGCGCGCCACAAGCCCGGCCAGAGCCTCGCCACCAAGCAGCGGCGTCAACGCCAGTCCGGCACCAAGCAACCCGCCAGCTTGCAAAAACATCCTGCGCGTCAATGTCGTATCGTGTTTGCTCATGCTCTTTCTTCCTCATGTCCCGGATTACTGGCCGGACCAATTATTCGTAAAGGGTCACGTCACGATCCTCGGCAAATTCGCTGCCTGCCGAAGAGTCGTAACAGGTGAAACCGCAACGCAGGCATCGACTCGCCTCCTTGACGGCCTCTCTGTCACCGATAGTCCTCCGGACCTCCAAGGAAAACCTTTCCAACCGTGCCTTGACCGGCACCTCAAACGGCTCCACTTTGGGGATACGGTACCGAAGCCGCATGCCCTTGAGCAAAGATTCGGGGACCACCCGCTCCTGAGGCAAGGTAGGCAGCGGCACTTCCCCTGTGGTCACGTAAAGATGGATGGACCGGGCAGCCCGCCGCCCGTCGGCAACGGCTTCCATGACGATGGAACGGCCACGGCGCAATTCACCGCCCACGAAAACATGGGGCAGATTTGTGCGCATAGTCATGTCGTCGCCCTCAATGGTGCCCTGCTTGGTCAACTTGAACGGACCCAGTCCCTTACGATCCAGGAAGGGGCGCAGATCAGGCACGCGATCGGTTGCGACTATGAAGAGATCGGCTTCCAACACGCCTCCGCTGCCTGCAATCGGCAATGGATCGCCAGCGGCCTTGACCGGGTCCTTATACTCGGTCTTGACAAACTCCACTGCGGTTGCACGGTCCGTTCCCTTGAGGACGAACCCTGTCGGCTGAACCTGGCAGAGAATCTCAGCGCCGATTTCCAGGGCCTTTTCCACTTCGTATTTGTTGGCGGACATCTTCCGCTGAATATGCTTGGTGAGGATCGTGGTCTTGTCCGCACCGAGCCGGACCACACTTCGGGCGATATCCATGCTCGAGTTGGTCCCGCCGATGACCACCACGCGCTTGCCGCGCAAATTGGTCCACTGCGTGCCCAATCCCGTGAGGAAATCCACGCCGCCCAGCACGTTGCGCGCCTCATCGCCGGGGATGTACAGACGGGGATTTTTCCAGGCTCCCGTGGCCAGGAACACGGCTTCAAAGCCCTGCTCTTCCAGATCGGACAGTGTGAAATCCTTGCCGAAGGTCATGTAGGTCCGGACCTCAACGCCCAGTTCCAAGATGCCCTGCACCTCCCAGTCCACCACATTGCGAGGCAGACGGAATTCGGGAATGGCGTAGCGGAGCATGCCGCCCAGGGCGGAGTGAGACTCGAAGATCACGGGGTGATGACCAAGACGACGCAGGAAATACGCACAGGAGAGACCCGCAGGACCGCCACCGATAATGGCCACGCTATGCCCTGTATCGGGACTCACGTGAATGGCTACACGTCCGTTGTTCATTTCCCAGTCAGCCACATACCGCTCAAGCGAATTGATGCCCACGCCCTCGTCCATAATCTTGCGGCGACAAATATCCTCGCACGGATGCGGACAAATGCGGCCGACTATAAGCGGCAGGGGATTGCGGTTCTTGAGCGTCAGCAAGGCGGCCCGAAGGTCTCCTGTCTTGACCTGCTGGATGAATGTCCGCACATCAAGCTGCACCGGACATTTCTGCATGCAGGGAGCCAGACAGTCCACGAGCTTGTTCACATGCAACAAGCTTGAAGAAAAGCTGGTGATGCGAATAGCGCCCGTTGGGCAGACTTCGGCGCATTTGCCGCAGGAGCGGCAGAGAGTCTTGTTCACGACGGGCAGATTGTCCCGCCCCAGGCGAATGGCGTCAAAGGGACACGCGCGCACGCAGGAGCCCATGCCGATGCAGCCCAGACCGCAACTCTTTTCTCCGCCGTACAGCATGGCCTCGGCCCGGCAATCCCGGACACCTTCGTAGGCGAACATGCGGTTGGCCCTGTTGCCGCCGGAGCAGATCAGCGACGCGACCTGCGGCTCACGATAATCCACACTAAGGCCCATGACCCGGGCGATATGTTCGGCTATTTCCATGCCGCCGGCAACGCAAACCTCAGGAGGGGCAACCCCTTCGACCACTGCGGCGGCAGCTGCTGAACAGCCGGGAAAACCGCAGCCACCGCAATTCGCGCCGGGCATGCAGGCTTCCACTTCGGCGATTCGCGGGTCTTCCTCGACATGAAAAGCCTTGGAAGCTGCAGCCAAAAGCACTGCGGCGGCAAAACTCAGTCCGAAAACGATGGCAACAGACGAAACGACCATTTGATCCTCGCGATTTCCTTGTTGAATCCGGAGCCTAACCGCCCATGCCCTTGAAAGCGAAGAACGCCAACGACATAATCCCGGCAGTGATCAATGCTATAGGAACGCCGCAAAACACGCGCGGGATGGGCGAGACGTCAAAACGTTCCCGAATGGCGGCGATGATCACCAGCGCTACGAGAAAACCTGTGCCTGAAGCCAGGGAGAACACTATGCCCTTCAGGAACGAATACTCGTTGCGTTGCACCAGGATGGCCACACCGAGCACGGCGCAGTTGGTGGTGATCAAGGGCAGATAGATGCCCAGCGACGCATACAATGGCGGCACGAACTTGCGCAGAAACATCTCCACGAGCTGCACCAGGGAAGCAATGACAAGAATGAAAACAATAGTCTGGAGGTAATCAACACCATAAGGCAAAAGCAGCCAATGCTGAATGGGCCAGGTCAGGGCCGTGGCCATGGTCATGACGAAGACAACGGCTCCGCCCATTCCCAAAGCCACGCCAATGGCTTTGGACGTGCCCATGAACGGACAGGCGCCAAGATATTGGACCAGAACGATATTGCTGATGAAAACAGCGGTGATGACAAGCAGGAAGTATTCCATGTTTTCCTCTCCTCCCTACTGCCGGGACTCTTCAGTTTCCGAATGCACGTCGCCTTCGTCCACGAACCGTGCCGCACCGACCGAGGTACACGAGGTAATGGCCTCCACGGCACGCGGCGGCTCTACTTCATGGCGTCTGCTGTACCAGCGGCTGAAGGCGTTCATGCTCGCCAGAATGAGCCCCAGGCAGATGAACGCGCCAGGGGCCTGAACCATGATGCTGAAGGGTTCGTAACTGTCCCAGACCACGGTCTTACCGAAGATGGTTCCATTCCCGAACAGTTCACGCAGACAGCCCAGAAAGGTCAGCGAGAGCGTAAATCCGAACCCCATGCCCAGGGCGTCGGCAACCGAAGCCAGCACAGGATTCTTGGATGCAAAAGCCTCGGCCCTGCCAAGAATGATGCAGTTGACTACGATCAGCGGCACGAAAATGCCGAGCTTCTGGTACAATGGATAGGCATAGGCCTGCATAAG
>JAZHDD010000015.1:0-6749 GCA_036541255.1 Desulfovibrionaceae bacterium | reverse complement strand
GGCGGCAGCGTGCCCACCAGCCCGGTGAGCGGCGGGACCTACATCCCCGGAGCCAGCGTCCCCGTGGACACCTCCAGCGGCGGGCACTATATCCCGGGCGGCAATGTTCAGATCACGCCCAAGCTCGGCATCGACCCGAACACCCCTTCGGCCCAAGTTCATCCCTCAGCCGCAGGACGCGTCTTCCCGCCCAAGGTGACGGAGTGGCATGGGCCGCGCTTCATGCACGCCCAGAACTGGCCCAGCGACAAGTATCACCATATCGTCGAGACCAGGGCCTGGGAGCCCAAGGACACCCATTCCACCTGGGAACCGCCCAAGGGATTTGACTTTGTCATGAGCACCGACCTCATCGACGCCGGAGCCATGATCGATCTTCTGGACACCAAGCTTGCGCGCGGCGCGGACCAGTCCCCCAAGGTGGAAAACACCTTCAACGACTTTTCCCAGCCGTCCACCCACCAGAGCGTGAACATCACCAACTTTGTGGATGCATCCAGCGTGAGCTATTCGGACCAGCATCTGCCCACGTATATTTTCGAGGACAACCGGTCCAACGTGTATGTGCTGGCCGCGCCCGAACGCGGCAACGGAGCCCTGCTCGGTCTCAGCGGATAGTTTTTCACGCAAGAGATGTCGGCCGGATTCAGGCCAAAAAGGAAGCGCTAGGGCGAAATGCCCCGGCGCTTCAGTTCCATGAGCGTATCCACGCGACGGCGGCGCAGCTCCGAGGATTCGCAGGCAGGAGCAACCTCCCGGCCCAGCCCCACGCCGATGCCCACACCGGACCAGCCGCCCGTGGATGCGCCACCGCCCACCGAAACCGAAGGCGAACTCCCGGTCCGGCCTTCGCAGCGGTCGATGGCTTCGCCCAGGTCGTAATAATACCGGGCAAGCCCCACATCGCTCATGCGCAGCGGGTCCTCTCGCAGCAGGGGGTGAGGCGCGGTGGCCGCGCAGCCCCAGAGCAGCAGCGCGACAAGCCCGGCAGCCGCGACCTTTGCCCAGCGCATCATGCGCCTCCCGGCAACAGGTGCTCGCAAATACCCTTGCGGTCGATGCGCAATGGGCCGTCCAACCCGTTCAAGGCGCTCTCGATGCGCGGCGCGTCCTCACCCAGGGTGTCGGCCAGCTCGGCCAAATCCACCTCGCGCGGCTGCACCAATCGGTGGTCCTTGTCCTGCAGGATGCGCACGATGGGCAGAAGCGGCGTGCCCGGGGCGGTCTCGATGACCACGCCGTTCTCGCCCGTACTCAGCCGCACCAGGGAGCCTATGGGATAGATGCCCAGGCAACGAATGAACCCCTCCACCATGCCGGGATAAAAATCTGCTTCGCGGATGCCGTAGATGATCCGCATGGCCCTGCTCGGCAACATGCCCTGCTTGTAGACCCGCTCGCTGGTCAGGGCGTCGTACACGTCGGACACGGCCAGGATGCGCGCGAACTCGCCCTGCTCCAGCCCCTTCAATCCGGAAGGATAGCCGCTGCCGTCATACTTCTCATGGTGTTCCAGCACGCCGCGCAAGGTGTCTTCGCTCGGTCCCTGCACAGAAGACAGCAGGTCGTATCCCAGTTGGGGATGGCCGCGCATGACATCGAATTCCTCTTTGGTGAGGCGGCCCGGCTTATTGAGAATCTCAAGAGGGATCAGCGCCTTGCCCAGATCATGAAACACGCCGGCCTGGCATAATTCGTTCAGGCGGTTCTCGGGCAGGCCCAGATACTTGCCGTAGACCGTGGCCACCACGGCAACGTTGATGCAATGGTTGAAGGTGTATTCATCGAACGACTTGAGGTACTTGATGGTCAACAGAGCGTTTTCGTTGCGCATCACGCTGTCCACCAGCGCACCCACCACGGGCTTGGCCTGCTCGAAATCCACGGGCCTGCCCAATCGGGCGTCCTTGAGAAAATCACGGGTTACGGAAAGCAATTGGGTGTGGATTTCCCGGGCGGTCTCGATTTCCTTGTGCAGCGGCACAAGCAGCAACTCTGCGCGGCTGCGCCCGCCAGCCTTGCCGATGACCGAAGCAGGCCCGGTCGGCAGGCCGCCATGCGCGGCCTCCGTGCCGAGCTTGACGAACACGGTCTGGTAGCCCTCGGCCGCGATACGGTCGATTTCTTCCCGGCTACGAATCCGGCCCTCGGTGGAATAGACAAAGGGCCGGTCGATCCAGGACAGTCCCGTATCCACCACCAGCATGCCGGGCTCAAGCTTTGAAATGCCTATTTCCTTGATCATATTCTCCTGCCTCTGGTCCCCAGCATAGCAAATATTATGGGCCTGTGTCTTGTCCCGTCACAAAAATATATGACTACGGATACCTGCCCGGCCTTGACGTCATTGTCCGCGGCAAGGCACAACCGCATGATGGAAAAACGCACGCTCGCCCATGTCCTTGTCCGACCCGGCGTCACAGACCTCTTGCACCGCCTGGACGTCGCTGCATGCATCTATGGCCCGGGAGGCGAGCTGCTGTACGGCCCGCAGCCCCCGGCCCAGGAAGCGGGACGCAATGCTTCCGAGGTGTATTTGGGAGAACGGGTCCTGGGCCGCGTGCACAGCGAGCGGTCCGACGATCTGGCCGCCCTGCTCGGACATCTGGCCCGCGAAAGCGAAAAATCCCTGGAAGCCCGGCGCGAAGAAGACCAGTACCGCGAAGTGATTCTGGCACTGTCCTCGGAACTGAACCTGGACCGCCTCCTGGCTTTGATCATGGACGCCACCACCCGGCTGCTCGACGCCGAACGCAGCACCCTGTTCCTGCATGACGCAGCCAACGCCGAACTCTGGTCGCCCGTGGCCCAGGGAGTGAAAGGCGGCGTCATCCGCATCCCGGAAAACGCGGGCATTGCCGGGCAGGTCCTGACCAGCGGCCAGGCCGTGAACCTGCCCGAGGCATACAACGATCCGCGCTTCGATCCGGAAACGGATCGCCGCACCGGCTACCGCACCCGCTCCCTGCTCTGCTGCCCTGTTGTCAACAAGCAAGGCCGGGTCATCGGCGTGACCCAGGTGCTCAACAAGCGCGGCGGCCCGTTCACGGACCGCGACGCCAAGCGGCTCAGCGGCTTTTCCGCCCAGGCGGCCATCGCCATTGAAAACGCGCGGCTTTACAACCACATGGAAGAGCTGGTGCGGGACCGCACCCATGACCTGAACGCGGCGCTGGAATTGCTCTCGGGAGAACTGGAAACTGCAGCGGAATATGTACGCAGGCTCCTGCCCCAGCCCGAACTGGCCGGCGGCCTGCGCTTTGACTGGCGCTATGCGCCGTCCAGCTCCCTGGGCGGAGACGCCTTCGGCTATCACGAGCTCGACGCCGAACGGCTGGCCGTCTATCTCATCGACGTCAGCGGGCACGGCGTGGGCGCGGCCCTGCTTTCGGTCTCGATCCTGAACCTGCTGCGCTCGCATCTGCTGCACGACGCGGATTTTCTCGACCCGGCCCAGGTGCTCGCCGCCCTGAACCAGGCCTTTCCCATGGACGAACACAACGGCATGTTCTTCACCATGTGGTACGGCGTCTATGACCGGACAACGCGCCGCCTGACCTATGCCGGGGCCGGACACCCGCCCGCGCTGCTGCTTTCCGGCTCCGCTACGCGGCGGCTCTTCACCCACAACATGCTCCTGGGCGGCATGCCCGCGCAAAAGTACGTGACCGAAAGCCTGGAGATCGAACCGGGAGCGCGGCTGCTGATCTACTCGGACGGCGTGTACGAAATCCGCCGGCCGGATCAGACCATGTGGACCTTTGAGGAGTTTGAAAAATACATGACCACGCCCGGCAGAAGCGGCGCTCGGCCCGGCTTGGACGCGCTCATGGCCCACACCCAAACCCTGGCCGGACGCCAGGGCTGGGAGGACGATTTTTCCATTCTGGAAGTGGTCTTCGGTCCGGCAGACTAACGCAGGCTGGGCCGCTTGTCCGCGGCGTCCAGGCAAAGCGGGTCGAGATCGCCCGCCAGCTTTTCCATCTTCACGTATTCCTCGGCAGCGCGGCAGTAGAGCCAGTACTGGTTCACGCCCAGCAGCCAGTCCATGCGCTTGAAGAATATGGCATAGACCGCGGCCGTGTCCGTCAATTCCTCGTTCCAGGTCTCGGCAGGGTCAATGGTTTCGGGCGCTACCAGCGGACCGGGCTTGCCCCGATGGTCCGCCGGGTCCAGCGAGGTATTCGGATCCCGCTCCAGGACGCGGCGCACGCGCACCACGCTGCCGTCACCCGAAGGCGTGACGCTCACATACCAGTAATCCGCCTCGTCCCCGCCCAGGGAGGTCAAATCTCCGAAGCTCTGGCGTTGACGCGCGGCTATGACCCCGCCCTTGCCGTAAACGATGCCGTAGCCGCCTTCGGTCAACTCGAAGAGCCGGGCGGCCGCCTTGGTGGCCTTGTCCACGCTCACGCCCGGATAGGCCATGGTACGGGACTCGTCATATTGCCTGCGCAGGGCGTCGGCCTCGGGTCCCTGGCCTTGCACGGCGGCGCAGCCGGTCAACAGGACAAGGCCCAGCAGGGTCGAAACAATGGTGCGAAACAGGGTCATTTTCTCTCCTTGGAATGTGCCCACACTAGGCGGCGCAAGCCTTTGCCGTCAAGCCAGGCCGGTTTCAGACTTCCAGGAAGGCGGCCTGGAACACGCATTGCCCCGAGAACCCATAGTGTTTCGTGAACTTATCCCAGCGCGGGTCCGGTTGTCCGTCCGGCTCCTGACGGATGCCAACAATACGCTGCACGCCGCACTGCCGCGCATGGCGCCGCAACCATGCCACATCCCGGCGCATGGCGCGGCAGGCCTGCGGCCCCCAGCGCACCACCTCCAGGTGTAATTCCAGGCTGGCGTCCCGCTCGGCCAGGGCTGCGTAGCCATAGGTCCCGGTCTCGTCAAAAAGCCGTAAAAACCGGTATTCCCCGGCCGGGAAATGCGCATGGCAGGCGGGCGGGCCCAGCATCCCCTGCACGCTCACGACCGCCTCCCGAACGGGGCATAATCGTTCTCGGCGCGGCTGGGCAGGCTGCGCGGTTCAATGCCCCGGCCCAACACTGCCAGCCCTTCTCCCGCTCCGATCATCAGGTATTGGGCCGCATCGCAGACGTGCGAATACTCGTTCTTGTCCGGCATATCCCGATAGCGCTCCTCGCCCATGATCTCCACGCGTCGATAGCGGTAGGACCCGGCCATGCCCTTGATCAGCACGCGGCACCCGGGCGAAACGCGCAGCCCCGGCTCGCCGTCCACCAGCCGGGGCAGGGGCAGGGCCACGGCCTCGCGCCTGAGCAACGGATCATTGCTCGGAGCGGGCCGCGCATCAATGCCGACCCCGCGTAAAATATCGAAAGGCGTGCGCTCATCCACCTGGGAACGCTGCGAACCAGCCGGGTCGCCGTAGAGCCGCACCTCCAGCCCCGGATACTGCTCCGCCAGGACCCGGCGCAACTCCCCGGCGAAACGGACCATGCCCATATCCTCGGCCACCAGTTCGCCCAGCCAGTGCCAACGCCCCGAAGCCAGTCGCTGGCCAAAGACCGCCGCCGGGGTCAGGCCGAAATCCAGCCCCACGAACAAGGGTCGTTCCGGCACGGATTCCAGCGGATGCCCGGCCACGTGAATGGCGCGGTGGAATTCCGGAAACACGGGCTTGCCGTCGTGCACCGAACCGTACTTGCCGCAATAGTAGACGCGCACGTGGTCCGGGGATTTTCCGGCCATGCGCCGTAGATAATAGTCCGGCGGCAGGTGCATGAGATTCTCGGCCCTGGAATTGGGCTCGAACCGAGGCAGCCCCCCAGGTCCTGCAGCCTGCTCCACGAGCCCGCCCGGCTGGGTGAAGAAGGCCCATCCTTCGGGCTGCTGCTCCTCGGCCAGACGATACCACCAATGGTCCGTGTCCGGCGGGTTGGTGTCCAGAATGACCCCGGCCCAGGTGCAGCCGCCGTCGCGCTGCGCCGGAAAACGCTCCACCCGGTCGCCCAGGGCGTCCACAATGGCCTTGGGCATTTCCCTGGCCTCGTTGATCCAGGCCCCGGTCAACTCCAGAGAGAGCAGCTTCTTGAGGTCGCCGGGCCGGTCCAGCGACCGGAACAACACTTCCATATCCATGTCGGCAAGCCGGATGTGGTGGGTCATGCGCGACTGGCTGAAGCAGCCGAACAGATCCTCTGGAAACCAGTCCAGCCAGGTTTTCAGCGTCGTATCGGCAAGCTCACGATAACTGTTTCTTATGATGGCAAACCTTGTGCGTCGGACATTGTCCGGGCTCGGACGTTGCCGCCGGGCGCGCTGCATCAACTCCATACACATGGCCGTGGACTTGCCCGAGCCGACCGGCCCCATCACGCCGCGCACAAAGGCGCCGGAGGCGTGAAAACGGGACAAGGTGGGCGGGGCCACATAGGTAATTCTGCGTGCGGTGTTCATAGGGCCGAGCATACCCCGGGTTTTCCGGGTCGGACAAAAAAGGAAAGCAAAAGGCGTTCAAAAGGACGATTTTGGCGGGTTGACAAGGTTTGGGAGAACGCGTGGGCGCGGGATGCGGTGTCCACGGACCTCCCCGTCAAAAGAATTCATTCCTTGGGGTTGTCGGCCGGACAGCTCCCCACGTCTCGGGCCGAATTGGGTTGCGCCTCCTGTGCGCCGCAATCCTGTTCGCCCAGGTGCAGCTCGAAAATCACACCCTGGCTGGACTGGGTTTCGCCGTCCTCGCCCGCCGCGCTGCCGTAGCGTTCCGGGTTCCGGGCCTT
>JAZHDD010000014.1:0-6777 GCA_036541255.1 Desulfovibrionaceae bacterium | reverse complement strand
CCTGCGGCATTCATGATGTACATGCCGATGGATTTGCGGGAGTATTTCGGATTTCGTACGGCGAAATGGGAAATGGCGGTGGTCGGTCCGGCATTGCGCGGCAAAGGCATTGGGACAGCCTTTTTCCGGTCGCTGTTGCAAACGCACAGGGAGCAGGGGTTTCAACGGGTCGATTCCATCTTGACCTTGCGCAACATGCCTTCGCTGAATTTGCATAACAAGCTGTTGTTCAAGGGCCTTTCCATCGAGGTGACGCTGCACCGCTGGAGCAGCTGATGCTGTGGGGTTCGGGCGGGCAGCGTTGCCATCCGAAAGGGGATTTGCTAAACGTCCGGCTGCCCGGAACAATAGTAGAAAGAGTGCTTCTCCTTTCCAGCCGCCCCTGTCCCCTCTGCCCGTCTTCGCTCCTGTGCCGGGCAGATCACAACCCAAACCGGTGAGCCGAACATGACAACAATGAACAGCTCGGGGGACATCTCCACCATTCCCTTTGGTTCGCGCCGGATCGGTCCGGGCCTGCCTGTGGTGGTCATTGCCGAGATCGGCATCAACCATGAAGGCGATGTCGAGTTCTGCGCGGAAATGGTGCGCCAAGCGGCCAAGGCGGGCTGCGACGCGGTCAAGTTCCAGACCATCGACCCGGACGAGAACTACGCGCCGGGTACTCCATCGCACGAGGTCTTTTCCCGTGCCTGCCTGAGCCGTGACCAGACCGCCCGGATGTTTGACCTGGCCCGGTCTCTGGATATGGACGTCTTCACCACCTGTGGCGATTTCCCCACGCTGGACTGGGTGAATTCCCTGGGTCCGGCCGCGCACAAAATTTCTTCCGGCTTGCTGACGCATTTGCCGCTCATAGCGAGGGCCGCCGCCACTGGGCGCACCCTGCTCATGTCCACGGGCATGACCGGCGTGGAGCAAGTGGATGCTGCTGTTGTCGAGGCTCGTACCGCAGGTTGCCGTGATCTGGGCATATTTCAATGCACGTCGCGTTATCCCACCCCGCCCGCGGAATTGCACTTGCGGCGTATCGGATTGTACGCACATCGCTACGGCGTGCCCACGGGCCTGTCCGATCATTCCGAAGGGCTGCACGCTTCGGTGCTGGCAGTGGCTGCCGGTGCCTTTATGCTCGAAAAGCATTTTTCCCTGGACAATACCAGGGCCGGGTACGACCATTGCCTCTCCTTGACGCCGGAGGGCATGGGCCGACTTGTTCTCGAAGTGCGCCGGGCCGAGGAAATGCTTGGGACTGACGATTTCGGGTTGAGCGAGGTGCAGGCCGAGAACGCGCGCCGCAATCTTCGCAGTTTGGCGGCTCGCCGGGATATTGCTGCCGGAGAGGTGCTGGAAGAGGGCATGATCGCTTTCTTGCGTACCTTGCCTGAGAACCGGGGGCTGGAGCCGGGAAAATATGCCGAGATTCTCGGACGCACGTTGAAGCGTCCGGTGCGCCGCTTCCAGGCCATCCAACAGGCCGACCTTGCCGAAGAGGGCAAGGAAGGCTCTTCACGATAACCCGACAGGGATCATGATGCGAAAAAGAATTACCCTGATCATCACCTGTGCCGGAGGCACCCTGGTTCCGGCCATGTTGCTTCATCTGCGTTCCAGCAAAATATTTGATTACCGTCTGGTGGGCGTTGATTCCAGCGGGCCGGGCAACTCCCTGCCTTTCCTGGATGCGTATGCCACGCTGCCTTCGGGCGAGGACGAGGGCTATGTCGAAGCTCTGCTGGCATTGTGCCTGCGCGAGGGCGTGCAGTTCGTCCTGCCCGGTTCGGACGGCGAGGCGCAAACCCTGTCCCGCGCCATGCAGCGCTTCGGCTTGCAAGGCATCACCATTTTGGCCAGCCCGCCCGAGACGCTCGACCTCATCCAGGACAAGGCCCGGACTTTTGCCAATCTGGAAGCCGCGGGCATCGCCGTTCCCGCCTACAGTCTCGTGACCACCCCGGAACAGGCCGCAGAAGCTTTGCGCGAATACGGCTACCCGGACAAGACGCTGGTAATGAAGCCGAGTCGGGGGCGTGGCGGACGCGGCATGCATGTTTTTTGCGGGAAGGAGGGCGCGGAGTCGTGGCTGGGCACGGGCCAGCGTGAACATCGTGTGGAGAATGCCGCGCTTGAGCCCGAGCTGCTGGCCCGCTACCTGGAAACCTCGGGCACATTGGTCATGCCCGTGCTGACCACGCCGAGCTACGATATCGATGTTCTTCCCCTGGCCGGGGATTATTTCGCCATTCCCCGCAAACGCTGGAATCCAACGGGGATTCCTTTTGTGGGCAATACTCTTGTCGCTGATCCGGAATTGGTCGGGTATGGCCGCCGCATTGCCTCGGCGCTGAAGCTGGGCGCATTGCACGACATCGACCTGATGACCGATGCCGAAGGCCGGGCCGTGGTGCTCGAGGTGAATCCGCGTCCCAGCGGAAGCCTTTCCGCTTCCCTGCATGCGGGGTTCCCGCTTCTGGACTGGCTGGTGGCCGAGCGTATGGGCATGGAAGTGGAGCCTGTCCGCCTGACGAGCGATGTGGAGATGGAACCTGCGGCATTTTCCTTGATTGTGCCCAAGGCTCGCGGCTGAGTTGTACCAACAAACGGGACATTGCCATATGGATCGTGTGCAGATTTTTGATACCACGCTGCGCGACGGCGAGCAGGCCGTCGGGGCTGCCATGCTGCCTGCGCAGAAACTGGAAATCGCGCGCCAGCTCGAACGGCTCGGCGTCGATGTCATGGAAGTGGGCTTTCCCGCTGCCTCCCCGCATGATTTCAAGGCCGTGGAAATGGTCTGCGAGGCGATTCGCGAAACGCGTATCGCCGTGTTCTGCCGTTCGGTGGAATCGGACATTGTCCAGGCTGCCGAGTCCACGCGCAAGGCCAATGGTTCGCGCATTGTCGTCTCCACTCCGGTGAGCGATATTCACATGCGCCACAAGCTGGGCAAGAGCCGGGAAGAAGTGCTGGAGATCATCCACCGTTCCGTGGCCAGGGCCGCCGAGCTGTGCGACGATCCTGCCTGGATCGGCATCGACACCATGCGCGCGGACGAGGACTATTTATGCAAGGCCGTTGAGGCCGCCGTCTCTGCAGGAGCCCGTTCCGTGGCCCTTGCCGATACTGTCGGCTATGCCGTGCCCGCGGATGTGCAGCGCAGGGTGCGCCGCGTGTTGCAGAGCGTGCCCGGCATGGACAAGGTCACTCTTTCCATTCATGCCCACGACGATCTGGGCTTGGCCACGGCCAATTCCCTGGCCGCTGTGGAGGCGGGCGCGCGCGAAGTGCAGTGCACCATCAATGGTCTGGGCGAACGGGCAGGCAATGCCCCGCTGGAAGAGGTCGTCATGGCCCTTACGGTCCGGCGGGACAGCTACGGGCTGGAATTGGGCATCAATACCACGGAACTGCTCAATGCCAGCCGGCTGGTCAGCGGATACAGCGGGTTCGTGGTGCCGCCGAACAAGCCGCTGGTCGGCTCCAACGCGTTTGCCCATGGCTCGGGCATCCATCAGGATGCGTTGGTCAAATGGGCCGAGACCTATCAGATCATGGACCCGCAGTCCGTTGGCGCCGCATCCCACATCCTGACCATTGGCCCCCACAGCGGGCGAAGGGGCCTGAGCCACAAACTGCAATGCCTGGGCATCAGTCTGAACGATGTCGATCTGGCGGCGCTCATGGAGCGCATCAAACAGATCGGCCCGTGCAAGAAGACGTTCAGCGACGATGAAATCCGGAGCCTGGTGCAGGACGTGGCTTCAGGTGAACCGAAGAATTGACGGGACAGGCGGGGCCGGAATGACGCACAGGATACTGGCCGAAGGAGAGCGCATTGTATTGCGCGAACTGGAGCCACTGCAGCGGGCAAGAAACAGCCGGCCCGGCGGAGAAAACGCTAACGGTATGCGAGAAGTGTAACTGGTAGGCGCATGCTTCGTTTCGTTGCTGCACGGAGATGCTAAAGTCGAGTGGAATAGAGTATAAATCCAAGAAGTCAGCGGATAAGAATATTGAGTTTAGCTTCCTCCTCCAGGCAGCCGTTTGTAACCTGGACATCGTCGATGAATTTTGCTTTGGTTCTTTCAAGCATGGATCGTCGGGCCTTTTCCCGGTGGGCGAAAGATCATGGGGTTATGGCAGGATAGGATTGTTAACAAAAAAACTAGGTGATATGGCTTGGATACAATTCCAGGCTTGAGAATCGCCCAGGTTAGGTATGTATAGTTCCATTCTCTCGACCGGTTGTTATCTCCCAAGCAAAGAAGTGGCAAACGAAGACCTGGTTCAATTCCCGGCTAACGCACGTCGCTTGATACAGGTGAAAACAGGTGTAAAGTATAGACGGTATGCTGATCGTGAGCAGACAACATCCGACCTTGCAGCCCTAGCGGCGAAGGATTGTTTGAAGAAGGCAGGAGTCGAGGCGAGTACTTTAGATGCTTTGATAGTAGCGACTTCGAGTCCAGACAGAATGTTGCCCGCTACTGCTGCTCGGACTCAGGCTTTGATTGGAGCTAACAACTCTTTTGCGTTTGACATCAACTCCGTTTGCAGCGGTGGAGTCTTTGCCTTACATGTCGCCGACTCTCTGATAAAATCAGGGGCAGCCAATCATGTCTTGGTTGTAGCTGCTGAACTTTACTCTCGTATTCTTAATCCAAACGACTTTACAACTAAGCCTTATTTTGGCGACGGCTCTGGTGCTGTTCTTTTGGGCAGAGGCAGTGACAGTGGTTCGCGTGTAATTGGTTCCTTATTGAGAACAGATGGAAACAAATCTGAAGTGATCACTGTTCCGGCTGGTGGAGTGATGATGCCTTTTTCTGAGATTACAACAACTGACGATATCTATTTTAGAATGAATGGGCGAGAAGTTTTTGACTTCGCGATAAGACGCGGGAGTGAAGTTATTTCAGAAGCTGCTGATATATTCGGATTTTCTATGCAAGATGTAGCCTGTGTCGTGCCGCATCAGGCAAATATAAATATCATCAATGAATTGGCCAATAATACGGGGATTCCCCGGGATCGTTTTTTTGTTAACTTGGAACGCTACGGGAACACTGGAGGTGCATCAACTTTAATAGCCATGCACGAGGTCTTTGAGCATGGTGAACTTGAGAAAGAAAGCCTTCTTCTTGTCGTTGCGTTTGGCGGTGGATTGTCATGGGGCATAAACGTGATTAGGACCTAGCATTAGGGGATTGAAATGGATATCATGCTGAAATCAATAAAAAGTGTTTTTCCCAAGTTCGATGAAGCCCTCTTTCGAGGGGATATGGAGCTAGCTGAGATCAAAGATTGGGACTCGATGCAGAGCATCAATCTCCAGATTGAACTTGAACAGTCTTATAATGTTGATTTGTCAGATTTACTGCTCCAAGGCAATCACACAGTGGATTATATTATCGCACACATTAATTCATTGTTAAAGAAATGAAACTAGGAGAAAACGGTGTCTGATGTTTTTCTGCAAGGGAAATTTGCGTCATTACGTCCGCCTGATATTGAAGCAGATGTTCTTTCAGGTTCTTGGCACTCCTGGTTTAACAATAAAAGGGTAACTAAATATTTAGATCAGGGTGTGTTCCCGAATACCAAGGAAAGTCAGACTCAATTTGTTAATAGCATAATAGGGGATTCCACCAGGATTCTTTTATGTATTGATGACAATGAGTCAAAAACTCATACAGGAGTCATTCAATTACATAGTATAGATTTGATCAACGGCACAGGAGAAATTACTTTAGTTATTGGGGAGCAAAGGTATCATCCTGCTTTGCCTATAGAATCAATGGCCCTATTAATTGACCATGCATTTAATCGGTTGAATTTAAGGCGCATAAGCAGCGGTCAACTCGTGGACCTCTGGCCATGGGTGAACATACTTGAAATTATTGGATTTAAGATTGAAGGGTATGCGCGGCAATGCAAGACGAGAAATGGGCGCACTATTGATGGGTTGTTTACATCAGTTTTGCGAGAGGATTTTCAACGCTTGGTTGAAGAGCGCGGGGGAGATATCCTTCCCGAAAATATTGTAACGATGATTTCAAAAAAGTCGCGGCAGCCTTCGTGTACGGATAAGATCAAGCTCTTTTTTGAGGATCTATACAAAGATAGATTCTAGTTAAAGACTTTTAATTACAACTGATTTCGATTTTATGTGCAAGTTCTTATCTGGATGCTTCTTTGAGAGAAAAATGTACTAAATGCTAGATATGTCCGCATTTTATTTTTTGTGCTTTTACGAGGATGTTTATGGATTCAAAAAATAATAATGGTAATGTTGCTTGTAGAAATAAGCGTACCGATCTAGGCACAGACGCGCCGCTTAATTTTGCATTAACTATGATGATTGACCCGTGTAATTTATGCAATTTGCGTTGTAATTTTTGTCCTTCAGGTTTTCCAGAGCTGCGGAAGAAGCACAATATACAACTCGTCATGATGGATCGTGATAGATTTGTTTCTATAATAGATCAGCTTGCCGAGATCACTGCAACGCATGGTAAGCTCAAGCGGTTAATGCTTTACAAGGATGGGGAACCCCTACTTAATAAAGACTTATTTTTCTTTATTGAATATGCAAAGGGGAAGAATGTTGCTGATTTGGTGCATGTAACCACAAATGCTGTTCTTTTGTCAGAATCGATCAGTGATCGCCTCGTGAATAGTGGCTTGGATGAGCTACGAATTTCGATAAAAGGTGCCAGTTCTGCATTGTTTAACAAGTATTGTGGCGTTACTATTGACTATGATGAATATGTTAAG
>JAZHDD010000013.1:0-29159 GCA_036541255.1 Desulfovibrionaceae bacterium | reverse complement strand
GTTGCCGCTACCAAGCAGATGGAGGCGAGTCGGACCAGCGAGAAGAGCGGCGGGAAGGTAGTGCCGTTGCACCGAGTTCAGGGGGCTGCCGAGTAGGCCCGCCCCCACGGTTCCTAGGACATGTTGATGATAGAATATAATAATAAATATGCACTAAGCGTGCTACGCTTACGTTTCTTTTTTTAAATTGAAATATTACGACAGTCTCAAATTAAGCGGTTAAATTGGCCAGCGTTTTATAGAAGTAATGGCGGGAGATCTTGTAGCCACGAAGCGTCTTCTTGTCCTTCGGCGAGTAGTGCGCACCGCAGAGATCGCCCGTGCGCTTGGGGATCAAAATTTTGCGTGCTTTCAGCCAGGAAATGAATCGGAGCAGCGTTGGCTTGTCTTTGGCTATTTCCCTCATTTCCTTGCTGGGAATAAGGATACTGTCCCGGTCGATTTCAATATATGAAGTTGGCGAACAAGCACCCCATTCCACAAGTTTGTCCGGCAGTGGCATGGAGAGGTTCATATGTTTGAGGAGGCTGCAAAAAAGGGCGTCTCTTGTGTCGATCCCTGACAAGAGTTGATCGAAAATAGGCAAGAGCGCCCCGCCCTGCCACCAACTCTTCAGCCCGACCTGATCAATATATCCCACTGCCATGAAGAAACGCAGAAAGTCTGAAATCTGCTTGTAAGGCTGTGTCCTATTTGTCCATTTCAGTTGTTTCTTGAACCGCTTTTCGCAGGTCTGGATTCTTTCAAGATACTTGGCTCCGTGAACCTCGAGTTGTTGGACTATGGTGCGTGTGGCGTCGTAGTTAAAATGGAACCCAGTAGGGCTTGAATTCCCAATCCAGATATCGATCCCCAGGACATTGTTTTGGTGCGTGAAGGCGTTGAATCCTTTTTCGCTATTTTGGCCCTGTCCCATGGGCGTCTCACCAGAGGAGATGATAACGCCTCGTATCCCCTTGTCCCCTCCCTTTCGCCCGTAAAAATATCGCCGGACCAGACTGTTCATTGTCTTGGTTTTGGTCGGTGGGATTTCAAGGATACCAAGCACCGCGTCTTTGTGTTGCATCTTCAGAGCCACGAGATGTTTTTCCGCGTCGGCAAACAGGTACGGCGTTTGATCCCATACTGAGCTTGCTGCGTGGACAATCGCCGCCCGACTGGCTTCGGTCCCGCCATGGAAATGACGATTCAGTCCGGGGAGTTTTCTGTGCTTGAGGAAAGGTGCGGATAATGAAGCTAGAGTGGAGAGCAGGAGGTAGGGATCGGATGTAGTCGTATGGCTGGAAGTGTGGGGCAGGAGTTTTTTGCTTTTCACTCCAACCGGGAGCACTTGACTGTTCAGAGTATAAGTCGAGGACGTGGATACGGTTGAGTCTGGGAAGATGAAACTGTTATCCCTTTGCCAGCCTCCTATACTGGAGACATACGCCGTAGGGGTTTTGGGGCGTTTCGGTGGAAAATGGCTGGCAAGGTATTGCCTGAGCTTGCCGCACAGGATGGTGTCTTTGGGGACATGAATTCCTTTTGATCTAAGTAAAGGGAACAGCTTTGATGAATCGATTAAATCCTCTTTTATTACGAGATTGGTTACAAAACCATTTACGTCGTAGCAAACTATTTCGCGGGCACCCATAGCATCTTCGCTGGCTTGTAATGTGTTCTTAACCCAGATCGGGTTCATCACACGCGTTTTCCGGTTGCGCTCTGGGTCAACAAAATAGAGGCCGGTGGCGTTCAGGATGAAGTGCTCGTCTTCATATATTATCGGTTTTTGGCGAGGAGGGGAGGGCAAATATGCAAGGGCAACAGGAGATGATACCCCACACCCCTGATTGCATTTGTACTTTTCAGGGTAATGAGACAGGGCAGAATCGATGCTTGTGCACCCCGTTCGATATCTTTTATTGGCGCGATATTTTTCTAGTTCTTGAGGAAGATTCTCGAATATCAGATCCGTGCGACCATGGAGATGAAGCAAGTGTTCAAAAAAAAGAATGTGCCCACCAAAAAGATCGCACACTATCGCCGTTTCGGTAGGTGTCCCACCGTGAAGCAGCAACGTGTTAAAAATGCTGCATTTAGTCACGAATGCCAATTGGGTGGGCAGATAGTCTTTCTGTCCTTTGAATGTGGCATGATAGAGGAAATAACGCCGAGTTAATGGGGTAATGCGTGAGCCTTTGAAATAGTCATTGTTCATAGGAAGAGGGTAGGCTGAGCCTTCTAATCTTTTGGGGGCTACTAGCTCCAATACTAGGGTCTGGCTCATAGGGATCGGTACTGAGTTGATTTGAATTTGCCGTATGGAGTCTGTCCCAAGCAATAGCCGTATGTCTCGGTCAAAGTTCAAGCGGCAAGGAGAGCCGATCTCTCCCCTGAAGCTGTTTTCTGCAATTATGATCTCGACACAGTTGTCGACATAGTATGCCTTGACGCTCTGATCAGGAATGTCCTTTGTGAATAAGAAGTTAACTATGTCGGGCATCCTTTCTGAACTGGAACTCTGGATCGTGTCGAATGACAAATGAAGATCGCCCCAGACTCGGTTGGGTCTTGGGTTATGTTCCAAGGGCTGATCAAACGTA
Source organism: Desulfovibrionaceae bacterium (assembly GCA_036541255.1). Lineage (GTDB taxonomy): Bacteria > Desulfobacterota > Desulfovibrionia > Desulfovibrionales > Desulfovibrionaceae > Paucidesulfovibrio. The sequence continues at coordinate 26,574 of JAZHDD010000013.1, read as the reverse complement.
TGTACGCTGAATGCTTCTGCGCCGTTGGCGATCATTTCCTTGCGGCTGGCCGGAGTATCAATGAAATATTGGTAGGTATCCCCAGGGAAAAGAGCGTAGCGAAATCGGGTTGCAGTCATCATCGGGGTGTGTGTTTGGTTTCATAGAATGATTACGACGAAGACCATGCCACGCACGTCCGCTACAGGCAATGAGTCCAGTTGGTTATCATTCCGAATTTTTTTTTACACAACACGGACATCCTGTGAAGACAAATGAACACAGGAGGTTACACGTGGAAAATCTTAAACAGCAATTGGCAGACCATCTGCCGCCGGTTTTTGCCGGAACTTCACTCGACGGTCTGACAGGCGACGCTGTCCGATGGCGGACGGTTCAGAATTTAAAATCTCTAAAAAAAATACCGGAGGAATGCTTTAAACGTCAGGGAACACGCAAGATGCTGATTGTTCGTGACCCATTCTTGGAATGGTGGATGCGGCAGCTTGACTAAAGGGTTCGCCTCAATTGGGTGGCGAATGGGAGGCCGGGAGCTTATTAGCCCCGGCCTTTTGTTGTTATATAAGGAGTAATATAATGAAATGGATTAGATACATAGCCCCATTGATTGGGGATAAGCCCGGCCCCTGGACGGTAATTGATAATACCGACGAGGCCATCGATCGCGCGAAGCAGAGCGGTGCGGCTTTCATCTCGACCATGGCATTTGAGTATGAACCTGAGCAAGGGAAGCCCGAACCGTGTCGCCAGGGCAACTTCGTTTGTGACTTCGACTGCCAGGAGGATCCGGAAATTGCCCGACAAGATTGCATTAAGCTTGTCAAATATTGGGAGCAAAAGGGGGTTTGCCCTGAATTGCTTCGTTTTTTTGTGACGGGGAAAAAGGGAGTTAATGTAGTGGGCCCTTACTATCTGTTGGGTGCAGCCGACGGTGACCCGTTGTTGCCAAAGATTTACGCCCAGATGGCTCGCTATCTCGCTGCTAGGGTTTGGCTTGGCGCGCTCTGTTCTCTCGACCTAAGCATGTACGCTATGGGCAAGGGCAAGCTTCTTCGTATGGTGGGCGTCCGTCGTGACGTAGGCACCTATAAGGTTCCGGTGACATGGGCTGAATTGTCAGAGCAGCCTTATACGGAGCTGATCAAGCTCGCGAGAGCCCCCCGACAGGTCGATGTTGTCCCGTGGGATATGAAAAATGTGGAGGCGTTGAGCTCACTTTACGGATTCCATAAGCTACTGGTGCACGAACCACCGGCCAGTGGATTGGTCGATGCGTCCAAGTTCATTATGCGGTGTGCCTTTGTTCGTCATTGCATCCAGCATTCGCGGACTTTGTCAGAGCCGGAGTGGCATGCATTGATCTCCGTCCTGAGGGGACTGGGTCTTCGTGGACGTTGGCTTGCACACGACTTCAGCTTCGACTATCCGGAGTATGACCCGCTAAAGGCGAATGAAAAATTCGATAGGGTTGTCCCCAACATTAGTTGTGATAAAATCAAGACCATCTTCAACTGCGGGTGTGATTGCGGTGTCACGACGCCTTCCCAACTATGGCTCAAGGCGTCTCCTTCCGAGATGTCCGAAGCCGCCAAATCTGCCGAGGTAGAAAAGCTGTTGAAGTTGGGCCAAGCGTTTGACCTTTACCCATCAGAGGATGGCGATCCTTATGCGGATATCAGGGTGAACGGCCATCGGGAGACGTATCGCGTTGGGAGCCCGGAGTTTAGACGTTTGCTAAGCTATAACTACTATCAGGAGACCGGAAAGTCCTTGAAGGTTCTTGCGGCAAACGATCTAATAAACGATCTCATCGCTCGGGCCATTCATGGGGGTAATGTAAGGCAAAAGGTCTTCACCCGCGTTGCCCACCTCGGATCAGCCGTTTACCTTGATCTCTGCGATGATTCCTGGCGGGCGATCGAGATAACAGCTGAGGGGTGGCGAGTTGTTAGTGACCCGCCTGTTCGGTTCCGCCGCACGAAGGGCCTGATGCCATTGCCTGAGCCAAAGCGCGGTGGATCGATCAAGAGATTACGGAATCTGCTGAACATTGAGGAAGATGAGGCCATTCTGTTGGAGGGTTGGCTTCTTGGGCTTCTGTCCCCTGGCCCTTTCCCCATCCTCATTCTTGAAGGAGAGCAGGGGACGGCCAAGAGCACGACGACAGCCTTTCTGCGTCGGTTGGTTGATCCGTCGGTAGCTCCTACTCGTGCCACACCACGTAATGAGCAGGACCTTATCATCGCTGCGAATAATTCGCATGTCGTTGCATTGGACAACCTCTCTGGTGTCCCCCCGTGGCTCTCGGATGCGTTATGCCGCATTGCCACGGGCGGCAGCTTCTCCGCGAGGCGGCTGTTCACTGACGAAGAAGAGGTGCTGTTCAATGTCATCAAGCCAATTGTGCTCAATGGAATTGATCAGATTGCCGAGCGGCACGATCTTGCTGACCGCAGCCTTCGTGTTACGCTTCCTGTGATCCCGCCCGAGCGGAGATTGACCAAGGCCCACCTTGATGCCGCCTTTGCTGAGGCCGCTCCGAGCATCCTTGCGGGGATTTGCGAAGGAGCGTCTTGCGCTTTGCGGAATCAGGCTAGCGTAAAAGTAGAGAATCCACCAAGAATGGCGGATTTCACAGCTTGGTGCGTGGCGGCGGAAGAAGCTATGCCTTGGGAACCGGGCGCGTTTTTGGATGCGTACCGGCAGAACCAGAGCGAGTCCATCGGGCGTGCGCTGGAAGCGGATTATGTGGCTAACGCTATTATGACATTGATGGGACGCTGCCGGACCTGGGAAGGTACACCGACTATGCTCCTTCAAGCGCTTGATAAGGTCGTTGAAGAGAGGGTAGCCAGACAAAAGGCTTGGCCCCAGACTCCTTCTGCTCTAGGCAAGCGGCTTACCCGATCCCAGGCTTTTTTACGCAAGTCTGGTTTCGAAGTAGAACGCCAGAGGGGTGGAGATCATCATATAATGATCACGAATACCAAAATTAGCTCATCCGGAAATCATAACGTTTCTATCTCAACCGGCGAGATCTTCGCCTAACACGAAAAAGCCGCCTGGGATTTTCCCAGGCGGCTTAAAAGCTGGTCGGGCGGTTGTGGCGGGAACGGCGGATAATTTTTCCCTGCTAGCCTCGTAGCGCTTTTCAAAAACAATGTCATTTCGTATAGTCATTCAGATTCTACAAAGAAGGTTCATCAGCTAAAGCGTACTTCGCTTCATGAATCCCCATAATCCTGAGTTTGAAAAACTCCGTATCCCGGTAGCCGTAAGGCCTGAGTCCGAGCGCAGCCGTGCGGCTCTTCCTGTCGCAGGTGGTCAGGCAGAGGAAGATTCCTTTTGAAATTGTCAGCGAGGGGGGAACTACGGGCAGAGATTCAGCCCATGAGGATGGAGTAAAGGCAAAAAGAAGGGAGGAGCCGGAGCCCCTCCCTTCAAAACCATTCTTGAGCAGCCTTGCGAAAACGAGGCTGACGCCGATGGTTGATCATAGCTCAACCGGGCTCCTGAACGGGCAAAACGGTATGCCCGCCGCCTATAGGGTTTACCACTTAAACCGGAAAAGAGCCGCAATAGCTTGCAATCCGAAGTGCATAAAGCCTCTCAAGTCAAAGGTTCGACAGGTCAGATCCGTAAAACACGCACAATAGAATCACAAACACAGTCGGGTGCATGTGACTTGGATTTGAAAGTTAGTGAATCCGTGACCACCTGCCTAGCCTCTTAGAGAAGAATAAACATAGCAACTGTCTGTCCTCCAATAGGTATGGGCTAAATACGCCTTCTGGCTACGTCACTCCAACCTGTACACGTGCTTAACAGCGAGTTTTCCACCGGTCCGACCGAAAACGATCTCGGCGAAACGAGTGAATGTTCCATCGATAGAAGCGCCCATGCCGCAATATTCAGCATCGCTCAGTCCCAAGAGAGTCAGTTCCGAACCGTCTAATTTGCCTGAAGCTCCACTAGCTATGTTGTCGAACTGAATATCCTTCCCCTGGAGGGTAACGGGCTCAAAGAATTCACAAGTCGTCAGCAAGTTGGTGTTCACGCTGTTTCCTACCATGAATCCTTTCTCCCCCGTGTGGGCAAGGCCAATGATGTCATTGTCCCCACTGTGGAACAGGAACATGCTCTCGTGATCGAAATCCGCTGGCAAGCGTTCCAGAATAGCCATGGCAGACCTGTACATAGCGGCTTGTTCCCTACCGGAGAATTCCTCCCGCTTGATCTCGTCGGATTGGCCGCAGCCGAATAACAGAAAGCACACAACCAAGCCGACGGGTGCGATACGCATTACGCCCTTCATTTTCTCTCCCTAGTTTACTTTAAGGATCAGTGAGACTGCCAGCGCAGCACCGATTACGATACCAATCAGTTGCGGCCCGCACATCCAGAAGAGTCGCGCTCGCAGAAGGCCGAAGAATCCACCCGAGGTGAAAATCATGTCAGGAATGGCCAACCTGCGGATAAGATCGCCAACGACAAATCCGACAAATCCACCGAGGAATCCGCCGATCATGCCGAGTAATTTCATAAAGAACCCATAGTGCAGTTTCGTGTTCGGGAATACCAGCAAGAACGCCACGATAGCACAGACTGCCAACCATACGAAATAGTAAATCATTTTCGTGCTATTTGCAGGAATTTCCTTTGCTTCCATTGTGATGACTCCAGGTAGAGGTAAAAAGGTTTTGTTCGTTTCCAGTCACCAGAAGAAGGTGTGTTGGTATCTCTTCTAACACCTATAAGTGTTAAAAGTCTACATTTTGTAAAACCTCTACCGGGTTTTGCTTTGTCCATCCCTCCCCCATTGTAGAACGCAATCGGAGGAGTAAGGATGAATGAGGCTTTTGAAAAAATCGGATCCAGGATCAGAGAACTGCGGAAGGCGTGCGGCCTCAGTCAGCAATCCTTGGCCGAGAAGGCGGGCATCAGCTACAAATACCTCGGCGAAGTGGAGCGCGGCGTCGGCAAGCTGTCGGTCAGGGTGCTGTTGCAAATAGCCAATGCATTACGTGTCGAGGGGAGCAAACTGCTCGATGTCGAAAAGGCAGAGTCGGCGAATTTGTCCAAGGCGAAGTATATCCTGTCTGAGCTCCCCGAGAGGGAACTCGCCGTGGTCCTAGATATGATGGAGTCGTTGAAGCGGCATTCGAATGACAGCTAATCCGACGAGATAGCCAGCAACGACAAGGAAACAAATGTGAGTCGGCAAAACTCGTTATGGGATTACCTGAACCGAGTCAAAGAAGACTTGGACACAGCCCTGACCCTGAAAAAAGTGGAAAGGGCCTACGGCTATCGGGAAGAAAACGGAAAGCTCTACTTCAAGCGGGAACGGCATCAAGTGGCTCTTGGAGCGACATATGCTCCTGGAGCGGGTATAAGTGCGTACAGCGCTCGGATGAATCATATGAATTTGATCCTAAGACCGAGAACATCAGAGTTGTAAAACCCTCTGAACAGGCCATAGATTGGAATTCAGTCGAATCTATGTGTTTCGACGCCAAATGCTATCTTGGTGGGGATGAGACCAAGGAGCAACAGAATAGATTTCTGCAGGAGTGCATCCAGGCTCACAAAAAGGTCCTGGAACGGCACGTGCGTCTTGCTTGGAAATTCAGGGAGAAAGAATAGGGTTGACAATTATTACGACGTAATAATTCAGATAGAAAGGATACTGATAGATTGAGACTGTTGTTGAATTTTGAGAAACGCATCATCAGAACATCTTGTTCGCCTGAAGATCAAACTCATCGAAGAGAGCCTCCCAGTATGGTTCGTATAGATTGAGCAGTTCAGTTGGCCGCATTACTTGCACCCCGAAGTCGCTTAACGTTTTGCGATGCTTCCAAAAGGTCTTGCGGTCCGTAGTTAGAATGACCGGGACATTAGCCAAAACCGCAGACCCGGCTATTTGACGGTCTCCAGCGTCTGGAAGAAAGGACAAAGGCCCATCGCATAGGAAAACATCGCTAACGGATTTTACCCCCAACCCTCTCAGCAAGAGAGGGGAAACTCGTGCTGATTCGACTTCATCCAGCAAACCGAGAGCAACACCAGAATATGTTTGGGCGGACAAGTCCTCTTGATGTCCCTTGAAGAAACATAACATGTCATTAACAGTTGCGGCGCACTCCCTCCTTGTGGCTGAGACCTCGATAAAATTTGTCTTGCATGTCAACCACGGATAATAGCCCAACACTTCAAACTCTTTGTATAAAATCCCAAGATCCACGAGGTCGTTTGCTGTATCGACGCCATAACGAGTAGAAAGGCTCAACAAGGCGGCGTCATCCCATACTATTTGCCCTTTCATTTCAAGCTGGCGATCGATCCAATCTAGATTTTGAAGAACGCAAGTATCAAGTAGCTGTGGCTCGGGAGGGCGACAGTTTACGTCTACCGATTTTATCCGGCGTTTCGAATCCATTGCCATTTGAGACCCTATCGCTTGTGCCTACCTGTTCAACTGTTGGAAAACACTGCGAGTAGCGTATGCAAGGTTGTCACGCACGGCAAGTTCGCTTTCAACTATCAGCTTGTAATCATTGCCACTATCACACAACTCGGACAGATAGAGATCGACTGGATATCCCCAGGTCAGCGGACCAGAAAGCGCAATGACGAATTTATTCCCATTGTGCTCAGCGAGAATTGGCACGGTGATAACACGGCCATCCCTTAAGGGAACTTCTGCATCCGCCCGGAAGTTGATCTGATTGCCATGGCTTCGTGCCAGATCATTGTAGAGCAATGCATATGAGATAGTTAGGCGTGTTTCATTGAAGCCAGGCAACTCCCCTGTTAGCAAATATTCAAGGAGTTCTACACCCACATGACGGTCAAGAAGACTGTGTTCGAATTTGTTTTTGAAACTTCGCAAGCAGCGGTAACAGGACGCATCACAATTCTCTGGGCAGTTCTGCATTAGAGATAGTGCACGTTGAAACAATGCGAGGCCCTGGTTTGCAAGTTGACTTGAGAATCCGGCCCCTCCCGGCAATGTGTCGTAAAGGAATATTTCCGCCTCAAGCCCTTTTATCCCATTAGGGGTAAGAGCGGGCCGGAACTCAGCCATCAATTCACCTGGCTCAATTTCCAATAACTGGGAGGCTGCCTTCGCGAGTGCCTCGCTCACAGTCCTGAGGGCGACCAGAGTGGAAGTGTGGCCGGGTTTAAGACTGAGGGGCTCGTCCACTCGCACAGAGAACAGTGCTATATCTGTGATAAAATCTGTTCCAAGGACGATGTGCCTGGCCGGGCTTATGCCATCACATATCAGCTTGTCATCGTCTTCTGGATAGGGTTTGCGGTGTTGTCCGCCCAACAAGGGGGACGGTTCTGTACTTGCCTCTATGCGACCGCATTTTGTGCAGTAAGTATAACCTTCTTTTCTGGGGCCGCTATTTGACACCAGCAAATGCTGCCTGGAGCGCAGGGCACGAATACGGTCGTTTACTGTAACCCACCCGGCCTCTTCGTCCGGGGTACCCATTGTAAGCTTAGCTCGTGTTGCATAGCTTGTTTCTGGAATATCAGTAGGTGATGTCGCCTCTTCCAAATCGATTGGGTGGGCGAAGCCCGGCGGGCGCAACCAGTATCGCCCAGGACCGAAACAATCCTTTCCACCGCACGCTTCACAGTCGCGGATTTTGTTTCTATCCGCCTCTCCGATGGCGAATGTCTTCGCAAAACCGCACTCACTACACTCCATATAGATGCGTTTTGACTCCCAAGCGACATATCGGTCGCTAGACATAACCGAGTAAATCGCTCCTGATGTATAGCATTTTCCAGATATCCAGACCTGCTTGCCCGGCGCATATTGCGTCAAGGCCACGGGAAGACTTTGCTGAGGGGCAAAACGCATAATCGGTCGAAAACGTGTGGAACGGCCGCGGTCGAAAACATGGAATGTAGCAACATCAATGGGGAAAGCATACCGGGGCAGTTTCCCACAGTAAAGCAGCCTATCAAGAAGTTTTTCTGGACGCGAAGCCTGTAGGGGCTGCACCTCGCCCGTTTCGGGAGTATCTTCCGATTCTATGTCGTTTTCGATTTCACTCTGACCATTCGACTCGCCAGGTTCCGCCCTGATTGCGTCATCGACCGCTTTGAGACAGTCCTCCGCTAGCCCTTCAAGAAGTTCCTCGCGGTCGTTTTGCGAGAGCTCCATAGGAATCCATGCTGACACACGATTGCGTAACAGCTTTTCGTTTTCGTTTAACCATGCAGCAAAGTCATCGCGATTCAGGATAGAAGTGCCGTTCCGGAATTCAGACACAGTTCCAAGGACTGAAAACAGGTCATGTCGCTGGCTAGGATCGACTTCGGGAAGCCGATCTTGGTGATAATTCTGCAATAGGAAAGCTCGAATATGGCGACGCACAATTTCGCGGTTGTCCAAAGTTAATTTGGGATCAATCACATCACCGCGAATCATTCCGTCCGGTTCGGAAAAATAGTGCTCGTCATGGCTGTCTGCGCTACCAAAAGCTACGACCGTGGCCACCGCGCTTCCACGGCGACCAGCTCGTCCAGAGCGCTGCTGATAATTCGCACGTCCAGGCGGCATGTTCCGCAAAGCCACCCCTGACAGCGCGCCGATGTCTATTCCGACTTCCATGGTGGTGGTGCTTGAGAGTACGTCTATAGCTGTGGATCTGCTGTTTCGTCCTCCCAAAGCGATATCTTGGAAAAGGAGTTCGTTTTCTTCGGACTTTGAAAAAACATCTTCATTCTGTGGAGCGTTGAGTTGAGCAGTGTGTTCGCCAGCAATCAGCGCCATGGGCTGGCGAGGGGGGTCGCCAAGCGCCTCTATGACGGGTTTGCGATAGAAACCCTTTCGAGCGTTAAAAACAGGGTCTAGGGCAGGATCGAGTTCCCTAATGTTCTGACTACCGCAATCAAGACAATGTCCGATGCCCGGAATCGGGCGATGGACAGATTTACAACTCGCGCAGTGAACCCACTGGCCTTCAAAAAGAAGGGTCAGTTCGCTGCCGCGCAGGCGCTTGAAGCCGTTGTCGGAATCTTGTGTAAATAAGGCAAGTAGTGATGGGGACCATTTGTTCCAAAACACTTTACGGGCCGCCTTATCCGTTAACACTTTGTCCATGGCCTTGAACTTGCCCTTATGCCCCCGAATACTGACACCTTCTGAACGAGGTCTCCTCCACCAAACAGGCGGCATCGAACTCAGCCAGAAGCCGTAGTTCTGCCAGCAACGAAGCCAAGCACGCGCAAGCCCAACTTTTGCTTCTGGCGTTTCCGCAACACCTGGAATGGGAGGTAGCGTTTCAAGCGCAACAGTATGCTTGTTTCGTTCGGCAATGGAAGCAAGCGCAAGAGCTTCAAAGCCTAGAAACCGATCTTGCACGGTTGTGATGATATTATCGAGCAGGGCTTCAGGAGGACGTTCGTTACGTATCTCCATACAAAGATTAAGAAGACCTGCATCATCAACCTCTTCTTTGAGGACAGCATTTTCGACTGTCAATTCAGCTCCAAAGCTCTCGCCCGCCTTCATCTCCGGACGTAAACGGACATTGAGCGATTTGGAAGCAAGCAAAACTGCAAGGTAGAGATCTTCAAGATTTAAGTTCTGCTGAAGAACAGAAACAGCCTGAAGGCGGCGGTATCCCCATGCGATTAGGGGACGCAATGAGTCGCGCACCGAATACATTTGTAAATTTGGCGCAAGGCGGGCTGCGACTTGTCTTGAATCCGAAAATGTCAGCACCTTCCGACCTTGGAGTGGCGCAAAACGAGTAGGCGCAACGGGGGCAGGCGGCTGGATCTGGATTTGTCGGGCGACAAGAGCCTGAAAGGGTTGGTCACCTTTGGTCTGGTGGTCCTGAACATATGTTCGGCCAAAACGTGCTGCTTTACCACATACGGCGCAAGGCACAAATTGGGCACGCATCTCAAATCCGGATGGAGAATCATTTTCTTCGTCCGTTGAATCAGACACACGATCGCTACGGATATAAACTCTTCGGTTGCGTTGCCCCAAAAACGATGGGTTGAGACGTCCTGTTTCAAGATCGTAATCGGCGGGCTCGGCCACATCCTCAAGTGTCGGAGGCTCAAGGAGCAGGTCTAGAGGCAAAAGTGAACTGGTTTCTCCGTCTGCCATGCGGAGATTTTGTCCTGGCTCAGACCACAGCGTCGAGGGCGCGTCTACATCGTCCGTGTAAGCGCGCGCATAGGCCGTGCCGCAATTCCTACAGGTATACAATTCCAGTACACGCGCGCCGCATTTGCAGCGTTCGCGTGGCTGGCTGTACATCTTCCCGCAAATTCCGTCCCGATCCTTTTCATCTATCTCGCTGCAGTCTGGATCCATGCAAACCCACAACCCCGGAAGACCGCGAAAGAAACTATGAATACGACACGGCAGCAGGCCAGGGGTTTTGGGGTCAAGGCGAGCAATGCTTCCAAGGGACATTAGTACGGTAACTGCGGCATCGGCTTTGCTGGGGGAGGACGTTGGAAACAATTCACGTCCTAATTCAGAAATAGGAACGGCCTGCTTCATCGTCGTGTTGACAAGCAAGCTCATCGGGCCGAAATCGACAAGGGCATGGTAAAGCGTAGCTTCAACAGAGCTATGGTTTTCCGTATGCCGGTAGTCAAGCAAAGGTCTGATCGCAGCAAGACGGCCTGCGTCATCAAGGGCATCATAATATTTTTGCAAATCAATACGGGCAAGAACCTCGGCCTCGCTATCGGAACCCGCAGCTTCGTGGGGCATGAGGTTGAGGTCACCCGAGATGGCGTTGAAGCTCTCCGGCGGCAAGCCGGAGAGCTGCGCTCCGAATTGAGGTGCATATCCGTGGTCGTGAAAGCTAGCGGTCGCACAAATGACCTGAAAACGTTCTGTTGGAATCCCAAGTCGATCACGTAAGCGCCGCAGCAGTAGTGCGACTTCAGCGCCAGCAGCGCCCCTGTACAGGTGTGCTTCATCAAGCACGACCAGAAATTTTTCGTCAGGATTATCTTCAAGCCATGCGTGTGTTCTATCGAAGATCGGTCGTTCAATCGGGCGCATCAACATATATTCAAGCATTGAATAGTTGGTGACGAGAAGATCTGGAGGTGCGGCCTGAACCTCATGGCGTGTGAGCAATTCAGAATCGTCTGGCAGAGTGATGGCCCTGACAAATTTCCCCGTTTTGGAGTTTTGCCACCTACTGCCTTTATCCCCAAACCAAGCAGCTAAGCTTGGCTTGGCAGGCCATTTCCCACGCTCTCTGAGAGCCTGCAAAAGCCGTTGCGCTTCCTGCTGTTCCTCAGATTCAGAGTCCTGTGCCTTGCGCTCATTGTCCGCATAGAATTCGTCGAATGCATTTAGTTTTATGGAGTCCTTCTTGGACGTTCGAATACCAGCATAAGGAGTGCGGCTTGTGTAGCGCGCAAAACGTGGCGGACGGCCAGCCCATCCTTTAAAGAGAGTTACAAGTCGTGGATCTCCGAATAAAGCACGGAGGCGACCCAATTGATCATTCACAAGCGCGTTCATTGGATAGAGGATAAGAGCCCTCATGGCCGGTTGCTCACCAAAGGACTGAGGGTGTTCTTTGGCTTCACGAGCGAGCTTGCCTAGAATAGGCAGTAGGAACGACTCGGTCTTTCCCGATCCCGTTCCCGTCATAATAATAAGATTGCGTTCATCGATCAGACTGCCGCGTATAGCTTCCGACTGATGTTTGTACGGCGGATCGTAAATGAGCCGAGGCAAGTCGCCATTAGGTTTTGAAAGAGTGAGGTAGGCCTCCAGTGCAGCAGGGGGCAAACCCTCCATCTCAACAAAATGTTTGCCTGTCTGATAGCGAGGGGTTGATTCTAGATAGGGTGTTTGGTGGATAACACCAGGTTGGTCAAGTAACTCTTTGCGTCTAGCTATTAGCGATTTTGCACTTATGTGGTAGGTCGCCTCAATGTAATCGCGAAGTGCGCCATGCAACTGTTCTATTGTCTCTTGAATCGTTTGCACTATTGGTCTCCAATTTTACTCTTCCAAAAGTAATAACCAAAGTCGTTCCTGAAGGAATCGCGCCTCGGCCTGCGCCTCGCTTGATGGCAACAAATATGAAATCAGGCAACGTTCCCTTGTTGCGGTCTTGCCAAAAACCATAAGCCGCCGTTGCGCCCACTGAGGTAATGGTGAAAAAAAATCAAAACGAATGCCACCACTTTCTGCAACGCGTCGATAGCGCTGGGGAGCGTGGCGGCAGTAATCTATTGCCATCTGCAAGTGCCAGGCAACGTCACATCCCCTCCAGCGAGTGCGTTCAAGCGGTAGATCAAGAAATCGAACCGGCAGACCGTTTTCCAAGGCAACGAAACACCATTGGGGGGCTCCGAATTCCTGAGGCCGTCTCGCTAGATAGCTACCGCTTTGTTTTTTGGGGGCTGTCCATCGACCTCGGTAATAGGTAGGCGGACGTTCTGTATCGAGGATCACCAAATCCGCAACGGTCCCGGCTAAAGGCTGTACAGCAAGACTCCGTTCATACCGCCCTAACAATTCTGCAGCAGCCTCCTTTTTGGGGCTTTTGAGCCAAACGTCGTTTGAAAGTTGCTGCAAGCCTTGCGCCTGGAGTTCCGCAACAAGGTCTTCACCCGACTCGGGTACAATTGTCCGGGTAAACCCATTATGGATAATGCGTGAAGAAAGCGAGTATGGAAGGAAGACATCTTGATCGGCAACAATGCCGAAGAGAAAAATATCTCCGCTTGGCCTCACAACAAAACTTGGAGGCGCAGAGAAGACCCACGTCCCTCGCACTGCCGTGTCGTCTGTTACGACATCGTTGAGTTCAAGAAGATCACCGCCTACGATGAGTCCCTCGATGGTAGCATCAATGGAGTCAGACAACGAGTCGATATCTGTTGTTAAATGTTGCAGACTTTCGAGCAAGGACGCTCGTAACGTAGTGCGTGAGCAGGGACAATTGATGCCAGCACTACGTCTGACCAACCCCGCAATTAGGCAAATATCCTCCACTGAAGACTGTTGACATTTTTGCAAGCCTAGGATCTGTCGGCAACAGGCAAGTACGTCCTGTTCAGTTATGCGGTCGATTGCCATTCCCACCACCTGGGTAACACGGGGTAAGCAGCATCGTCATTTTGATCCACGCAGAGAAGCGCCAGCAAGCGAGCACCGAGCAGAATCGCCGGGACTGCCACAACTTCCTTGAGCAACCTGTCGAAATCTTTTTCATAAACGGAAGGAAGGCGGTGCGGCTGGCTGGCAAGTAGGAGTGCAAATTCACAAAATTTCCGCCCCCTGCTAATTTTGAACTGTGAGGCGACCTCACAAAACCAGAGCGTTCCTCGATATACACTGCGGTCCATTTGCGAATGGTCCTTATCAAGTGTCTCGGCAAAGCTGGTTCGTCTTCTCAGAACAACGCCTCCTCTTGGTGCTCGTGTTTGGATTGTTGGACAAGCAACCAATTTGTCCACTTTTCTTTTCAGGGCTTCAAGAGGGTGATCGTTTTTGAGCTTATCTGTTAATCGCTTTTCTTCTGCCATCCATTGGGGGCCATATAGTGTACTGTAGAGAGCTTGGAGAAGGCCATTTACAACTTGTTGTTGCCTAAGGTCCGCAATAGGTCCCGACAGGCGGGCTCCATCCCACGCGGCTAAGATGCGTAAGGCCGTTGGAAGTGAAAAGGAATGATTCTTTAACTCAGGGAAAGTAGGTTTTACACTTAGGGATTGCAGACCATTTCCATATAGACCTGTGCTGACAAACAACGCATCAGAAAAATCGCCACGTTTAGCCGAATATAGCCCTCCAGGAGGGGCAACAGGGCTTCCGACTCTCGCCTCATCAGGTGCTAGCGTTATTCCTTTCAACGGACGCTCAGTGCTATAAAAAAGGACTTGTTGAGGGGAATTCTGTCCGCTGTCATCCACAAGTCTGAGGCTAACGTCTCTACGGATTGTTCGAGGTACCCAGCGTAGGGGCAACACATCGTGTTCACAACGCAGTATATACCTACCTAATGTCCCACCTTCGACAACTAATTCGCCGTTTGAAGCTTCTAAATAAATCCAACTGTGCTTTTCGTTTGTTAGGAACCGGCCTAAGGCCCGCTGCCAGACTTCCGGCTTGACCGGGAGGTTCATCGGTGGCCCGATTGGTTCATATAGGATTTCATGACCATCTGCAGCCAGAAGGCGTATAGAAAGAATTACTGAATAGCCCTCTGGCCCAAAAATTGAGAGGCGGACTTTATTTCTCCATAAGGTATCAAGATCCGGATCACTCGGATCGACTGAAACTATCAGGCCTGGGTGAGCGGCGACTCCAGGTATCCAGGGTTCCGGCTCACGCACTTTGAGTTGAACGAAACCTTCGGCCTGTGCTGATGACGCAAGTGGGTCTAGCAGGGGGCTGCGGAAGGCCTTTATGGACAGTGTATGCATGCCTGCCGTTAATGGCGGAATGCGGAAGAAAAGGGCTAAGCCAATGCCGTCGGTTTTAATCGTGGTCTCCGGTTCGTTGTCCAGACTAAACGTATAGCTATCAACCTGATGGTCATGCTCGATGCCAAAACAGGGCGCTTCTGTTGTCAACCACTCGCTTTTCCCTTCTCCATCCCAACCACGCCCAGGCAACCCCGCTGGCCAGACTCTGATTGTACGCGAGACCTGTAGTCCCAACCCATGAAGCCATTCAGTTGTCTTAACGGATACAACGGACGGAATATCAAGACGAAAGGCTGCCACTCCTTCACAATCGACACTACACGGGCTCATGACCGCATGGGAATCTGGCAACGCCCCAGTTGTCACAACTATATAGGTTCGACCAGGACGTGTAACTCGTCCATTTATCTCATGCGCTATGCCATCATTTCCAACCTTGAACAACCAAATTGAACCTCGGCTGAGACGGCACTCGGTTTCAAGGAAGTTATCGAGTGCTGGAAATGGGTGTTCAAACTGAACCAGCGGCCTGGCTGGGTCTGGCCAGCTCTTCAGGATGCCTTTTCTATTCCCAGATAAAAGCCAGCCGGTAGGTTTCATGTCGCAACCACCATTAAGACGACATCGTGTGCGTTGCAAAAACGACTGAAGAGCAGAACTGATGGTTGCGAGACTACGAAAAGAGGGTACTTCGAGGAATACGGACCAAGATCCACCACCTATATGGCGCAACAACAAGCCGGGCCGAAGGCTCTGAGTCGTTTTGTTCATCTCTGTTCGCTTGGGAGTACCAACGGCGGGGCTAGGGGCAGTTGTCCCGGCTCCGCGCCCAATGCCTCTGAAGCGATCAGAGACGACGCGTTTTGTTTCTTTCAGCCACTCTCTAGCGTTGCGGACCTGTTCCAGATCGAAAACAATACGTCTTAGAGTCGGAGGATAAATCGGCTCTTTCCCTTGAGACGGCTCTTCACCGAGAAGCGCGAGGACTATCCGACCTGTAAGTTCTTCCTGTTGGAGGAATTCTTGGAAGCGGGTTGAGGCGTATCGCGCATTAACCGCAAGATGCCGTCCAATTGCTTGGGGGGCAAGGTTAGCGAGGGAGGCGAGGCTAAATCGAAGGTCATACAGAAGCCGCGCAAACTGATGCTGAAGATAGCGGGGTAGTATTGCGTGAGTAATGGGCCAAGAAATAATACTAAAATGTCCCGCCCACGGTCCGGATGGGATCACTCCATTGTATGTCTTTTGAAATTTACGAAACCACGGTTTAATTTTTTCTCGGTCAGTGAATCCCCATCCAGGCATCTGTCCTTCGAACGAGGGCCAATACTCGTCACCAGCATAGCTGTATCCACGCTCAGTCGCGTAGACAACCCAAAGCAGCCAATCTAGAGATAAAACTCGATTGCCCTTTAGGCGTGAACATAGGATCTGAGATATTTGCTCCAATTCATCTTCGCTCAGCCCGTGCTCAAGAGCAAAAATTGGAAATCCAGTCTCTCCACGCGCGCGGGCAAGCGATTGAAAATGCCTCTCTAGGCGTTCCTGCCATTCTTTAAGAGGGTTTGTCATTTTCGCTCGCTTGGTCCCTTACAACTCAGATCATGTCCGCCGCACCCTGAACCATAGGAGTGCATTGGTTATTTCCTAATAGCTGGAGCAAATTTTCATTCGTCCACGCTCGGTACTCAGGCCGTCTTTGTGATCGTGGTAGTATCCAACGCTCAACAGCTAATTCAGCAACTTCTCGGGCAGTAAGAAGAGTTGATAGGTCCGGACGTCCCTTGCCAGTGCGCAATAGTTGTGTGGCATTGGCAGCCAAGTTGCACATAAAGACTTGCCGCTGGATACCATGGCGAAGCAGATCTTCTCTAAATCCCAACGCATTCAGAGCTGCGCGTGTTGTCCGCAAGCGCCAGTTTGGCCCTTGTCCAAATTGGTGGAGGTCTGCATAGCGATGTCCAATGCTACGCAGATATTCACGTAATTCTAAAAATAGGCTGTCAGGGATGTGGAAATGCCCCCACCCGCCCGTGTATCCGATGGGAGTTAAATATTGGACGCCATCCAGTTTTAATCTGTTGTAAACAGAAGAACGGCCCATGGATGACGACGTTGTCACGGTGAGAAGGCGTGCTTTCTTCTTTTGTCCTGAAATAATGCCTACAGTCCCTCCATAGGTGCGCAAAAAATCATTATAAATATCACGTGTTCGAAGGAGGCAGGCAACCAGCTTGCCGCCTAGTAACGAATTGTATGGAGGCAAAGCGCCGAGAACGAAAGCGTCCATGATGTTAACAAGACGAGCGCCTCGATCGGTACTGCTCCAGCCGATAAGATTATCTCGGACCGAAAGATTGAAAACAGGATCACCAATCGCTATTAGTCCAATCAGTTTCTCATTATTGGCGTCCCAAACAAGGTATCGAAGCCTCCTGCCAAATCCATTTGACACAGGCACGGACCATGTAAGCGACGCCAGGCGGAACAAATCGGACTGCCATGAGCCAGCGCGAATTCGGTCCAGCACCGGTGTTATGGCAGCGGGGTCAACATCTTGTCCGGACGCAAAATGACGGAGCAATTGAGGAGCCCGTCGTGCAAGAAAATCGGCATTGCTTGTGAGCCGTTCATCTCTCTGGGATCGGTGCAAGGCGCGGATGGCATCCTTACCGCTACCGTCTATCTCCAGATTACCTTCTTTAGTTTTGCGGAAGCCAAGAGTTCGAAGGTGGCGCCGAATCTTTCTTCGAAGCACGGCCTCCCGCATGGCAACATGGACGACAATTTGGCTGTTATTTTTTAGTTTGCCCACCGTTGAGTCTCTCTCAGAATATCTTTGCAGCTAGACTAATTAGCCGCTAATTGTATGATGTGTATCTAGCAGGTTGGGTTTGCATATTTATCAATGTACTCCGAAAAGCTAGAGTAGTTTTTTTGTGTTTTTTTCTTGATTCTACCGAGTTTTGTCCCGTCAATTTTGCTTTTTATGTGTGTTGATAAATCGTCAAACATTTCTATCGACACATTGTATATTGTTTTTGTTTGTCCAATGCCATACTTCTTTTTCAGGCGAGAGCCAAAAACAGCATAGTTTACTTTGTCTTTGCCTAGTTCATATGCTTTATAGTCATTGTATCTTGAAATTAAGTAGCTTATATAGTTTGCCTTATCTCGATCAGCTCCGAGTGTCCCTTCTGGATATTTATTAATAATTTTCTTTTTGGGTTGGTTGACAGTTACTTTGTTGTTGTCTCCAACAATAGCGCTATCAACGTGAGAGTTAAACTGAATAATTTTGGCTTTAGTGGATTCAACGCCACGCGCCAACTGAATTTTTCGTTTCCATACATCAACTTGCGGAATATCGCCCTTAGTAATTTTGGAATGGCAGTTCGGGCAAAGGAGAATGAGATTGTCAATTTCGTTATTTGAGGGGGTCTCATCTATATGATGGACTTGAAAGTGCCCTACATCTTCATTCCCGCAAAAAGGACACGTAGAATCGATCTCTTTTTGGAGCTGAGCTCGAAGTTTAGCTCCTTGCGGAATCCGACTTCTAGTTTTTTTCTCGGCCATCATATCTAATTCCATTTTAAGGATCGAAGATCGAGCTTGGCATAGCCCATACGTTACGTATTGGTGTAACCGCATGTCAACGGAACATCAAACGATTATGCCCGTCTCCTAATATCATTCTAGAGATGATAGATGCGATCAAAACGCCTTTGTCGCACAAAATATCAATGATATCAATATGATATATGACAGCGCCCCTTGCCAGCAGTGGCGGCTGCGTTGTTGGCCGTATTTCATTCTGCATCAGACATATATTACCTAATTGAATATTTGGCTTTTTGTTTAATTCTCACCTCCCGAATCCCGTCTTTATTTCGTAGCACGCGACGATTATATTAATGGAGGCAAGCGATGAATCCCCAAATGAGTTCCCCAGAAATCACTGAACTGGCAGCGGCAATGATCCTGATGCAGCAAATGCTTTCTCCTGCGCTGAAGGATGCTAAGAATACATTCACCAACAGTCGATATGCAACGCTTCATTCGGTAATGGATGCGTGTCGGGATGCTCTGCTTGAGCACGGCATCTGGCTGACCCCGTATCCAGTATCGGTTGCGGCCAACCAGCTTGGGTTGGTAACCAAGATCGTGCATGCGGAGACGGGACAGTGGCAGGCATCGCTTTTGACCATGCCGCTGCCGAAGAATGATCCCCAGGGATATGGCTCTGCCATGACGTATGCTCGCCGATATGGCTTGTCGGCTCTTATTGGGATCGTGACGGAAAGCGATGATGACGGTGAAATGGCCTCGCATCAAAGAGAACCGCACAACGCTGGTTTTTCACCCCGCAACCACGGGAGAAATCCGAACCGGTCACAGCCGAAATTGCCTCCCGAAGGCAATGGTACAGGCCCGGCGAATCTGCCCCGTCTGGATGGCGTCCAGTATCGCAATGGCACGGCCAACGACGGAAGGCAGTGCGTGCTGGCGACTGGTGACACCCTTTCCAAGAAGGAATTCCTGCGCAAGGCCGGATTCCAGTGGGACGGTACCCGCAAGGTGTGGTGGAGGTACGCCAATGCCGCATGATGACACGAAAGCGCAAGGGCTGCTTCGTCTCCTGACTCAAGGACTTCTGGCTCACGCCGAGCAGAAAACAGCCAGTGAGCTTGGGGACCGCAGCCGGTATATCGGCATGTCGGACATCGGCAAAGGAATGGAATGCTTACGTTCCGCTGTGGCGAGCAAGCTCTGCATGTCCGCCATTCCCGCCGCAACCGCCGTGAGCGGCCTTACCCCAGAGAATATGGCCCGTATGCTCGGGAAGCAGATCGTCCTGCAACGTGGGCACTGGCAGGAAACGGGCATCGAAAAAGTGCTCACAGCCACCGGCGTAAAGCTCGTGCCGCAGCTCGAAATCAGTACGGAACAGAGTGGCGTGCCCATCAAGGTGCATCTGGACTTCACCCTAGTCTGGGGCGGACAGCGGCCCGCTGTGCGAATTCTGGAACTGAAGAGCAACGGGCGTATCCCGGACTCGCTGTACTCCTCATACGAAGCACAACTCTACGGCCAGGTCGGGCTGCTCAAGTCGTGCTGGGACAAGTCATGCTTCGCTGTTCCTGAAGAGCACAACCGCATCGGCTTTGCTGGAGCGACATTCCCACAGGTTGGACGATGGCAGTTCGGGGTAGAACTTCCTGAAACTCCGGATGCCGTGGACATCGAGGCTTGGGTGCTCTCCATTTCCATGGACCAAGTGAAACCGTTTGGCCCTTATCCGCCGGACGAAACCATGCTTGAGGCGTGCATGCAGACAGCTGTGGGCATCTGGCGAACAGTGGAAGACGTGCGATCTGGCAACCTGGAATTGAACGACCTGGATTACTGTCGGGGGTTCCACCCCCTGTGTGATTGGTGCGACGTCAACGCGGACTGCCCGAAGTTTCAGGCCGTGAATATCCCCTCGGATTCCGTTTGCGGTCTGGAACTGGAAGAGCTTGCCATGCTCAAGGAGCGAAAGACCGTCTTGGAAGAACGCATCGCAGATGCAGAAGAACGTATCCGGCAGACATATAGTTTGATCGGGACACAGGACTGGATCTCAACCGGAGACCACCGTTTCCGGGTCGCAACCGTAGCAGGCCGAAGGACGCTTGACCGCTCCTTGTTGGTGGACAAGTTGACCTCATTAACCGGCGATGAACTCAAGGCCCAAGCCGCTTTGGAGCAGTGCGAGAAGACTGGCAAACCACACGACCGGTTGTATCTCGGTAAAATCAATAAAGTGCTGAAGACAGCGGCCTGACAGGGAGAGCGTTGACGAGAGTGTGAATTAATCCTACTTTTACACAGGAGGCCATCATGGAAAAAATCAGCATATCCCTGACGAGCGATCAAGCCCGTCTGATTGAACAGGCCGTCGGCAGTGGCGACTACGCCTCTTCCAGTGAAGTTGTGCGCGAAGCGTTGCGCGAATGGAAAGCCAAGCGACTGCTTGGCCGGTTTTGGGACGAGGGAGTTATGAGCGGTGACGCCGCTCCGGAGTCCATCGAAGCCATCAAGGCCGAAGCGCGCAAGGGTGTCGTGTAGCCGATGCTGCCCGTCATACGCCTAGAAAAGGCGCGACAGGATTTGATCGATATTTGGCGTCATATTGCCTTGGACGATCCGCAGTCGGCGGATGCTGTCCTCGATGCCATTGACGCCAAGTGCCAACTGCTGTCTCACCATCCTCAACTAGGCCCGGCGCGTGAAGATATTCGTCCCGGCTTGCGGTACCTCGTCATCGGTTCCTACCTGGCATTGTATAAAGTCGATGAGGACGCGGTTCGCGTTGTGCGCGTCCTGCATGGTCATCGCGACCTGGGCGGACTGTTTGTTGAATAAAATTAGCCTGTAAAAACTAATCAGAGACTGCTGAAAGGCCCTGTCCCGTATTCGGGATGGGGCCTTTTCTGTTTTCCAAAGGAGAAGAGTATGAGTGAAATTCTAAAAGAATTACAAGCCATCCAGCCCGTCGAGCATGACGCTGGAGAGATTTTCAGCGGTAAAAAGTCCAAGCGGAAAGTGCGCGGATTCGCGTCCCCATCTTCGTTCACTCCCGATCTGAATCCTGAGTACCTGTTCCACGATTCAAGCCGGGACGCGGTCGTCTGGTTCATGGATTCATCCGATCCACTGTACGTGTTCGGGCCAGCCGGTTCCGGCAAAACAAGCTTGATCAAGCAGCTTGCCGCCAAGTTGAATTACCCGGTTTTCGAGATTACCGGCCATGGCCGTCTGGAGTTCCCCGACATGGTCGGACATCTGACCGTTGAGGATTCCAACATGTCGTTCCAGTACGGTCCGCTTGCGCTCGCCATGAAGTTTGGCGGGCTTTTCCTGCTCAATGAGATTGACCTGCTTGATCCGGCGACAGCTGCTGGCCTGAACGGTATCCTGGACGGTGATCCACTGTGCATCCCGGAGAACGGCGGCGAGGTCATCAAGCCTCATCCTCTGTTCCGATTTGCGGCCACGGCCAACACCAACGGTGGGACTGATGAGACCGGGCTCTACCAGGGTACTCTTCGGCAGAATCTGGCGTTTATGGATCGCTTCTGGCTGTGCGAGATCGGCTACCCGAGCCCCAAGGCGGAGCGGGAACTGCTGCATCGCAAAGCTCCGGAGCTTCCCAATGATGTGCGGACCAAGATGGTGGAATACGCCAACGAGGTCCGCAAACTGTTTATGGGCGAGGCTGACGGCAACTTCCGCGACACCATCGAGGTGACCTTCTCGACCCGTACTCTGATTCGCTGGGCGGATTTGACCGTCCGATTCCAACCGCTTGCCCGCCAAGGCATCCAACCCGTGACCTATGCGCTCGATCGCGCCCTGGGCTATCGCGCCACTCCGGAGACCCGGACTGTGTTGCACGAGCTGGCCCAGCGCATTTTCCCTCAAGAAAACAAGGAGTAATTATGGACACCAAAACAGACATCA
Source organism: Desulfovibrionaceae bacterium (assembly GCA_036541255.1). Classification (GTDB taxonomy): domain Bacteria; phylum Desulfobacterota; class Desulfovibrionia; order Desulfovibrionales; family Desulfovibrionaceae; genus Paucidesulfovibrio. The sequence goes on along the minus strand of JAZHDD010000013.1, from coordinate 4,605 downwards.
CCGTGCTCGACCATCTGATGGCCCTGAACCTGGACGTGAGCATCTGGACCGCCCGTAAGAAACTGACGCCCGCCGACTTCGGCGGTGCGCAACTGCCGCCCGAGGACCTAGCCTCGTTGGGCAGCAAGAAGGTTTGCAATCCTCAGGAGTTGCGCATCTTTGGCACCCTCAAAGCCCGTGCCGTTAATCTCCTGGACCGTACCGGCGTCCGTTTCCTGGGCGGCTGGGCCATCCCTGAGGACAAGGCCGATGAGATCGTGTCGGAACTGACTATTATCCGCGACGACTTCCTTGCGGCGAAGGAGCAATTCTTGAGCCGCTATGACGAGGCTGTGCGGGACTGGATTGCGCAGCATCCCGGTTGGGAGCGCCTGATCGGTGCTTCCACGGTCAGTGCGGATTATGTTCGCAGTCACATCGGGTTCAAGTGGCAGATGTTCAAGCTCCTGCCCCCGGCGGACGACTCCGTTCATCAGGGACTTCAGGAGGAGGTTAACGATCTGGGCGGCACGCTGTTCAGCGAGGTCGCCAAGGCTGCCACGGATACCTGGAAGCGTTGCTTCGAAGGCAAGGACAAGGTGACGCACAAGGCCCTTTCGCCTCTGCGTTCCATCTATGCCAAACTGGCCGGACTGTGCTTCGTCGAGCCTCGCGTCATGCCCGTGGTGGACATTCTGGATACGGCTTTCAACCGTATGCCCCGGCGTGGTCACATTGACGGGAGTGCGCTGCTCCTGCTTCAGGGGGTGGTTTCGCTCCTGCGCGATCCTGCAACGCTTGTGGCGCATGGTCAGAAGATTCTGGAGGGGCAGGGCGCGTCCGACATTCTCATGGGGTTGCTCGCTCAATCCTCGCCGGTATCTGTGGAGGAGCCTTTGGAACTACCTTCGGTTACTTGCGTTCCTGAAACGGAGCACCGGCATCAGATAGATAGCCAAGGGCTTTGGTGAGTTGATTATGACCAATAATCTCATCATGAAGTCATTGCCTCTGGTGGCAAGCGTTCTTGGACACAAGTACGGCGTAAAGGTCCTCATCGGCGGCAAGGGCGCGTACACGGACGGCAACACCATCCATTTGCCTGCGCTTCCCCTGGAATGCAGTGAAACACTCATCGGTTTGGCCCGTGGCTACATTGACCATGAAGCCGCGCATATCCGCGAGACCCGCTTCGACTGGCTGCATCTGGCGAACCTGACTCCGCTGGAAATGCACGTATGGAATACATTCGAGGACTGGCGGGTGGAGCATCGGCTGGCCCGGCTGTTCCCCGGTTGTCGACAGAACTTCAACTGGCTGATTCAGCATCTCTTCGGAGATGTCTCGGCGAACACGGCCAATCCGGCCATGGCTGTGCTCAACTGGCTCTTGCTTTCGGTTCGGGCGTGGGATGTCCCTTCGTTAAACGGCCAGCGCGATGATGTGGGCACCTTCATTGAGGCCCATTATCCCGGTTTGATTGCCAGGCTGAACCATGTCCTGAAAAAGGTTCATGCTTACTGCGATTCGACCCAGGAATGCATCCTCTACACTCGGGAGGTCGTGTCCATACTCAAGGAGGGATGGGCTTCTCCGCCCCCGCAGAACCGAGGATCGAAGCCGGGAAAAATTGCTGAAAATGGCGATCCTGGTGGACAGCCCTCGGACACCGTTTCCATCGATTCCCGGCAGCAACTGGAGCGGTTGATCCATTCCGATGGAACCGATCTCCCAAACGACCTTGGCGAGTTGCTGGCTGATTGTCTGCGGCGTGAGACTCCCATTGAGCTGGGAGAATCCCTGCGGGTTGCGAGGCTGGGCACCAAAACTCTGAAGCCGATTGATCCGGAGGACGTATTGGCTACTAAAAGAGCATCCACTGCTTTGCGGACGCAACTCCAGGGTCTGCTTCAGTCGTCCGTGCTCACGCGAAGCAAGATCAGTCGTCAGGGGCGTTTGGACGCCCGACAACTGCATCGGGTGTCAGTCGCGGATGCTCGTGTCTTCAAGCGGAATGGGCGCAAGGTCGGCATAAACACCGCCGTTCACATTCTGCTCGATTGTTCAGGTTCCATGCGACGGCGCATCGGACTGACCACGCAGGTCTGTCACGCAGTGGCCAATGCCTTGGATGCCATCGACGGCATCAACGTGGGGGTGACCGCCTTCCCGGCGGGCAGCCCGACCGACGGAGGCAACGGAAACGATCAGGGGCCAACTGTCTGTCCGATCCTGAGACACGGAGAACGGATGCACCCCAACTTCGCGGTGAGTGCCACTGGCTGTACACCTCTTGGCGAAGCCCTTTGGTGGGTGTTGCAGCAAATACAGCCGTTGCCTGAGAACCGTAAGATAATCCTGATTCTTACGGACGGTGATCCGGACTCGCTACCTGTGGCGCGTGATGCCATTGAGGACGGCAGACGCTTCGGCGTCGAGATCTACGGATTGGGCATCCTGTCCGAGTCCATCAGCAGACTGCTTCCCGAACACAGCCGCACCATCAACGATCTGTCTGAATTGGCTCCCACCATGTTCGGTATGCTTCGCGGTGCGCTCGTCAAATAACCAACAACAATCCCGAGGGAATATGGATACTGAGATCCCCAAATGCCCGAACTGCCGCAGTTCGGAGCACGTCGTTTTGGTCAACACCAACCAAAAGATCGGTACCGCAGTCGGCGGCGTAGCCGGTGGCGCAGCCGGATACTGGGGTGCGTCCTCCGGTGCCGTAACGGGTGCCACCATCGGTTCGGTTGTTCCGGTCATCGGCACAGGCCTCGGCATCCTCGCCGGAGGCTTGGCCGGAGCCCTTGCAGGCTTCTTTGCCGGATCAGCCGTGGGTAATCAGGTCGGCGAGCATATCGACCGACACATCATTTGTGAATACCGCTGCAATCAGTGCGGAAATGAGTTTGAAATCTAAACCAAGGAGAAATTTATGCGTGAGTTTTGGGCCTTCATTGGCGGCGTAGCTGTTGGCATCCTGACGTAACTGGCGTCTTTGCCACGGAAGAGGACGGTAAGCCCCGTTCTGCCAAGCAAGACGGGGAAGAGGGGGATGAACTGGAGGACGAAATTGAAGGGAAGGCTGGTGGAAACGAAGGCTTAATAGTCCGGGCTCCGTAAAAAGAGAGAGCCGCTGGCGTATGCTGTCGGCTCTCTCTTTTTTATAGACAATCTCGATCTAATTAATAGATTTATGCGATTGCCTGTCAAGGGTGTGCCAATCGAAAAAGTTGTACAGTGGTTGTACAAAATGGACAAAAAGAAAAATCCTCTCAGCTAACATGCTGAAAGGATTTTATGTTCTTGGTGGAGACGAAGAGATTTGAACTCTCGACTTCTGCCTTGCGAAGGCAGCGCTCTCCCAGCTGAGCTACGTCCCCACGGGGTGAGGAGGGTAAATAGCCCTTTTTGTTGTTCTCGACAAGTCTTTTCCTCACACGGCGCTACGCGGGCGAACTGCCGGGCAGGTCCAATCCGGCGAGGATGGCCGCCACCCGGTTGTGGTAGGTGTGCTCGCGCAGGATCAGCGTGCGCCAGGCGTCGCGCAGGGCCCCCTTGTCCGGTGATTCGTCGCGGAAGCGCTCGAAGAGGGGGCGGATTTCGGACGGCGCGGCGAAGCGTACGGGCGCGGTCAGTTCGTCCGGGAATATCTTCAGGCCGGGGTGGGTGTCCGTGAGCAGGAAGCCGCCCGCGCTCCAGACGTCGAAGTGGCGCTGGGTCAGGCCGCAGGGGAGCTGCATGCCGGTGACGTTGAGCACGGCGGCGGCCGCGTGGTAGATGGCGGGCAGGTGGGCGTAGTAGTCGACGAAGGGGCGGAGCTCCGCCTGGTCGAGCCCTTCGTCCCGCCATCCCTCGTCGCCGAAGACGGTCACCGGACCGGCCGCGCGCAGGCAGTCGCGCTTCCATTTAAGCCCGCTGGCCTCGGCCTCCGCGCCGATGCGCCGGACCTCGTTGCCCGGCCAGAGCACCACGCCGGGGTGCCGGGCCCGCCACCAGTGGTAGTCCTTGCGTTCTTCCGGGGCGGCTGTGTTCCCCGGCTCGGCGGCTTCACCGGCAAAGAATTTGTCGCGGTCCGGGAAGCGGGACCGGCCCACGAACACCAGCCGGTCTTCCAGGCCGTGGCCGTGGCCGGGCAGGGCCGTGCCCAGGAACAGCTCGGGGCAGGCGGCCAGGGGCAGGTGGGCCGCCCAGCGCGCGCCGTGCTCCATGAGCGGGCCGATGAAGCTGTGGTCCGTGACGAAGAGCCGGAGGGTCCGCCAGTAGGCGGATTTGATTGCGGGCAGGATGTGGAAGGGATTGTCCACCATCCAGACGGCCACCCTGGTCCCGGCCTCGCGCAGGATGGCCGCGCCCAGGCCGTAGGGGTCCAGTCCCTTGAAGTTGACCGAGAGGAAGAGTTCGGGCGCGCCTTCGGCCAGCAGCCGGGGCAGGACCGTGCCCGGATGCCGTCCCAGGGATTCGTGGTCCTGGTAGCGGACCTCGTATCCGGCCCGGGTCAACCGCCCCGCAGCCTGCGCCCGGGTCGGTTTCCCGCGCTTTCGCCCAGCGGCCTGCGCCCGGTTCGGCTCCCCGCGCCTCCGCGCCGCCGCCCGAACCATCCCGCGCAGACGCGACCGC
>JAZHDD010000012.1:0-7069 GCA_036541255.1 Desulfovibrionaceae bacterium | reverse complement strand
GCGGTGGTGCAGGGCAGGGAAGCAGCTGTCTGCGCCGGTACGATTGCCTGAGCAGGGCTGCCCCAGTCCTGGGTCATTGAAATATAAAACGCCCCGATCCTGACAGACCGGGGCGTTTCTGGTTTGGTGAGGGGCGCAGGTCTCAGCCTGCGGCAACAATGCCCTTGATCTTGGCCAGTGCTGCGGGGATGCCTTCGGGGCTGGTGCCTCCGGCCTGGGCCATGTCCGGCCTGCCGCCGCCGCTGCCGCCGATTTCCGCTGCGGCCTGCTTGATCAGGTCGCCCGCCTTGAAGCGGCCCAGCAGATCCTTGGACACGGCCACGATAAGTGCGGCCTTGCCTCCGTCCTGTTTGGCGGCCAGGGCAATGACGCCGGACTCGAGCTTGGTGCGCAGGGCGTCCACCTGTTCACGCATGACCTTGGGGTTCGGGGCTTCCACCTCCACCGCCAGGACCTTGACCCCGTTGACTTCTTCAGCCTCGCCCAGAAGGTCGCGTCCCGCGCCCGAGGCCAGCTTGGCCTGGAGCCGTTCCATTTCCTTCTGCATGGCCTTGACTTCGGCCTGGAGGGCTTGGATCTTCTCCGGCACCTGTCCGGCGGAAGCCTTGAGCATGGCTGCTGCTTGCCGGTATTGGCTGCGTTCGTCCTGGAGCTGGTTCAGGGCGTTCCAGCCCGTGGCCGCTTCGATGCGGCGGATGCCCGCGGCAATGCCGGATTCGGAAAGGATGACAAAGGGGCCGGTCTGGCCGGTATAGGAAAGGTGCGTGCCGCCGCAAAGCTCCATGGACACGCCCGGAACCTGGACCACGCGCACTTCGTCGCCGTATTTTTCGCCAAAGAGCGCCGTGGCGCCCTTTTTCACGGCGTCCTCGTTGCTCATGACCTCTGTCAGAACTTTTTCGTTGGCCAGGACGGCGCGGTTGACCTCGTCCTCCACTCGGCGGATTTCCTCGGGAGTCATGGCCGCGATGTGGGTGAAGTCGAAGCGCAGCCGATCCGGGGCCACCAGGGAGCCGGACTGGTTGACGTGGTCGCCCAGGACCTTGCGCAGAGCCGCGTGCAGCAGGTGCGTGGCCGTGTGGTTGCGGGCCGTGCCCAGGCGGGTGTCCTTGTTGACGTGCAGCCGGATGTCCTTGCGGTCTTCGATGAAGCCTTCGACCACGGTAATCTTGAGCACCGTGAGTTCCGGAGAGGGCTTGAGCGTGTCCATGACCTCGGCCTTGCCGGTCAGGGATTCGGCGCGGCCCGCGTCGCCCACTTGGCCGCCGGATTCGCCGTAGAAAGGCGTGTCCACAGTGACCAGCCAGCCGTTTTCGCCTGCGGAGAGCTTTTCCACGCGCGCCCCTTTTTCGTCGAGCAGGGCCTTGGCGCGGGTTTCCTCTTCGAGCTGGTCATAGCCCGTGAACTTGGAGGAGACGCTCTTTTCCAGCAGGGAACCGAACAGGGCCGAGGCATCCTTTTCGCCGGAGCCTTTCCAGGCCTTTTTGGCGCGGGTCTTCTGCTCCTGCATGCAGGCGTTGTAAGCGGGCTCGTCAACAGTCAGACCCTGTTTTTCGGCCACGTCGTTGACGATATCGATGGGGAAGCCAAAGGTATCATACAGCTTGAACGCGGTCTCGCCGGAGATGATGGAGGAGCCTGCGGCCTTTACCGCGGCGATTTCCTCTTCCAGGATACCCAGGCCCTTGTCCAGGGTCTGGGAGAAGCGTTCCTCTTCCTCGCGCACGACTTTTTCCATGAAGGGGCGGTGCTTGAGCAGTTCAGGGAAGGCGTGGCCCATGTCGTCCACGACCTTGCCAGCGGTCTTGTAGAGGAAGGCCTCCTTGATGCCCATGAGGCGTCCGAAGCGGTAGGCCCGGCGGATCAGTCGGCGCAGCACGTAGCCTCGGCCTTCGTTGGAGGGCAGGACCTGATCCGGGATCAGGAAGGCGATGGCCCGGCTGTGGTCGGCAATGACCTGAAGCGCGGTGTCGGTTTCCACGTCGGTCTTGTACGTGACTCCGGCGAGGTCGGCGGTGAATTTGATGATCGGGGTGAACAGATCGGATTCGTAGTTGGACTTCACGCCCTGGCAGACCGCGGCGATGCGTTCCAGGCCCATGCCCGTGTCGATGGACGGGCGGGGCAGGTTGGTGCGGGTGCCGTCCTCGGCCTGGTCGTATTGCATGAAGACCAGGTTCCAGATTTCCAGGAAGCGGTCGCAATCGCACTTGCCGATGCCGCAATCCGGTCCGCAGCGCATCTCTTCGCCCTGGTCGATGTGCACCTCGGAACAGGGACCGCAGGGGCCAGTGTCGCCCATGGACCAGAAGTTGTCCTTGTCGCCGAGGCGGAAAATGCGTTCCGGCGCGACTCCGGCGACCTTTTGCCAGAGCTTTCCGGCCTCGTCATCGTCTTTGTAGATGGTGATGTAGAGCTTGTCTTTGGGCAGGCCCATTTCTTCGGTCAGAAACTGCCAGCAGAAGCGGATGGCGTCTTCCTTGAAATAGTCGCCGAAAGAGAAGTTGCCGAGCATTTCGAAAAACGTGTGATGGCGGGCTGTGCGGCCCACGTTTTCCAGGTCGTTGTGCTTGCCGCCCACGCGCAGACATTTCTGGGAGGTGGTGGCGCGCTTGTAGTCGCGCTTTTCCTGTCCGAGAAAGGTCTTCTTGAACTGGACCATGCCTGCGTTGGTGAACAGCAGGGACGGGTCGTCCTTGGGCACCAGGGGAGAGGAATGGACCTGGGTATGGCCGTTCTTTTCGAAATATTCGAGAAAACGTGTTCTGATTTCAGCAGCTTTCATGGTTGATCGTCGCTCCAAAGGGAAGATCACGGGGAGCGGGCCGTCCTGCACAGCGGCCTGGGCTCCCCGGTTGGTGTCGTTTGGTGTTGTTATATTCGCCTAATCGTCCAGGTCCGCACCGGGCTCGATTTCGCTCTCGTCGGGCAGCGCCGCGAGTTTGGCTTCATATCCGACCGCGCCGAGATGTTCCAGAATCTTGCCCTTGATCTGTTCGGCCAGATCCGGGTTGTCCAGGAGGTATTGGCGTACGTTTTCCTTGCCCTGGCCCAGGCGCTCATTGCCGAAGGCGAACCATGCGCCGGACTTGTCCACGATGCCGTTTTCCACGCCGATGTCGATGAGCTCACCCTCATGGGAGATGCCCGTGCCGTAGAGCACGTCGAAAATGGCTTCGCGGAAGGGCGGGGCCACCTTGTTCTTGACCACCTTGACGCGGGCCTTGATGCCGAAAACCTCGTCCTTGTCCTTGAGGGTCTGGATGCGGCGGATGTCCATGCGTATTGATGCGTAGAACTTGAGCGCGTTGCCGCCGGAGGTGGTCTCGGGATTGCCGTAGCCGGTCATGCCGATCTTCATGCGGATCTGGTTGATGAACAGGACTGCGGTGCGGGATTTGTGGATGGTTCCGGTGAGCTTGCGCAGGGCATGGGACATGAGCCGCGCCTGTCCGCCCACCTGGGTTTCGCCCATGTTGCCTTCCAGCTCGGCCTGGGGGATCAGCGCGGCCACCGAGTCGATGACCACCACGTCCACGGCGCCGGAACGCACGAGCATGTCCGCGATTTCCAGGGCCTGCTCGCCGTAGTCGGGCTGGGAAATGAGCAATTCGTCGGTCTTGACGCCGAGTCTGCGGGCATAGCTCACGTCCAGGGCGTGTTCCGCGTCGATGAATGCGGCGGTGCCGCCCGCTTTCTGTGCCTCGGCAATGATGTGCAGGGCCAGCGTTGTCTTGCCCGAGGATTCCGGGCCGTAAATTTCCGAGACGCGGCCACGGGGCAGACCGCCCACGCCCAGGGCCATGTCCAGGGCGATGGAGCCGGTGGGAATCACCGGGATGGCCTGGTGTGCATCTTCGTCCATGCGCATGATCGAGCCCTTGCCGAACTTGCGCTCGATGTTCGTGATGGCGGTGCCCAGGGCTTCCTTGCGTAAATCTTCGGGATTGGGTTTCTTGGCCATGCCTCTCCTCCGCGCTGCATGATGGTTGAGCAGACGAGGGATAGCAGATAGCCGGGCCAGCGGCAACTGCCGGAAACGCGTCTGCAGCGGCAGGTATATTTCCTCGGCAACCCGCTCGACAAGCCGACAGGGAGTGTGTATACACTCCCCAATCATTCTATCGGGCCGCAGGTATAAAACCTTCGGAGGCGTTGTGATCCGCAAACTTTCGCTTCGCGATCTCAAGCCGGGCATGTACGTGGTTCGGATGCCGCAAAGCCCGTTGCTCGACCCTTCCCGCGTTTATGGCCGGGAAGGTTTCATCCGGAGCGAAGAGGAAATCCTGTCCATTGCGCGACAGGGCTTCAGCGAGGTTTTTGTGGATTTGCGGGCCGTGCCCGAGACGCCCCGGGCCGTACTCCGGCCGGGCCTGCACAGTGTGCCTGTGCAGGAAGAAGTCCAGCGTGCCCGGGCCGCTTACGCCCAGGCCGTCCGGGTCGTGCGCAGCCTGTTTCAGGATGCGGCCGCTGGCCGTCCCCTGGCCCTGGACGCGGCCCGGGAGAGCGTTGAGGAAATGGTCGGCAGCGCCGAACGCAATACCGATGCCCTGTGCTGGGCGTCCAGGCTCGAAGCCGCCGGGGCCGTGCTTCTGACCCACAGCGTGAATGTCTCCGTGCTTTCCCTGGCTTTTGCCCTGCATCTCGGATTGGACAGGGCGCGTGTCCTTGAGATCGGCTTGGCCGGCATGCTGCACGACGTGGGGCAGGTGCAGTTGCCTCCGGATCTGGTCAACAAGCCCACGCCTCTTTCCAATGAGGAGCGGCTGCTCTTTCAGACGCATGCGGCCAAGGGCGCGCAGATGCTGCGCAGCCAGGGCGGATTGGCCCCGGACGTGGTCTGGGGAGTGCTGGAGCACCACGAGCGCCACGACGGCAAGGGCTACCCGCAAGGCTTGCGGGGTGGCGAGCGCCGCCTGTGCGGGCGCATCCTTTCCTTGGCCGACCGCTTCGAATCCCTTGTCAGACCGCGTCTCTCGCGTGTGGCCTTGCCGCCGCACCAGGCCATGACCATGCTCTATGTGGAGCGCGGCAAAGCTTTTGCCGAGGAAGACGTGGAGCGTTTCGTGCGCTTCATGGGCGTCTATCCCACAGGCAGCGTGGTCCGGCTCACGGATGGCCGTACCGGCGTGGTCTGGCAGCATGACCCGGAAAATCCCCTGGCCCCGCTGGTCAATCTCGTGTTCGAGGACAGACCCCATGCCGGAGAGGAAGGTCTGCTCAACCTTGCCGTGCAGAACGAGCTGCGCGCGCCCCGCATCAAGGAAGCCCTTGATCCGATTGTGGCCGGCATTCGGCCGGACCTCTTTGCTCCCGGCCTTGACGCCTGAATCTTTCTAGCGGCAATTCCTTGCCGTCATTCACCAACATGCTCGGCTTGCGCTCCCTGAGCGCCTCGCGTAACAGACCCCGCCATGCACAAGCAGTATGACGCGTTGGCTCTTTTTTCGGGCGGCCTGGATTCCATCCTGGCTTGCAAGGTGGTGCAGGATCAGGGACTGAAGGTCCTGGGCCTGCACTTCATGTCGCCTTTTTTCGGCAAGCCGCACAAAATCGAGCATTGGAGCCGCATCTACGGCGTGGATATTCTGCCTGTGGATGTTTCCACCGCCTATGTGGAAATGTTTCTGACCCCGCCCAATGGCTATGGCCAGCACCTCAATCCTTGTCTGGATTGTAAGATATTGATGCTTTCGCACGCCCGGGCCATGTTGGACGAGTACGGAGCGAAATTTCTCATTTCCGGTGAAGTTGTGGGGCAGCGGCCCATGTCCCAACGCCGGGACGCCCTGAATATGATCCGCAAACGAGCCGGGGTCCGGGACCTGCTTCTGCGCCCCCTGTGCGCGAAAAAGCTGGAGCCCACGCCCATGGAGGAGAGCGGTCTCGTGGACCGCGAGCGTTTGCTGGATATCGGCGGCCGCGGCCGAAAGCGGCAGTTGGCCCTGGCGCGGGAGACTTACAGGTTCAAGGAAATCCCCACACCTGCGGGCGGCTGTCTGCTCACCGAGGCCGAATCCGTGGGGCGGTATTATTTTTTGTTGCGCAACAAGCCTTGTCCGTCCCTGTCGGATTTCCGGCTGGCCTGCACGGGCCGCCAGCTCTGGTCAGGCGGACACTGGCTGAGCATGGGACGCAACCAGGCCGACAACGCAGCTCTGGCCGCCCTGGCCGAACCAGGCGACCTGACCTTTGACCTCCGGAACTACCCCAGTCCGTTGAGTCTGGCCCGCCCTTTGCCGGGCGTGGAATGGGACACCGAGGTCATCAGGAGCGCCGCGGCCCTTGCCGCCTCGTATTCGCCCAAGGCCGTGCGTGCGGGAACCCCCGTGGACATGCTCGTATCGCATCGGGGCCGCGTCGATACGATCGCCGTGCTGCCGGACCGCGCACCAGCCCTGAACTGGGCCGAACCGGACACGGACGGCCTGCGCGAGTGGAAGATCGAGCGCGGCCAGTCCTTGTAGTCATTGCCCCCCAGGATGGAAAAAGGCATATTGCCGGGAACATCATGCTCACCGACATTCTTTATTTCTTTGTTGCGGTCTTTTTGCTCTGGTTCGGAGCCAACTGGATTGTGAACTCGGCCTCGGCCATAGCGCGATCCTTCAAGGTCTCGGAACTGGTCATCGGCCTGACCATCGTGGCCATGGGCACGTCCGCTCCGGAATTTCTGGTCACGGCCACGGCTGCATTCCAGGGGCTGGAGGACATCTCCCTGTCCAATGTGGTGGGGTCGAACATCTTCAACCTCGGCTTCATCCTCGGGCTCATGGCCCTGATCAAGCCCATCCGCACCAATCCGACCATTCTTTGGCGCGACGGCGGCCTGCTGCTCATCACCACCTCGGCCATCCTGCTCATGGCCTTGACCGGAACCCTGGGCCGTCCGGCCGGAGCCGTGCTGCTGCTGATGCTCGCGGCCTATCTCGTGTATCTCTTTTTCCGGGGCAGCCCCCTGGTGGTGGAAGAGGAAACCGAGATCGTGCGCAAGGCGCGCTGGTGGGATTATCTGGTGCTCCTGGCCGGATTCGTGGCCATTGCCCTGGGCGGGCATTTCATGGTCCAG
>JAZHDD010000011.1:0-29642 GCA_036541255.1 Desulfovibrionaceae bacterium | reverse complement strand
CGGCAGGGCCGGAAGTTCTCCGGCGCGCAACAGGATGTTGAAAACCCGGTGGATGAGCGGGCTGAGGAATTCGGTCTGCATGCGGCCCAGGACAGGGCCGAGCATACGCATCTTCTCACTCTGGCGTATGACGGCCTCGGTGGCGGTCACTGCCGGGCCTTCCGGAGCCACCTGTTCGGAAAGGAAGATGCGACGAATGGACTCTCTGCGCTGGCGCATCATTTCCTCGGCCGCGTGCAGGTCCACTGCCACGGGCATGGGCTCGATGCGGTCGCGGCTCCCGGCGCGGTAGTAGGACAGGCCGCCCGGACCGGTATGCACCGGCCCGAGAAAGCCGTCGTCCGGAACCATCAGGGGCGGGTCGCTCATCTTTTCCGCGGCCATGAGCGCTGTGCGGGCCATGGCGTTGAGCACGCGCACGTCGGACAGGGCCGTGAGACCCGGTCCCCGGCCATAGGTCTCGCCTGCGGCCTTGGACCAGCGGGGCACCATGTAGGGCATTTCCAGGAAGCCGGATTCCTCCAGCACGTGGCCGTCCGAGGTCTCCATGTAGACGCTGGCCCAGGGGAAGTCCGTGCTGACAAAACCCATGGGATCACGGTCCGTGCGCGGGAAGACCGCGTGGATCACTTCGACGCGGTCCTCGGGCCGTTCCGCAGCCAGTTGCCTGACACGTTCCGAGCAGTCCTCTCCCCATTCCTGAAGCATCTGGCGGGCCGTGAGTTCGTAGCGCCGGAAAACCGTGTCCACGAATCCGCGAGCGCTTTCCGCCACGTAGATTTCGCCCAGGGGGCGCGTGGAAAAGCGCACCACGGCGTGCGGATCGGATTCCACGAACATGACTGCCGTGCCCAGCAGCACGATGTCCTGGTACAGCTCGTGCACATAGGCCTGAAAGCCGGTGCGTTCCGTGTTGAAAAGCCGGACCATGCGCTCGCGGGCGACCTTGAGGAACTCGCGCACGTCGCGTTGGTCCGCTAGTTCGCGGTTGCGCACGCGGATGTCGAACCAGGGCAACGCCGGATTGGTGAGCAGCCCACCCAGGGCCGAAGCGAGCAGTTCCAGGGCATGGGCCGGCGTGGAATCGAAGATCAGTCCGTCACCGGCCGCCCCCCGGCGCAGGCCGGTGCCAAAGGAGTTCTTGCGCGGCAGGACATGGTCGCTGACATCCTGCCAGGTCTGTTCCCACTCCTGCCGGGACCCTTCCATGGCCCGCAATCGCGAGGTGATGCGCTCGGCAAGTTCTTGCCTGCGCCGCGTTTCGCGACTATTCATTCGCCCAGCTTTCCTTTCAGCCCGGGCTGGAGCACGTCGGCCCGGCCGAACAGGCCGCTCTGCCTTGCTGCAGAGGCCATGCCCATGCCGCTGCGGCCTGTCTGACGTTGCCGTCTGGCTTTGCTGAGTTGCAGGGCCTCTTCTTTGCGCTCCCGTTCCTTGCGACGGGCTTCGGCTTCCCGTTTTCGTTGCTGCTCACGTTCCCGGGCCTGCTGTTGTGCCAGGGTGGGCCCCTGGGACGAGCCTCCGGAACGGCGGTCCTTGCTGGCATGTTTGAGGACAACGCCGGCAATGCCGGAAATCGCGGCTGCGGTTCCGCCCATACCGTACCTCCTTGGTTTTCGCGTCGGGTCATTCCGGCGCAAGGCCAGACTAGCCCCGGTTTTGGAGGTCGGATAAAAAGGGAAAGCGAAAGGAAAGCAAAAGGACGGAATTACCCTATTGACAGGGTTTGGGAAGGAAACCGTTCACTGTGTATCAAAAGGAAGCGTCAGGGCTTGGGCGCTGCTGCGCGCACCAGAAATCCTCTGCTCTGGTCGCGTCGGCCCCAGTTTCCGGCCATGCGCCGGAACGTGGCGGGCAGAGCCTCGGTCGATAACGCCTCGGCTCCGGTTTCCGCCTGGACAAGTGTAGTCATCCAGTAGTGGTCGAGCTGGCTTTCCCAGGTAAAGCTCAGAATGTCATTGTGCAGGTTCACGTTCGTGACCCTGTTGCGGGTGCCTGCAGGTGATTCGATGCGCGCGTGCAGGCGTCCGTCTTTGGCCTCCAGCATCAGCAGGGAAGCCATGGGACCTGCGGCGCGGTCCGGGCCCGTAATCCAGTAGCGGCCTGCAAGCCGCTCCAGCGGATTCACTGCGGCCCTGGCCGAAGCCGTTCCTGCCGAAGCCACGGCCGGCGGGGATTCCTGCTGTGGCGGCGTATGGGACTGGGCGCGTTTCACCGCGCTGTTCAAGGCGGAACGCAAATCCGGCTGGGCAGGGGGTGGATCGGACTGGTCCTTCTGGTCCGGGTGTCGGGATGCGAGTTCGGCCGGGTGTCCGTTGAAGGCGAAAGCCCCCATGAGCGACGAGGATTCCCAAGGGACCTGCCGTCCCCGGGTGGCGGCCACCACGTCGGCGCGGGTGCGTTTGAAGACTTCCTCGATGGGCAGGCCCGGCGTGGCCAGGTGTTGCAACAGGGCTCCGGTGTAGATGCTGTTGCGTTCAGGACCGCTGTCTTCCGCGCCCCTGTCCAGGGCGGTCTTGCCCGGAGCCGTGGCATAGGCGATGAGCGTTCCTGCGGGCGCGTCCATGCGTGCCAGCCCGGCTGTGGCCGAGCGATAGCTCGGGGCAAAGGGATTATCGCGGCAGGCGTCGAGAATGACGATGTTCAGGCCGTTGCGGGCCTCCTCCATGCGGGCCAGCACGCGCCCGGCATTGACGCCTTCGAAGCGGGCGTCGTTTTCGCTGCGGATGCGCGCATGCACGGGGAGCAGGTAGTTTTCCCCTTCCACCTGCACGCCATGTCCGGCATAGTAGAACAGGCCGACACCTCCCTGGGCCAGACGCTGGCCAAAGGCGTCCACGGCTTCGAGCAGGCTGCGTTGGTCCGTGTCCAGCAGCAGGCGGACTTGAAAGCCCAGACCGCTCAGGGTTCGGGCCATGTCCTGGGCGTCGTTGACCGCATTGGGCAGGGGGCGCAGGGCGTAGTCGGAATTGCCCACCACAAGGGCCACGCGGCCCTGTTCGGCAGGCGCGGCCAGGGCCGGCCGTAAGGGCAGGGCCATGATCAGGGCCAGGGCCAGGGTCATCCAAAAAATGGTTGCCGCAATTGGGCGTTGCCCATGGGCTATAATAACGTGGCCGGGGTTGACTTGCATGGTGTCAAACTTACCTCCCTGGCCAGGAAATGCAAATTTCGTGCAGAAGAACAAGGAGCACCACATGGCGAAAAACCGCGTCCAGCTGGAACCCGTGATGCGCCGCAACTCGGCGATTCTCTTGGCTGTGGCCACATTTTTGGGCGGCCTGTTTCTCGGGTTCAATATCAGCTTTTTCCTTAATTCCGAAAAGCAGACCGTGAGTCCGGTCGTCAGTATTGCGCCGGTCCAGCCGCAAGCGGCGCAGTCTGTGGCTGGCGGCATGGATGCCCTGCTGGCCCGGGCCGAGGCCAATCCCTCGGACCCCCATGCCTGGATCGATCTGGGCAACGCCTATTTTGACGCTGGGAAAGCCGCAGAAGCCATCCCCGCATACGAGAAAGCCCTGGCCCTGAACCCGGACCACCCGGACGTCTGGACAGACCTGGGCGTGATGTACCGCCGGGCTGGACAGCCGCAAAAAGCCGTGGAAAGCTTTGACCGGGCACTCTTGGCCCAGCCGTCGCACCAGACCGCGCGCTTCAACAAGGGCATCGTGCTGTATTACGACCTCAAGGATGCGGCCGGAGCGCTTCAGTCCTGGGAACTCCTGCTCCAGGGCAATCCCGGAGCAACAGCTCCGGACGGCACGCCCATCCGGACCATGGTAGACAAGCTCAAGGCTGGCCAGCCGCTGTAGCAAGAGCGCTGGCTGTCAGCCTTCCGGATGCAGGGCCTCCACGTCGCGGCAGAGCGCCTTTAACAGTGCGCTTGCCGCATGGACGCTTGCCGCGTCCGTTTCCGGGAGCATGCGTTGCACTATTGCGTCTTCGCGCTCCCGGAACGCTTTGCGCGCCGCCAGCCCCTGTTCGGTGATGCGCAGCAGCATGGAGCGCTTGTGGCGCGGGTTTTCCTCAAAGGCGACAAGACCTGCCGTACTGAGTTCGTGAACCGTCTTGAGTATGAACTGCCGGGAGATGCCGAGGGACCGGGCCAGATCCGGAACGGTCAGTGTTTCCCGGTTTTCGAGCAGGCGCAAGATTCGCGCCTGGGGCGTGCTCAAGCCCGCCTCGGCGTGCCCTTTGTCCATGATGCGGGCCAAGGCGTCGCGCAAGGCAAAGGTTTGCATGAAAAGTTCATGCAGTTCCGTTCCGCTGGCCGATCTGTTCTTGCTCATCACAGCCACCTTCTGACTTCGGATTTATACTGTTCATATGCCGCGCCAAAGGTCCGCAGCATGTAACGCTCCTCGCGGGGAACCACGTACAGAACAAAATACAGGGCGAGCGGAGCGCAGCCGGCCAGAAGCCAGAGGTTGTCGAAGATCACGCCCAGCCCGGCCAGGAATCCGCACATGCCCACATACATGGGATTGCGGCTGTAACGGTACATGCCTTGCGTGACGAGCAAGAGGGCTGGGCGATTGGTCCGTACGTTGGTCCCGATCCTGCGGAACAGGCTGTGTCCGCTCATCATGAAAAGGAAGGCGGCCAGGCCGAACGCGCTCCCCAGCGCGACTCTCCAGAAAGGTTTCAGCCACGGGAGCGACGTTGGAAAAAGCAGCTCCGCAACCACGCCCGCACCGAGGCAGGCATAGAGGATAAGAGGCGGCATGATGCGGATTTCCGGAGAATCATGGGAGGTCTCTTGTCGTTGATGCAGGGGAGAAGTGCGTTCGCTCTGGGCCATGATGCCTTCCTTGGTAAGCGGTTTTGATAAGCTAAAAAAGCATAATGACAACTAGATTGTCAAGTAGACAGTTTGGTTGTCATAAAAAGTTGTTGACTGCATTTGGTTATTTTGCCAAATAGCCAAATGTAAACAATGCAGCATCACAGGGGGCAGTATGGCCGAACAGAGAGGGGCACCGCTTCAAGGGCACATCGAATATCAGTCCCGAGTGTTCAAGGCGTTGGGCCATCCGGCCCGGCTGTCCATGGTGCACGCCTTGTGCGGCGGGGAGCGTTGCGTGTGCGACCTGCGCGACCTCGTTGATCTGGACATGTCCACCGTGTCCAAGCATCTCTCGGTGCTGCGTGAAGCCGGCGTGGTGCTCGCCGAGAAGCGGGGCAACTGGAATTACTATCGTTTGGCTTTGCCGTGCGTGCCTGGATTCCTGCATTGCCTGGGCCAGCGCGAGGACGAGCAGCGGGCAACGGATATTCCCCTTTCTTCACAACCGTAAGGATCAAGGACAATGAACGTGGAAAGCAAATGTTCCTGCTCGACACCTGAGGGCGGGTCTCGTTCCGGTTTGACTGGTCGTCTTTTTCTGCTTGCTTTGGGGCTGCTGCTTTGGGTTGCAATCTATTTCAACCTGGAGCCCATGGCGCTTTTTCTGACCGTTGACGTGCTGGGTCTGGACCCTGGGACGCATCTGGGAGAAGCGGCCCGATTCTTCATCTACGACACGCCCAAGGTCTTTATGCTGTTGGCGCTTATAGTCTACGCCGTTGGCGTGGTGCGTTCCTTTTTCACGCCCGAGGCCACGCGCAAGGCACTGGCGGGGCGCGCCGAACTGGCAGGCAACGCCATGGCGGCGGGTCTCGGCGTGCTCACACCGTTTTGTTCCTGCTCGGCAGTGCCGCTCTTTGTGGGCTTTGTCACCGCGGGCGTGCCCCTGGGCGTAACATTTTCCTTTCTTATAAGCGCGCCTATGGTCAATGAAGTGGCCTTGGCCCTGCTTTTCGGCATGTTCGGCTGGAAGGTGGCCTTGCTCTATGCCGGGACCGGATTGGTCGTGGCCATTGTCGCGGGATTTGTCATCGGCCGGCTCAAGCTGGAGGGCTGGCTGCAGGACTGGGTGCGCAACATGCTGGCCATGAATACCGCGTCTGCGCCCGAGCGCAGGTTGGCCTGGGCGGACCGCCTGGACGCGGGCCGCACCGCCGTGGTCGAGATCGTGGGAAAAGTCTGGTTGTATGTTGTCGCGGGCATTGGCCTGGGAGCATTTATCCACGGCTACGTGCCTGAGGATTTTCTGGCCGGGATCATGGGCAAGTCGGCCTGGTGGTCGGTGCCGGCCGCAGTGGTCCTGGGCATCCCCATGTACACCAACGCCGCGGGCGTGGTGCCCATCCTTCAGGCTCTGATCGGCAAGGGGGCGGCCTTGGGCACGGCCCTGGCCTTCATGATGAGCGTGATCGCGCTCTCCCTGCCCGAGATGCTCATTCTGCGCAAGGTGCTCCAGGTCCGGCTTATAGCGGTTTTCGTGGGCGTGGTGGGCGGCGGCATTCTGCTCGTGGGCTGGCTGTTCAACGCCGTGATGTGACGGGGCTGGCCAACCTCGGCAGGAAAGGAAACAAAGCCCTTGCCGGTCAATGATCGGCAAGGGCTTTTTTTGTTTATGGGGTGGTTATTCCGGCTGCTGTTCGGGCGTGTGCATGAGCCGCTTCCACCAGGCCAGGCAGAGCACGGTCATGGGCAGGGCGATGATCAGGCCCAGGAAGCCGAGGAGCTGCCCCCAGATGGAGAGCGCCAGGAGCATGACCCAGGGCGAAAGGCCCATCTGCTTGCCCATGATCCGGGGCACCAGCACCAGATCCTGCACGGCCTGGATGATTCCGAAGACCAGGGCCACGGGCAGCACGGTTTCCACAAAGCCGCTGCCGCGCTCCAGGGCCTGGAGCAGGGCCAGGGCAAAGGCTGGGATCATGCCCAGGATCTGGAGATAGGGAACCAGGTTCAGCAGGCCGATGAACAGGCCCAAAAGGACGCCCAAGGGCAGGCCGATGATGGCGAAGCCCACGGCAAAGAGAACGCCCACCATGGCCGCCACCAGGGACTGGCCCCGGAAATAGCGGCGCATGCCGGTCTCGAATTCCATCAAGGTTTCACGCACGCCGTCCCGCCATTGGGGCGGCACCAGCTCCAGCCAGGAGCCGCGCAAACGGTCGAAGTCCAGCAGCAGAAAGACCGCGTAAAGGGCGATGACCAGGAGGCCGGTCACGGCCAGCACGGCCTGCCAGGCCCCGGCCACCACGTCCCAGAGGCCGGGCAGAAGATAGGATGCGGCCTGTTTGCCCAGGTCCAGCAGACCATCCGAGGTCAGGAAGGCGCGAACCTCTTCGCGTTGCATGAGCTGGCGCGCAGCCTGCCAGAGATCCGGCGGCAAGCGTTCGGCCGCGGCCTTGGCCAGCTGGGAGTCACCGGCAAAGTTGGCTACGACCTGTCCCATGTGCGCCAGTTCCGAGGAAATCACGGGTACCACGACCCAGAGCAGCAGGCCGGCCAGCAGCAGAGAGAGCAGGAGCGTGAGCAATACGGCAGGGCTGCGCCGTCCCCTGAACAAGCGTTGCAGGGCCGAGGCGGCCGGGTCCAGCAGGTAGGCCAGGACCAGGGCCACGGCAAAGGGCACGAGCACGCCGCTGAGATGGTCGAGCAGGCGCACCGCGGCCCAGATCAGTCCGGCGGAAAGGGCCAGACGGACAACGCGGTCAAAGGTAAAGGGCTTTTCCGGGAGCATGCGGCCTTCCATGTGGGGTTGCGGTTGTTTGCCGGACCATACCCGCTTGCGACCGGGGCTGCAATGCAAGGCCGTACGCAGGTAGGGCTGGATGCGAGTATTGCGGTTGACTCCAGACGTGGAACCGGGTTTGATGCAGGCAATGGAACAGAAACGCTCCCATGCCGATCTTGTCCGCCCGACGTTGTCCGAACTCTTTGGGGCGCTTTTGCGTTTGGGGAGCACCGCGTTCGGCGGCCCGGCCATGGTGCCGCATATCCGGCGGTTGGCCGTGGAGCGTCGGGCCTGGCTCAGCGAGGAGCAGTTCCAGCTGGGCATGGCCGTGGCCCAGCTCGTGCCGGGCGCAACCGCCATGCAGGTGGCCGCGTATGTGGGGCTGCGGGCCCGGGGCGGCATGGGCGCGCTTTTGGCGTATATCGGTTTTGCCCTGCCCGCGTTTCTGCTTATGTTGGCGCTTTCCGTGTTTTATTTTCAGTCCCGGGACGTGGCTTGGGTGGCTTCGACGTTCAGCGGGCTCAAGGTCGTGGTCACGGCTTTGGTGACCCATGCGGCCCTGAGTTTTTCGGGCCGGTACCTCGTGCGTGCCCGGCACATGCTCCTGGCCCTGGCTGCCGGGTTCTGGCTCGGCTTGGGCGGCAACCCCATCCCTGCCCTGGTGTTTTGCTGCGTGTCGGCCCTGATTCTATTCCGGAACGAGCCCTGCACGGGCGGAGCCTGCGGCGGCGACACCGGCAACGTGGGCTGGGGGCCGGGCCTGGGCGCGGCTGTTTTCCTGGTGCTGGGCCTGGCGGCATTGTTTTGGCTGAACCGGAGCCTCTTTGATTTGTCCGCCATGATGGTTCGCATCGACTGCTTTGCGTTCGGCGGCGGCTATGTTTCTTTGCCGCTCATGCTGCACGAGGTTGTTTCGCGGGGCATCATGGGCGAGTCCATGCTCATGGACGGCATTGCCCTGGGCCAAATCACGCCCGGCCCCATCGTCATGACCTCGGCTTTTGTGGGCTATGCTGTTTTCGGCGTTGTTGGCGCATTTCTGGCCACGGTGTTCGTGTTTGCGCCGTCGTTTCTCTTCCTGGCGTTGGCCGTGCCTTTGGGCGACAGGTTGGCTGCGTCGCCCTTGGCGCGGCGTGCGTTTCAGGGCAGTCTGGTGGGATTGGTGGGACTTATGGCCGCCATGGCCGCCCGGTTCGTCGTGGCCGTGCCCTGGGGGCCGGTGGAAACGGGGATCGGCTTGGCCGCGCTCGTGGCGTTGTGGCGTGGGGTGGATATCGTTTGGGTCGTGTTGGCCGGGGCTGTTGTCTCGGCGCTGGCTCTCTAAGGAGGAAGGATGAAGACCATTGGCCTGCTCGGCGGTATGAGCTGGGAATCCACGGCAGAGTATTATCGTATTCTGAACCAGGAGGCGGCGCGACGTTGCGGCGGCTTGTCCAGTGCGCGCATTGTCTTGCATTCCGTTGATTTCGCCGAGGTCGAGGCGCTGCTTTCCGCTGGCGAGTGGGGAGCCATTGCCGCGCACCTGGGCTGGCTCGGGCGCGGTCTGCGCCGGGCCGGAGCGGATTTCCTGCTGATCTGCACCAACACCATGCACAAGGTGGCCGATGAAATATCCATGGCCGCGGAACTGCCCGTGCTGCACATCGGCGACGCCACGGCAGAGGCGGTGTTGCGGGCCGGATTGCGCAAGGTGGGCCTGCTCGGGACGCGGCCGACCATGGAACAGGATTTCATGACGGGACGTCTGGCCGCGCATGGCATCGAAGTGCTCGTGCCCGGTGCCAAGGACCGCGACATGGTACACAAGACCATTTTCGAGGAGCTTTGCCGGGGGCAGTTTTTGGAAAAGACCAGGGCGAACTATCTGCGCGTGATGCAGCAGATGGCCGAGGCCGGGGCCGAGGGGATAGTTCTCGGCTGCGCCGAAATTCCGCTTCTGGTGCGGTCCGAGGACGCGCCCCTGCCGCTTTTCGACACCACGCGCATCCATGCCCTGGTGGCCGTGGAAATGGCTTTGGATCCGACCTGCGAAGCGGACTGAGCCGCGACCCGCACTTGACCCGGCCGCCGAACCCGTGCATGCCTCCTGCCGGAGGAACAACATGAACGAACTGCTTTGGATCGGCTTTGCCCTGCTGGACCTGTGTCTGGTCCTGCTCGTCTACCGCTTTTTCGGCCGCACAGGCCTTTTCGGTTTGGTGGTTTTCAATCTTATCCTTTGCAATATCCAAGTGCTCAAGACCGTGGAGCTGTTCGGCTTCACCGCGACCCTGGGCAATGTACTCTATGCCAGCGTGTTTCTTTCCACGGACATACTCAGCGAAAAATACGGCAAGAAGGCCGCGCAAAAGGCCGTGTTGCTCGGGTTTACCACCCTGGTCATGGCCACGGTCTACATGCAGATCGCCCTGCGCTTCACGCCCGCTCCCAGCGACTTCGCCCAGGCCAGCCTGGAAACGCTCTTCGGCTTTCTGCCGCGCGTGGCCGTGGGCAGTCTTGCCGCCTATCTCGTGTCCCAACTGCACGATGTCTGGGCGTTTCACGCCATCAAGGAACGTACCGGCGGCAAGCATCTCTGGCTGCGCAACAATGCCAGCACTTTGCTGAGCCAGTTTTTGGATTCCAGTATTTTTTGCTTTATCGCCTTTTGGGGCGAGTTCGAGACGGCGGTGTTCCTGGAGATTCTCGGCACCACGTACCTCTTCAAATTGTTTGTGGCCGTGGCGGACACACCGTTCATCTATCTGGCCCGAAAGATCACCCCGGCCAACGAAGTCTGACAGGTTTTCCATAACGAGAAAGCACAAAAGGCCGCTCCCCTGGGAGCGGCCTTTTGTGCTTATTCCGGACAGCTATCGATCAGTTGACGGCTTTCTTGCTCAGGCGGATGGGCTTCTGGCCTGTGACCTGCTGCACGGTGTCGCGCAGGGGATCGGTCTGTGAGGGCGTGCCCGTGAACAGCACCTGCACACGATGCCAGACCTGTCCCTTGACCGAACCCTTGGCCACTGCTGCTTCCAGGCCCTTGGCCGCCAACTTGCCGCGCAGCGCTTCGGCCTGGGCACCGTCTTTGAACGCCGCCACTTGGTAGACGTAATTATAGGTCTGCTCACCGGGTGTGGCTTCCGGCGTACTGAAGGCAGCGCCTTCCTCGGCGGGTGCAGGCTGTTCCGGCTTGACCTGTTTCGCCTTGGCCGGGGCAGGCTTTTCAGCGGCTTGGGCCGCAGGCGTGGCCTGCTGTTCCGTGCCGTTCTGCGCCTTGCCGGTTTCGTTCTGCTTGATCTTTTCCGGATAGTGCAAGTCCTCGGGCTGGAGCACCACGGGCTCTTCCGCGACCTGCGGCGTGCCATTGGCGTCGGTCTGGCCGTGGACATCGGCTTGGTATTCCAGGGCCGGGGAAGTATTTTCTCCGGGAGTCGCCGGGAGATAGCCTCGGCCGATGAGCAGTCCGAAGAGGAAGAAGATCGTCAAGGCCAAGGCCGCACCGATACCGGCCCAGACCAGGTCGGACAGGCGCAGGGTAAAGGTGTAGGTCTTGGGGTCCCGACTGCGTTTATTCACGACGACCTTGTTGGACATCACTTCCTCTCTTTGTTCCGGCCTTGCGGCACTACATGCTTTCCGGCGCGCTTACGCCGAGCAGGGCCAGGCCGTTTTTTAGAACCTGGGCCACGCACAGCATGAGCAGCAGCCGGGCCCGGCAGCGTTCTTTCTCGGAGGAGAGAACGTGATGGATAGTATAGTATTTGTGAAGAGTTGAGGCAAGTTCCTGGAGATAGTTGCTGACCACGTGCGGGCTGAGTGTTTCCGCGGCGGCCTGCACCGTGTCCGGGAAGCGTTCCAGGATGCGCAATATCTCCATGTCTTCGTCCGTGGTCAACTCATCCAGGAAGCAGGATTCCATGGGCGCGGGCAGCACGTCCATGTCCGCGCCTTTGCGCAGCACCGAATGAATGCGCGCGTGGGCGTACTGCACGTAGTAGACCGGGTTGTCCATGCTCTTCTGTTTGACCAGCTCCAGATCGAAGTCGAGCTTGGAATCGGACTTGCGGGAAAGGAAGATATAGCGGGCCGCGTCCGCACCCACTTCGTCCACAACATCCTTGAGGGTCTCGAATTCGCCGGCACGGGTGCTCATGGCGATCTGTTCGCCGCCGCGCAGCAGATTCACGAGCTGCACCAGGATGACTTCCAGGCCGCCTTTCTTGCCCAGGGCTTCCACTGCGGCCTGCATGCGCGGCACATAGCCGTGATGATCCGCGCCCCAGATGTCCACCACGAGGTCGAAGCCGCGTTTGAACTTGTTGTCGTGGTAGGCGATGTCCGAGGCGAAGTAGGTGGTGTCGCCGTTGGATTTGCGCAGCACGCGGTCCTTGTCGTCGCCCAGGTCAGTGGAGCGGAACCAGAAGGCGCCGTCCTGGTCAAAGGCCATGCCCCGCGCGCGCAGGTCCGCAAAGGTCTCGTCCACCTTGCCGTCCTTGACCAGGCTGGTCTCGGAAAACCAGATGTCGTGGCGTACGCCGAAATCCTTGAGGTCCTGCTTGATGCCCGCTAGGATTACGGCCATGCCGTATTGGCGGCAGATCTCAATGGCCTCGGCGTCGGGCAGGTCCGTGATTTCGGGATGCTGGGCCAGCACGCCCGCGGCAATGCCCTGGATGTAGTCGCCGCGATAGTAGTCTTCGGGCTCGGGCGGGTTGCGGTCCAGGGCCTGGCTCAGGCGGTAGAAGATGGACTGGCCCAGAATGAGCATCTGACGGCCCGCGTCATTGACGTAGTATTCGCACTGCACGTCGTGGCCGGATTTTTCCAGGATGCGGGCCAGGGAATCGCCCAGGGCCGCGCCTCGGCCATGCCCGATGTGCAGCGGGCCAGTGGGGTTGGCGGAAACATATTCGACCTGCACGCGTTTGCCCTTGCCCATGTCGGACGCGCCGTATGCGTCGCCGCGCTCCAGCACTTCGGCCAGGGTTTCGCGCCAGAAGTCCGGGGTGAAGAAAAAGTTCAGGAAGCCCGGACCGGCGATCTCGACCTTGGATACGACCGGATCATCGATGGCTTCGACGATCTGCTCCGCGATCTGGCGGGGGGCCATTTTGGCCTCCTTGGCCAGCATCATGGCCACATTGGCGGCCAGGTCGCCGAATTTGTGGTCCTTGGGCGGCTCGATCACGGCCTTGTCCGGCCAGGGCCAGCCCTTGGCCTCGACCACGCCCTTCAACAGGTTTTCCAGGTGTTGTTTCGCTCTCATGCTGTTGCCATCCGTTTCTGCCGCAAATCAGGCCGAGGCCTGATCCATGTTGGCGATGTTGTCCGTGACGAGGCCTTCGCGCCCCTTGAGATTTTGCCCGGCCAGCTTGGCCAGCACGCCTTTGGGCCCGACTTCCACAAAGCGGCGCGCGCCCGCTTCCCAGAGATGCTCCATGGTGTCGATCCAGTGCACCGATGAAGTCATTTGGCGCTGCATGGTCCGGACGAGTTCTACCGGGTCGGCTTCGGGCCGGGCCGTGACGTTCAGATATACAGGAAATGCCGGTTCGCGCCACTCCAGTTTTTTGAGGAACGCGGCGAACTCCGTGGCCGCATCCTGGATCAGCGGGCTGTGGAAGGCTCCGGAAACAGCCAGGGGAACGGCGCGGCCCTTGTGTTCTTTGACCAGGGCAGAAGCAGCGGCCAGCGCGCCCTCCTGGCCGGAGATCACGTATTGCGCCGGAGTGTTGTAGTTGGCGACAATGAGAATTTCCTCGGCCTCTTCGGAGGCCTTGCGCACGATCTCCTCCACGGTGGGGCGATCCAGCTTGAGCACGGCGGCCATGCCCTGGCCCGGTCCGCCAGCTTCGGCCATGAGGCGTCCGCGCAGGGTCACGGCCTTGAGCGTCTGTTTGTGGTCCAGGACGCCTGAAGCGGCCAGCGCGGAGAACTCGCCCAGGCTGTGGCCTGCTGCCCCCAGCGGAGCAAAGCGCTCGCGCACGAGCATCCAGAGATTCAGGTTGACCACGGTCAGGGCGGGTTGCAGGGCGCGGGTGTCGGCCATGTCGGCTTCTTCGCCGTCCCAATAGATTTCCCGCAGGGCCAGCCCGGATTCCTTTTCGGCCAGTTTCCAGAGGTCCATGGCCCAGGTACGGTCCTCGGCCAGATCGCGGCCCATGCCCTTTTCCTGGGAGCCCTGGCCGGGGAAGAGAATGGCGGTATCGCTCATTGTCGTCTCCTTGAAATGTACTGCCTCGCGCGTGCGAGGTGAGTGTTCATTACCGCTTTTCCGGCAGGGGTCAAGTTTCGCCTGGGCAAGGCGATTGCGGCATGGGGTCTGGCGTATTACAGAGGCGTGGTTGCACACGAGAAAAGGAGCATCCATGTCGGGAATAGTGGTCTGGTCGGATGGGGCAGGGAGCGTGCTCCCGGACGTGCTGGCCGAAGCCCTTGGTCTGCTGGCGGGTGCAGGGAAGGGTGAGAATCTTTTTTTGCTCTGGGATGGGCACAAGCGTTTGGAAATAGCCGGAGTGGAGGCGCTGCATTCTTTACACGCGGAGCACGGCTGGAAGCTGGGCATGGGCGTTATCGGTCCTGTGGGTGTCGAGCGTCTTTGTACGGCCAACCACAGCCATGCCCTGGCCGTGGACGGCGTGGCCTTTGACGCCATGGACATGCTCTCCGAAACGGTTTCCGGAACCGATGCCCGGTCCTGTCCGGCCGCGGCCCTGCTTGGCCTGCTGCGGCGCAAGGGAGTTCCAATTTTGCAACAACTGGCAGGGAGCTGCGCCTTGGCCCTGCTGGATGTTGACGCGGGCAGTCTGTGTCTGGCCCGGGACCGTTATGGCCGCAAACCGCTGTATTACCATCATGCGGGGAGCGCATTTTTAGCCGGGTCAGAGCCCAAAGCGCTGCGTCGTGTGCTGGAGCGGACCAACCGTCTGGGCGGAACTTGGCGTGTTGATCCGTCCTGGCTCGGTGGCGTGCTCATTTCTGGCGACTGGTTCACTCCTGAGGACGGAACCACGCCCTGGACCGGAGTGCGGCAGGTCCGGCCCGGCACTGCGCTACGGCTGGACCTGCGCTCCGGCACGACGGAAGTCTTGCGCACCAATCTTTTGGAGCAATTTGTGGATCTGCCCTCGGACGGCGCGCGACTTTGCAACGACGTGCATGCGGCCATACGCGTGCGCATACCGGAGCAGGGTTTGTTGGCCGTGCCCCTGACCGGCGGTCCCGGCCCAACGGCAGTGGCGGCCCTGGCTGCGGGCATTGCCGGGCCGCAACGGGTTCGACTCTATGCCTTGGAAACTTCGGCAATCGATTGGGAATGGGCGCAGGACTTGGCTCGTGACTTGGGGTTGAGCGTGCAAGGAGTGCCTTGGCCGGAACACGTCCAGGTCGAGGCACGGCGCACGGCGCTCGTGCGTTTTCTGGAGTTGCCGCTGACAGAGCCTTTCCCCTTTTTTGAACTGGACCTGTTATGTGCGGCCATGGCCCGGGACGGGGCAACCGTAGCCTTGTCCGGCAGCGGGGGGCGTGCTGTACTGGGCGTGCGGCACGACCTGGCGGTGCAATCGCTGGAAAGCCTGATCCGCAAGCGGCGGCCTGTTCGCGCCGCCTTGCTTGGGGCTATTCTGGCCGAGGCCGGTCAAGGATTGACGGACAAAATGGGCACGGGACTTGCCGCCAGCCTTTCCGCCCTGGCTCCGCGAACCTACCGCGCCACGCAGGAACAGGCCCGTTTCGAGCTTCTCGCGCACCATTCCCCGGTCCTGGACACGCCCCGGATGCTGGAAGTCTTTCGGAACTGTCTGGCTTGGCGCGACCTGACAAGCCTGCGCCGCATGCAGGTGCATCAGCTCACGCGGGGCAGCCTGCCGGGCCGTTTTGCAGCGGAAGATCGGGTGGCGGCGGCGCACGGCGTGGAGTTGCGCTCCCCGCTGTTGGACCAGCGCTTGACGCGCTATTTGCGGTTGCCCCCCTCCCAGCGTTGTTCCGGGAGCCTGGAAAGCCCGCTGCTGCGTTCCTGCCTGCCCGCGGGCATTTCGGACAAGGTGCGCCTGCAAACGGGTCCGCATGAGCCCGTGGCCCATCTGGCCGCGTTGCCCGCCCGGGACGACAAGGCCTTGCGCGCTTCTCCCCTGGTCAATGTGCTGTTTCCGGAATTATCAACCTTATTCGAAGACTTGGAGCGTCATCGCCAGGACGCCCGGTTTCGCGGGCTGCCCACGGCACTGGACGCGCTTGCGGAATGGGCGCGGGAATGCGCTCAGGTCATGTAGGCGCACGTTCCTGACAAAGAGAAAGAGTGTGGCGCGTCGCGGCGCAAGGGCGTGAAGACTGCGAAACCGGGCGGATGCGGCGGGAAAGCTTATTCGGGACGGACCAAAATCACCACGCGGCGGTTCCTGCTGCCTCCCTGTTCCGTGTCGTTTCCGGCGATGGGTTCGGTGTCGGCCCGGCCCACCACGCGGATCAAGTCTTTGGGAAAACCGTGCTCAATGAAAAAGCGCGCCACTGCCGAAGCCCGCGCCGAGGAAAGCTCCCAGTTGGAAGGAAACTGGGAAGACTGGATGGGCAGATCATCGGTGTGGCCCTCGATGGTCAGGCGGTGGCCTGCCCGGGCCAGGGGACCGGCCAGTCGTCCGAGCAGGTCGCGGGCACCGGCGCGCAGGTCGGCGCGGCCCAGGTCGAAAAGGATATTGTCTCCCAGGCTGATGGCAACGGAATGGGGATCGGGGCGCATCTTGAGGTCCACACTGTCGCGGTCTTCGCCGATGAGCGCGGCCAGTTCCAATTGCAGTTCAAAGAGATTGCCGGGCTCGGCCCGGACAGGCTCGCCCGTTTCCGGGGAAACGGCCTTTGCCGACGGCGCGGCCTTGCCGCCCATGGCCTCGGCCATGACGCTGGACATGGCCTCGTATTTGTCGCGGTCCAAGCTGGCCATGCTGAGCATGAGCACGAAGAAACAGAGCAGCAGGGTCATCATGTCCGCCAGAGTCAGGCTCCAGCCGGAATCCGAATCGCTTTCCGGGATGCGGCGTTTGGGCACGAAGGGCTTCATGGCGGATTTCCCTTAGCCTTTCTTGATGCTCGACCACTTGCTCGGGGGCAGATAGCCCATAAGCTTGTCGCGCACGATGGGGGCCGGGGTTTTGTCCTTGATGAACAGGATGCCGTCGCGCAGCACGCACAGGAGGATGGTGCGTTCCTCCACGCGTTTTTCCACCTTGATGGCGATGGGCGTGAAGATCATGTTGGCGAACAGCGCACCGTAGAGCGTGGTGGTCAGGGCCGTGGCCATGGCCGGACCCACTCCGCCGATATCGTCGCCCATGGCCTGCATCATGGCGATGAGGCCGATGAGCGTGCCGATGATGCCGAAAGCCGGGGAGAGTCGGGCCATGGTGCGGTAGATGCCCGCGGCCGAGTGTTCCTGGTCGTGGAATTGCTGGATGCGGTTGTCCATGATCTCGCGCAGTTCCTCTTCGGAATAGCCGTCCGCGAGCATTTGGAGCCCGTCGCGCAGAAATTCGTTTTCAATGCCCTTGGCCAGCTTGTCGAGCTGCTCCTCTGTCCGGGCCGAGGCCTGCTTGGTCAGATTCACCAACTCGTTGATGTAGTGGCCGATGGGCAGTTCCTCGGCGCCCAGGGCGGTCATGAACACGCCGAACACGCGCATGACCTCCTTGAGCGGGTAGCAGATGAAGGTGGCGGCGATGGTCCCGCCGCAGACAATGGCGAACCCTGCGGGATTGATGAATACACCCACGGAATCCGTGGACAGGAAGGTGGCGCCGCAGAGGATGACCACGCCGAAAAAGAAGCCGATGATGGTGGCGATATTCACGAGGTCACGACCCCCTTGCTGCCCTTGATCATGCCGATGAGCTCGTCCTGCACGTCCCAGGCCTCGCCTTCATCGACCTGGGGCCTGTTGGCGGCCTCTTCTTCGACGATCTTGGCGATTTTCTTGGCCAGCACACCCAGGATACGGGCGCGGGCTTCCTCGCCCGCGACCGAGATGAGCACTCCGATCTTGTAGTAGCCGAGCTTGGCCAACACTTCTTTGAGCGTGGCCTTGTCCACGTAGATGATGTCGTTGACGTCTTCCAGGTCCTCGATCTTCTTCTTCCTGCGTTTCACGGTCTTGAAGAAGTCGGGTTCCTTGGTCTGAGCCCATTCCAGGGCATGCTTCTGGTTGAAGAAGAATAGCGTTTCCGGAATCTCGCTTTGGGAAATTTTTTTGTAGAGGATTTCCGGAGTGCTGCCGACCTCTTTGGAGAAATCGAAGATGTCGAAATATTCCAGCTCGCAGGCATCGGGTTCCCGGTCCTTGAGTTCTCTGTTGAGGTTGGCCGAGACCTGGAGAAAGGTTTTGGGATCGGTGAGCTTGATGAATTTTTCGGCAAAGGCCTTGTCCATCTGGCGGGAGGACATTTCCACGATCTTGAGCTTGGCGAGCTGCTCCAGGATGCGGTCGATTTCCATTTGGGAGACGAGCAGCACTTCCTTGCATGTCCGGGAAAATTCGGAACGGCGCAGGCCCAGTCCATGGTGCGGGTCTTTTTTGGCCTCCTCGGTGGAGGCTTGGCGATGGTTGCGGTCGGCCATTTCCAGCAGGCGGCAGACCGCCAGGAAGGTGTTGCCGTGGGAAGGGTCAGAAGGGCTGGCAACCCGGGCGTCCGCTTCCTGAAGCCGCCGGGTCATGAGCTTGAGCAGGCGCTGGATGGTCTTGGGGCATTGCCCCACCAGATTTTTCAGGAATTGTTGGGTGAGGACCATGATTTCGGAAAATTCCGCGGCTTCGGCGCTGTGCGTCCGGGGAGCCCCGGCCAGCGCGCCCATCTCGCCGAATATTTCGCCGCTGGCAAGACGCACCATGGTTTGTTTCTTGTTGTTCTGGGTCCGATAGATATTCACCGAGCCTTTCTTGATCAGATAGGCGGTGCTCCCTGGCTGGCCTTCCCTGTAGATGCTCTGCCCCTTGTAAAAGGACTTCACGTTGGAGAATTCGCTGACCATGACGCTTCCTTGCGTTGCGCAGACGGGAACCCCGTCTGTCGGTGCCCACAATAATGTCACAAATCTAGTCTTTTTTGCACAAAAGCACAACATGTTGCGAAGCAATGCGCAGGTCGTTGAAAAAGCGCCCTGGCAACAGGGATGCGACAGGCGAGGCAACGTCGGGCATTGCGGGCGTTCGGCGTGAGAAATGGCTTGGATTTTTGTCGTATCCGGCGTATAGCAAGGCTCTATTTTGGGTGCCGCATGCTCTGCGGAAGACCCTTACAAGGAGCGCAAAGCCATGGGCTTTTTCAAAAAACGTCTCTCGAATGCGACAGAACGTTCCAGTGGTGAACTGAACGCCTTTCTTGGTGCCGGGACAGAGTATTCCGGGCGACTGGAGTTCGTGGGAACCGTGCGCGTGGACGGGTTGTTTCACGGCGAAATCGTTTCCACCGGTACGCTGGTCCTGGGCAAGGAAGCCCAGGTGCGCGGACAGGTCCGGGTTGGCAATCTGATATCCAACGGCAGAATTTACGGCGATGTCGAGGCCCTTGATCGGGCCGTGCTGCAAAAGAATTCCGTGCTTGACGGCAGCCTGTGTACGCCGACCTTGGTCATTGAAGAAGGCGCCACTGTCGAAGGCGATGTGGAGATGCCCAGCAATGGGGAATCGCACCGTGTGCTTGGCGACAATGTGCAGCCGATTGCCGGCGGGCCGTCCGGGCTGGAGCCCGACGAATTGCAGGCTAGCGTCGAAGATTCTGCCCGGACTGAATCCGCCACGTATTGATTTTTTTTACGGGACCACAAACGAATGGCCCCCGTATCCTTTGGGATACGGGGGCTTTTTTTGCTCCGAAGAGCTGGCCTGGTGGCGTGCGGGGAGGGAGGGGAACCGCATGGCCGGAGAATTGTCTTGCAGGGGCGCAGGATCCTGTGGAGCTTCACCGGCCCACCTTCCAGACCGAAAAATGAGGGGCCGGAGAACCCGGCCCCTACCCTAAAAAGGAGGGAGTAATGGACAGGAAACAAACACCCCGACCCACTTCAACCTTGGATTTTTTTCCGGGGCGCGTCTCCTGAAGATGTTATTAGCATCAGGTGTGCCAGCGCTGTAATATCTTTTTATTGCAGCATGTTATGGTTTTTATGTAGATGCAGGCGAGGAGAGGCCGTGCATGTGTTTGCACATAATGTGCAGTTTTGGAGGGGTGTGTTTGCACAACGCCAGAAAGCCATGCCTAGTGCGGCTCAGCGCTTGTGCACAAGAAAACTTTGGCGGCTGAGCGTCTTCCCCCTGTGACGTATTTCAAATACCCATTCACCCGGAACCCTTTCCCACTCGTGCTCAAAGCCGAAACCATCATATTGCGGTTCGCCGCAACGGGTGGTCTTCTTGTGAATCTGTTCGGTGAACGGCGTCAGCGTTTGCGGCAAAGTCATGGGCGGGTGGCGCAGGATGAATTCCAGGTTGAGGAGCGTGCCCTTATCCAGTCCGGTGACCGTGTATCGGTAGCCGAATTCCAGGCCGAGTTCGGCGGGGATGTCGGCAGTGGCTTTAACGAGCCGTTCGTCCTGGACGCGCGTCCACTGGCCAAGGGCCGTGTCAGGTTCCACGATGGTTCCGACAAGCTGTAGCTCGTAGATGCCTGCATCCAAAATCGTCACCTCAGGACCATCAGGGGCGCAGCCAAGAAGCGTCAAAAGCATCAACGGCACCAGGCAGACCAAGATGGTCCTGTGCATGAACCTGGTCGGAGACCGGCGAATAACGGATGTAAGGGAGGGGAGGATCACGGGCATGCGGTAGCACGGGAACCGTGCCGGAGCAAGGCCGTCTTTTTGCTCAGGCCAGCAGCGCATAGGCTGCGCCGACCAGGATCACGCTGGTGATACGTAGCGCCTGATTGTAGACGATCAGCCGTAGAGCCAGCCCCGCCGGGAAAATGCCTGCATAGTAAGGGAACTGATGGCGCATGGCGCGCATGGGCGTGGAAAGGACGTTGCCGGCCAGCAGGGCCAGGACGATTTGTTGGGGGCTGAGGCTGCCGTCCTGGATCAGTACGCCTGCGGCGGCCAGCCCTGCGGTGAATTCGCCCACCATGTGGAAGGCAACGATACCCAGGGCCTGGGGGTCCAGCCAGGCCAGCAACCCCACATTGTCGGCCATGGACCGTTCCAGCCAGTCTATGGCTCCAAAGTGCTTCAGCAGGAAAAAGCCCGCGTAAATCGGGGTCGTGATGTACATGATTTTGGGAAGACGTTTTTTGAAACGCTGCCATGTCTTTTGCAGCGCCGTGCGAAAGCGTCCCGATTGCGGCTCTTCGTCCTTGAGCAGGCAGACCACGCAGCCGTCGGGAAGGGGAGGCAGCATCATGCGGCCCAGAAACACGATGAAGGCCGTCCGCAAAAGCGCGGCCAGCGCAGTCAGGCCGACATAGAAGAACGCTGCTTCGGCAATGAATGGGGCAGTGATGAAGAAGACAGTGGGCAAGTGCAAAAAATACGTGGGCAGGCTGTTGAACAGGTTGGAGAAAATCAGTTCGCGCCGGGTCAGGTTGCCTTGCTCGTAGGCTTCGGCGAGCATGGTGTTGGCTGCGACACCGGAGAAGAAAGCCAGGGAAAAGCTCGCGCCGGAAATATCCTTGAGTCGGGCCAGGCGTATAAGGGGTTCGGCTACTCGGGCCACGGCGCGGGTCCAGTTCAAGGATTCGATGAAGTTGCCCACGAGCAGCCCCAGGCTGATGAAGAACGTCAGCCGGACCAAGGGCAGGAACAGGCCCTGGAGCAGGGAGTGCAGATCAAGTCCGTTGAACATGGCGCCGTTGGGTTAGGGTTGGGTTTTCTCGCGCCGGAGCAGAGGCAGGGCAAAGCGCAAGCCAAGCCCGACCATGCCGCCAGCCACCCCTGCAAAGAAGTCGAGAAACTCGGGATTGCGTCCCCAGCTCGGAGCGATATCCTGTGCGATTTCGATGAAGGCGGCCAGTATTACGGTGAGGGCCGTGGGCATCCACAGCCGGGGCCAGGAGATGCGGAAGGGAAAGGCCGCGATCATGACGGCGAACGCGCCGAAATGCAGCAGCTTGTCCAGATGGGGCACGCCCGCCTCAAGGGATACCGGGATCAGGGCCATGAACAGGACCCAAACCACATATGCGACCCAGAGCGTCCGCCATGTCAACAGGCGTCCTCCAGTGGGGAATGGCGGCATGTTCATTTGAGCTTTGCGCATTCCTCTTTGGAAAGATGCAGGGAATGTTCCTCGGCCGGAAAAGCGCCGCTGCGCACATCCTCAACGTATTTGCCCATGGCTTTCACGATCTGGGAGCCCATTTGGGCATATTGCTTCACGAAGCGGGGCACAAAACGGTCGAATAGACCCAGCATGTCGTGCAGCACCAGGACCTGCCCGTCGGTCATGTTGCCTGCGCCGATGCCGATGGTGGGCACGCTCACGGCATCGGTGATCAACGCGGCGGCTTCATTAGGGATGGCCTCCAGAACAATACTGAAAACACCGGCGTCTTCCAGGGCCTTGGCGTCATCCAAAAGGCAGAGCACGGCTTCGGAGCTGCGTCCTTGCGCCTTGAACCCGCCCAGTGTGGCCATGTATTGCGGGGTCAGGCCGAGGTGGCCCATGACGGGAATGCCTGCGCGCACCATGGCTTTGATGTGGGGCGCGAAATCGCGGCCGCCCTCGACCTTGACGGCCTTGGCCCGGCCTTCGGACAAGAACCGTCCGGCGTTGCGTACGGCCTGTTCCATGCTGACCTGGTAGGACAGAAAAGGCATGTCGCTCACGAGCAGGGCGTGGCGTGTTCCACGCGCGGCCGCGCGGGTATGGTGAAGCATTTCCTCCATGGTCAGGGAGAGGGTGTCCTCATAGCCCAGCACGACCATGGCCAAAGAGTCGCCAACAAGAATCATGTCCATGCCGCTCTGGTCCACAAGACGTGCTGTGGGGTAGTCGTAGGCGGTCATCATGCACAGCTTGCGCACTCCCTTGAGGGCGCGGATATCCGGGGCGGTGAGTTGTTTTGCGTCCTGGGTCTGGCTGGACATGGCGAATACCTCCTTGTCCGTGTAGCAGCTTCGCAAGGACACAGAAAGTAGGCCCCGGAAGCCCGATCGTCAAGGCGGACAAGAAAAGGCCGGGCAGATTACTCTGTCCGGCCCGTTGTCTGGCGGTATCTTTCGGCTCAGAGCGGCGCGAAGTTCTGGAGCACCCAGATGACCCGGCCGACAGTACGGCCTTCCATCTGGTCGGCAGGCACGCTGATGTCTTCGTGTTCTTTGTTTTCTGCGCGGAGCACGAACTGGTTGTCGCGGAAATAGACGCGGCGGATCAGCAATCCCTGATGGGGGAAGTGGACGGCGCAAAGATCTCCGTCCGGGTGCTGACACTGGCGGGTGTCGATGCCCACAAAGGCGCCGCGCAAAATCAGCGGTTCCATGCTGCGGTTGTCCTGGCGCACCACGAGCAGGGCGTCGCGGTAGAAAGACTCGGGGATGGAAAGCTCTTCAACGGGCTGTGGTTCCCAGGCGTCGGCACCGGAATCCTTGCCTCCCACCGAAGAGACGGGCACGACGCGTCCGCGGGAGTGGGGCTTGCCGTAGGGGGCCGGGGTTTCGCGCAGAATCTGATCTGCGGAAACCTTGGCCATGCTCGGGTTGAGGTACACGGGCTCGCTGCCATCGGAGAGCCAGTCGGGGTTCAGCCCATGGCTGCGGTACAGTTTGAGAAACCATTCCGCAGGGATGGAACAGCGTCGTTTGGCATCGGAAATGCTGGACTGGCGAACATTGAGCACTTCGGCCAGCTGCACCTGGGTGCGGGCTCCCGTGGACTTCTTGACCCGTTCAAGCGCAGCCTCAAACCATTTTTCCAATGCCTCGTCGCATTTCTTCTTCGGCTTTGGCATTCAAATCTCTCCTTCGTGATTCGATATCGTATCTCTTCCTGCCCATGCTGTTCCTGCCACTCCTTGGCCGAGGCATGACCAAGCCAAGCCCTCATTCGGCTCTTTGTTGGAAGAGACCGATTCGTGGCATCTCAGGCAGGGCAAAGAAATGAACAAAACCATAAAAAACTGGGGAATTTCCCCAGAAGCTAAAGAGTAGGCCGGGGGAATCTCCCGGATTTCCCTCGTATCCATTGACGACTTGCAGGCCTATTCTACTATACGAGTGCATACAAATGTCAACAGAATTCAAGTATTGAATTATCAGTTAGATATTTTGAGGGGTTAGGGTTTTTGTTGATCTCGGGAATATGCCTTGCCCACCGTGGGGCAACAAAAAACCCTACCACTTTCCAAGGGAAAGGATAGGGTTTTCTATGGGCACATTTAGTGCGGTTTACTGAAAGAACTTAAGGAAGGGGCTCTCCGGTGTGAGTATTACCCGTGTGTTGTCCTGCAAGCTTTTTTCGTATGCTTCCATGCTTCGTTTGAATTCGTAGAACTCTGGAGCCTGTTCCAACGCCTGAGCGTAAATGCGCGTGGCATTGCTTTCGCCTTCACCCCGAATCAATTGGGATTGGCGTTTGGCTTCGGAGATGAGCACGGTGCGTTCCTTGTCGGCCTGGGCGCGAATCTTGGCTGCCAGCTCCTGGCCTTCTGCACGGTATTGTTTTGCCTGCCGCTCACGCTCGGCGCGCATGCGGTTGAAGATGGCCCGTTCGTTTTCCGGGGGCAGATCCGTGCGTTTGATGCGCACGTCCACCACTTCGATTCCGAACGTTTCGAGCTGCGCGCGGGTCTTGGTGGTGACCTCTTCCAGCAATTGCTTGCGCTTGTTGGCCACGATTTCCTTGAGCTCGTAGCGGCCAAGCACTTCGCGCAACTGGCCCCGGATCACGTCGTCCAGTCTGACGAGAGCGCCGGGGATGGTCTTGAATTTTTTATAGAATTCCAAAGGATTGGTGATTCGCCATTTGGCAAAGGAATCCACCACCATGTTTTTCTTGTCTTCGGTGAGAATTTCCTCGGGCTTGGCGTCGTAGTCCAGGATGCGAGAGTCAAAGTAGATGACATCCTGCACGAACGGCAACTTGAAGTTCAGCCCGGGGCCATAGGCCTCGGTGCTCACCGGGCGACCGAACTGGAGCACGATGGCCTGCTCGGTCTGGTCCACGGTAAAGGCGCATTCCACCGCAGTGACGATGACCACGAAGAAGACGATCAGCGAGATGAGGGCGGTGCGTTTCATTGCTTGCCTCCCTGCTGCTGCGGTTGCGGTTCGCCTTTCGGCGTGCGGGGCAACTGGCCCAGGGGCAGGTAGGGAACCGATTTCCGCAGGGCGTCGCCAGAAAGAATCAGTTTTTCGGTTTCCGGATTGGAAAGAATCTTTTGCATGGTCTCCAGGTAGAGGCGGGTCCGGGTGACCTCCTTGGCCTTGGCGTATTCGCGGGCCACGGCCAGGAAGCGTCCCGCATCGCCTTCGGCGTCGAGAATCTGGGTGGCCTGATAGCCTTCGGCCTCGCGGAGCATGGCTTCGGCAAGACCTTTGGCCTTGGGCAGGAGGTCGCGCCGGTAGGCTTCAGCCTCGTTTTTCAGACGGTCGCGGTCCTCTCGGGCACTGACAACGTCCTTGAAGGCATCGATGACTTCACTCGGCGGATGCACGTTCTGCATCTGGAGGTTCACGACGATGATGCCGGTTTTGTACATGTCCAGGATGTCCTGCATGAGTTCCTGGGTATCGTTCATGATCCGCTGTTTGTCCGTGGTCAGGGCCGAGTCGATGCGGTTTTTGCCGATGATCTCGCGCATGGCCGCCTCGGCGGCGGCCTTGACCGTGAGGTCCGGTCCGTCCACGTTGAACAGGTAGC
The DNA here is from genome assembly GCA_036541255.1 of Desulfovibrionaceae bacterium. Taxonomy (GTDB): domain Bacteria; phylum Desulfobacterota; class Desulfovibrionia; order Desulfovibrionales; family Desulfovibrionaceae; genus Paucidesulfovibrio. The sequence goes on along the minus strand of JAZHDD010000011.1, from coordinate 4,256 downwards.
TGCGCGCTTCGGCAACTTGGTATTGCACGGAGAACTGGACATCCACGATGTTTTCATCACCCGTGAGCATCAGGGATTCGTTGCCGACGGAACGGGTCTGTCCCTGCTCGAAGTCCCGCTCTCGCGCAGCTGAGCGGAAGCCGATTTCGATGCGCCGGACCTGGTCCACGTTCAGCGTCATCACGCTTTCAAACGGGAAGGGCATGTGATAATGCAGCCCTGGCCCGGTTTCCCGCTGGAACGCGCCGAATCGTTTGACAACGCCGCGTTCCGCAGGGCCGACAATGAAGATTCCGGTCAAAAGCCAGAGCGCAACGCCGGCGACGACCAGTATCTTGCCCCCAGGCAGTTTGAAATTCTTGAACCTTTTCAACCTCTCAGTGAAGTCGTCCAGGTTCGGCGGGCCACCAATGGGTCCGCTTTTCCTCTGCCGTTGTTGCTGTAGTTTTTCCCAGTCCCAGTTCATGGCTTTGACATAGGCATTGTACAGCTTTAGGTCAAGGTGAACCGGATGAAAGCAAACACTATCGACACATGAAAGGAGCCCGGATGAAGCCTGTAAGAAAGCATGTCTTTCGTGCATACGATATCAGGGGCGTGGTGGACGTTGATTTTGATGAGGAATGGGTCTTTCGGTTGGGACAGGCGTTGGGGAAATGGTACTTGGCCAAAGATTGGAGCCGGGTCGTGGTCGGCCATGATTGCCGAGCCAGTTCACCTGCTTATTTTCAAGCTGTAACGCACGGCTTGGTCCGGGCCGGCCTGGATGTGGTTCGGATTGGCATGGTGTCCACGCCGTTATTTTATCATGCGGCCAAGACGTTGGGCATGCAGGCCGGAGTGATGGTCACTGCCAGCCATAATCCTTCGGAATACAATGGGTTCAAGTTGTGGGGCGGTGATACGGTTCTCACTCCTGAAGAAATAGCCGGGCTTTATGAGATAATGGTTGCGGGCCGCTTTCAGGCTCGGCCTGGCGTCCGCCTGATTTCCAGCTTCGACCCAACTCCGGCCTATCTGGAGGACCTGTGCAATCGCGAGCGCATTGAACGGCCGCTCAAGGTGGTGGTGGACGGCGGCAACGGCGCTTGCGGCGAGCTGACCGCCCAGCTCCTGGAGCGTGCTGGAGCCGAAGTCGGGGTGGAGGTGGTCCGGCTTTATTGCGAACCGGATGGATCGTTTCCCAACCATCATCCCGATCCCGTGGTGGAGGCCAATACCGCTGCGCTTCAGGCCGAAGTTCTGCGGCTGGGAGCGGATGCGGGCGTGGGCCTGGACGGGGACGGCGACCGCATCGGCGTGGTGGACGAGACCGGCCGCCTATGGCCTGGCGATCGTCTCTTGGCGCTTTATGCGCGGGACGTGCTGCAACGCGCCCCGGGCGCCAGGATCATCGGGGATGTGAAGTGCAGCCATTTGTTCTTCCGAGATGTGGAAAAGCATGGCGGCATTCCGGTCATGGGTGTCACGGGTCATTCCATTATGAAGGCGGCCCTGCGCGCCGAAGGTGCGGCCTTGGCCGGGGAGATGAGCGGCCATATGTTTTTCGGTCACGGCTTTTACGGTTGGGATGACGGCGCGTACGCGGCCCTGCGTCTTTTGGCCATCCTGAGCCGTTCGGGAAAGCCGCTTTCCGGGCTTTTGGCGGACTGGCCCGCAACAATGTCCACTCCGGAGATTCGAGTGTCCTGCCCGGAGGCGCTCAAATTTCAGGTGGTGGAGTTGGCCCGAAAGTATTTGCAGGCCGAGGGTAAAGCCCTGAGACTCATTGACGTGGATGGGGTTCGTGTGGTCATAGGCGAAGGATGGGGCCTTGTCCGGGCCTCCAATACCCAGGCCGAGCTGACCTATAGATTCGAGGCGGAAAGCGCGGCGCAGCTGGACGAGATACAGGGGCTGGTGCAGGAGGCGGTGAATCGCGCCTTGCACGAATTGACCGGATGACTGCGTGGTCCGGCCACGTGTCGGAGGGCGCCGATGCTGACTGTGTGGGCCTGGAAATCTCTCTGGCGTCGTTTTCTCTGCCTGGTGACGCGTCGTGCTCCCGAGCTTACAGGCTCCTGTCTGCAATGTGGAAGGTGCTGCCGCACCATCGTCCTGCGCAGCCATGGACGCTGGATCACCTCCAAACGACATTTTGAGCGGCTTTTGACCGAAGACCCCGGTTTCGAGCGCCTGGAAATCAGGGATCGCGACGAGGCCGGCCGGATCGTTTTTCGTTGTTCCTGGTTGGCCAAGGACAACCGCTGTCTCTGCTACGAGGACCGCCTGCCCATGTGCCGCAACCATCCCACGCCGCTGCTGTGGTTGCGGGGCGTGGACCTTCCGCCCACTTGCGGGTATGCTCTGCGTGGACCCGGCCTTGCGGACCTGTTGCCCTGGCGCAGGCCGTCCGGTCCGTTTCCAAGCTTCGACAAGGTGCTGGAGGAGGAGCAGAACAGGATGTTCAACGAGCCCAAGGACAAAGACAGATGAAGAAGTATATCCTGCTGGCCCTGGTGCTTGCCGTGATTGTCGGCGTTGTTGTCTGGCGCTCGGGCGGGAAAGGCGGGGAAATCAAGGTGCTGGCCACGACCCGGGTGGAGCTCGGCGAGGTGCGTCAGGTGTTGGAAGCTACCGGAATCGTCAAGGCCCAGGTGGGCGCGCAGCTCAAGATCGGGGCGCGGGCCACGGGCGTGTTGGTGGATATCCCTGTCAAAGTAGGCGAATTCGTGACCAAGGGCCAACTCGTGGCCGAGATCGACGACCGGGAATTGCGTGCCAAGCTGAGCGAAGCCCAGGCCCGCTACAATCTGGCTCGAGCAAAAGCCGAGCGGGCCGCCAAAGATTTGGGCCGCAAGCAGACCCTGACCGACCAGCAATTGGAGTCCCAGTCCGCTCTGGATCAGGCCGTGGAAGACTCCCGCGTGACCCGCTATGAGGCGGACGCGACCCGCGCCGCAGTGGAAAGCCTGCAGGTCCAGCTCTCCTATTATCGGATATATAGCCCCATTGATGGAGTGGTTTCCAATATAACAGCCCAGGAAGGCGAAACCGTGGTTTCCGGCCTGCAGGTCTCCAACCTGATCACCGTGCTCGATCCCAAACGCCTGGAGATGTGGATTTACGTTGACGAGACCGACGTGGGCCGGACCATACCCGGTCTGCCCGTGGAATTCTTTGTGGACGCCTACCCGGACAAGGTCTTTCAGAGCAAGGTCGAGCGGGTCTATCCCGAGCCGGAAATCCGCGACAATATCGTCTACTACAAGGCCCTGGTGGCCGTGGAATACGACGAGCAATTCCCCTTGCGCCCGGAAATGACAACCCAATGCCGCATCGTGGTGGAACGGCGGGAAAACGTGCCCTGTCTGCCCAACGAGGCCCTGAAGTGGGTGGCAGGCAAACAGGTGGTCTATGTGCTCAGGGGCGGCAAGCCTGTTGAGGCCGAGGTCGAGTTCGGCCTGCGCGGCCTGGAGCGGAGCGAGATTCTTTCCGGCCTGGAGGCCGGGGACGAAGTGGCCACGCAGCTCGTCCTGCCCGGACAGGAAAGCGGGGGCAGGGGCAATTAATGGCCGAGATCATCCGTTTGGAAAGACTGGGCAAGATTTTTCACGTGGGAGCGGCAGACGCGCCTGAGGGCGAGGGAGCCAGACCTTCGGGCGTGGAAGTGCTTCGGGACATCGACCTCTCGGTGCAGTCGGGCGAATTCCTTGCGCTCCAGGGCACGTCGGGATCGGGAAAATCCACGCTGCTGCATATTATCGGGCTGTTGGATCGGGCCACGTCGGGCCGCTACCTGTTGAATGGCGAAGATGTTTCCGGCCTGGATGACGACGCGCTCTCGGATCTGCGCAATACGCGGCTGGGCTTCGTGTTCCAGAGTTTCTATTTGATTCCGTACGCCTCGGCTCTGGAAAACGTGCTCTTGCCCGGCATGTATTCGGGACGTCCCCTGCCCGAGCTGCGGGCCCGCGCCCAGGATCTGCTGGCCCAAGTGGGGCTGGCCGACCGCATGCACTTCAAGCCCTCGCGCCTTTCCGGCGGCCAGCAGCAGCGTGTGGCCATGGCCAGGGCCATGCTCAATGAGCCGGACCTGATCCTGGCGGACGAACCCACAGGTCAGCTCGATTCGACCACGAGCGAGGAAATCCTGAAGCTCTTCACGGCCATGAACGAACAGGGCTCCACCGTAATTCTCGTGACCCACGACGAGCAGACTGCGGCCGCGGCCAAGCGCATCATCCGGCTGCACGATGGCCGTGTCGCCGAAGGCT
>JAZHDD010000010.1:0-7299 GCA_036541255.1 Desulfovibrionaceae bacterium | reverse complement strand
GACACGCTAGACCGGATCACCGGCCTGAATAATTTTGCACAGGCAACATCCCTCCTGGACCTGGGTGCCGGGCCGGGACTCTTCGGCATGGCCGTTGCCAAGGCCCGGCCAGACATGCGGGTGTCGCTGCTCGACCGGCCCCAAGTCGTGTGGCATGCGCGCTCGGTCGCGCGTCGCCGGGGCATGGAGGACAAGCTGCACTTCCTCGAAGGGGATATGTTCCAGGGCGGGCTGAGCGGGCAATACGACATCATTTTTGCCTCTGACTGCCTGTACGCGGCCAGAAATCAGCTTGCGGAATTTTTTTGCACGCTCAAGGACCACCTGACGCCGGGCGGAGCCGTGGTCCTGCGGCATGTGGAAACCACACACGACGCGACTGCTCCGCGCGCCAATGCTCTGCTCAATCTGGGCGCGGAACTCATCGGGTTCGGGGAATACATGTTCACCACGGGGGACATTCCCAAGGCCTTGCGGGCAGCGGGCTTTTCGCTGATCAGCAGCGCGCCGCAAGAGCACGTCACCCACCTCTACACGATCCACACGGCGTACAAATAGACGAATCCAAAGACAGGCATTACCGCGAATTCGTCTTTTTCACGCTTCAGACCGTCTTTGCCGCCAGACGATTCCAAAAAGCGCCAATGCCGTCACCGCACCCAGCGTATCCGCCAGCATGTCCTTTTGCGCGTCCCAGATGTCGCCCTGGGAGCCGAGGAATTCAATCCCTGCCTCGCCTCCGGCAAGCACCGCGTACCACCATTCGATGATCTCATAGGCCGCTGCCAGAGACATGATGGCGAACAGGCTGAACAGGCAGACCACGGCTGGCCGGGCCAGTTGCTTGCGGGTCAGAAATTCCGCGATGGGATAGGCATAGAAGCCGATGGAGTAATGCCCCAGGCGGTCGAACTGGTTGCGCTGGCTGCCTATGAGTTCATTGAACCAGTCGAACGGCACGTTGGCAAAGGTGTAATGGCCGCCGATGGTGTGCAGGATCAACCAGACGGACATCAGCGCATAGGCCATGTTGGAAAAGCGGAACCGCCTGAATGTGGCCGCGAGGAGAAGGAATACGGCCATGACCGGCAGGTTCTCGGCCCACCAGACGTCGCGCATCACCGGGTCGATGGCCAGGATGGTCCAGAACACGGCGAATGCGCCAGCCAAAACCTGCGGGAAAAACTTGCTCATGTCCTCTCCGGTTCGCTTGGTTCGATATTGCGCGTCCGTTACCGTAGCGCTTGTAACAGAAATCGGTTGCGCATCATACCCGGCAATGCCGTGTTAGTAGAGTGCGACGGTGGCGAAGTCTGGATTCCAGTCTCTCAGATTGAGGACTGGAACTCATATATGTGGGGCCATGGCGATCTCATTGAACTGAATGTGACCACTTGGTTTCTTGAGAAAGAAGACTTGAATTAAGCGGCCTCCATCCACTGCCGGCGGCAATGCTATTTGACCCGGACTGCGAAAAAGTCTAGAAAATAGATATGCAGGTCACAAAACGTGACCCTCTGTTGGGAGGAGAATGCATGCGTGAAGCTGATGTCCGTAAGGCCGTTGACTCAAAAGAGTTGCGGTCTTTTCGTCTCGACGGGGAGTCGAAGATTCTGCACGAGTTCTGCCTTTGCCAAGGTGACGTGCGGATCGACATCGCCGTCGTGAATGGACACCTTCATGGCTACGAACTCAAAAGCGATTCCGACACCCTCGAACGCCTTCCCCACCAAATAAAAGCCTACGATAAGGTGCTAGATTTCACGACGCTTGTGGTCGGCGAAAAACATCTGAACGAAGCTGTCGAAATTATCCCTGACTGGTGGGGGATCGTCCGGGCCAAGGAAGTCAATGGCCGTACTTACACAAAGGTTATCCGCCAAGCAAAAGAGAACCCGCATGTAGACTTGTTCAGCCTCGCGCAACTTCTCTGGCGTCGGGAAGCCCTTCTCACCCTTGAAGCCCATGGTCTCGACAAAGGCATGAAGAGCAAGCCCCGCAAGGAACTATGGGAAAAGCTGGCCAGACACTTCACCAGGAAAGAACTCAGCCACATTGTTCGAAATGCGATTAAGCATCGTCCAGATCGGACAACTGTGAAACCGCTACGGCGAAATGATGATTCATTCCGACCGTTACCCAAGTTGTTTGATTCCCAGAGTTACAAGCACGCGTAGCACACTCATTGATATAATTATCTCCCCAGCTAAACTCCGGGCCGTAGAATTCCTTTCGCTTGGTCAAATATGCGGCCAGATCATGGAATTGCTTGTAACCCTTCCTCGAGATACCGACTCCTTTCACAATCAGCCACTTCTCTTCCAAGGTGTACTTTATCTTGGCACCAAGACGCATCATCCGGGGGTCCATTTCAAATGGTGCTGGCGAAGCTATCCCGTAGTCGCCAAAAGAGGGTTTCCTACGAATAGCCCCACCTACGAGCCTCCCCCACAGCTCCCAATCTGATCGAGGCGTCGTATCTGCAGCATTTGCGGTAAAGCTTGCCAGTGAGGACGGGAAAGAAGAAGCGGACACAGTGAGAGTCCTCCACTCGTTCAACATTGGCAGAAACCGTATGATGTTTTTCAAACCAACAACGAAGGGGGACAAGCCACTGCTGGGAATAAGTCCAAGATCAATCACGATATCAACTCTGTCCGGCTCGACTTCGAACGATTCGATCAAGTCTACCAATTGCTCCCCATAGTCATCGCTATCAAAATCGTCGCCTTCGAGCCTGACACACAACCCATTGTCATAATAGCATTGGCTATCTTTGAACTCATGCTTGATGACGCCATCACGGATAAGGCCAATGACCGGGACATAGCTGAGATTCAGATCGTTCATGGCTCCCGACAGACGCCAAATGGCTTCATTGTCATGCTCGACGATATCGTCTTCGATGTACTTGTAGTCCAGGAAGAAAGGGGCCTTCCCCCAGTGCTTATCAATATTCCCAGCAACCTTTTCCAGATGCTCCTCAACTGACTTCGCCGGTTCGTCTGTCTCGTAATCCCAAGGAACGGGAGGAATCTCGAAAAGAGGCGTCATCACTTTCCGCTGGTCCTCTGTTAGATTCATAAGGGCGCGTAGTTCGCCAGCTTTGAGCTTCAACACCGGCACATAATGCTTGTAGTCGAACATTCTACTTTTCTCCCTTTGTCTGCAATTCCTTCAACACACTTTCAATCCCTGCAACCTTGTCGTTTGAGGTCCGCCCTTGGTCTTCCACGACCTTCTCAATGCGTTTAATCTTCTCGTCAAGGTTTTGATATTTCGTATCAATGTACATGTAGATGACAACAACGGCAGCCAAAGCGATAGTCACGCCCACCAGGACGGAGGCACCTATATTCTTGGCAATGATCCCTGAAAGCTTAGTCGAGACCTCGCTCCGGTAATCGTCCAACCGATCCCGCGTCGAAGTTGCCTGAATTTCAACCCTTGCCACATCAGCCTTGGTGGAACGGTAATACTCCTCGACGACAGCCATTTTGCTATCGATCCGAATAAGGGTCGCATCTGTGTCGGTTTGCTTGCCTTCGATCTCAGAAATCTTGTTTTGAAGCCATTCATCATGCATGAAGGACATAGAGATAATTCCTGTTGTCGATAGTAAAATCACACAGGAGATATACACTACCACACACTGGCGATTACGGCAATAAGAGTGAAGACTATTGTGAGGACCAAATTAGAAGGATGAAAAAGGACTTAGAGAACTACTTCTAAGCCCTTGCTCTATCCGGCGGATTCGACCTTATTCGCCCCTACGGCCCCCGACACGCAGCCGCCAGGGGGCCGCTTGACATGCATTATATTTTTGATAATCATTCCGAAATTCTCAATCAAGGAGTTTGAATGTTACGCCAGTTTATGGATCTTGTTACCCGAAATATGGAAAAGGGTAATCCACAGGTCTAAGCTGCCTCTGTGCCGCACTCGTGTGCGGCATCCAAATGGTTGAATCCAACCGGCCTGGACTTGTTTCATCCGAAACAGGTTTTCTGTTTTGCCCTTTCTCCATATTCCCCATTCCGTTTTCATTTGACCGCCACCGCAAATCCGGCTGGCAATGATCAAACGCGTCGAAGCATTACTTCGGCACAGAAACAATGGGATCAATATGAATACACAATCATTTTCCACAGGCCGCGACCCACAGGCGGACAGGCTCCGTCAACTCGGCTGGAATGAACACTTTGAGCGCCAGGCATCCATCCAGGCAATAAATCTGGCCCACGTGGCCAGGGTCCTCAGTGCACAACGCAACCACTTTCTTGTCACCGACGGGCAGTCGGAATGGTTCTGCACGCCTTCAGGGAAAATTCGCCACCACAGGCATCAGGACTACCCCGTTACCGGGGACTGGGTGTTCACGGAGGAGAACGTCATAAAACAAGTCGTCCCGCGCAAAAACATCCTCTGCCGCGGTGAGGCTGGCTTGCGGGGAAAACAGGCCGGCGCAGTGCAACGCGATCAACCTCTTGCCGCAAACATCGACACGGTGTTTATCGTGAGCGGACTTGATCGCGATTACAACCCGCGGCGGATAGAACGATTCCTGACGCTGGTCTACAATTGCGGGATAGCGCCTGTGGTCGTCTTGACCAAGGCCGATCTCCACGATTCCCCGGACGTCTTCCGCGACGAGGTTGAAAGTATTGCGTTCGGTGTCCCCGTCGTTCTTACCTCGACAACAGATGGACGCGGCATCAACGAACTGCGCAACTACCTGAACGCCGGGCAAACCGCCTGCATGCTCGGCTCCTCGGGAGCGGGAAAGTCTTCACTGGCGAACATGCTGTACGGCAGCGAGATACAAGCGACAGCGGCAGTGAGCGAAAGTGTCGGCAAGGGGCGCCATACAACAACATCCCGCGAGCTCATCGCCATGCCCCAAGGCGGATTTCTCATGGACAATCCAGGCATCCGCGAAATCGCGTTCTCGAAAAGCGGAGATGGGCTGGAAGCGACTTTTGCCGACATTGAAGAGTTGGCCGAAGCATGCCGCTTTGCAAATTGCTCCCACCAACACGAACCCGGCTGCGCAGTACGCCATGCCGTCGAATCAGGCGAGCTGTTACAAGAGCGCTTGGAGAACTATCATAAAATGCAGCGCGAAATGGAGTATGTTCAGGCCCGCAGTGAAAAAAGCGCTGATAGTATTGAAAAAGACCGCTGGAGAGATGTGGCTATGGAGATAAAGCGCATGAACACGCGCAAGAAACACTGACGAGGACAAGCCGCTCATGCGTGGAGTGTCATTGTACTGAAACGATGACGCTCCACAAAACGGCTCGCGTTAGGGAATAGATTGAAAAAGAACTGAAACAGAAGAAAAGGGGTTTAGGAAATACATCCTAAACCCCTGCTCTTTAGTGGCGGAGCCGACGAGACTCGAACTCGCGGCCTCCGGCGTGACAGGCCGGCGTTCTAACCAACTGAACTACGGCTCCGCGTATATTATGAAGGGATTTTCTCCCTACATATCAAAGATGGTGGGCGGAACAGGGCTCGAACCTGCGACCCTCGGCTTGTAAGGCCGACGCTCTCCCAACTGAGCTATCCGCCCATGGGAAGCTGGTCTTTAGCTTCCCCGACCGGAGTTGTCAAGCAAGCAGTGCTTGCGACACCCTCCGTTCAGGGCCCTTCCGTCCGGCGGAAGGAACCTATTTCACAGTCGCTTTTCTTTGTCAAATCTTTTTTAAAAGCTCCAGATTCTTTTTTATATCACTTCAAAATACAACGACTTTTTAGAGCGGCTTTTCGCTCCAGACCGCCCTGTTGCCCTTGCGCGCGAGCCACCCCAAAGGCAGGCCACGGAAATACAACGGCACATGTCCGGTTCCGGCTGGCGCGGCCAAGGCGCGACCAGAAATCAGGCCGAGCAGGTCTTCGGGCTGCTGCACATCAAGGGCGCCCGCTCCGGGTTCGGGCGGCAACAAAGCGCGGCAATGCGCATCCGGCTTGAAAAAATGTTTGTTCAACTTACCGATAAGTGCGCCCTGCCAACGCAACCCCTCGGGGATCAACCGCCGGGCCTGTTCATGCACGAATACGGCCTTGCCGCTGAAATCATGCACGGTTCCGGGCGGCAGCCCCCGCCAATGCACGGCCTCGGACGCATCAAGCCGATCCAGCCGCAACGGCTTGCCCAAGGCCTCTATTCCGCCTCCCGTGAACGGCTGACAAGCAGCCCGCCCCGGCTTGGACAAGGCAGCCACAAAGAACCCCTGGCCGTCGGATGCTTCGGCAACACGCAACACACCCTCGGCATCGGGCAGCGCGGGCGACTCAAATACGAATCCCGGCACCGGCTCCAGGGGCAGCAGCTCCAACCCCAGCTCTCGGGCGGCCCACAGCACCTGAGCCTCGTCCTCTTCCACATTGGTGGTGCAGGTGGAATAGACCAGCCTGCCGCCGGGGGCGAGCATTGCAGAGGCACGCTCCAGGAGCTTGCGTTGCAATGCCTTGAGCGGCGCGACCTTCTCGTCGGTCCAAAGGCTGCGTACATTGGGGTTCTTGTCTTCGGTCCCCCAGCCGCTGCACGGCGGGTCCAGAAGAATATGGGACAAACAGCCATCAGCCAGAGTCAGTCGTTCCGAAGCCGCCTGGATCGTCGCACTCTGCACTGCGCCCGTGCGCCGTAGATTGGCGCGCAAGGTGCCGATGCGGCCGGGCGAGGGTTCGCAGGCCAGTACGAAACCGCTTCGGCCCACGAGCCGGGCCAGAAGCCCGGTCTTGCTGCCCGGTGCGGCGCACATGTCCAGGACCGTTGCACCGCAAGGGGGATTCAAGGCCAGCGGGGGCAGCATGGACGAGCGGTCCTGAATGTAAATTCTCCCGAAATGGCTGGCAATGCTCAGCCCCAATGGCGTGGGTTCGTGCGTGAGTACGCGTGCCAGGGCATGGAACGGTTCCGGTTCAAAGCGGAACCCCTGAGCCTGGAGCAGCGCCTCCACCATTGAAGATTCGGCCTCGGAACAGACCAGCCGAAAGCTGCGCCGCGTATCATCCATCCTGCCACACCTTGTATTTTCGCATTACCAAGCGTATGCTGCCGAACCGCGTTCAGCCATGCAGCCCACGGATAATGCCTTTTGAGAGGATGAGCAACCAAGGCGTTTTTTCCGGGCATAACCAAACAGATGTTTTGCAACCTGCGGCGCGAGTTGCTAAGAGAGCACTGCTGCGTCCGCGCGGCAGACGGCGAAGACCGGATACCCATGGACCACACGTCCCACATTGGAGGAGACGAATGCGAAGCCATATGTTCAATACGCTCAAACTGTT
>JAZHDD010000009.1:0-91927 GCA_036541255.1 Desulfovibrionaceae bacterium | reverse complement strand
CAGTAAAAGCGTCCGCGCGTCCTTTTTTTAGGCGGCGGGCAGCCACGCGTCAGCATATATCGATGCTGAAAATCAAACTCAACAGGTTGACAAAATAATGCAATGCTTATAGCAATACGCGGCATATAAACATATTGCTACTATTCAGACCGCAACAGTATAAAAATACACAATACGGAAATAACGCTTATGAAGAACTCAACAGACACAATCTGACCAAATCGAACAAGATACCGGACATGCACACTAGACAATATCACACAAAAGGACGTTTTCGTCATGACAGAAGCTTCGCGCATTGCTCTCAACGATCTTCTTGAAAACTGGGAAGACAATGAATGTCGCTGCAAAGAATGTTTCCTTCGGCTCAAGCAACATTGCGAGGAGCTGGAGGGAGCCTGCCTGCAATGGCATGCACGGCCGGGCATCACCTATTCCCTGCGCGCCGGGCATGATCGCCAGACATCCCGCGACCTGTTCGCCATGGTGGATATCATTGACGACGACCCGAGCCAGCGTTGGCTTTCAGTCTGCTTTTACGGTGATATGGTCACGGACCCGGAACAGATGGGCGATTATGTACCGGGCGGTTTGCTCGGCAAAGACGCCATCTGTTTTGATGTGGACGACTGGGACGAAGAACGCCTGCGGTATGTGGAAACCCGTCTGAGCGAAGCTTGCGCCGTTGCCGCGCAAGGAGAGGCAAAATGATTGACCGCAAAGCGTTGCAGCAGGCCCTGCGCCAGCGCCTGGGCACCGAACTGCCCGAGCAGGCCACGCTGCATATCAACGAAGCGCTGCAAATGGCAGGGCTTCTGGAGGCCCAAGGGTTTGAATTCCGGCTGCTCGACGCCCGTCCCAAATCACCGGACTGCAATCTCTGGCGCGCGGTCTTCGCCAAGGAAGACCGGCTCTTTCAGCAAGAAGATCCTGATGCGGCCCTGGCCGTCTGCCAGGCGGCCTTGGCCGCGCTGAGCTGACCGATCATCAACGGTTCCGCACTTCCTTTTCGGCTCAGCAGCAATGAGCAAAAGGCTCACGCTCGGCAAAGGACCTGGCATCCGTGCCGATGGCCACGAGAAAGGGATCGCAGGCGCGCATGTCGCTGTTGGCCGGATACACGGAACAACGCCCGGCCACGCACTGCACCACATGGAGTTGTTCCTGTCCCTGAATCCGCACCAGCCCCTTGAGCCGGAAGATGCTCTCCGGAAGCTTTTCCAGCGTCGCCATCAGGCAGTCAAGCCGAAGCGGATCAGGCTGGGGCAGGCGAATTGAGGACATCCGGTCATGGCTATGGTCTGGACGGCGCAGGTCCGGCAAAAACGGCGCGAGCAGCCGCCCTCCCTTGAGTTCGCGCCGCAAATTCACGCCGAAGAGCAGTCCGGGCGGCACATCGCCCTGCTCGGCGTAAACGATGGGCGCGCGCGGGTTCAGCTTGCGGAGCCGCCCCTCCAGCTCCAGCCGTTGTTCCGTATCGATCAGGTCGATCTTGTTCAGCACCAGCAAATCCGCGGTCCGGGCCTGCTCCCGCGCCACTTCATATTTTTCCAGACAATGCAAGCCTTCGGCCCCGTCCACCAGCGTGGTCACGGAATCGAATTCCACAAGCTCTTCCAGTTCGCCCAGCTCACCGAGCAAATTGGCAGGATTGGCCAGTCCTGTGGTCTCCAGGACGATGCAATCGGGCTGGAAGCGTTGCAGGATGTCATGCACTGCGGCCTTGAGTGAGCCCACCAGGGAACAGCACACACAGCCCTCGTCCACTTCGGTCACGGCGTATTGCTGATCCAGCAGGCGGCTGTCCAGGCCTTGTTCGCCTATCTCGTTCTGGATCACGGCCACGAATTGATTGTGCGCGGCCTGATGTTCGATGAAATGTTGCAGGAATGTGGTCTTGCCCGCGCCGAGGAACCCGCTGAGCACGAGCAGAACCGGGCGCTCCGCAATACCCAGGCTGTTCTTGTCCAGGCTGTTGCGCGCCCCCGGGACCTCGGCATCCCACCAGGGCTCGTCCGCAAGCGCGGCAGGGCGCTCCTGACCAGTGTTCCAGGACCAAGCCAGATTTTCGTGCCAATTTTCCTTGAAAAGTTCCTTTTCCAACACGTCCCATGGGCCGGTCCCATAGCAGAGGCGCAAGGAATGCTCGGACTCTTCCAATGGCCGTGTCGAACAAAAGGCCCCGGACTCGTCATAGCTGATTTCCCGCCCGGGACGGTCATGCCCCTGCACATTGCACGGCCCTTGGCGCATGCTGAAAGAAGTCGTGGCTGCGAGTGTACGGAAAAACGGCAGGGCAACGTCCCAGGCGGCCAAATCCTGATCCGCGCCGCCAGGAGCCACCAATTCGACTTCCCTGCCCTCATGCTGGACGCGCACGCCCTGTCTCGCCGTTATCAGGGAACGGCCCGGAGCCTGCATGGTCAGGCAGCAAGTGCGGCTTTCCGTGTCCACGGCAAGGCGCACCATGCCCACGGTGAACAGCTCGCGCAATTCAGGATGGGCCAGATAGCAACGCACCCGGTCGAGATACTCCCCGCTCTGGGCAATCAGGCCTGCCCGCACGGAATAGCATTCCACAAGGTCCTCTTCCGGATGCGGGAAATAGCTGAGCGGAAACGCTCCCTCGCAGACGCTTCTCAAAGTTTGCACGTCGAGCAGGCGGATGCCGAACACACCCGGCCGGTCCTGCACGCGCATGGTCCAGGCCTCGGTGTCCAGACGGCAGTCCTTGATACCCCGCCAGCCCAATCGGTGGCGTACGCCCGGAATGAAATTCGAGCGGACCAGCAAGGCTTTGAGCAGTTCCGGCGCAGCCCGGTCCAGGCTCTCCAGGACTCCAGGCGGACAGATATGATCAGGCACCGCAGACATGATAACGCTCCTGAGGAGGAGCCGCCGCCCGGAATTCTGGCTGGGGGGCCGGCTGTGCTTTCCGGGCGGCGGCGGTTCATGGGAACGACGGACGGTTATCCGAAGGTTATGGTGTCCCCGTTGCCGAGGTAAGCCTTGTCCTTGGAACGGAACCGGGCAGAGCCCTCAATAACGGGATACCCCGCGCTAATGAACTTCTTGGCGCAGAGTACGCCGGTGCAGTGGTTGCAGCCGATGCGCTCGAAGCCGTAGTTCGCCAGGGAGATGACCAGGTCGTCGTACTTGGGGTCCCAGTCGTCGAACGGCGAGATATGCAGCCCGCCGTAGATGCCGTGGAAGTTGTCGTTCTCGTACTTCACTTCCTTGAAGGCCGTGTCCGCGAACTGGATGATGCCCTGGTGGCAGCAGCCCGTTACGCTGACAAGGCCCTTGTCGGCCACGTTGAAGTACATGGACTGCTCGCCGTAGACGCGGCAGATGATGGGCACGGGGAAGACGTAGGTGGCGAATCCGGGAGCGAACTTGAACAGCCCGTTCTTGACAGTGTGCACCTCGCCCTTGTGACCGCAATCCTTGATGTATTGCAGGCCCTCTTCGTAGAAGCCTTCCGGAATGTAGATGGGAATTTCCGGATCGTACTTCAGCGTCACTGGCAGGCCCCAATAGTGATCGAAGTGCTCGTGAGAGATGAACAGGGCTTCGATCTCCTTGTTCTGGAGCATCTTGTCGATGCCTTCGCGCTTAAAGCACTCGTCCATCCAGCTGTAGGACCAGCCGGAATCGAGCAGGAACTTGCGCTTGCTGCCGTCCATGCCTTCCATTTCCACGAGCGCGGCATAGCCGCCCGCGTTCTCGGGATGCACGCTGTTCTTGGCGATTATTTCCCAGGCTTCGTCCAGGCGGTCCGGCAGCAGATGCTTGATCTGGGCCACGCCCTCCTTGTAGGACCCCTTGCCCAGCCCCTTGCCGTTGCCGAACGGCGGCCAGTTGTAGTCGTACTGGTTCACGAGCAGTCCGCCCGCGCCCTTGATGTCGCCCATGAGCACGGCGTTCTCGAACCAGCTCGTTTCCGAGATGTTCGTGATCTTGATGCTCTTGCAGACGCCGATATCCTCCATCTTGCGCTCGACCTTGGCAAAATGCTGCTTGCGAGCACCGGAGTAGGAGTACAGGCCCATGGCGGCGAACAGGCCCACGCCTGCGCCGGTGGCCGCACCCTTGAGGAAGTCGCGGCGCTTGATTCCGCTGGTGTCATTGGTCATGTCGTTCTCTCCTCTTGCGGCCCTAATTGATGATGTCGATGGCGGCATAAATGCCGGGCAGGGCATAGACCGTGATGAAGTAGAAGGCCACGCCGGCAAGCACGCCGAATCCGAGGCCCGCGCCCAGAGACGGCGACCAGCGCACGTCCTGGATGGCGGCCTGGGTGGCGGCATGCTCGGAGTCGATTTCCTCCACGGTCTTGGGAACCATCTTCCAGCCGGGCCAGTTGTCCATGAACCAATGGTGCACCAGCCAGATATTCACCAGCCAGATCATGGGAATCATGGGGAACTGCTGCGGATGGGAAAAGCCCTTCTGCGTGCCCAGGAAGAGATGCGAGGTCTTGTAGTAAACGATGTAAAGCGCCACTGCTCCGGCCACGCTGATAACCGACCGCAGGAACACGTTCACGGGCATGCTGAACTTGGTGGGCCAATTGCCGAAGTAGAAGTTCAGGCACAGGGCCGGAACCAGCAGGAAGATGGCCATTTCACCCACATGCAGCCAGCGCCAGTCCGGCGCGAAGTCGCGGCGGGTGCCCCGGATGGCCTCACCCCAGGTCAATTCCTGCGCAAAATACAGGAAGAAATGCAGGGCCAGGGAAATGCCGATGATGCCGAAGAATACGGCGGTACGGCGCAACCAGGGATTCTTGATCAGGTTGAAGGGATAGCGCTGCCAAATGGTCTCCACAAGCCAGACCACCACGGTGCAGCACATGATCCAGGAAACATGGAAGTTTCCGGAAACCGTGTCCGCGAATTCCTCCCAGTAGGGCGGCGCAATGGACGTGAAGTACTGCCAGGGATGGTAGAGGATGCCCATATGCGGATGCATGGTCACGAAATAGACGATGGTGGAAAGGAAGAAGGTGCAGATCAGCATGCTGAAGCCCTTGGCAGGCTGCTTCAGCTCGCCCCACGGCGCTTCCTCCATGGCCACGACCCAGGCCGGGCTGAGCCAGGAAGCTATGGCCGCGAACATCAGAATCGCCAAACTCGAATATTCGATGGCGAAGAACTCGGTGATGCCGGGCAGAATCTTGAGCTGATCAGGATTGAAGTAGGCCAACCCATAATTGCCGAGCAGCTTCTCGAAGAAACCCGTGATGAGCACGTTGAGCACCACCACGGAAACGGCGGTGAGCACAACTCCCTTGATGACCGGATGCGTCTTTTCCAGCCAGCTGCGCTTGAACGGCCAATAGTTGAAGAGATAGACCATCCAGATCATCACGATCAGCCACCAGCGGGTGTACATGTAGCCCACGTACGGGGTGTACATGCGCATGATGCCGCGCGGATCGTGGAAAATCCACCAGGTCAGGAAGAAAAGCGCCAGGGTGACCACAAGGCTGACCAGTGCGGGAATCACACCGGGCCAACGCTTGACGAGCCTGCGCTCCTCCAAGTAGCCTGTTCCATACCTTTCCATTGGAACCTCCATCTCCCATAGGGGGGTTTCGGACAAGGTCCGAGGGCGGGACGACCGGCGCCAACCTGCGTCCCGCCCGTTTTCTTTTTGGCCCGGCCTAGGGCTTGACCGTCTCCGGCACCGGACGCGCCAGGGCCGCTCGCACGGCCTTGAGAATCTCATCCCGGTCACGAATCGGGTCCAGCCCCAGCCTTTCGGCCTCCATAGCCAACAATTCCGGAGTGAAGTCATGGGCCAGTTCCGCCTGCTCCTTTGGGCCGCGCCGCTCTTCAAGCTGCACTGCGACCTCGCCCAGGCTGCGAACCGTTGCCCGCACGGCCTCACCAAAGAAACTTCTCCTGCTCAACTGCCTTCCCATTCGCCCTCCCGCTCGCGAATGGCCCGAAAGACCAAGTCGCTCATGCGCACCTGCTCGTGCTCTTCGATATATTTCGCCAAGTGGAGCAAATAGTCCTGCGTCAACCAGGCCGCTTCCTCGGCGTCGCGTACGCGCAGGGCATGGAGTATCTTGACGTGGTAGGCAAAGAGCTTTTCCCGCTCGCGCCTGCTGAGCTTGACGACCAGCTCATCCGCGGAAATATCGATGGTGCAGACCTGCTCCACTGTCCGCACAATGAACTCGTTGCCCGTGCCCATGCCCAGCAACCGGAAAAAGCTCAGGCTCTCGCTCCAGACCTTTTCGCTTTCCTCGGAAAAAAGTCCCCGCGACAGGGCCACGTTGCACTTCTGCAGATCGGCAAGTTGCCGTTCGCCAATACGCAAAGCGCTCTGCTCGGCCACGAGCGGCAACAGCAGATAGGCCGCCTCAAAGCGGTCCACGATAAGTTTGTGAGGGTTGTGCCGTTGTTCCAACGGCTCGATGGCGGCCCCCATGAACCGGGTCCGAAGATAGGTGCCGCTGCCCTTGCGGATGTTGACCAGGCCGCGGGCTTCCAGCATGCGCAGGATGTTGCGCAACGTATTGCGGCTGACGCCCAGGTCCGGGGCAAGATTCCGCTCCGCAGGCAAGCGGTCGCCAGGCTGCAGACCGAGGTCGCTGATGATCTCGGAAAGCCTGTCCACTATGATCCGCTCCTTGCGCATTCCCTCTCCCCTTCCAGTCATCAACGTGTCACCTGCAGCTTTCGCAATTTGATAATGCCTTTTGGTGAACCAATTACCCCCGCAAAAACACCATGGCAACATAAATCGGTTTTTTGCGGGCAATTCGAACCAATATTACACATTTGGTGCAAAAATTTCTATTTTGGTAGAACCAATCTAACACGCATGAAGGCACGCCTTCCGGACCAAAATTCATGCAGGAACGCATAAACACCGTTCGGAACCGACATCCTGTTTGGTTCAATTATGGAATGGGAAAAGACGAACGCCGCAAAATCACCCGATTGCCGCAAACAGCAGGCACGGATCTGGTTTCGCAACGAAAGGCTAAAGGGAGAAGGAAAAACGAAAAATCAGGAGGCGTTCCGCTTGCGCCTGCGCCACGCCTTGGCGGCTTCGGCCAGCGGTTCAAAAAGATCGTTGAAGGCGTCGGCGGTCTTGCCGGAAAAACGGCGCGGCTCCGTGGAACAGATGATCAGCACGGTGCGCAGCACGCCGCGCACATGGTAGGGCTTGGCAAAATAGGAGCGAATGCCATGGGGCAAAAACAAGGCCCAGTCAATGGGCTTGATGCTGTCCTGGGTGTCGTCCACAATGAGGTGGTCCAAGCCGTACCGGGCAATATCCTCGGCAATGGTTCCCTTGTAGGAAAAGGTCTCGCCCTGGGGCATCTCGTCAAAGGGATCGCCCGCGCCAAAGACCACGACCTTGTTGGTGCGCTCCTGTACGTCGGAAAACATCACCCCGTCGTACTTGCCGTCGATCATGGGGCTGCGCAATGCAGCACGCATGATCTCCGCCATGTCATCGACCCCTTCAATGGCTTGCTCAACCGCGGCACGGGCGTTTTTGCGCAACAGTCCGTTGCGCCGGGCAATGGGCTCGGCCAGTTTCGGCTGAAGCAGCAATAGACGCAGCAGCTTGCGCTGGTCGTGCACCACGTAGCGCACCACGGTCTCGGCCGTGACCCTGCCCTGGGGCGTACAATAATCCAGCTTGCCGACCCATTTTCGAGAAAACGGCACGTCCTCACGCATGCGTTTGGCCACGCGGGTCATGGACTTGGTGAGCAGGTCGCACAGCTTGCCCTGCTCCATCTCGGAACTGCTTCTGCCGAAAAGCTTCTCGGCCAGAGAATTGGCCGCAATCACCCGACCATTGTCCGCATCCAGCAACAGGGCCGGAGAATCCGCCTCCGTAATCATGACCTGGAGATGGGCGTCGTTGTCCACAATGCTCTTGATCACCCGGACAGTATCCGCCACATCCAGCAGATAGCCGTAATAATAGCGGGGATCACGGGAATTGGTTGCTCCGGTGAGCTTGAGCCAGACCACCTCGTCGTTGCGCCCCCGCACACGGAAAACCGTGGACGCAGTTTTGCCCTCCTTGACCGCTTCCATGAACCCGTCCAGCAGGTGCGCATCCTCGGGCAAAAGTATCCGCCGACGGAATTCAAGATTCTTCAAAAACAGCCGCGCATCGTCGCCCAGAGAGTCCAGGTTGTGGTCGTTAAGGAACTCAATCCGTGAACGCGTAATTTCGATACGCCAGAGCAGTGCCGGGAAATCATTGACAAAACTTTTCAAGTCATCCACGGGTATCTCCGTGACTGACCGCATCCCGGCAAGGGCTTCATCGACCGTCTTTATCTTTGTTCCGTCGCTCATCCGTGTGGAATTACCCCAAGGCCTTCTCCTTGGCAAACCCTGTATACACTGAGCCGTTCCATGATTTCAGATCAAGACAAATTGGCCGATGCAATGGGCCCATCGGCACGCTGGCCGCGGAAGGTGGGAAGAAACAGCGAAAAAAAACGACTGGCCCTCTCGGCTCTCCCTTGGCGCAGACAAAGGCATTCACAGCCAAAACAATACCGGGGAGCAGTGACACGTATTTCTTCCTGTGACCGATCCCTTGGCAGGCCCCGTGAGGGCACATGCCGTACGCCCACGCCAAAAGCATTATTGACGCATCCTACTCTACTACCGGGATGCAATCGCATGGCAAATACATACAGCTCTTGACACGAAATATAATATAACCGTGTCACACAAAAAGAGAGAAAACATATTTGTACAAATACCTGACACGATTTCCTACTAAATCGTGACAGATACTTTTTGCTACAAATACATTCACATCGAATTGCTTTTTGTAGTATGGCTATCATCCATTATTTACTTCAAACGTGCAAAGCACAAACAACCACCGCCACGCAACTACAATACCGGCACGGCCTGGGATACGACATGCATCAGGTTCAGGCCGTACCATGAGGAACCAAAAGCAATGATCCAGCTCAGTCCCATCGGCATCTTGCGAACGCCGTTCACCGACCCGAAAAACATGCCCATCCAGCCCACCGGGGCCATCGGCATCTCCGGAACGCTCGAACTGCTCCCGGAATTCGCGGACGGCCTGCGCGATCTGGACGGTTTTTCCCATATCATCCTGCTCTATCATTTCCACAAGGCGCAGGGGCACGAGCTGCTGGTGACACCCTTCCTGGACAAGACCGAGCGCGGTGTCTTTGCCACACGGGCTCCCCGCCGGCCCAATCCCATCGGCCTTTCCATCGTGCGCCTGACAGGGCGGGAAGGTGACACGCTGCTTCTCGAGGATGTGGACATGCTCGACAGCACCCCGGTCCTGGACATCAAGCCCTATGTCGTGGACTTCGATTCCCGCAATGATGCGCGGTGCGGATGGCTGGAAGGCCGGTCCGGGAACGCGGGGGCCATGCGCAGCGATGACCGTTTCTGCACCGAAACGAAACACAATGACGCACAAGGTGAAAAGGCGGAATGAACTGCAACGACTTTCTTTTCCCGCTTTTCCTCACACTCAAGGTGGCTGGGCTGGCCACGCTTGGCGCTTTGGCCATGGGCGTACTCGCAGCCTATCTGCTGACCCGGTTCACTTTCCCGGGCCGGGACTGGCTGGACGCCGCTCTGACCCTGCCCCTGGTCATGCCGCCCACGGTGCTCGGTTATTATCTTCTTGTGGTCATAGGCCGCAACGGTCCCCTGGGGCGCTGGCTGCTGGACACCTTCGGCATCACGCTGATGTTCACCTGGCAGGCCGCGGTCATTGCCGCCAGCGTGGTTTCCTTTCCCCTGGTCTTCAAATCCGCCCGGGCCGCCCTTGCAGGCGTGGACCCTGACCTGGAAAACGCCGCGCGCACCATGAACCAGTCCGAGACAGCCATTTTCTTCCGAGTCTCCCTGCCTCTGGCATTTCGCGGCATCCTGGCCGGGACCCTGCTTGCCTTTGCGCGGGCCATGGGAGAATTCGGCGCAACGCTCATGGTGGCGGGCAACCTGCCGGGCCGCACACAGACCCTGTCCATGGCCGTGTACTCGGCCGTGCAGGCAGGCAATGACACTCTCGCCAACTGGCTTGTGGCGGTCATATCCGTGACCTGCGTGCTCATCCTGACCGTGACGAGCAAACTCGTAAAACCCAAAGTCTGACAACAAAAAGGAGTCTGGAATGAAACGACTGCTGACAACTCTCTTCCTGTTTCTGGTCCTGGCCCTGCCCGCGCAGGCCGAAGAACTGATCATTTCCGCAGCGGCAAGCCTTACCGATGCCTTCTCGGACATCGAGCCTGCCTTTGAAGCCCAGAACCCCGGCGTGGACGTGATCATGAACTTCGCCTCCTCGGGAGCGCTCTACCGCCAGATCGAACAGGGCGCACCCGCAGACGTCTTTGCCTCGGCCAACGTCAAATGGATGACCAAAGCCGAAGAAGGCGGATTCGTGCTCGACGGCTCCCGCGTGACCTTCGCGCAGAACTCCCTGGTGCTCTGCGTGCCCAAGGGCAACCGCGCCCAGATCAGCGCCCTGGCCGACCTGACGGCCGAACGCGTGGGCAAGATCGGCATCGGTTCGCCCGAGCACGTACCTGCCGGCCAGTACGCCAAGGGCGCATTGACCAAGGCCGGTCTCTGGGACCAGCTGACCGCCAAGTACATCTTCGGCGAATCCGTACGCCAGATACTGGACTATGTGGGCCGGGCCGAAGTGGATTGCGGTTTCGTGTACATGACCGACGCGGTCAAGGCTGGCGACGCCGTGCAGATCATCACCGAGGTACCGCTGGAAAAGGCTGTGACCTACCCCATCGCCGCGCTCAAGCAGAGCGCCAAGCCTGATCTGGCAAAGAAATTCGTCGCCTTTGTGGCCAGCCCCGAAGGACAGAAGCTGCTGGCCGCCCGCGGCTTCAAGTCCGCGCAATAATCAACGCTATCGATACCGGGACAGGGCTTGCCCTGTCCCGGCTCGCCCAGGTGGGACATGCTGTTTGAAGTTGAAATAGAAAAGAAGCTTGAGAACGGCAGCCGATGCTTCAAGCTGCATTGCGGTTTTTCAACGGATGACGACTCCGTGGTGCTCTTCGGCCCCTCGGGATCGGGAAAGTCGCTGACGCTCAAGGCCATTGCCGGACTGCTCACCCCTGACAAGGGGCGTATACGCGTTGGCGGGGAAACCCTTTTCGACTCGGCAAGCAACGTGAACATCCCTTCCCGCGAACGCCGCATGGGCTTTGTCTTTCAGCATTACGCCCTGCTCCCGCACCTGAACGTGCGCGCCAACGTTGCCTTCGGGCTCAAGCGCCCCCTGCGCCGCCTCACGGCCACAGCCAACGAAACAGTTGACGGTCTTTTGGATCTGTTCGGCCTGGAAGCCGTGGCCGAAGCCCTGCCACGAGAGATTTCCGGCGGCCAGCAGCAGCGCGTGGCCGTGGCCCGCGCTCTGGCTCTGGAGCCGCGCATTCTTCTTTTGGACGAGCCCTTTTCCGCGCTGGACCAGCCTCTTAAAATCATCATGCGCCAGGAGTTGAAGCGACTCCTGGACCGTTTCGGCATTCCCCTGGTCATGGTCACGCATGACCCGGACGAGGTGGACGGTTTTGCCAAGACCGCCGTGGTGTATGACCGCGGAAACGTACAGGGGTTGTATTCCGCAACAGAGGAGTGCGCTCGGGGCGGCAGCCTTGGGCAGGCCGTGCGCGAACAAGTTGCGGCCTGTTATCTGCGGTAAGCCGCAATCTCGTATCCCAGGCACAAGAAAAGCCCTGCCGAAAAAACATCGGCAGGGCTTTTCTTGTGCTCGCTCATACGCGTATCAATTCAAAATGTATTTCTGGGGATTCTGGGGTTTGCCCGCAACCATGACCTCATAGTGCAGGTGCGGCCCGGTGCTGCGGCCGGAATTCCCAACCCGGGCGATCACGTCGTCACGGCGTACCGCGTCCCCGACCTTGACGTCCACACTCTTGAGGTGGGCGTACCGTGTGGAGATATTGCCATGGTGCTGAATGATCAGACTCAGGCCAAAGCCGCCGTCCCAACCCGTAAAGATGACCACGCCGTTGGCCGGCGCATGAATAGGCGTTCCCCGCCCACCCGCGGGCACGATATCGATACCGCGGTGAAATTTATATTTTCGGTCAAAGGGATGGTTGCGCATGCCAAATCCCGAAGTCACCCTGCCCTTGACCGGCCAAACCGACGGTGTGGAATCCAAGACATGCTTGTTCTTGCGGACTTTTCCCAAAATTATCTGCTGGAGCACTTCTCCGTCGAGCACATCCCGGTTCAGGGCCGTAACCGCGCCCTGCATGTTGCGCAGGAGTTTGCGCGTATCATAGGGGGAAAGCGTCATGGAGTTCACGACAGGGCCACCGCTGCCCGTGAAGTTGTCCCAGTCCTGCCCGGGTTCGGCCATATCAGCCATGTCGGCCATGACGAGCAGTTTGTTGCAAAAGTCGTCGATACGATCGAAATCATTTTGCAAGCCCATAAGCATACGGGCCTTGGCGATGATCACCAGCCGTTGACGCATCCGTTGTTTTTCGAGTTCATGCAGTTCGGCCCGCTGGTCATGCTGCCACAATGCGCTGGCGGTCATGCTGCCAAAGGACACGGCAAGGCCGAAAAAGAGAAGGACAAACAAGAGCGGCAATATGCGGCGAACGCGCAACGTGCGGCATTCCCCGTCTCTTTCGGGGTAGACCAACACTTGGTAGCAGGTGAACAGTTCGCGGAGCTTCATCACGAATATATCATTCTCACAGGTGGAGCGGGTTGATCGGATATCTATGCTGTGCCTAACTCATTTTGAAGGGAAAGAAAAGAGCCTGAGTGAATCTTGTTCTTTCTTTTCAAGTAAATGTAATCCGTTACAATCATACGCATTGAGCATATTCCACTTCTTGGGATTTGACCGCCCCCCTCATTTTCCGTATTTTCCGCGCTTCCCTGGCCTGGGCCCTTGCCCCAAAGGGGCGCCTGCCTGTAGCATGGCGCAAATATTTCACGAAAGGGACACAACATGAGCAACACCAACGAAGCCGCAGGCGGAGAAGCCAGAATCGGCAAGGATTTTATCCGAACCATCATCGACGCGCACAATCAGGATGGCCGGTATGCCGGACGCGTTCACACCCGCTTCCCGCCGGAACCCAACGGCTATCTGCATATCGGACACGCCAAGTCCATCTGCCTGAACTTTGGCCTGGCCAAAGAATACAACGGCAAGTGCAACCTGCGCTTCGACGACACCAATCCCTCCAAGGAAGAGCAGGAATATGTCGATTCCATCCAGGAAGACGTGCGCTGGCTCGGCTTTGACTGGGAGGATCGGCGCTTCTTTGCCTCGGACTACTTCGAAAAGCTGTACGCCTTTGCCGAACAGCTCATCACCATAGGCAAGGCCTACGTGGACGACCTTTCCGCCGAACAGATCCGCGAATATCGCGGCACCCTGACCGAAGCGGGCCGCAATTCCCCGCACCGCGACCGCAGCCCCGAAGAAAACCTCGACCTGTTCCGGCGGATGCGGGCCGGCGAATTCGCCGACGGCGAACGCGTACTGCGCGCCAAGATCGACATGGCCTCGCCCAACATGATCATGCGCGACCCGACACTGTACCGCATCAAACGCGCCCATCACCACCGCACCGGCGACGCGTGGTGCATCTATCCCATGTACGATTTCACCCACTGCCTCTCGGACGCCATCGAGGGCGTGACCCACTCCGTCTGTACCCTGGAATTCGAGAACAATCGCGAACTGTACGACTGGGTGCTGGACACCTTGGGCCAATTCCCGGAACGCCCCTACCAGTACGAGTTTGCGCGGCTGAACCTGACCTACACCGTACTTTCCAAGCGCAAGCTGATTCAGCTCGTCACCGAGAAGCTGGTCTCGGGATGGGACGATCCGCGCATGCCCACCATTTCCGGCATGCGCCGCAGAGGCTACACGCCTGCGTCCCTGCGCGACTTCTGCGAGCGTATCGGCGTGTCCAAGGCCAACTCCCTGGTGGACTTCGCCCTGCTGGAACATTGCGTGCGCGAGGACCTGAACGCCACGGCCCCCCGCGTCATGGGCGTGCTCAATCCGGTCAAACTGGTCATTGAAAATTATCCCGAAGGCCAGGTGGACGAATTCGACATGCCCTTCCATCCCGAAGACGAATCCATGGGCAGCCGCGTGGTGCCTTTCGCACGCGAGTTGTACATTGAACGCGACGACTTCATGGAGGAAGCGCCCAAGAAATTCTTCCGCTTGGCCCCCGGGCGCGAGGTCCGGCTGCGCTACGCCTACTACGTGACCTGCACGGGGGTGGAGAAAGACGCGGAGGGCAACATCACGGAAATTCGCTGCACCTACGACCCGGAAACCAAGGGCGGCTGGTCCAAGGATGGCCGCAAGGTCAAGGGCACGCTGCACTGGGTTTCCACAGCCCATGCCGTCCCTGCGGAGGTCCGCCTCTACGACAAGCTCTTCGGCGTGGAAAATCCCGCGGGAGAGAAGGACGCGGATTTCCGGGACCTGCTCAACCCGGATTCGTTCCAGACCGTGAGCGCCTTCCTGGAGCCCTGCCTTGCCACAGTCGAGCCCGGCTGGTCCTGCCAGTTCGAACGGCTCGGCTACTTCTGCTCCGACGTCAGGGACCATGTTCCCGGCAAGCCGGTCTTCAACCGCACCGCGACCCTTCGCGATACCTGGGCCAAGATCGCCCAGAAACAGAGCTGAGTTCAAAACGGCGACAACAACAAGGGCCGCTCCCGACATGGGGGCGGCCCTTGTTGCGCTTCAGACCGGAAATACGGGTCAGGACACGCCCCGCTCCTTGAGGAACGCCGCATAACGCATGTCTTCCTGCTGGATATGCGACCCGAACCACTGGAAAAGAAATTCATGCAAGTCGGCGCTCACGCCCTTGACCCCGGAACGCAGGTCCAGGGCGAAGTCCTCGACCTGCTCGATGAAGTCCTGATGTTCCCGCCGGTGCGCGTCATATTGGGGATAGGAATAACTCCGCAACAATCGCTCTTCGCTGGAAAAGTGATAGGAAGCATAAAGACGCAGCTGCTTGATGACCTCGGCAAGAACACTTCGCCCCTCGTCCCGGTCCAGGGCATCGCCCAGCTCGTTGATCAGTTTGGCCAGATTCATGTGCTGGGCATCCAGGAGGCCGACGCCCACGCTCAGCCCGTTGTCCCATTGAATCCTTTTCATTCCGGTTCCCCTCTTCTTGCTGACCGCTCCGCGTTTACCAGTTCTCATCTCCCGGCGCCTGAAAATAAAAATCCACCCGACGGTTGATGGCCTTGTTGGCCTCGGTGGTGCTGGGCACGATCGGCTTGGAGCCAGCCAGGCCCACGGCCTTGAGCCGCGACGCAGGAAGGCTGGAATGCTCCAGGATAAAACGCAGGCAGGTTGCAGCCCGCATGGCCGACAGCTCCCAATTGGTATCAAAAAGCTGCTTGTCCAGCGATTCTCCGTCCGTATTACCCTGGATCACGAGGTTGAACGGCGTGGAGTTGAGTATGCGAATGACCTCCACCAGCACGGGCACTGCCTCGGGCGAGAGCTCAAATGAGCCCTTGCCGAACAGGGCCTTGTTGCCCACACGCAGCATGACGCCGGAGTCGTCCACCGTCAATGAGGCATCCTTCTGAATATTCTCATCTTGAATGAACTTGCGCAGCGAAGCGGCCAGCTGCTGTATCTCGGCCTCGGCATCAACCTTGCTCTTGAACGCCCTTGAGGCGTCGGCGTAAGGGATTTCCCGCGCGTCCTTGTTTTCCAGCTGGACGCCGAACGCTTCCTTCATGGCTCCCATAAGCATGTGGAAATTGCTGATGTCCTGAGTCGTGAAGGAAAGCAGCAGCACGAAAAAACAGAGCAACAGCGTGACCATGTCCGCGAACGTGGCCATCCAGGGCGGAAGGCCCGGATCAGGCTTGGGCGCTTCCTCGATTTGCTCGATGATGATGACGTCGTCTTTCTCTGCCATTACAAGCCGCTACCACTCTTCTTTGCCGGGACGATAAAAGAAAAACTCCACGCGCTGGTTCTTGAGCCGTCCCTCCATGCCGCCGTTATCCGCAACAGGTCGGGTGTGGGCATACCCCACGGCCTTGACCCGGTTCACCGGGATGCCGCCGGTTTCCAGGATATACGCCAGGGCATTGGCCGCCCGCGCCGCAGACAATTCCCAATTGGAAGGGAAGCGCTTCGAGACAACGGGCTGATTGTCCGTGTGCCCCCGCACCACCAGATTCAACGGATATTCGTTGAGCACTTCGATGACCGTGTCCAGTACTCTGCCCGCGCCGGGCTGCAATTCCGCCGAGCCCGGAGCGAACAGGTTGGCGCTCTGCACGTCGAACAGCACTCCCTCGCGATCCACGCGCACGCCGCTGGAACGCTTCAGGTCCGGTGTCTTGTCCAGAATGGAGCGCACGCGCAAGACCACGCCGCTGAGCACCTGCTGAGCCGAGCTGGGCGGTGCGGCCTGTTTGATTTCCGCGCTTGTTTCCAGGGCCAGGTCGTCGGACTTGGTACGCACCACGGCCACGCCAAAGGCATCCTGGAGCGAACCGAGCACGTCGCGGAACTTCTGCACGTCCTGTTCGGCAAAGGAGAGCAGCAGCACGAAAAAGCAGAGCAGCAGCGTGACCATATCCGCGAAGGTCGCCATCCATGGAGGCAGCCCCTGGTCCACCGGCCCCCTTTCGGCCTCTTTCTTGACGATGATGACCCGCTTGGCCACAGCGTATCCCTAGGACTGCGACTCGCGCATGGCCGGTGCCAGGAAGGCCATGAGCTTTTCCTTGACGATGGACGGATGGTCGCCGCGTTGAATGGAAATCACGCCCTCAAGCATAATCTCCATATAGAGGGCGTCCTCGGCGCTGCGCCCCTCCAACTTGGTGGCCATGGGCAGGAAAATGCAGTTGGCCAAAACCGCGCCGTAAAATGTGGTCAACAGCGCCACGGCCATGGCCGGACCGATGGACGATGGGTCGGAAAGATTCTGGAGCATCTGCACCAGACCGATGAGCGTGCCGATCATGCCGAAGGCCGGGGCCATGGTGCCCATGCCTTTGAGCACGCCCTGGCCCTGGAGGTGGCGCTGCTTCATGAATTTGATCTCGGTTTCCAGCACAGCGCGCACAAGCTGCTCTTCGGTGCCGTCCGCGACCATGAGCACGCCTTTTTTCAAGAACGGATCGTCCATGCTGACCTTTTCCAGGGCCACGAGGCTTTCCTTGCGGGCCTTGTCCGCCAGCTCGATGATCTTGCGGATGATCTGATGCGGGTCCTGGCTCTGAAACATGATGGTCTTCATGATCACCTTGGCCGTACTGATGACCACGCCCAGGGGGAACATGACAAAAGCCACGGCAAACGTGCCGCCGATGACCACGACCATGGAAGGCACATCGAGAAAGCCCCCCACGTTGCCGCCCAGAACAATGGTGGCGACGATCAGGCCGAGCGCGCCGACAAGTCCGATAAGAGTTGCGATATCCATAACAGGCTAGTTCTCTATTGCTGGAGATGCGATGACGATTTCTCTGTCCTCATAACAAAAGCGCACATTCTCCAGGAAGTCGTCCACCTTGAGATAGGCCTGACCGATGCTGATCTCCACGCCGGGCTTGACCAGCCCAGGCACGATGATCCGGCAGCGATCCAGCATTCCCGTTGCTTCCAGACGTTCCCAGAGTTTGGTCTTGCGCTGGCGCAACAGCTTGAGCTTTTTCTTGAAGACCTCGCGGGCCGCCATAAGCTCCTGGTCCTGCGCCTTGTTCTTGCCAAGATGCGCCTCGCTGAGCCGCAATTGGTCATGCAGTTCGGCGATACGTTCGTTGATGAGTTGATCCGCATACAACAGCATGGGGTCGTAACCGGCCAGGATCTTCGTTTCGGTGCTGATGCCGCCGCCGAGCTGTTCGCCGATATAGGCATACTCGAAGCAGTACACGTCGCACCCTGTCAGCCTGCCCTTGACCGCCAACTTGCCGCCCGCATACACGCGGCTGTGCATACAGGAACCTTCCACTAACACGTTCGCACCGGCCTTGATCGTGGCGTTTTCGCAAAATTCGCACCGGAAGCTCTCGCCCGCCTCGATCAGCGCCTTGCCGCCGCCCTTGACGCCCGATTCGCACACGATGGAATGAATCGCACTGAGCGTGGCTCCTTCGATATTGCCCTTGACCCGTATACCTGCGGCGCGAACGCGAAAACCCGAGCGCACGGCGCCGTGCACCACCATATCCCCGACATAGGGGATGTTGCCAGTGTGATAATCCACGTCCCGGCGCACGTTGAGGATTTCCTTGACCGTGACCAACCCGTTTTCGTAAAAAACGTAGCCGTTGGCCGAGGCCAGGAGCTGATGGGGATTGGCCGGGTCGATTTCCGTTTTACGGCCCGCCGGAAATTTCCGCTCCATGACCACATAGCGCGGGTCCAGACCCGCAAATCCATCCTCGACTTCCACGCACTCCAGCAGCACCTGCCCCTTGACCACGTTCTGCACGTAACCAAGATCAAAGTGATCCACTGACCCGTCCTCACGGTGGCGAGGCTGAAGATGCGTGTAATCGAAATCCGGATCGAAATAGTGCTTGAGATAATATGGCATGCGCGGCTCGTCCTCGCTCAATCCAATAATTCCAGATTCTGTTCGCACTCTTCGAATGAAAAGAAATCCAGCAACTTCACCAGATCCAGGGTCTTTTGTACCTTAATGCTGGGCTTGAGCAACCGAAAAAGCCGTCCTGTGCTCGCGGCGCGCGAGTTCAACGACACCAAGGCACCAATGCCCGAAGAGTCAAGAAAGTCCACATCGGAGAGGTCCACCGCGAGCACGGCAAATCCGCCTACAGCGAAATGGCCTTCCATTTCCCGCTTCAGATCGCCGACCACCTCGATGGTCAGGGGGCCGGTGCAGCGTACCAATAGCGCACGTCCCAGCCGTTCCAAAACAAAACCACGCATCTGTGTTTCCATCCCCTTACCCGATGCACGCATCGGCAAGTTGCTCCTGTTTGAACAACTACAGTCTGACAGTGGAAATGTCCATCCGGGAACCATTCAATGTCCGGAAAACAAAAGAACAAACTATTCCTTTTAGCGAATTCCTTTGTTAACCTGTTACGGACGATTTTTTTTCGCAGCCGTAGGCGACACACACCCGTACGAGGTTTTTCATGAGCACCAACAACCCCCCTCTTGATCTCGACAAGATCGGCAAAGCCATCGACAAGGCCAAATCGCGCCTGCTGGGCAGGCAAGCCGATGACGGTCATTGGGTTTTTGAATTGGAAGCGGACGTCACCATCCCGGCAGAATACATCCTCTACCGCGCCTTTATCGGCAAACCCGCCGACCCGGAACTGACCGGACGCATCGCAGCCTATCTTCTGCGCAAACAACTTCCCGACGGCAGCTGGCCGCTGTACGACGAGGATGGCCGGGCCGACATTTCCGCCTCGGTCAAAGCCTATTTCGCCCTCAAGGTCGCAGGCCACTCCAAGGACGAACCCCACATGGTCCGTGCCCGCCAGATTATCCTGGCCATGGGCGGCGCTGCCAAGGTCAACGTATTCACGCGCATCACCCTGTGCCTGTTCGGGCAGATGCCCTGGCGCACCTGCCCCTGCATGCCCATCGAGCTGGTGCTGTTGCCGCGCTGGTTCTTCTTTCATTTTTCCAAGGTTTCCTATTGGTCCCGGGCCGTGGTCATCCCGCTGCTGATCCTCTATGCCCTGCGCCCGATCCACCGCCTGCCCTGGGAACAGCAAATTCCGGAGCTCTTCACCAGTCCTCCGGACAGCCTCGTGCACATCGACCGCTACCGGCCCAGGGGCGGTCTCAAAAATCTCTTCATCTTTGTTGACCGGAACATCAAACGATTAGTGCGCTTCATTCCCAAACGGCTGCACCAGAAGGCCCTGGACGAAGCCGAACGCTGGACAGTGGAACACATGCGCGGCAAAGGCGGCAACGGTGCGGTTTTCCCCTCCATGGTCAATGCGGTGGAAGCCCTGCACCAGCTCGGCTACCCCCACGACCACCCGGACGTGCAGCGTGGCATGAAGGCCCTGGAAGACCTGCTCGTGGTCAAAAAGGACGAGGCCTATTGCCAGCCTTGCGTCTCACCTGTCTGGGACACCTGCCTGTCGCTCTCGGCCCTTGCCGAGGCCGGACTGGGCCAGTCCACCAAGGCCATGGGCAAGGCCACGCAATGGCTCTGGTCCAAGCAGGTCTTCAAGCCCGGCGACTGGTGCGGACGGATGCCGGGTCTGGCGCCGGGCGGCTGGGCATTTCAGTATGAAAACGACTTTTATCCCGACCTGGACGACACGGCCATGGTGCTCATGGCCCTGCTCCGTTGCAGCGGCCTGGACGGCAAAACCGTCGCCCCGGAACAGCGCGACCGAATCGCCGCCGCAGCGAACTGGCTGGTGGGCATGCAAAGTTCCGACGGCGGTTGGGGCTCTTTCGACGTGGACAACAACGCCCTGTACTTAAACTCCATCCCCTTTGCAGACCACGGCGCCCTCCTCGACCCCAGCACCTCGGACCTCACGGCGCGCTGCATCGAGGCCCTGGGCATGCTCGGATTCGGCCCGGACTACCCGCCCGTGAGCAGAGGCATCGAGTTCCTGCGCAAGGAACAGGAAGCGGACGGTTCCTGGTTCGGCCGCTGGGGCTGCAACTATCTCTACGGCACTTGGTCCGTGCTCTGCGGCCTGCGGCAGGCCGGCGAAGACATGAGCCGAAGCTATGTGCGCCGGGGCGTGGAATGGCTCAAGTCGCGCCAGAACCCGGACGGCGGCTGGGGGGAAACCCTCTATTCCTATGTGGACCCGAGCCTCGCCGGACAGGGCGCCTCCACGCCCTCTCAGACCGCCTGGGCCCTTCTCGGCCTCCTGGCCGCGGATGAGCATGCCGCACCGGAAACTCTGCGCGGCGTCGAATATCTGCTGGAGCGGCAACAGAATAACGGCGAATGGGATGAAGCGCACTATACCGGAACCGGCTTTCCCCGCGTCTTCTACTTGCGCTACCACGGCTATGCCCGCTATTTTCCGCTCTGGGCCCTGGGCGTATTCCGGCGCCTGCATGCAGATGGCACAACCCTGCAGCGCAGTGTGGCGCTGAGCAGTCCTCCCGAACCTCCCCTGTTTGAACGCCGGAGCAAGAAATGAATGAAGACGGGTCCATACCCTTTTTAGGATTGATTACCGCCCTGGAAGCAGAAACACGGACGCTCTGCGGCAAGGCCCGGAGTATTTCCACTCCGCCCTTTCGGCGCAATGAATTCGAATTCGAAGGTGCCAGGGTGGTCTGCCTGCAATGCGGGCCGGGACCGGAACGCTCCCTTGCCGCTGCACGCGCACTGGTCCGGGAAGGTGCGGGCATGCTGCTCTGTTCCGGTGTCAGCGGCGGCCTGGACCCGGAAGTCCGCTCCGGCGATCTGATTTTGACGGAAGGCTGCATGCTGGCCGAAGAAGAAATGCCCCTGCCCATTCCCACACCCCGCCAGGAACTGGCTGCGGATGCGGCGGACGCGCTGGAACAGGCCGGAATATCCGTGCTTGTTCGCCCGATCCTGACGACGCGGGCTCCGCTCCTGGACATGGACCGCAAGACCCGCTGGTTTGCCGTGAGCGGTGCGGCCAGCGTGGACATGGAAAGCGCGGGCACGGCCCTGGCCGCCATGGAAGCGGATTTGCCCTTTTTGGCATTGCGCGCCATCTGCGACCCGGCGGACCGTCCCATTCCCCCGGAGATGCTCACGGCCTGTTCCCCGGACGGCGGAGTCAAGCTGGGGGGACTGTTTCGCGGCATTCTGCGGCGGCCCCGACTTCTTGGAGAGCTCTGGCGCACGGGCCGTGACTACTCCCGCGCGCTGGACGCCCTGGCCAAGGCCCGCGCTCCCCTGTTCCGCTTCTGCCTCACCGTCATGAGCGGCAACGTCATGGCGCAGGACAACGCCGACGCGGACTCCGGCGCCGCAAACCCGCCTCTGCAATAAGTCCGGCTATCGTCCGCCCGGCCCCCGCAGGGCCACTGCAAGGCCGCGCAACGGGTGGCGCACCGTATCCAGGACGGCCGACGGCTCATACCCGCAATGCACCATGCAGTCGGCGCAACGCGGATCGCGCCCCGATCCGTAGCGCTCCCATTCGGTCTCTTCCATCAGCTCCCGGAAACTCTCGGCATACCCGTCATCCAGCAAATAGCAGGGACGTTGCCAACCGAAAATGTTGTACGTGGGATTGCCCCAGGGCGTGCAGCCGTATTCCCGGTTGCCCGCCAAAAAATCAAGGTAGAGGCTGGAATGGTTGAACCGCCAGCCCCTGCCCTTGCCCAGACGGAAAATTTCCCGGAAAAGTTGCCTGGTCCGTTCCCGGCCCAGAAAACGGTCCTGCACCGGGGCCGCTTCGTAGCTGAAGCCCGGAGAGATGGTCAGCCCCTCCACGTCCAGGGTGGAAAGAAAGTCGAACAGTCGGGCCGCGTCATGCGGACTATGACCGTCGAAAAACGTGGAATTGGTGGTCACGCGGAAACCGCGCGTGCGCAGCAGGCGAATCGCTGCCACGGCCTTGTCGAACGCGCCGGGATGGCTGACGCTTTCATCGTGCTGCTCGCGCAGACCGTCCAAATGCACATTGAAGGTCAGAAAGGGCGATGGGTTAAATTCGTGGATCCGCTGCTCCACGAGCTGGGCATTGGTACAGAGGTACACGAACCGTCCCTGGGCCACGAGCCCGCGAACAACTTCCGGGATGTCCGGATGCAGCAAAGGCTCGCCGCCCGGGATGGACACCACGGGCGCGCCGCATTCCTCGGCGGCATCCAGGCATTGCTGCACCGTGAGCATCCGGTTCAGCACCTCGGGCGGATGCGCCACCTTGCCGCAGCCCTTGCACCGGAAATTGCACTGGAACAGCGGTTCAAGCATGAGCACCAGGGGAAAGCGGAGCTGACGCCCAAGAAGATTGCGAATGATATACGCGCCAATGCGGCGAGCCTGTACGGCTGGAACGGCCATATTCACCTCTTTATTCAGGGTTGCAGCGCTTGCGACGCAACACCTCTATCTGTTCGGCCTGCTCCCGGGCCAGTCCGGGAAGCTGGAATACGCGCGCCAATTCGTCGCAAGCCTTGTCCGTCCGTCCGACTTCGAACAGGGCTTCGGCCAGACCAATGCCGTTATCGGGAAAATCCGGGGCCAGCGATGCCGCTTTATGAAAATGTTCCGCAGCCGCTTCCGGGTCGCCCACGCTGACCGGAAAACCTGGAGCCCGCAAATACAGCCGACCCAGCATGCGATCCGGTCCTGCCTTATCCTGCAAGGCGTCGAGCCGCGCCGCCTGGAGGGCCTGCGCTTCCAATTCCTTGGCCAGGGCCAGCCCGTCCAGGGGGTGGGCCTGCGCCAGACGCCCCGTAAGATACGCCAACGCGTACCAGGCTCGGCCATTGCCCGGATCAAGGCGCACTGCTTCCAATCCCAATTCGCGGCCACGCAGCAAATCCGCCGCATCCACGTCCTTTCCGGCCTGACGCGCCCGGCCCGCAAAACACTCCAGGGATTCGGACAGGCGGTTATCCGCAGCCAGCGCCTCGGCTTGCTCCGGGGTGCAGACAGGCCAGATTCCCGGTTCGGTCGCCGCATCGGGTGGCCGGCCGACGCAGCCCGGCAACACCAGCAGCAAGCAGACCAAGCCGCATACCACGCCCGAAAGACGGATCACAGACCGCATTCCTTGCGCAAGATGTTCAAACGCTTGTCGGGCGGGCCAAAACCCTTGGTGCGCAGGGAGTTCAAGAGCTCTGCCGCCTGCGGATCAGAGTCCATGTCCAGC
Source organism: Desulfovibrionaceae bacterium (assembly GCA_036541255.1). Classification (GTDB taxonomy): domain Bacteria; phylum Desulfobacterota; class Desulfovibrionia; order Desulfovibrionales; family Desulfovibrionaceae; genus Paucidesulfovibrio. The sequence goes on along the minus strand of JAZHDD010000009.1, from coordinate 68,054 downwards.
AGTGCCTTGACCAGAGCCGGGTCCGGGTTTGTCGTGCTGTCCAGCCAGACCACCGGACTGTTCGGCAGGTCCCCTGTCTCGAAAAGCACCTTGAAGTCGGCCAAAAACGGCATGGCCCGGGCAGCCTCATATTGGGACACGTCCAGCACCGCCCCCGTGATCTCGCCGCGTCCCGTGCTGCGCAGGGCCATGAGCGGCCTGCGGTCGCCCCGCAACCCCACGATGCCGCCGGAGCGTCCGCGCAACAGCAGGCAGGCTGCCGCCTCCTGTTCGTAGAGCATGCTGCCCTGGAAATCTCCGGCCAGTTCCGAGCCTTCATAACCGGGGGCCACAAGCACGCGCCAATTATCGTGGTCATGTCCGCCGGGCCGAGTGGCCGCCAGGGGGACCATATGAAACCGCCCTGCATATTGCAGATAAAAACCCAGGGACACCACCGCCCACTGCGGGGGGTTCTGTTCCAGCAGACGCACTGCCGCGTCCAGATCATTGATGTAGGCTCCAGTCTGGGCGCGACCGATTCGGGCGCTCAGATATGAGGCCAGGGAATCCATGACTGGCTGGGCCTCGGCCGTATTGCCGGGCTGGCCGGGCTGGATGATCAAGAATGTGCCGGGTTGCTGGGCCGGAGCAACGGACGCGGAAAAGAGCAGATAGAGACTGCAGGCGAGGACAGCGGACAACCGAACGGACATTATCGTCTCCTTGAGGCGCATGGTATTTCTTCCCATACCTCCTGGAAGCGTTTGCGGTCAACGCATCTCCTGTCCGGTTGCCAAACCTGCCGGTCCGGGTTAGGGGCACGTCTGAACATCCGCAACAGGAGAGAGCATCTTGGAAGTCATTCGCGCTGAAACCGCCGGATTCTGCATGGGCGTGGACATGGCCCTGAACAAGCTGGATCGGCTTATCGAGTCCAGCGAGCCGGAAAACACCATCCATATTCTCGGCCCCATCATCCACAACCCCCAGGTTCTGGAACGCTATGAAAAACGCGGCGTGCTCACGGCCCGCAGCCATTCCGACGTGGCCCCCGGATCGCACTGCGTCATTCGCGCCCACGGCATTCCCAAGGAAGAAGAAGAGGCTTTGCAGGCCCAGGGCGTCCGAATTCTCGACGCCACCTGTCCCCGCGTCAAGAAGGCCCAAACCCTGATTGCACGGCAAACCAAAAATGGACGCTGCCTGCTGCTCTACGGAGAGGCCGACCACCCCGAGGTCAAGGGACTGCTCTCGTACGCCCTGCCCGGAGCCATTGTCTTCGACTTCCCCGAAGACCTGGATATTTCCGGTTTGGACCGCACCCGGCCCTATGTGCTGGCGGCGCAGACCACCCAGGACCGCGAAGCCTTCGAGGCCGTGGCCAAAGCCCTGGAAGCGGAACCCGATCTGGACGTGGTCGTGCTGCACACGATCTGCGACGCCACCAAGCTCCGTCAGGACGAGGCCATGCGTATCGCCGCAGAAGTGGACTGTATGGTCGTGGTGGGAGGCCGCATGAGCGGCAATACCCGGAGGCTGGTGCAGGTCTGTGAAGCCAAGGGCGCACGCTGCGTCCATGTGGAGACCGCCGACGAACTTCCCTGTAAAAACCTGGAGAATTGCAACAAAATCGGGCTCACAGCAGGGGCATCAACCCCCAAAGACATCATCGATGCTGTCCACGAAGCGTTGCAACTCCTGTAGAATCAGCTCTTTCTTCATCTATAAGGCCTGGATTTTACCGGGCCTTTTTTATTACTTGACAAATATTCCAGCATTTGAAACACCCACTTCAATCTTAAGTTTCAAACGTCCGTTTCACTCAACAGCCTTGAGGTTTTCTTCATGAACTTCCCCCCCGCGGAAAGCGGAACCAAGGGCAAGCTCCTGCGCGCAGCCGCGCATGTGTTTGCGGAAAAGGGCTACATTGCCGCCACGGTGCGTGACATCTGCCAGCGGGCGGATGCCAACGTGGCCGCAGTGAACTACCATTTCGGCGACAAGAAAAATCTGTACGACGCCGTGCTGCGCAGGCTGTTCAGCGAATGTGAAGGCCCCAGCGAGCAGGAACTGGATACTTCGTTGCCGGCGGAAGAGCGCCTCGCCGCGTTTATCCGGCGATCTGTCCTGGAAATTTACGGTGACTCCGACCTCAACGACGATTATGGTCAGCTCGCAGCGCTTTTTCTCATGGAGCTGGCCCATCCCAGCGAGAACTGGCCGAATCTGATACATGAATACATGCTGCCGGACAGTCTGCTCCTGCACGAGATCGTTTCCAAGGTGCTTGGTCCGCATTCCAGTCCGGAAAAAATACGTCAGTGTTGCATCTCCATTTACGGACTCATGGCCCACCACGCTCTGTGCTGGCCCATCATTTCCGTCATCCACGACGACCACCCCGAATTACGCAGTTTTCGGGACCGGCTTGCGGAACACGTTATCGAGTTCGCCTTGACCGCTCTGCGCGGCATCAAGGACAATCACAACGAATCCCACACGAGGCTTGCATGAACGTTTTTCATACGATTCGGCTTTCCATAAGGCCAGTGTTGCGCCGCGCCCTGCCCCTCGGCTTGGCGACTTCCCTGCTTATCCTGGCCGCCTGCGGAAGCGGCGAGGAAGGGCCGCAGCCCAAGGCCGAAACCACCCCGGCCACGCGGGCCATCCCCGTGCTTGTGGCAACGGTTCAGCCCACCCCCATGACCGACGTTCTGACCCTGCCCGGCCAGACCGAAGCCCTGCACGACGTGCTGGTGGCCGCGGAACGGGCAGGCCGCGTGGAGTGGGTCGGTCCGAGCGAAGGCGACTTCGTGACTGCGGGACAAGTCCTGGCCAAAATCGACCTGGCCCAGGCCGAGGCGGACCTGAGCAAGGCCCGGTCCGCATTTGAGCTGGCGCGCAAGCAGACTGAACGGCGTAGCGCCCTGCTGCAGCAGAAAGTGGTCTCCAAGGAAGAGCTGGACAAGGCCGAGACCGAACTCAGCTCGGCCCGCAGCGACCTGACCCAGGCCCAGGTGGCGTTTGACCAGGGCCGCGTGCTTTCGCCCATCAATGGCCGGATCAACGATCTGCTTGTGGATCCGGGCGAATACGTCAATACCGGCTCCCCCGTAGCCGAACTGGTGGATGTTTCCAAAATCCGCATCAATCTCAACGCACCGGAACTGGACGTGCGTTATCTGAGCGTAGGCCAGGAAGTCGATGTCCGCGTGGACGCCTACCCCGACGAGACATGGAAGGGCGTGGTCGATTTCGTGGCCTTCAAGGCCGACGAATCCACCAAGACCTTCCGCACCCGCGTGGTTGTGGACAACCCCGAAGGACGCATCCGGCCCGGCATGCTCGCCAGGGTCCAGCTCAAGCGCCAACAGCTCGACAATGCCGTGGCCGCGCCGCTGTTCGCCATTGTGGACAAGGGCGGCGAGCGCATCATCTTTGTGGAGGAGGATGGCGTGGCCCGCGCCAGGACGATTGAAATCGGCGTCATTGACGGAGAAAAGGCCCAAATCCTCAAAGGGCTGAGCCTTGGAGAAAAGCTCATCGTGGCCGGCTTTAACGAAGTAGAGGAAGGCGTGGCCGTGGAGCCGAGCACGGTTGGAGCGCAGGCACAGTCCGAACGCAACTCCACTCTTGAAAGCAATGAGGCCCAGGCTCAATGATCATCAACCAGGCGGCCCTGACCCGCAAATCCACCGTCATGGTCCTGGTGATCTTCATGATCGTCGCGGGCCTGTCCAGCTATTTCTCACTGCCGCGCGAGTCCGACCCGGACATTACCATTCCCTATGTCTTCGTGACCACCACCTACGAGGGAGTGGCCCCCGAGGACATGGAGACTCTGGTGACCATGCCCCTGGAGCGCAAGCTCAAGGGCCTCTCGGACGTGGAAGAAATCACCTCCGTCTCTGACGACGGCATTTCGGCCATCGCCATCAAATTCACGCCCGACGTGGACATTGACGACGCCCTGCAAAAGGTGCGCGACAAGGTGGATCTGGCCAAAGGCGATCTGCCTACGGACCTGCCCGACGACCCTGTCATCGAGGAAAAGAACTTTTCGGACTTTCCGATCCTCAACGTGGTCCTGTCCGGCCCCTTCAGCCTCAAGCGGCTCAAGGTCTTTGCCGAGGACTTCGAGGACCGCATGGAAGGCGTGGAAGGCGTGCTCGACGTGGAACTCGTGGGCGGACTGGAACGGGAAATCCATGTGGAAGTGGATCTGGATCGCGTGGCCTTCTACAACATGCCCTTCCAGAATCTGCTGGACGCTGTGCGCAACTCCAACGTGAACATGCCCGGCGGATCCATGGACATCGGCCGCCAAAAATATCTGGTCCGCGTGCCCGAGGAATACGAGCACCCGAACGAGATCAACAGCATCGTGGCCTTTGTACGCGACGGCAAGCCCGTATATCTGCGTGACATCGCCTCCATCCGCGACCACTACAAAGATCCCTCGACCATCAGCCGCATCAACGGCGCCCAGTCCGTGACGCTTCAGGTAAAGAAGCGCACCGGCGCGAACATCGTGGAGGTCATCGACAACGTCAAGGCCGTCATCGACGAGATGCGCCCCCAATTCCCGCCGGACATGAAAATCGACCTCACGGGCGACAAGTCCACGGACATCCGCAACATGGTCAGCGACCTGGAGAACAACATTCTCACCGGCCTGATCCTGGTGCTCGCCGTAGTGCTGATCTTCATCGGAGGCCGTTCGGCCATGTTCGTATCCATGGCCATTCCGCTTTCCATGCTCATCACCTTCATCATGCTCCAGGCCTTCGGCATCACCCTGAACATGGTCGTGCTCTTCTCCCTGACGCTGGCCCTGGGCATGCTCGTGGACAACGGCATCGTCATCGTGGAGAACATCTATCGCCACATGCAGCAGGGCAAAACCCGCGAAGAGGCCGCGGCCATCGGCACCGACCAGGTGGCCTGGCCCGTGATCACCTCGACTCTGACCACGGTGGGCGCGTTCTTCCCCATGATCTTCTGGCCCGGCATCATGGGCGAGTTCATGACCTTCCTGCCCCAGACCGTAATCATCGGCCTGTTCGCTTCCCTGTTCGTGGCCCTGGTGGTCAACCCGGTCTTTTCCTCTCTTTGGCAAACCGCCAAAAGCGCCGAGGAAGAGGCCAAGCCCGGCCTCATCGACAGGAACGTCAACCGTGTCCGCGACCTCTATGCCGTGCTGCTGGCCTGGTCCCTGGATAATCGCGGCAAAGTCGTCCTGGCCTCCTTCATCCTTTTTGTGGGCTCCATCATGGCCTTCGGCATGTTCGGACGCGGCGTCGAGTTCTTCCCGGACACCGACCCCAAGGTCGTGTACGTGAACATCAAATCGCCCATCGGCACCAACCTGGACACCTCGGACGAACTGACGCGCAAGGTGGAAAAGGTGGCCATGGAATACCCGGACATCCAATTCGTCATCGCCAGCGTCGGCACCGAGGCCGGAGGCGGCCTCAGTTCGGCGGGCGGCGGCAATTCGCATCTGTCCTCGGTTGCCATGGACTTTCGCGACTTCCACCTGCGTTCGCGGCCCTCCCCGGAAGTGGCGGACGAAATCCGCGGCAGGCTCGACGAACTCATGAAAGGCGTGGAAGTACGCGTGGAAAAGGAACAGAACGGACCACCCACGGGCAAACCCATCAACCTGGAAATCTCCGGCGACGACATGGGCGAGCTGGGCCGCATTGCCGAGGATGTGCGCAAACGCATCAAGGAAATTCCCGGCCTTATCGACCTCAAGGACGACTATGTCTCGGGCAAGCCTGAAATCCGCGTCGACGTGGACAAGGAAAAATCGGCCCTGCTCGGCATCAGCGCCTATGTCGTGGCCTACACGGTCAAGTCGGCCGTGAACGGTGCCAAGGTGGGAACCTATCGCGAAGGCAAGGACGAATACGACATCGTTGCCAAGTTGGCGAAAAAGGATCGCACCAGCGTGGAGGGTGTCAAACGGCTCACGGTTTCCGGCCCGGAAGGACAGCCCGTGCCATTGACCTCGCTGGCCCAGATCCATCTTTCCTCAGGACTGGGCTCCATCAAACGCATCGACCAGAAACGCGTGGTCACGGTCTCCTCGGACGTAGCCACGGGCTATCTTGCCAACGACCTGCTCGTGGTGGTCAAGAAAACCCTGGCAGACTATCCCCTGCCGCGCGGCTACGAATTCACCTTCACGGGGGAACAGGAAGAGCAGGCCAAGGCCCAGGACTTTTTGGGCAAGGCCTTTGTGGCCTGCCTGTTCATCATCTTCATCGTGCTCGTGACCCAGTTCAACTCCGTGCTCACGCCGTTCATCATCCTGACCTCGGTCATGCTCTCGCTCATCGGCGTCTTCCTCGGCCTGCTGGTCTGCAACATGCCCTTCGGCATCATCATGACCGGCGTGGGCGTCATCAGTCTTGCGGGCGTGGTCGTAAACAACGCCATCGTGCTCATAGACTATTTCGAGCAGCTCAAGGCGAGAGGCATGGGCGTGCGCGACGCGCTCCTGCGGGCCGGCCAGACCCGCTTCAGGCCGGTCATCCTCACGGCCATCACCACGGTGCTGGGTCTGTTGCCCATGGCCACGGGCGTCAGCTTCGACTTCTTCAACTTCGAGGTCGTGGTGGGGGGCGAGTCCTCCCAATGGTGGGGCTCCATGGCTGTGGCCGTTATCTTCGGGCTGGCCGTGGCCACGTTGCTGACCCTGCTGGTGGTACCGGTACTCTGCTCACTCAAAGAATCCCTGTCTGCCCGGCTCCTGGCCCGGAAGCAGGCCCGCAGCGCCTAGGCATCCCGCCTCTCCATACACAAGAAAAGGGGCCGTAATGGCCCCTTTTTTCTGTTCTCACTCCAGGCTGTCCGGCTCCCAGAAGGCCAATCCATTGCCTCCCCGAGCCTTGACCTTGTACATGGCCAGATCGGCCCTATGCAGCAATATATCCCCATCACGGCCATGCTCCGGGCAGACGCTCACGCCGATGCTCACCCCCAAGTCCGTGCAGACATGGCCGCGGACATGGATCGGAGCGGCCATAGCCTCAACAAGACGGTGCCCCACGCCGAGAATCTGCTCACGATCCTTCGCATCCTGGAGCACGACCACAAATTCATCACCGCCGATGCGGGCAGCCGTGTCCATTTCTCGCAGACAGGCCCGGATGCGCACGGCCACTTCCCGCAGGACCTGGTCGCCCACCTCATGCCCATACCTGTCGTTGACGGGTTTGAACTTGTCCAGATCAAGGAAAAGAAGCGCGGTATTGTCTCCGTAGCGTTCCGAGTGAACCACAGCCTGGGCAAGACGGTCCATGAACAGGGTCCGGTTGGGCAGTCCCGTGAGTTGGTCGTACAATGCCAAATGCTGAAAACGTTCTTCCTGGGCCTTGCGCTCCGATATGTCCTCCTTCACCCCGACGAATTTGACCAGCACGCCGTTCTTGTCGAAGATGGGAGAAATGGAAGCGGACTCCCAGATGATCCGGCCATCCTTTGTACGGTTGCAGAATTCTCCGCGCCACTCCTGGCCGGCGGAAAGCTTGTTCCAAAGGTCTTTGTAGTAATCATCGGACTGATACCCGGACTTGAGCAGACGGTTGTTTTGCCCCTGCACCTCTTCCAGGGTGTAACCCGTAATCTGCGTGAACCGGGGATTCACGTATTCGATCAGGCCCATACGATTCGTTATCACGACCGAGGCCGGACTTTGCTCCACGGCCTGCGACAGGGTGCGCAGGCGATCCTCTATGCTGCGCCGCTCGGAAATATCCCGCACGTTGGCCAGAATGACGGACTCCTGCTCCTCCTCGGCGCGGCTCAAATAGACCTCGACAGGGAAAAGCTCCCCGTTCAAGGGCCTGCGCGCCATCCACTCGAAAAACTGCGGCTGGCCCTGCACGGCCTTTTCCCAGCGTTCGTCCAAATCGCGAATCGGAGCGCCCGGCGCGGAATAATCTTGGGCAATGGTGTAGTTGAACGCTTCTTCCCGGGTAACGCCATACATTTCCAGCATTTTGCTATTCACGTCCAAAAGCCGCCCGTTCAAATCATGAACGAATATGGCGTCATACGAGCCATCCAGGACAACGCGTAAATTCCGCTGCGAACGGCGAAGTTCCTGCTCGGACCGCTTGTGCTCCTCAATTTCCCGGGTCAACGCCGCGTTGGCCTTTTCCAGCTCGGCCGTGCGTTCCTCCACTTCCCGTTCCACTTGGGCAAGGCTTTCCGCCAAGGCCAATTCCGCCCGGAGCAGCACCCCCATGTTTTCGACAACACCCTCGAGATACGCCCCGCCCTCAGCCTGCACGCCGCGCAAGGTCACGCGGGCCAGGAAAGACTCCCCATGGCTATCCGGGGTCTGCACCTCAAAAGCCACGGAATGTCCCGGAGCCTCCAGGCCGCGAATTCGGTAATAGCAGGCGGACGGGCCCAATAGGTCATCGATGCGGATGTCCTGCTGCAACACTTCGGGAAGGGAGAATTGTTGTCTCAACGCGGCGTTGTGCGCGAGCAGAACGCCGTGAGCATCGGCCAGGAACATACCCAGAGGCGCGCCCTCGAAAAACGTGCGGCACATGTCGCCGGACAGTCCGGCAAGACTTGGATTTTCACCGGAACCGGCGCTATTGCCCGCAATAGGCGCGGACTGCTTCTTTTTTGAACCCATACGCCAAAATAAACCATACCCGCAGTGTTGTCACGCCAAGAGAGCAGGACAACGATTGCCAGCGTCCGGGAGCGCGGGTAAGGAAACACATGCCCTTCATACTCACGTTTCTCGCCGGTTTCTGCACGGCCGCGCTGTTGCTCTGCACACCCGCCCAGGCTGCAACGCCGGACGCCCCCTTGCTGCCGGTCCGCGCGGTTCGCGCCCTGCCGCACGACACTGCCGCCTTTACCCAGGGCTTTCTCCTGCATGACGGCCTGTTTTATGAGAGCACGGGCCATTACGGCGAATCCGAACTGCGCGAAGTGCAGCCGGAAACAGGCGCGGTGCTGCGCAGCAGGAACCTGGACGCCAACCTTTTCGGCGAAGGATTGGCCCTGGTCGGTGACAACCTTCTGCAACTGACCTGGAAATCGGGCCGGGCGCTGCTCTGGGACATACAGCGGTTTTCCGCAGCCGGCGAATTACGTCTGGGCCGCGAAGCCTGGGGGCTGGCCGCAACGCGCGATCAGCTCTTTCTTAGTGACGGCTCGGCACAGATCCGCATGTTCGCTCCTGGCGATCTGCGGCCTCTGGGAGAATTCACGGTCGTGGACAATGCACGGCCCGTGGCCCAGCTCAACGAACTGGAAATCGTGCAGGATTGGCTTCTGGCCAATATCTGGTTCGAGGATAAAGTCGCGGTGGTGAGCCTCGCCGGGCAGGACCAGGGTAAGGTGGTGGCATGGTTGGATCTCTCGCCATTGCGCAAGCTACTTTTACAGGAAGCGGGCGTGGCCAACGGCCTGGCCTGGGACGAGGCCAACAAGCGGCTCTACGTCACGGGCAAGAATTGGGACAGGGTCTTTGAACTCAGCGTGCCGGGCGCGCCGTGGGAAGCCCGCCCGAAGCGCTAGGCCGCAACAGCAACCAAAGCCCCAGAAGCATCATGGGCGCGGACAACACCTGGCCCATTGTCAGCCAGTCAAACGCCAGATAGCCGAGCTGCGCGTCGGGCTGCCGCGCGAACTCCACCAGAAAGCGGAACGCGCCATACCCGAACAAAAACAATCCTGCCACAGCGCCCCTGGGCCGGGGCCGACGCGAATACCACCAGAGCAGCAACAGCAAGGCCAGCCCTTCCAGACCGGCTTCGTACAGCTGGGAAGGATGGCGCGGCAAATCGCCTGCACCGGGCAAGGGGAAGACCATGCCCCAAGGCAGGTCCGTGGTGCGGCCCCAGAGTTCGCCATTGTTAAAATTGGCCAGCCGCCCGAGCAGCAGGCCCGGCGGCACGAGCGGTACCAGGAAATCCCCCAGGGTCAGAAACGGGATGCGGTGCACCCGGGCAAAGAGCGCGAGCACGAGAATCACGCCCAAGGCCCCGCCGTGAAAGGCCATGCCCCCCTGCCAGACCTTGAAGACGTCCAGGGGATGCTCCAGGTACCAGGGCAGGTTGTAGAAGAGCACGAAACCGAGCCGCCCGCCCAGAACCAATCCGAGAATCAACCAGGTGAGCAGATCGTCGAGTTGCCGCGACGTGATCCCGCGCCATGCGTCAGCGGTACGGCTGCGCCCCCAGAGCCAGGCGATGATGAAACCGGCGGCATAGGCCAGACCGTACCAGCGGACAGCCAACGGGCCGATCTCAAGGGCAATGGGGTCGAATTGGGGCAGAACGATCAAATGGGTACTCCTCCGAACTTGGGCTGCGGACAGCGGCAATGGCTTTTGGCGGACAGAGCGCCGCACCGCTTTGTTTCCGTGCAAAATTGCGCTAGCATGTCCGGCACGCCTGCCGCAAGGTGCGCCGAAGCCCGGCGCGCGTCAACCCTCAGGCGGCGATGAAGCGGTAACGATATGGAAAACGTCACGCAATACGATATTCTGGAAATGCCCTTCGAGGGCCTCGCCGCCTATTGGCTCTCCATCAAGAAACTCACGGACGCCAAGAAAATCGCGGCCATCCTGGACGAAGAAATCGAGCACACCAGCGAGCCGTATGTGCGTTTTCTGCTGGAGGCGACCTTCTCCAGTCTGGAATCCTCGACCATACGCCGCCTGGCCCAGGCCCGCAGCGAGAACATCCTGCGCGAATACCGCCGCAAGCTGGACATGATGCGCATCGCGCTGGTGGCCGTGCCGACACGCGAAAATCCGCGCGTGACCCTGGTGCGCATGAGTTCGCTCTTTGCACGGCCGCCCATGGAGGAGAAACGCGCCTTTGACATGGCCTCGACCCTGGCCGACAGCGTGCGGACCAAGGACGGCGACCTGCCCACGCTCCTGGAAGTGGACCACAAGATGAGCGCGGACCGGCTCATGGTCAAACTGCTCTTCTACGCCCTGCACGCCCGGCACGAATCGCGTCAGGGCCTGGAGCGCTTCCTGCCCTATGCGCGCACGCCCTATTTTGCCGAAGGACTTTCCCTGGTGGTGGACGGTTTCGACTTCCGTTTCCTGGAAAACCATCTCAGCGACGTGCGCGACGAAATATTGGATTCGGCCCGGCGCAAGATGGAAATGGCTCTGGAACTGGCTCTGGCCGTGCGCAAAAAGCTCAGCTACGCGGAAGTGCATCTCATTGCCCGCGCCTGGCTGCCCTGACAGCGCCCCTTGCCGCTCTTGGCTTGCACCCTGAATTCGGTTACGGTCTGCTCCCCATGAACGAGCGTAAGAAAACCCGTGAAGTCCGCATAGGCGACGTGGGCGTGGGCGGAGACAATCCCATCCGCGTCCAGTCCATGTGCAATACCGACACCCGCGACGTGAACGCCACCCTGGCCCAGATCAACGAACTGGCCGAAGCCGGGTGCGAAATCGTGCGCCTCGCGGTTCCCGACGAGATCGCCGCCAATGCGCTCGCTGCCATCCGACGCAACTCGCCGGTGCCCCTCGTGGCCGACATCCACTTCGACTATCGTCTGGCCTTGCTCGCGGCCGAGGCAGGCATGGACGCGCTGCGCATCAATCCCGGCAATATCGGCGGCGCGGAAAAGGTGGACGCCGTGGTGGACGCGGCCAAGGATCGCGGCCTGCCCATCCGTATCGGCGTGAACAGCGGCTCGCTCGAAAAGGAGCTGCTGGCCAAATTCGGCGGCCCCACGCCCGAGGCCATGGTGGAAAGCGCTTTGGGCCATGTGGCCCTGCTGGAAAAACGCGGCTTTGCCGACACCAAAATTTCGCTCAAGTCCTCCTCGGTCCGAAACACCATCCGGGCCTACCAACTGCTTTCCGAAAAAGTGGACTATCCGCTGCACATCGGCATCACCGAAGCCGGAACCCTGGTGCGCGGCGCGGTCAAAAGTTCCGTGGGCCTGGGCATCCTGCTCTGGGAAGGCCTGGGCGACACCCTGCGCGTCTCCCTGACCCACGATCCCGTGGACGAGATCGGCGTGGCCTGGGAAATTCTGCGCGCCCTGGGCTTGCGCGAGCGCGGCCCGGAGATCGTGTCCTGCCCCACCTGCGGCCGCACCGAGATCGACCTCATCACCCTGGCGGGCGAAGTGGAAAAACGGTTGCGCGGCGTGCCCGACGTGTTCACCTGCGCGGTCATGGGCTGCGTGGTCAACGGGCCGGGAGAGGCCAAGGAAGCCGACATCGGCATCGCCGGGGGCCGGGGCCTGGGCATCATTTTCCGCAAGGGCGAAGTCGTCCGCAAAGTGCGCGGCGAAGAAAATCTGCTGCCCGAATTCATCAAAGAACTGGACTCGTTTCTGGAAGAACGGAGAAAAAAATAAATGCGTCTGACCCGCTATTACATCCCGACCCTCAAGGAATCCCCCTCCGAAGCCGAGGTGGTCTCCCACAAAATTCTGCTGCGCGCGGGCATGATCCGCAAGCTCACCAGCGGCATCTACAACTACCTGCCCCTGGGCCTGCGCTCCGTGAACAAGGTCGCCAATATCGTGCGCGAGGAAATGAACCGCGCCGGAGCCCTGGAAGTGCTGCTGCCCATGGTCCAGCCCGGCGACCTCTGGAAAGAGACCGGACGTTGGGATTTCTACGGCAAGGAGCTGCTGCGCCTGAGTGACCGGCATGGCCGGGACTACTGCCTCGGCCCCACGCACGAGGAAGTCATCACCGATCTGGTGCGCGGCGAGGTCCGCTCCTACAAGCAATTGCCCCTGAACCTCTACCAGATCCAGACCAAATTCCGTGACGAGATTCGGCCCCGTTTCGGCCTGATGCGCGGCCGCGAATTCATCATGAAAGACGCCTACTCCTTTGACAAAGACGAGGCCGGAGCCGAGGAAAGCTACCGGGCCATGTACGAGGCCTATTCCCGCGCCTTCAAGCGCATCGGGCTGAAATTCCGCGCCGTGCGGGCGGACTCCGGGGCCATCGGCGGCGACTTCTCGCATGAATTCATGGTCCTGGCCGAGACCGGCGAGGACACCATCGCGGTTTGCCAGGACGAATCCTGCGGCTATGCCGCGAACCTGGAAAAGGCCGCCGTTCGCGACACCGGAAGCGACTGTCCGGCCCAGACCGCCGTGCCCGCGCCCGAGGAAATTTCCACGCCCAAGGCCCACACGGTCGACGAAGTCTGTACGCTGCTGCACGTCGCTCCTTCGGCCCTGGTCAAGACCCTGCTCTTTGACGCGGACGGCGAAGCCGTGGCTGCACTGGTGCGCGGCGACCGCGAGCTCAACGACGTGAAGCTGCGCAACCTGCTCGGCGCCAACGAACTGAACATGGCCAGCCCGGAGCAGGTCCAGGCCTGGACAGGCGCGCCCGTGGGCTTTGCCGGTCCCGTGAACCTCAAGGTCAAGCGCGTGTTCGCGGACAACGAACTGCGCTTGGACCAGGGCTGGATCACAGGCGCGAACAAGGCCGACGCGCATCTGAAAAACGTGCATCTGGGCCGCGACGCCGCTATCGAGCGTTTTGCGGATCTGCGTGTGATCACCCCCGAGGACGCCTGTCCCGAGTGCGGCGGGCGCATCGAATTCTGGAAGGGTATCGAGGTGGGCCACGTGTTCAAGCTTGGCCTGAAATACTCCAAGGCCATGAACGCCACCTTCCTGGACGAAAACGGCAAGGACCAGACCATGGTCATGGGCTGTTACGGCATCGGCGTTTCACGCATCGTGGCCTCGGCCATCGAGCAGAACAACGACGAGAACGGAGCCGTGTTCCCGCCCTCCATCGCCCCCTTCGAGGTCTGCCTCATGGCCCTGGGCGGCAAGGATCAGGACGTGACGGACAAGGCCGAGGAGCTTTACGCCCTGCTCAGCGACGCAGGAGTGGACGTGCTCTACGACGACCGCAACGAGCGGCCCGGCGTGAAATTCAACGATGCCGACCTGATCGGCTACCCCATGCAGCTCGTGCTGGGTGGCAAGGGGCTGAAAAACGGCATCATCGAGGCCAAGGACCGCCGCACGGGCGAACGCGCCGAGCTGGCCCTGGACGACTTCCTGAACAACTTCAACACCTGGCGCGACGGCATCTGGCGCGCCTGGGGACTGAAATAGCGCATCCCTAAAGGACACGATGGTAGAGATCAACGCAGTGGAGATCCCCGAAGAACATCTTCGGGCCTATCCCAATGAAGAAATAAACGCGCTGCCCCTGCGGGCCTGGGAAGGCGAGACCCGCGTCATCCGCAACCAGAAACAACTGGAATGGGCCCTGGTCCGCATGGAAGGGGAAACCCTGCTCGGGTTCGACACCGAGACCCGGCCCGTGTTCAAGAAAGGCTACACCCCCGGACCGCCCAACCTGCTTCAGCTGGCAACGGCGGAACGCGTGTTGGTCTTTCAGTTCCAGCATGTGAGCCTACAAAAGGAACTGGCCGACTTTCTGGCCAGCAAGACGATCGTCAAGTCCGGCGTAGCCGTGCACGACGACGTTATTGCACTAAAAAAGCTGTATAAATTCAAACCGAACGGATTTGTGGACCTGGGGCAGGTCTCCCAGAGACTGAACATGCAGACCCATGGCCTGCGCAATCTGACCGCCAACCTGCTCGGCTTCCGCATCTCCAAGAGCGCGCAGTGCTCCAACTGGGCACGCGACCCGCTCTCACCCAAGCAGGTGGGCTACGCCGCCACCGACGCCTGGCTCAGCCGCGAACTCTATCTGGCCTTCCAGCGGCTCGGCGTATTCTAGCCCTTCCAGGCTGATAGGCAAAAAGGGACGGCATCCATGGCTTGGATGCCGTCCCTTTTTGTCTGCCGCCCGCTTTTGCGCCTGCTAGTCCTTGAAAAACCGCCAGCGGCAATCATAGTCGCGTTCCGTGTCGTCCACAGGCGCATGGATGCACTCCACCTGCACGGACGGCGCAACAATGGCGGCGAACCGGCGGTACTCCCCGCCGTGCATGTCCCGGCAGTGGTACGGCCCCAGGCCGTGTTTGCGGCGGCCTTCCTGGGCCGGACAACGCCGGACCGTGACCGTCAACTCGTTTTCAGCCTCGTCCACCTGGTATTCGACCATGGGCGACCAGCAAAGATATTCGTAGGCCTCCCAAAACCCGCGCGGCGAATCCTCGAACGGACCGAAACGCTCCACGATGTCCCGGGCCGCAAGCCCGCCCACCTTGTCCCAAACCAGCTCGTTGATCTTCTCGGCTTCGGCCAGACCGTGACGCTCTTCCACCTTCAAAAACCAGAAGGCGTCGCAGATGCGCACCTGCCAGAGCAAGGTCGAGACATATTCCCGAACTTGGTATTGATCCATGTCCTCCAACAGAAAGAGATCGAATTCCTGACTCATGAACACGATCCTCCTGTGGTCAGCGCCCGGATGCGCCGGGAATGATTGAGGTAGACGACCCAGCCGCCCGCCACCACGGCGTGCAGGGAGTAAAGCCAGCCGATTTCCCCGAGCAGGGTCCGGGCCTGCTCCACGCCCAGGACCGTTCCCAGGGTGAGCAATTGGGCCATGACGCCCAAAAGCACGAGATACAGGGTCCAGCGCGCCATGGCCGGGCCGCGCGCGTCTTTTTGGCGCATGCGGATCACGGACCATGGCCCCAAAGCCAGCACGGCCACGCCCAAAAAGAGCACGGCCCAGAGCAGCAGGGACACGAGCCAGGGATAGGCCTGTCCTCCGGCCAGTACGGGCCGGAGCAGATTCCACGCGCCCAGGGCCATCCAGGCGGCCAGCCCCGGATAGACCGCGCCCACGAAAACGCAGAGCCCCAGCAGCCAGCCGCGCACGCCATGCGATTCCATGACGGTTGCGGCAGCGGCCTTGTCGATCCAGCCCAGTTCGGTATGGCCGCGCTTGAGCAACTCGGTCTTGAGCGCCAGCCGCGCTTCCGGGGTCAGGTTGCCGCCGTGCCCGATGCGCAGGAGTTCCTCGTCGGTCTGCCCGGCATAGTGGCGGGCGATCTTGTCGATATTCACGCGCAGCATGGGTGCTATTCCTCTCCGCCGGGGCTGACAGCGCCCCTGGCTTTCTTGATGGAAGCGCGGCGCTTTTTGGCGTCCAGCCTGCGGCGCCGCTGCCCGCCGGGCACGCCAGAACGCACCCGTTCCAGCACGGGCGTCAGGGCCTCGGCCAGCAACGAGGCAAACCGGGACAGCGCTTCCTCGCGGTTCTGCTCAAAACTCCGCTGGGTCTGACAAGCCAATGTCAGGCAGCCGTCCTTGCCGATGCGCCGGCGCAATTTGCCCCGGATGATCATCTTCTGGAATTGCGTCAGCACGGAACAGCGGTCCAAGTTGAAGCGCAGCACGGCCTTGGTGGCTGCCGTGTTCACGTGCTGGCCGCCCGGGCCGGACGAGCGCACCGCGGAAATACGAATCTCCCGGAGCGGGATGGAAAGGTCGTCCATGATGAAAAGCATGCAGTGCCTTTATCAGAAGCCGGGATAAAAATCATGGGGCGAGAACGGGGCGAAACCGGAAGACTCTTGCGCATCTTTCCTTCCGTTCGCTTTTCCAGTACAAGGCCGCTGGGCGGACAGCCCAGGGCAGCACGCCCATTCAACGAGCACGGAGGAAAAACATGACGCTTTGTCCCTGCAATTCCTGGAAAACATACGACGAATGCTGCGGCCCGATCCTGGCCGGAGAAATAACCGCGCCCACTGCCGAAGCCCTGATGCGCTCGCGCTACACGGCCTATGCCGTGAAAAACGTCGAATATCTGCGCGACACCCTGACCGAGGACCAGCGCGAAGGCTTCGACATGGAAGGGGCCATGAACTGGGCCGAGTCCGCTGAATGGCTGGGCCTGGAAATCCTGGATACCGAGGACGGCGGTGAAAATTCCGCCGAAGGATTCGTGGATTTCATCGCCCGCTATGTCCAGGGCGGGGCCAAGCAGGCCCACCGGGAAACGGCCCGTTTCCGCAAGGAAGACGGCAAATGGCTCTACGTTGACGGCGACGTGCGCGGCGAGCCGCAAAAGCGCGCCACGCCCAAGATCGGCCGCAACGATCCCTGCCACTGCGGGTCCGGCAAGAAATTCAAGAAGTGCTGCGGCAAATAGACGCGGCGCACTGCGCAATCAAAAGGCCGGGGAGCATCGAGCTTTCCGGCCTTTTCCTTTGTGTTTTTAGCGCAATCCCTCAAAGCGGATCTGCACGCTCCCGCAGCGCGCGCCCAGCGGGGAAATGGCCTCGCTGACCCGGACCGGAAACTCGGCTCCGGGCCGGACCCCGTTACGCTCAAGCCAAGTGGCGTCAGGCAAACCGCCCGTGCCCGCCGTGAGCACGAAGGGCGTTGTCCTGCGCCGCACCACGCTGCCTTCGGGCGCGCCTTGTTCCTGAACGCGGTATTCCACCATGTAGCGGTCGGGCGACGGCAGGCCCAGCGTCGCGGCGGCTTCGTCCGGACCGGCAAGACTCACGGCCACGATCACGGACCTGCCCTGCCAGCTCACGGGCTCACAGTCCGCCCCGCGGGTTGCAGCACAGCCAAAAAGCAGGCCAGAAGCCAGTACGGCCAGAAGAAGAGGAAGTGGAAAAATGAGGCGGGACAACAGGCCAGGAAAGCTTCCCGCACGAACTCGGCAGGGGCGCAACGCCAAAAGGCAGCGTCCCAGACCCGGCAACAGCGCCCCTGACGGCGCGATCACGCCAGCAGTTCCTTGATGCCCTTTTTGATGCCTTCCTTGTCGATGCCGATCATGGCGCGCAATTCCTTTTGGGTGCCGTGCTCCACAAAGACGTCGGGCAGGCCCAGACGGCGGACGCGCTTGTCCGCAAGCATATCCTCGTCGGCCAGGGCTTCCAGCACTGCCGAGGAGAAACCGCCCTGCCGCGCGTTCTCCTCCACCAGCAGGATGCGCTTGAAGCGTCCGGCCAGTTCCCGCAGCTGCGCCATGGGCAGCGGTTTGACGAACCGGGCGTTGAACACGGCCACTTCCAGCCCCTCGGTCTCGGCCAGTTCCATGGCCGCTTCCAGCGCGGGATAGACCCGCGACCCCAAGGTGATGATGAGCGCATCCTTGCCGTCCCGGTCCAGCTCGCCCACGCCCAGCTCCAGGGGCAGAAGCTCCGGGTCCACCGTGACGCCCGCGCCCATGCCGCGCGGATAGCGAACGGCCACAGGCCCTTCCACGGCAAAGGCCGTGGCCATCATCCGGCCCATTTCGTTCTCGTCCTTGGGAGCCATGAGCACCATGTTGGGGATATGGCGCAGGAAGGAAAGGTCGAACGCGCCGTGGTGGGTGGCGCCGTCAGCGCCCACAAGCCCGCCCCGGTCCATGAAGAACTTCACGTTCAGGTTTTGCAGACAGACATCGTGCACGACCTGGTCGTAGGAGCGTTGCAGGAACGTGGAATAGATGGCCACGGCAGGCTTGAAGCCCTTGGTGGCCAGCCCGGCCGCAAAGGTCACGGCGTGCTGTTCGCAGATGCCCACGTCCACAAAGCGTTCAGGGAAGCGCTCGCGGAAACAGTCCGTGCCCGTGCCCTCGGGCATGGCCGCGGTGATGGTCACGATCTTCTCGTCCTTCTGGGCCAGGGCACAGAGGGTCGAGCCGAACACCTCGGTAAAGGAAGGAAAACCGCCCGGCGTGGGTTTGGCCGCCAATCCGGTCTCGGGCATGAACTTGCCCACGCCGTGGAAATAGGTCGGGTTGGATTCGGCGGGCTTGTAGCCCTTGCCCTTCGTTGTCAGGACATGCACCAGCACGGGCGTGTCGATGCGCTTGACCTGCTCGAAGGTGTCCACCAGCGCGCCCAGGTTGTGGCCGTCGATGGGGCCGACATAGTTGAAGCGGAAGGCCTCGAAAAGCATGCCCGGCGTAAAGAAGCTCTTGAACGAATCCTTGCCGCGCTTGGCCCAGTGGTGCAGGTCTTCGCCGATGCCGGGAATGTCCTTGATGCGCCGCTCCACATAGTCCTTCATGCGTACCAGATACGGCGCGGAAACAGTGCGCGAGAGAAAGCGCGAAAGCGCGCCCACGTTGGTGGAGATGGACATGTCGTTGTCGTTGAGCACCACGATGAAGGGCCGCTCCAGGTCGCCCGCCTGATTCAGGCCCTCAAAGGCCAGCCCGGCGGTCATGGAGCCGTCGCCGATGACCGAGACCACGTGATAGTCGTCGCCCGCCAGATCGCGCGCCGTGGCAATGCCCAGGCCTGCGGAAATGGACGTGGAGGAATGGCCCACGCCGAAATGGTCGTAGGGGCTCTCGGCCATACGCGGGAAGCCGCTGATGCCGCCGAACTGCCGCAGAGTGTGGAAACGGTCCAGTCGGCCAGAGAGGATCTTGTGGGCATAGGCCTGATGTCCCACGTCCCAGACGATCTTGTCCCGCTCAAAGTCAAAGGCGCGAAACAGGGCCAGGGTCAGCTCGACCGATCCCAGATTCGGGGCGAGGTGGCCGCCGGTCTGGGACACCTGGGTAATGATCACCTGCCGAAGTTCTTCGGCCATGGTCTCCAGTTCTTCCAGGGAATGCTTGCGCACGTCGCTGGGCCGTTTCAGGCCCGATAGCAGTTTCGCGTCCTTGAAATGCGTCATGACTGTATGCTTCCTGCTCAAGAGGCCCGTTCAACAATATAGTCTGCGAGCTCGGCTAAAAATTCATGTTCCGGACCGGCATAGGGGCTGAGCGCCTCCAAAGCCGAGTCAATGTGCTGCCGCGCCAGACGGCGGCTTTCGTCCAGACCCACGAGGCTCGGGTAGGTCACTTTGCCCTGTTCCTCGTCGCTGCCCACGGGTTTGCCCAGGGTGGCCTGATCGCCCACCACGTCGAGCACGTCGTCCACGATCTGGAACGCCACGCCCACTTCACGGCCAAAGGTCTCGGCGCGCTCCACGTCCTTGGGCAACGCCCCGGCCAGCACAGCGCCGCAGGAACAGGCCGCCGTGATCAGCGCTCCGGTCTTGAGGGCGTGCATGGCGCGCAACTCGGGCAACTCCACCCCGCTACGCCCGGTCATCTGCATGTCCAACACCTGGCCGCCGACCATACCGGCTGCGCCCGCTGCCCGGGCCATGATCCGGCAGGCGCGCAACACGGTTTCCGCAGGCAAACCCCGCTCCAAGGCGGCGTCGCACATGAACCCGAAGGCTTCGGTGAGCAGCCCGTCACCGGCCAGGATGGCCGTGGCCTCGTCGAACTGCTTGTGGTTCGAGGGCTTGCCCCGGCGCAGATCGTCGTCATCCATGGCGGGCAAATCGTCATGGATAAGCGAGTAGGTATGGATCAGCTCCAGACTGGCCGCAAAGGGCAGGACAGCGTTGCCGTCTCCGCCCATGAGCCGCGCAAAGGAAAGCACCAGCACGGGCCGCAAGCGCTTGCCTCCGGCCAGGAGGCTGTACTGCATGGCCGCGCACAGGCGGTCCGGAAACCCTCGCCCTTCAAGGCAGCCTTGCAGAAACCCTTCCACTTCCCTGGCCCGCTCGGCCAGCTTCTGCTTAACGCTCATGCGTGTCTCCGCCACTCACATTTTCCTCAAAGGCCTCCAACAGGCCCTGACTCACCAGCTTGACTTCGTTGCGGGCCGTTTCCAGCTGGGCCGAGCACTCCCGCGCCAGGTCGAGTCCTTCCTTGAAGAGCGCAACGCCGCGCTCCAGCGGAGCGTCGCCCTTTTCCAGCTCCTCGACAATGGCGGTCAGCCGCGCCAGCCGGTCTTCATAGGTCGCTTTTTTGGCCATACCCTCTCCAACCGCTACAACAAATCGTCCACGCGGGACGAGAACAGGGGTTCCGGATCTACCAGCCGCCCCTGCAGGGCCACGCCGAAATGCAGGTGGGGGCCGTTGACGCGGCCCGTTGCTCCGGCCAGTCCGACCACGTCGCCGCGGTTCACGGTTTGGCCTATGCTAACCTTAACTTCGGAAAGATGAAAGTACATGGAGATCATCCCGTTGCCGTGGTCCACATACACGCTGCCTCCGGCAAAATAGAAATCGCCCGTGAGCACCACCACGCCGTCGGAACAGGCCGCCACAGGCTGTCCCAGGGCCGCGCGCATGTCCAGGCCGCGATGCGGGCTGCGCGGTTCACCGTTAAAAAAGCGCAGATAGCCGTAAGAGCTGGTGGTCTTGCCGGGCACAGGCCGCAGCAGGGGCAGACTCCATTGCCGCTCCGGGCTGACAGTGCGCAGGGCCTCGGCCGCAAGCGCGCCTTCCCTTTTGATGCGTTCGCCTTCGGTGGAAGGCGGATTGACCATCTTCTTTTCCACGGTGATGTGCTCTTCCGGATACTGCTTCTTGACCACGCGCACGCCGCTGCGGAATTCGCGCATCTCCCCGGCCACATTGGCGCGCAACACCAGATCGAACTCGCCGGGCTTGGAATGCTTCACGTCCGTGCCGAGCAGGGCCACGGCCACGTATTTGCCGTTCCAGACGCTCACCGAGGGGGAAATGGTGCGGTCCAGCCACTCCAGCGTGATGTCGCCGATGGGATTGGACGAAGTCAGCCGCACGGTAAAGGGCTGGCCCAATCCAACCTGCTCGGGAAGGGCCAGCACGAGCATCTCTGCCTGCTCTCCGGCGGCCTCCGGCATGGTCGCGGCCTGGGCCGCCTCTCCGGGGGCAACCATGTCCGCATCAAAGGCGGAACCGTCCGGCATGGGGTCATCCGCAACCGGAACATCGGCAACAGAGGCACCGGGCACAGCGGTCTCGGTGTTTCCGGCCTCCTGGGCCAAGGCGGGGATGCTTAGACAAGCCAACAACATGAACAGCATCAGCGGCAACGTGAACTTGTGTCTCACCGTTTTTCTTCCTTGCGCCGGGCAGCCCGGCGGCTTGCTTTTTCCTTTTCGTTCTCTTGCGGTCCGGCGGCGAGCACTTCGGCTTCAACCATGCCGTCCCGCGTGCGGATGTCCAGGGCATCGCCCGGTTCCACTTCACTGATGGAACGCAAAAAAGCTCCCGTGCTCCGCAAACGTACCAAACTGTAGCCCCGTTCCAGGGGCTTTTCCGGATCCAGGGCCGTCAACCGGGAAAAAAGAGTCTGTATTCCCTGATCCCGGCGTTCCGTCTGGGCCACTGCGGCCCTCTCCAGCCGCCGGGCCAGTTGGCCCAATCCGGCTTCGCGCTCCTCGAGTTGCCAGGGACCAAAGGCACGGCCAAGCCGCCGTGTCCGGTTCTCCAGCAATTCCGAGCCGCGTTGAAAATATCGTTCTCCGGCCAGGGCCAGCCGCGCGCCGCGGTCGGCAAAACCTTCGGCCAACCGCTCCAGACGGCGCAGAGGCGAAAGCCAGACCAAGGCCCGGCGCAATTCCGCGAAACGCGCCTGACGCCCCAGCAGAAATTCCGCGTAGGCCCGGCGCAAGCGCATCTCCAGCCCGTCCAACTCCTGAGCCAGAGTGCTGCGGCGAGGCCAGAGCAATTCGGCCGCATGGCTCGGCGTGGCCGCCCTGCGGTCCGCCACGTAGTCGGCAATAGTCACGTCCGGCTCGTGCCCCACGCCAGTGACCACGGGAATCGGCGACTCCACGATGGCCCGGGCCACGTCTTCGGCATTGAAAGCCCAAAGGTCTTCCAGCGAACCGCCGCCGCGCACCAGCACGGTAAGCTCGGCCCAGCCGTCGGTTCCAGCCTGCGTCAATGCGCCCGCAATTTCGGCAGGTGCCTTGTCTCCCTGCACCAGGCAGGGATAAATATGGATTTCCACACCGTGGCCCCGCTCGTTCGCCAGACGCAAGAAATCCCGTACAGCTGCGCCGCGCGGCGAGGTGATCAAGGCCACGCGCAAGGGATGGCGCGGCAATGCACGCTTGCGAGAAGCATCGAACCAGCCCCGCGCCGCCAAATCCCGCTTGAGCGCCTCAAAGGCCATGTGCAGATCGCCCACGCCCTCTTCCTGCACCATCTCAGCCACGAGCTGATACACGCCGCGCCGTTCATAAACGTTGAGCCGTCCGGCGCAGAGCACTTCGCGTCCTTCCTCCAGAACCGGTCCGGCAGCGCCATTTTCCAGCACTTCTCCCGTGGCCGGATTCACAGCCTGGCCCTCCGCGTTGACGCTCCACTGGGCAGATTTGAACCAGACCACGCTGAGCACGGACTCGCCGTCCGTAAGGCTGAAATAGACATGCCCGCTGGCCGGACGCGAGACATTGGCGACCTGCCCCCGGACCCAGAGGATCGGGAACTCGGTTTCCAGCACGTCCTTGACTGCGCGCGTCAGTTCGCCAACTGTCAGTATTGTGGGCATATCTGCTGATATTATAGATGGTTGGTATTGGATTATCGGACGCGGCCACGCCTCGTGTCCGCTACGCATATCACGAGTCGGCAGCAGGTTAAACCCATGAAGAGCGGATGAAAAAAGCCAAATCCTTTGAAACGCTGTTGCCGGAAAAGACCCTGTTCGCATGCAGAGGATACAGCCTCCATACTTCCGCCCTGGGTCACTCTCTAGAAGTAGCCCAGCGAACGCAGGGTATCGAGCTTTCCTTCCTTGTCCGCGTCACGGCCGGAACGTTCCGTTCCTTCGGCTGTTTCGGTGCACGGCACGCAGCCCAGGGAGCGATACCCCTTGGAATACAGCTCGCAGAACGGCAGACCGCGGCCGGTGGTGTAGGCCCAAATGTCCATTTCGGTCCAGTCCAACAGGGGGTTGCACTGCACGTAGTCCGGTTCTTCCCGTTTTTCCAGGTAGTCCCGTCCTGCCCGACTTTCATGCTCGTCCCGGCGCAATCCCGTGACCAAAGCCGTAACCTTCATGCCGCGGACAGCACGTTGCAACGGTTCCACCTTGAGTTTGGCGCAGCAGTCCAGTTTGTCCTCGGCTACCGGATAATGAGCGATGTCCATACGTGGCCGGGCCACCACCAGATCGATTTTCCAGTCCCGCGCCAGCCTGTTGCGGAACGAAACCACTTCGGGAAATTTCAGCCCGGTGTCCAGGGTCAGGGCACGGGCGCTGCCAGCCGCGCTTTCCTTTCCGGCATGGGCCAGGACACGCCGCCAAAGATCCAAGGCCACGGTGGAATCCTTGCCCCCGGTCCAGGCCACGGCCACCTGATCCACACCATGCTCCCGCAAAAGCTGGCGCAGCAAACGAAGGGAAACCTCTACTTTTTCTTCAAGCGGATTCATTCAGCTTTGCTCCGTTTGAGCATATAATGAAAAAACGTCTGAACATACCGGCCGGAAACCACATCAGGCAGCGCAAAGACCAACGATGTTTCCTCGGGAAACTCCGAGGTGAAGGCAAAAAAGAGATCACGCGACCCCTTGTCCAGGGCCGGGGCGAGCAAATCCGCCCACAGTTCCTGCTTGACGTCCTCGGAAAGTTCGAAAGAGCGGCACTGCAAAGGACGGTAGGGGAAAATCATGCAGTTGCCGGCCACGGAAAGTGGACACAGCGCGCCCGCCCCGGCCAGACACACGTCCAGCCCTTCATGCAGCAGCAGCTCGGCGCGCTCCTTGCGGGCCACGGCAACGGCGCGCTCAATGGCTTCCAACCGCTCCCGGCTGCTGAGCTGGCCGTTGATCCGCTGGGCCACATACACGGCTTCGAGCAGGCTCAGGCGCACGGGCGTGCTGCAACAGCGGTCATGGTCCCTTCCGCACCGGCCTGTCTGATCCGAACCATTGCCCTTGTTCTCGGACTCGTACTCGAAAAGGTCCTCGGCACGCTGAACCAGGGCTTCGTAGTCCAGAAAATAGGGTGCAAGGTCCACGAGATGCTTGAACTCCAGGGAAGGTTCGCGCACCGTGAGCCGCCCACTTTGGCGTCCATACTTGCGTATGGTCCACCACTGATCGAAATTGGCGGGTTTGGACCGCAATCCCTTGAGTTTGCGTCCGGCCATTCTGTGCCCCAGTCCTCGGCGCAACAGGTAGGCGTTGAGGATCGTGCCGGTGCGGCCTATGCCGTGACGGCAGTGGATCAATACCCGCTTGCCCAGATAGATGGACTCATCCAGCCACTCCAGAGCCTTTTCCAGCTCGGCCAGCTCCGGGGCCTCCTCGTCCGGCAGAGGCAGGTAATAGACCTCGAAGCCGTGCTCGGCCTCGATATCATGCAGGTCGCAAAATTCGCCGCAGAGATTGATGATGGCGTCCACGCCCTGCTCGCGCAGGGAATCCAGCTGCGCCACGGACATGGGGGCCTGCCCCACGGCCAGATGGTCCGTGACCCAGTTGATTTGATATGCGGGCTTGCTCTTGGGCATGCGCGCCTCAATACTCGACTTCGACCGGGGTATGCAGAAAATCCTCAGCCATACGGTCCACCTGGGCCTCGTCGCGCAATCCCATATCCATGAGCCGCGTTCGGCCCAAAATCCGGCCGAGCAGGAAAAGCTGCTTCTGCATCACGGCCTCGCGGTCACCGCCCAGAGTCGCGTCGAGCAGATCGCCGCGCACCCGCACCTTCCAGCCGTGGTGGCCAAAAACCCGTTCCATGAAACGCAGCCGCAGCTCCCTTTGCCGCGTGGAGCCGCCCCCACCCTTGAAGCGGAAGTTGATGTAGTTGGTGCGGGAATCCGGACTGCACAACGTATCCACCTGGGAAAAGTGGTAGCCGAAACGGATCATCAGATGGGTGTAATCCTCGGAAATAACGGCATAGCTGGCCAGCAAACGGGAATCATGGCTGAAGATGCCCGCGCTGATCCTGTCGAACTCTTCCCAGTCCATATGGGTGAGCCCGTCAAGCCATTTCACATCCTTGGCCGAAAGGCCCTGCCAGAGCGACCACATGGGCGGGCTTTTGATGTCGTCGGGCGTGATGGCTTCCTTGTCCAGGGCCTGGGTGAACAGGCCTCCTCCCACGTCCAGCAGGTACATGACCAGAGGCAGGCCGGTCTCCAGCTTGCGGGACGAGCTCATGCCCCGGCCGCCCTTGCCCACCAGGAAAAACATCTCGGCCACGGCCATTTCATGGCAGAAGCGCACGATATCATGCAGCGAACGGCATTTCTCCGGCGTGAAATCCGGCGACTGGGGATCGGTCAGAGTCAACCGCGAGATATGCGGCATGACCTGACTCAATCTGTCCAGAGCCGGGCTGGTCCGCGACTGCGAGCCCCGCTGCGCCGCCGGTTCCGGGGACAGCAATTCTTCTACCCGGCCCGGATAGACCGTGCCCGTGTCCGCGTCCACCGTGATTTCCCGGCCCTGCCCAAAGCGTTCAAAGGCGTTTTCCACGCCCACCAGAACGGGCAGGCCGAATTCACGAGCCACGGACGCGAAATGGCTGGCCCGGCTTCCGGCCTCGGCCACGACCGCGCGAATCTTGCCCACGGCCCCGGCCAAAGCCGGGTCCAGGGCGCCGACCACAAGCACGGCGTCGCGCGGGATGTCCTGCACGCCATGCTGAGGCGGCCGGTAATGAAAAACACGTCCGTGCGCGGCGCCGCCTGAAGCGCGTACCGCATCGGAAAGCAGCGGCACGATATGGCCCGGGACCGAACGCTCCGGCGCGGACACGGCCTTGTGGCTGCCGCCCAGCGGTCTGGACTGAAGAATGTGCAGTTGGCCCTGATGGTCAAAGGCCCACTCCACGTCCTGGGGCGAACCGAACATCAGTTCCAGTTCCAGGGCGGCGTGGGCAACCTCTTCGGCCTGTGCGGCCGTAAGCACGGCGTTCTCCCCGGGCTCCTGCACCAGAAGCGGCTCCTTGTCGCGGGTCAGGCAATAAATCTGGGGCACGGCCTTGCCGCCGACAAGGTTTTCCCCCACGCCGGGCACGGCATAGACCGAGAGCATGCCGCAGACCGCCTGGGAACGGTCCATGTCCAGGGTGTAGACCACGCCCGCGGACTGCGCCTCCACCAGCGGCATGACCAGCACGGCCATGGGCGTCTCCACGTCGGAAAGTCCGTTCAGGATACGATAGGTCACGGCGCGCGGCGTGTATTTTCCGGCAAGCACCTGCCGGTACGCTTCCACGCATTGCTCCGGGTCCACGGGCAGCAGGCTTTCGTATTGTCCGGCAAAGGTCAATTCGCCGTCCTCGGCCACGGCGCTGGAACGCACTGCGAGCGAGCCTTCCGGCCCGGCGAGCGCCAGGGCGCGCGAGCGTATCTCCTCGGCGATGGGCGGGGGCACGAGGCCGGAAAGCACCAGTTCCCGCATCTCGCGGCAAAGTCGTTCCACCTCGCCGGGCTTGGACAGCTCGATCTGGCCGAGCAATTCGTCCAGTTCCGGACGCAGACCGTTGGCTTCCAGAAAATAGTTGAAGGCGTTGGCCGTGACCACAAAGCCCGGAGGCACGCGCAGATAGGTTTCCGCCACCATGAGCCCGACATTGTGCGCCTTGCCCCCGGCCAGGCGCGGCAGGTCCGCGGCCTCTTCCAGGTCGATGACATGAGGCGGCACAATGGCCGGATCGGGCATGTCCATGCCCATGCTCACATAGAAACGGAATTTGTTGTAATAATCCGGCAGGCCCACATAACGTGAAGGCCCCATGAGCTTGAGCCGGCGGACCATCTCGCCAACGTCGCGGGTAAGCTGGCGCGTCAGGCGGCTCATGCGCGCCCAGTCCGCCTTTTCCCGGCCATAGGCGATCTCCTCCAGATCGGCCACGCCTTCGAGGCAACGCGCGTCGTATTCCAGGAGTTCCTTGAAGGCGTTGTACTTGCTGCGTAGCAATGCGCCCGGCGCAAAAACCTGATAGGTCCAATGCTTGAATAGTTCGCCGATGAACACGTACGCCGCCGATGAGTTTAGGTGTCGAGGACTTCAGCCACCTTGGACTCCAATTCGTCCTTGTCGATGGGCTTGACGCAGTATTCGCTGGCACCGAGACGCAGGGATTCACGTGCGGTTTCCAGCGTGGGGTAGCCGGTAAGCATGATGGCCTTGATCGCCGGATGGGATTTTTTCAGCTCCTCCAGAACCTCGACGCCGGTCATCTTCTTGAGCTTGATGTCCAGGATGGCCAGATCCGGTTTGGATTGCCGGGCATGGGCAATGGCGTCTTCCTCTTCGGTGAAGGCGAAAACCGTATGGCCCTTGCGTTCCAGAATACGCTTGACCAGAATCCCGGCATCGGAAACATCGTCCACTACTATGATTTCTGCCATTGCAATCCTCTCAGCCTTTGTAGTCCTGTTCCTGAGCGGCATACGCCGTGTCCAGCGTACTGGCGTGATCCAGAGGCAGGTCCACCACGAACAGGGTGCCCGGCCCGGGCTCGACGCCCTCGGGCAAATCCTTGGGGCGGAATTCCTCGGGGACGGGGCTTTCCGCGTGAATTTCTCCGCCATGATCCTCGATGATGCCGAACGACACGGACAATCCCAGCCCCGTGCCCTTGCCTACAGGTTTGGTCGTGTAGAACGGATCGAAGATCCTGTGCAAATCCTCGACGGCTATACCGGAACCGCTGTCGGAAAGCCATAGTGTAACTTTTTGGGCAGGAGTGTCCAGCTTGGTCTTGACCATGATGGCCCCACCCGAAGGCATGGCGTCCCGGGCATTATTGAGCAGGTTGATCCATATCTGCTTGAGTTTTTCCGGGTCGCCGTAAATGATGGGCATACGGTCGTCCAAGCGTTCCTCAATGCTGACCTTGTCCATTTCAAAGGTATGTCGGACCAGGGTCACGGCTTCCATGACCGAGTTGTTGAAGCACATCTCCCGCTTGACGCTCTCGGACTGGCGCGAAAATCCCAGGAGGTCGGCCACGATCTTGCGACAGACCTTGGCCTGTTTGGCGATGGTGGCCAAATCCTGCTGAATCTGGCTGCCTTCTTCCACGTCTTCCATGAGCAGTTGCGCATAACCCAGGATCACGCCCAAAGGGGTGTTGATCTCATGCGCCACGCCTCCGGCGAGCTTGCCCACGGATTCCATCTTCTGGGACTGGATGAGCTGCTCCTGGTAGCGCTTCAGGTCGGTGAGGTCGCGGTCGTTGCGCAACAGGCCCGTGATGTGCCCTTCCTGATCGCGCACCGGAATACTCACGGTATGGAACCAGCGCGGCCCTTCCCGGCCTTCGATCCAGCCCTGGCGGTCCAGTCTGCGCCCGGTCTCCAGGATGTCCCTTCCCTCCAGGTGCCGCTGCTCGGCCGCGGCCTCGGGAAAAATATCGAAATCCGTGCGGCCACGGATGTCGCGCACATCGCTGCCCACGAACTCGGCAAAAGCCGTGTTGCAGGCTTGGTAGATCATGCGCGTGTCCACCATGGAGACCAGATCCGGCGTGACGTTGAGGATCGTGCGCATGAGCCGCTCCTGGTTGGAGAGCACGCGCTCGGCCTCCTTGAGTTCGCCGATGTAGGCCTTGAGGCTCAGGGCCATGACGTCGAACGTCTCGGCCAGATCCTGAATCTCGTCGCCGGCGTTTTCGTGGTAGACCGGGCAGTTGCGGCAGGAATCGCGCTTGTGGGGCGTGTTGTCCTCGGCGCATTCCGGGCAGAGCGTCCCGGCCAGATACCAGCAGCGCCTATTCTTGTCGCCATAGGCCGGGCAAGCCTTGAGCCCGCAATCCATGATCTCCCAACAGTTGCGTCGCACCGGCGGGGAAGAATGCAGGTCCAGGTCGCCCTTGACCATGTTTTCCGCATACTCCCGCAGGAGCCCGATGCGGTGGGTGACCTTGTTGGCAAAGATGGTGGAGAGAGCAATGGCCAGCGCGAGCGCTCCGCCCGACAGGGCACCCATGGTCAGGACAAGGCTCTCCACCTTGGCCTGGATGGGCTTACGCGAGAGGCCGAGCCGGACTTCGCCGAAAATGGCCCCGCCAACGCGAACCGCAACGGCAAAATCGTCGATGCGGCCCTGGTCCGTATCCAGCAGCTGGATGCGCGCCGAAGCATCCCCGCCGGCCCGGTTGGCAGCCTGCAGCTCAAGAGGAAACCCGCCCTGGAAGCTGTGCGCCAACACAAAACCGGTCTCGTCCTGGATGAAGGCGTACACCACCTCGCCGCCCAGAGCCTTGGCTTCGTCCACCATATTTTTAAGCCGCAGCAAATCTCCGGACAATAACGGGTCTACAGCGCGGGCCGCCAGGCTCTCGGCCAAGGCAACGCCCCGTTTCTTGCTCTCGTCCAGCAGGGCCGATGCGGTCATGCGTCCCACCAGGGGCGCCAGCCCGAGCGTGGTGCAGACCACGATGGCCGTGATGCCGAGCACCAGCTTGGAACGGAACTTCAGGCGGGAAAAAAGCCTCATTCCGTTGCTCCCTGCGGCAAGGCTCCATCCGCGCTGAGCTGTCGCGCCAACACGCGCACGGGATCGTAGTCGTTGTCACGGGCGGGCACGATGCCCCGGATACCCGCGGCTGAAAGGATCGGGGCATCATCCTGGCCGTTGCGGCCCAAGGCGAACATGGCCTGGGCCACGCACTCCACCACCTTGGGGTCAAAACCGGCGCGCGCCGAATAGACCCAGCCCGGATAATCCCGCGTTTCCGCCAGGATGCGGATCTTGTTCAGGTCGATCTTGCCCGCGAGAATATCCAGGGTCCCCTTGCGTATGGAACCCACGTCATAGGCCCCGGAATACACCGAAAGCACGACCTTTTCCTGCTTGCCGCCCGGACCGGGCGCAAAGGCCAGTTGCTTGAAGTCGCCCCGGCCTATGCCGTTTTCCAGAAAGAGACCAAGCGGAAAGAGAAAACCGCCGGCCGAGTTGGGGTCCACAGCAATCCAGCGCTTGCCGCGGCAGTCGGCCAGCCGGTCAATGGAACGGTTGTCCTTGCGGCAGATGATCTGTCCCCGGAACGATGGTTCCCC
This sequence comes from Desulfovibrionaceae bacterium, assembly GCA_036541255.1. Classification (GTDB taxonomy): domain Bacteria; phylum Desulfobacterota; class Desulfovibrionia; order Desulfovibrionales; family Desulfovibrionaceae; genus Paucidesulfovibrio. Next base: position 37,359 of record JAZHDD010000009.1, on the reverse strand, counting down.
GGACGGTTCCACCACCCGCGCAAAAGCGCGTGCGCCGCTTTCGGCGAGTTGGATGTAGACAAAGGGGTTGGAAAAGGAAATGTCGATTTCACCGCGCCGGACCATCTCGATATGCTCGTCAAAGGTATCCGGAAACACCTGGCGCAGGGGGAGTCCTGTTTCGCGGCGCAGATATTCGAGCAGTCTGCGGTGACGCTCATAGGACACGGCGTGGGAATATTGGGGAAGATAGGCGTAGGTCACCGAGGCTTGCCGGGGACGCGCGGCCAGATCGACCCGGTGCTCCAGGTCTACCTTCACCGAGGGTTCGTCCTCGCCGCAGGAGGCGAGGCTGAGCAAGACGAGCATGGCACACAAAGCAAAGCACGCTGTCCTGGCTGCCCGAAAGAGAAATGACATCTCGACTCCCGATCCGTGTCGTTATGCCTCCACGCAAAGCGCGCAGGGCATGGTCGGCCCGAATAATCCTACCTGAACGCCCTCTTCATTCCAACGTTTTTTTGACCGCGCACCGGAAACGTACTACTGTCGCGAAGCGCTGAAACACAACGGAGGGTCGAGCCATGCAGGTTTTCCGAGTCCCCATGAACCGCTGGGTTGTACTGGCCTTTGTCATTCTGGTGGCCCTGATCGCCGGAACCGTGGCCTGGTCCTTCCGCTCCGGGCTGACCTGGACCGCCATCTGCCTCATTGCCGTGGCCGGCCCCCTGAGCCTGCTCTATTGGTACATGCTGCTGGTCAATCCTGCCCGGGCCGAAATATTGGCCAACGATGACGGCCTGATGCTCAGCGCGCCGCCCTTTCTTGATCTGGCCCTGCCCTGGAGCGACGTTGTCGGCGCAGCCCTAGTGAACCTCAAGAGCGATCCTCTGTATGCACTCAAGGGTGTCAAAAGGGGCATGAAATTCGGGTCATACCGTAGCGGCATCTTTCCGCTGCCCCAGGGTGGCGAGGCATTCGTCCTCGGCAACAGCGACAACGCCGTGTACGTGGATGCAGGAGAAGTGAAGCTGCTGCTTGCGCCCTCCAATCCTGGCGAACTGCTCCAGCTCATCGAGGAACGCCGCCCCCGCTAGGCAGACTCCCTCCCAGCCAAAACAACCAGGGCCGCTTCACATGATAGGTGAAGCGGCCCTGGTTGTTGTCGCCCGACACGGCGCGCAGAAAATCAATTTGCCGCGGTATCTTCCTTTGCGGGCGGAGTCTCGACCTCTTCCTTTTTCACGATATCCATATAGGTGATCATCTCCTCGCCCTGTTCATTTTCGGCGATCTTGCGTTTGATCAGGGAAAACAGCGGCAGCCAGGGCTTGGACTTGTGAAACGCGATGCGCGTGAGAATATAGGCGGGCACAAAGAGGAAACCAGGCCCCACAATGCCTATGAGCGGCATGACGAATTCCACGCCATGAAAACGGAAATCAAGCCAGCCCATGGCAAAAAAAGCAGGCCAGACCGAGGAGGCAAAGAGGGCTATGCCCGCGAAGAAATTTCTGCCGAACTCCTCGTTGGCAATGGAGTTGCAAGCCTTGTAGCTGGCTTTGTCCTTGAATCCCAGGGCGCGGATGGAAAGGTTGTTGTGCGTGATCATCTCTCGGCGCATCTCGGCGAAATACTTCCGGTTGGTGAAATAGGCCCCGGCCATGCACAGCTCGCCAAGGACCGTTGCCAGGAACGAAATCCAGAACAAACCGATGCCGAATCCAACGTAGACATTGCCCGGCAGGCGAAAGGGCACAATCAAAGCCGGGTCGATAAAGGCATAGAATTCGCTCATCATCATACTTTGTCCTTGGTTCGAAATGTCCCGCTCCGTTGCCTGATTGATCCGACAATCCGGGGTTCTTGACGCCCTTGCCGAGCCTACCCGCATATTCCGGGATTGCAAAGGGCCGCCCGGGTTGTTCCGGACGGCCCCTTCTTGATGACTTGCAGGCTTCGCTACGCGAAGCATCGAGCCGGATCCGCTAGATGATGGTGATACCGAAGAAGCCCTTCAGGGTGTAGCGCAGACCCACATACACGGCCAGCACGATGAAGATGCGCTTCAGCCAGATGTCGGGGATGTACTTGGAAGTGCGCGGGCCGATAATCGAACCGACAACGATACCCACGAGCTCGGCGCCGATCAACGACCATTCCACCGGGGTGCCCTTGAGCATCATGTAGGAGGCGATGGAGTTGACCATACCCACGAAGACCGCGGCAGCGGAAGTTCCGGCCACGAGGTACATGGGCAGTCCGGCCACGGAAGTCAGGAACGGCACCAGCAGGAAGCCGCCGCCAACGCCCAGGAACGAGGCCAGGGCCGAAATAAAGAAGCCGCCGACCACGGGGATGATCGGATTGAACTTGAACTCGACGCCGAAGAAAGTGAACTCGCAAAGGGTCATGGTGAACTTCTGGACCTTCACGCCCATCTCGGCCATGTCCACTTCGCCGCCCTCACGCTGCTTCTTCACGCTGTCCTGGAAAGCCTGGGCAGCGGCCTTGGCGGCCTTTTTCTTGCTCTGGCCGGTCGGCGTGGTCTCATAGAAGAGGTAGCAGCCCAGAACGAGCACGAACAGACCGAAGTAGCCCTGGTAGGCCTTCAGGCTGATCTTGCCGGCAGTGAGCCAGGGTACCAGCCAGGAACCGGCCACGGACCCGATGGCCAGGGCAATGCCCAGAGGCGCCACAAGACGTCCCGCCTTCCAATAGTTGAAAGAGGAAAGACCTGCGGAACAGCCCACGAGCCACTGGTTGGACACGCGGATGGAGTCGGTGACGACCTTGTTCAGCTTGGCATCCTTGCCGAAACCCTTGGCGTAGTCGCCCAGGCCGTACATGGTGATGTGACCGACGCCGGCCATGATGCCGCCGAACGCGCCGACCGTGGAAAAGATCCAGCCTACCCACACGGCCCAGAGCAGGCCCCACCACCACTGCAACTGCGGGCCGCCGGGGATGCCCAGGTAGCCGGGCTCGCCAGTGACCTTCTCGGGCATGTTGGCCTGGGCCTCTGCAATGGCCTTGACCAGACGTTCGTTGGCCCACGCGGGCAGCGCGAACAGGCACACGGCCAGAGCGACCAGCGCCAAAATAAGATACAACCTCTTAGATTTCATCCCTTCCTCCTTGAGTAGGACCTATTCGGACATGCGTTCGGAAAACCGGACGCCCGCTTCTCTATTCGGGACGCACCAGGGTGAGCGCCTGGGCCGTGCAGCCCGTGACGCAGGCCGGGTCCCGGCCTTCCGCGATGCGGTCCATACAGTAATCACACTTGATGGCCTTGCCACGGACCTCGTCCATGACGGGCACGTTCCAGGGGCAGGCCGTGACACATTCGCCACAACCGTTGCACAACTCTTCCACAATAAAGACCAGCCCGTCGGACTCGCGCTTCTGCATGGCCCCGGTGGGACAGGCGGGAACGCATTCCGGCTTCTTGCACATCAGGCAGGGCTGATATTTGACCTTCAGCACTGGCTTGCCCTTTTTCTCTTCCAATTCCGCAAACAGCTTGTTCAGGGAAAGCCCGTCCGGCACCCTGTTCTTCTGTTTGCAATGAACAAGACAAGCGTGGCATGCAATGCAACGTTTCTTGTCGAACTTAATCCTGTAAGTGGCCATTTTTCACCTCTACAGCTTGATCGTGTGTTTCGGGCACACTTCTATTGTCTATTTTACAACCATACAGCGTTGCAGCTGTCAACGTCGATCGATCCTCGTTATTTTTTTCCCATTGCCGGAAGCCAGGATCAACCAAAAGCGAACACCTCCCCTTCGTTTCACGTTATTTTCTTCACAAGTTTTGGCCTCTCGCAACAATACACCGATTTAATTCGATATTTCGAGCATGCACATTGGCGTTGGAAATGTGGATTCAGACTGAATTTGTAGTATAAGAGTTGGAAAGCCGTTGTTTCGGGCCACCTACGGCACTCTTGGGAGGATTTCATGTCAAAAAAGAACGTGTTCAGCATCTGCGGCATGTGCTCTGTGCGCTGCCCCATCCAGGCCGAGGTCGAGAATGGCCGTTGCGTCTACGTGCAGGGCAACCCGCACGCGCCCGGCCTTCAGGGAGCGCTCTGCCCGCGCGGAGCAGCAGGCGTCGCCCTGACCGAAGATGACGAGCGGCCCCAAAAGCCCATGATCCGCGCCGGAGAGCGCGGCGAAGGCAAGTGGCGCGAAGTGAGCTGGGACGAGGCCCTGGACTATGTTGCGGAAAAGCTGAACAAGGTCCGCGCCGAGTACGGCGACAAGGCTGTGCTCTTCTCGGACCGCGGCGGTCCCTTCCGCGATTTCTACCGGGCCTTCCTGCGCGCCATCGGCACGCCGAACTATAACAACCATGACGCGGCCTGCGCACGCAACGTGCAGAACGCGGCCCTTTCCGTGTTCGGCTTCGGCCGCAAGGGCGTGGCCTACGATCTGAAGAACACCAAACACCTCGTGCTCCAGACACGGAACATCTTTGAAGCCGTGAACGTGGCCGAGGTGAACAACACGCTGGACGCGGTGGAGAACGGGGCGAAAATCTCCTGCATCGACATCCGGGCCAGCGTCACCGGAGCCAAGGCCGACAATTTCTTCATGATCCGGCCCGGCACCGACTACGCCTTCAACCTGGCCGTGATCCGCGAATTGATCAACGCCGACCTGTACGACAAGGACTTCGTGGCCAAGCACTTCCAGGACTTCGACGCTCTGGCCGCCTTTGTCACGCCGTACACGCCCGAATGGGCCGAAAAGGAAACCGGCATTCCGGCCGCGGACCTGCGCGACTTCTGCCGCCAGCTTTCCGAAGCGGCTCCGGCCGTGCTCTGGCACCCGGGCTGGATGACCGCGCGCTACTCCGACTCCTTCTACATGTCGCGCACCATCTATCTGATCAACGGTCTGCTCGGCAGCATCGGCGCCAAGGGCGGCCTGCCGATCATGAACAAGCCCGGCGACTTCGGCCACAAGGGATTGAAGAGCTTCATGGAGCTGTTCCCAAAGCCCCAGGACAAGCGCGTGGACGGCGTGGGCTGGATGGAAGGGCGCAAGCACTTCGACGCGGGACCGGGTCTCGTGAACCTGGCCTACGAGGCCATCGTCACGGGCGAGCCCTATCCCATCAAGGCCTACATCGCCCATCGCCATGACCCGCTCATGGCCTTCCCCGACGTGGAAGACGTGAAGAAGAAATGGGCCAACCTGGACCTGCTCGTGGCCGTGACCTTTTCCTGGTCCGACACGGCATGGTTCGCGGACGTGGTCCTGCCCATCTCGCCCTATCTGGAACGGGACTCCATCCTGGCCGTCAAGAACGGGCTCAAGCCATCATACATCATGCGCAAACGGGTCATGCAGCCTCTGCATGACACCAAGGCCATCTGGGAAATCTACGCCATGTTGGCCAAGAAGATGGGCATCAAGGAACTTGCCTACGAAACGATCGAGGACGTCTGGAACTTCCAGCTCGAAGGAACCGGCGTAAGCATCGCCGATTTCGAGGCCAAGGGCTCGGTTTCCCTGGCGGACAAGCCTCTGTACCGCAACATGGACGAATTCAAGTTCAAGACACCGTCCGGCAAGATCCAGGTCATCGACGAAAAGCTTGAGGCCGACGGCCAGCCCTCGCTCAAGCCCTATGTCTCGCCGGAGCGCCCGCCCCAGGGCAAATACCGCATCGCCTTTGGCCGATGCGCCCTGCACACCCAGGGACACACGGTGAACAACAAGCTGCTCTTCGAGCAGATGCCCGAGAACCTGTTGTGGATCAACGCAACCGAGGCCGAGAAACTCGGCATTGCCGACGGTGAGTACGTCCAGATCGGCTCCAACGGCCACAGGGGCAAGATCAAGGCCTTTGTCACTCCCTTCGTGCACCCGGAATGCGTATTCATGATCCACGGCTTCGGCCATACCCTGCCCTGCGAGACCCGGGCACGGGGCCGGGGCGTGGCGGACAACCAACTCATGCCGGGCGGTATCGCCAAGTGGGACAAGTCCGGCGGAGCAGTCGCCATGCAGGAACACTTCGTCGAGGTGCGCAAGGTCTGATTCCAGACCGCACCGAACTCCCCCTTTGGGCCGGCGGATTCATCCGTCGGCCCTCTGTTTTTCCTCAACTTTCCCCTCCCGACTTTTCCTGCCCAGTGTCAAAAGCCTACTAAGATGCACCTGTTTGCTATAGAGCGCCAAGCCTCCTAGGTAGTATTATGCATTTACAAACATAATAAGTACTGCGCTCCGCAGTCTTTTGAATACCCAAGGAGATCGCCATGACGCAATCTATGGAAACCATGAGCAGACATGCTCCTCTCCCCTGCACCGGAGAGCATGAGCCGCCGACCATGCGCCTGCATCTCTGGGTTGAAACCCCCGAAGGCGTGCTTTTCGGCATGGGCAGGCTGATCCTGCTGCACGAGATCGAATCCACGGGCTCGCTGACTGCGGCCGCAGCCAAACTGGGCATGTCCTACCGCGGGGCCTGGGGCAAGATCACGCGCACGGAAAATCTTCTGGGGCACAAACTGATTGACCGTTCCGACTGCCGCAGGTCCGGCTGCAAGCTGACTCCCTATGGCCAGGACTTGGCCCGGCGCTTTCGTGACTGGTTCGAGCAGGTGGAACGCTTTGCCCTGGACCAGGGCAAAGCCCTGTTGCCCTTCCAGCCCAAACGATACGAGACATCGTGATCGCGTCATCATGTTAAAAATAACATTTTGTAATAATTGAATTAAATTTTATACTGAAGGGGAAACGGCGGTAAAAAACCGCCCTACCCAGTCCGGAGCGCCATGACCGGACGCAACCCAAGGAGGCCATCATGAGATGTGATCGACGGCACTTCCTGAAGCTGGCAGGCTCAGGAGCCGCGTGCGTCACGCTCGCCCAGCTCGGAGTGAGTCTCACGCCGGTGCAGGCGTACGCCGAGGGGCTGAAGATCGACGGGGCCAAGGAAGTGATCACCATCTGTCCTTTCTGCTCGGTGAGCTGCCATGCCATTGCCTTTGTGAAAAACGGCAAGCTGGTGCATACCGAGGGTGATCCGGACTACCCCATCAACCAGGGCTCCCTCTGCGCCAAGGGCGCGGCCCTGTTCACCATGACCACCAGCGAACACCGGCTGCAAAAGCCGCTCTACCGCGCGCCGCATAGCGACAAGTGGGAAGAGAAGAGCTGGGATTGGACGCTGGACCGCATTGCCAAGCGCATCAAGGAAACCCGCGACCAGGATTTCATCGCCAAGAACGACAAGGGCGAGACCGTCAACCGTCTGGAATCCATGTTCCTGCTGGGCACCTCCCACGCGGACAACGAAGAATGCGCCCTGGCGCATCAAGCCATGAGAAGCCTGGGCGTCGTCCACATGGACCACCAGGCCCGTATTTGACACAGCGCTACTGTAGCGGCTCTGGGAGAGTCGTTCGGACGCGGCGCGATGACGAATCACTGGGTCGACATCAAGAATGCCGACGCCATCCTGATCATGGGCAGCAATGCTGCCGAACACCATCCAATCTCGTTCAAGTGGGTGCTTGAAGCCAAGGACAAGGGCGCGACCGTCATGCACGTCGACCCCAAGTTCTCGCGCACCTCGGCCCGCTCGGACTTCCATGTTCCCCTGCGGTCCGGCACGGACATCGCTTTCCTCGGGGGCATGATCAACCACATCCTTGAAACGAATTCCTACTTCAAGGAATACGTGGTCGAATACACCAATGCCTCGCTCATCGTGGGCAAGGACTTCGATTTCAAGGACGGCCTGTTCGCGGGCTATGACCCCAAGACCCGCACCTATGACAAGAGCAAATGGGACCTGGCCCTGGATGCCAACGGCGTGCCCAAAAAGGACAAGAGCCTCAAGGACCCGCGTTGCGTGTTCCAGCTGCTCAAGAAGCACTACTCGCGCTACAGCCTGGACAAGGTTTCCAAGACCACGGGCGTTTCCGAAAAGAACCTGCTGCGCGTCTACGAGACCTTCGCGGCCACGGGCAAGGCCGACAAGGCCGGAACCGTGATGTACGCCCTGGGCTGGACCCAGCACACCGTGGGCGTGCAGAACATCCGCAGCGCGGGCATCATCCAGCTGCTGCTCGGCAACATCGGCGTGGCCGGCGGCGGCATCAACGCCCTGCGCGGCGAACCCAACGTGCAGGGGTCCACGGATCACACCCTGCTCTACCACATCATCCCGGGCTACATGGCCATGCCCCACAGCGGCTGGCAGACCCTGGACGACTACAACAGGGCCAACACGCCGGTCAGCGCCGATCCCGAATCGGCCAACTGGTGGCAGAACAAGCCCAAGTACATGGCCAGCCTGCTCAAGGCCTGGTTCGGCGAAAACGCCACCAAGGAAAACGGCTTCGGCTACGGCATGCTCCCGAAGATCGAAAAGGGCGGAGACTACTCCTACCTCTTCCTCTTCGACCGCATGTACCAGAACAAGATCAAGGGCGGCATCATCATCGGCCTGAACCCCATGAACTCGGTGCCCAACACCAACAAGGTGCGCAAGGCCCTGGACAACCTGGACTGGCTGGTACTCTCCGAGCTGCACCATTCCGAGACCACGGACAACTGGCGCCGTCCCGGCGTGGATCCCAAGGCAGCCAAGACGGAAGTCTTCCTGCTGCCTTCGGCGCACCGTCTGGAAAAGGCCGGTTCGGTCACCAACTCGGGACGCTGGCATCTCTGGCACTACGAGGCCATCAAGCCCGCGTTTGAATCCCGCTCCTTCGGCGACATGTTCGTGCCCCTGCTGAACAAGGTGCGCGACCTCTACGCCAAGGAAGGCGGCACCTATCCTGATCCGCTGCTCAAGCTGAACTGGCCCGAGAAGTATGACCCGGACGCCATGTGCAAGCGCATCAACGGCCACTTCACCCGCGACACCGAGATCAAGGGCAAGCTCTACAAAAAGGGCCAGCAGGTGCCTTCGTTCACCGCTCTTGGCGACGACGGCTCCACGGCCAGCCTGAACTGGCTCTACGCGGGCAGCTACACCGAAGAGGACGGCAACAAGTCCAAGCGCCGCGACGCCTCCCAGACCGATATGCAGGCCAGGATCGGCCTGTTCCCGAACTGGTCCTGGTGCTGGCCCGTGAACCGCCGCATCCTCTACAACCGCGCCTCCGTGGACAAGAACGGCAAGCCGTACAACGCGGCCAAGGCCGTCATCGAATGGAAGGACGGCAAGTGGATCGGCGACGTTCCGGACGGTGGCTGGCCGCCCATGGCCACGGGCAAGGGCAAGAACCCGTTCATCATGTCCAAGCACGGCTTCGGGCAAATCTACGGCCCGGGCCGTCAGGACGGTCCCTTCTCCGAGCATTACGAGCCCGTGGAAACCCCGGTGAACAACAACCTGTTCTCCAAGCAGCTCAGCAGCCCGGTCTACAAGTTCACCACAAGCGACATGGACCTGCTGGCCAAGCCTGCTGATCCGAACTACCCCATCGTGCTCACCACCTACTGCGTCACCGAACACTGGTGCGGCGGCGGCGAGACGAGAAACGTGCCCAACCTGCTGGAAGCCGAGCCGCAGCTCTATGTGGAGATGAGCCCGGAACTGGCCAAGGAAAAGGGCATCAAGAATGGCGAGGGCGTGATTGTCGAGAGCGTGCGCGGCAGGGTCGAGGCCATAGCCATGGTCACGGTGCGCATACGCCCGCTCAAGGTGCACGGCCGCATTATTCACGAAATCGGCATGCCTTTCTGCTTCGGCTGGACCACTCCGGGCAGCGGCGACTCCACCAACCGGCTCACGCCATCGGTGGGCGACCCGAACACGACCATTCCGGAGTACAAGGCGTGCTGCGTGAACATCCGCAAGGCCGACAAGCTCACCGAGCTTGCAACCTAACCGGCGTCCCGGACGGTTTAAGACCGCCCGGAGAACAAGGAGACCGTCATGCCAAAGACATTCCTGATAGACACGTCGCGCTGCACCGCGTGCCGCGGCTGCCAGATCGCCTGCAAGGAATGGCACGAACTTCCGGCCAACCAGACCAAGCAGTATGGTTGGGGGAGTCACCAGAACCCGCAGGATCTCAATCCCAACAACTACAAACTGGTGCGTTTCAGTGAGCACATGGAAGGGGAGACCATCCGTTGGAACTTCTTCCCGGACCAGTGCCGCCATTGCGTGTCCCCGCCCTGCAAGCAGATCGGCGACATGACCGTGGAAAACGCCATTGTGCAGGACCCCAAGACCGGAGCCGTGCTCTTCACGGAAATGACCAAGAAGTTCAGCGAAAGCGACTTCGAGGATATCCGCGATGCCTGCCCGTACAACGTGCCCAGGCGCGACAAGACCACGGGCCTGCTCAGCAAGTGCACCATGTGCAACGGCCGCGTGCACCAGGGCATGCTGCCCATGTGCGTCCTTTCCTGTCCCACCGGGGCCATGAACTTCGGCGAGCGCGACGAAATGCTCAAGCTCGCCCAAGAGCGGCTGGCCCAGGCCAAGAAGGCGCACCCCAAAGCCATGCTTGCCGATCCTGACGACGTGAACGTGATCTATCTGCTCACGGACGAACCCGGCAACTACCACTCCTTTGCCGTGGCCGCCGCCAAGGTGCCCATGGACAGGAAGCAGTTCCTGGCTTCGTTGACCAGACCCATCCGCAGGATCACCGACGCCCTGTCGTAATCCTCGCGGAAGCGTGCAACGCAGAAAGGCGCGGCCCCTTCGGGGGCCGCGCTCCATCACCCCGAAACAGGACATGAAGGTGCGCAATGACACAGCAAATCCGTTCCCAATCCGTTGAAGCCAGCCTTGAACAACTACGTCGGAACCGACCGGCATACGCCGAACTCGTCGACACATTCCAGCCGCTCCTCTGTGCCAGGGAACGTCTTGCCGCCGCATTCTCCGAAAAATGTCCCGCGCCTCCGGCGGCAAATTCCGCTGCCCGTCGCCAGGGAGCCCACCTCCTGGCCGGACAGGACCTGCTGCCCTGGAGCGATTTGCTGGACGCTTCCGCCGACACGCTTCTGCCCATCCTGGGACAAATTCTGAACATCCCGGACCTGGAACAAAATTTCCGTGCACACCTCCGTGGAAGGGGGGGCAGCCTCGCCGAGCTGGCCCGCGACAGGCTCGCCGGCGATGAAAACGCCCTGCTCAGGGTGTCGGAGTCCATGAGCATGGGCGCTGCCCCCCTCTCCTTCATCCTGGAAAACATCATGGCACCGGTTCTTTCCGCCATTTCCGCCCAGATAAAACCGCTCGCCAACTGGAGCGAATGGGCGCAGCCCAATTGCCCGGTTTGCGGCTCCCTGCCCTCGTTCGCCTTCCTGTCCCTGCGGGAGCCGGTCCATACCGAACAGCTCGTAAGCGGCGGCGGCAAAAAACATCTGCATTGCAGCCTGTGCGGCCATGACTGGCGTGTGCGGCGCGACACCTGCACGGCCTGCGGCAGTTCCGAAACGGAACAACGCGAAATCATCCATGCGGAAGGCGTTCCCGGCGAACGGATCGAGGCCTGCGGCTATTGCGGCTCCTACTGTTTGTGCGTGGATCTGCGCCAATACGACGCAGTGCCCGCGCCCGAGACCGTGCCGCTGGGACTGGTCCACCTGGACATCCTGGCCCAGGGCAAAAAACTGCGTCCTCTGGCCTGGACTGTTTGGAATTCATTGAAATAAGTATGCCCCATTTTCCTCTTAACGCCAGCCAAGGGGCGCGTCATGCGGTATGACAGCGGTACCATGAGTTGTTCCCTGCTTTCCACATCGGACGCGGACACGCTGCAACGGCAGCCGGAAGCCACGCAGCCGAGAGTGGAGCGTTGCTCGCTGCTCCGCTACGCGGACGGCAATCTGTCGTCTGTCCGCGACAGCCTCGTGAATGAAGGCGAGCTGGAAATCCTTGCGGCGGGTCAGGAAAGCATCCGGCTTTACCGGACACCGGGCCAGGATATCCAGCTCGTGCTGGGCACATTGCTCACCCGCGGCATCATCCGCAGGCCCGAAGACGTTGCCGACATATCCTTTTCAGAGTATGAATTACGCACTCAGGCCCAAGTGGGCCTGCGGCCTCAAACCCCGCGCCGCCTGTCGCCCGTGGACCTGCCGCAAAACCCGGCAGACCCGGAAAGCGAACCCGAAGGGCTCCGGCGCGGAGCGGAGCGGCTCTTTGATTTTCGCGATGCGTTCGAGCAGCGGCAGCGCCTGTACCGCGCCACAGGAGCCATGCATGGCGCCGCCCTGTTCACCCGGCAGGGAAAGCTGTTGACCTTTGCCGAGGACATCGGCAGGCACAACGCCTTTGACAAGGCCATCGGCGAGGCATTCGCGGATGGAACCCTGGCCCGCGCGGAAGTAGCCGTGCTCTCGTCGCGCTTGGCCCTGGAATTGATCATGAAGGCCGCCATGGCCGGAATCACCATTCTGGCAGGGCTTTCCGTGGCCACCAATACGGCGGTCGAACTGGCCGACGCCCGCGGCATCACCCTGGTGGGCCGTCTGCGCAGCAGCAGCATGAACATCTACACGCACCCGTGGAGGCTGCACGGACTCTCCACTCAACCCTCCAGCCCAGGACCGGAAGCAGCAGATGAACATCGGACCCTACACCTTCGAGGAATTCAAGCAAAAAGCTAAGGATTTTCACGGCTATCCCGCCCCGGGGCTGCTCATCGGCGGCTACATGGTCGAAGCGGCGCGCAGCCTGCTCCCCAAAGACATCCTGTTCGAGGCGATTGTCGAAACGGGCAAATGCCTGCCGGACGCCGTGCAGATACTGACCCCGCTTTCCACGGGCAACAGTTGGATGAAGGTCGTGAACCTGGGCCGCTACGCCCTGTCGCTCTACGACAAGTACACAGGCGAAGGACACCGCATCTTCGTGGACACGAACCGGCTGGACGCCTGGCCCGAGATCAAGGCCTGGTTCCTGAAACTCAAGCCCAAGCAGGAACAGGACTCGGCACGTCTCTTCCAGGAAATCGAGGAAGCAGGCCACACCATCTGTTCCACGCACCCGGTGCGCATTCCCAAACGCTTTTTCCATAAGCACGGCATGCGCGAAATCCGCGTCTGCCCGGCCTGCAACGAAGCCTACCCGGCCAGCGACGGCGGCATCTGTCGCGGCTGCCAGGGCGAGGCCCCCTATGCCGGATCATGGCAGGAGCCCGGTACGGACGGCGAGGAACGCAGCCTGCCGCCCCTTCGGGCCATCCCCGTTGAAGAAGCCGTGGGCAAGACCGCCCTGCACGACATGACCCGCATCGCGCCTGGCGAATCAAAGGGACCGGAATTCACCGCCGGACAGACCTTTGGTGTGGGCGACCTCTGCCGCTTGCAGCAGATGGGCCGCAATCGGGTCTACGTGGCCGAGGAGGATTTGCCGGACGATGCCTGGGTGCATGAAAACGACGCGGTGCTGGCCTTTGCCCGGCGCATGGCCGGACAGGGCGTGGCTTTCGACGAATCGCCCAGCGAAGGCAAAATCAACTTCACGGCAACGCGGGACGGCCTGCTCTGCCTGGACCGCGAAAAACTCACCGCCTTCAATCTGGTGCCGGATGTCATGTGCGCCACGCGCCAGGGCGACCTGCTCGTGGATGAGGGCAAATTCTTTGCGGGCTGCCGGGCCATCCCCCTGTACCTTTCCAGGCAGAACCTGAACCGCGCCCTGGCCGTGCTGGGCCAGGGGCCGCTCTTCGAGGTCCTGCCCCTGCGCAAGGCGCGCATCGGCGTGCTGGTGACCGGCACCGAAGTCTTCCAGGGACTCATCGAGGACAAATTCGAGCCCGTGATCCGCTCCAAGGCCGAGGCGTTGGGCTCGGAAGTCGCTGCCGCGCGCATAGCTCCGGATGACCGCGCCGCCATCACCAACGGCGTGCGTGAACTGCTGGACCAGGGCTGCGACATGATCGTGACCACGGCGGGCCTTTCCGTGGACCCGGACGACGTGACCCGGGCCGGGCTCGTGGACGCGGGACTCACGGACGCGCTTTACGGCATGCCCGTGCTGCCCGGCACCATGACCTTGCTGGGCCGCCTGCGCCATGCGGAAATGGACGTGCCGGTTTTGGGCGTGCCCGCCTGCGCCCTGTTCTACAAGACCACCAGCCTGGACTTGCTCCTGCCACGCATCCTGGCCGGACAGGAAATCACCCGCAGAGACCTTGCGGCGCTCGGTGAAGGCGGCTTCTGCCTGAGTTGCAAGTCCTGCACCTTCCCCAAATGCCCCTTTGGTAAATAAGCATAAAAAAAACGGGGTCGACGCAGTGTCGGCCCCGTTTCATTTTCTCTTCACCCAGGCTACAGAGCGGCCCGGACCGCTTCCAGCACGGCCGCGTAATCCGGCTCTTCGGTCACTTCCTTGACCAGATGGACCAGCCGGATCACCCCGCTCTTGTCCACCACGAACACGCAACGCGCCAGCAGCCGCAGCTCCTTGAGCAGCACGCCCCAATTCTCGCCGAACGAGGCGTCCCGGTGGTCGGACAGCGTAATCACACTTTCCACCCCGGCAGCTCCGCACCAACGGCTCTGGGCAAAAGGCAGGTCCATGCTCACGGTGAGAATGGCCACATCCTTGCCGAGAGCGGCGGCTTCCGTGTTGAAGCGACGCGTTTCCATGTCGCAGACCGGCGTATCCAGGGAAGGCACACTGGAGATGACCAGCACCTTGCCCGCATAGTCCTTGAGCGAAACCGGAGACAGATCGTTCTTCAACAGCGTGAACTCCGGGGCCTTGTCCCCCGCTTTCAACTCCGCGCCCACCAGGGTCAGCGGATTTCCATGGATGGTCACTATACCTTGACGTTCCTGCATGACGTTATCCTCCTGAAGTGTTGAACCCCAATGATAACTATTTCCATAATTTTGTACAGGCCTTCCCCGTGAATGATACGAACATTTCATGAAAAAAGCGCCTCGTGAACAGGCGCGGACGGACGGGGACAGACGTGGCAGAACTTGATCGACGCTACGGATAAGACGTTCCGGGGGCCGTGCACGGGACAGGTCAAAAATTCAGTCAAAAACGCCGGAAGCGGCCATGTGCACCTGGCCGCTCACACGTACGCGCAAATCCTGGTCCTCTTGTGCGGCTTCCACACGCAGAGTGGCCCTGCGTCCGGTAAAACGCCCCTGGGACAAAACAATCTCCTGTCCGGAGCGCGCACGGCCATGCGCCACGAGAAACGCGCCCACAGGTCCGGCCGCGCTGCCCGTGGCAATGTCCTCCACCAGCCCGGCATTGTCCCAGGTGCGGCCTTCCAGGGCCGGGACGTCCAGAACATAGGCGAACTTGGCGCCGATTTCCGCCAGGAGCGGTTCCAGGGTCGGATGCGCCACCCGCGCCCGCTCCAGCCCCTGGGCAACGGGAAGAATGAGATAAGGCAATCCCGTGGAGACCACCTGCGGCAACAGCCCCGGCTCCAGATCAGCATGCGTCAGGCCCATGGCCGCGAGAAATCGGTCGGCAACATCAGGTTGAAGCATCGGCCCCAATTCCGCAATCCCCTGATCCATGGATGCCTCGTATGCGCCTTGGCCATGCCGGACACGCCGGGTACGCACGGGAACCTCTTTGGCGTTCAGTTCCAAAATCCAATCACGCTCACCATATCCGTCCAGGCGGTCATGCAGGGCCGCGGCAGCCCCGAGCACGGGATGACCGGCGAAATCCAGCTCCTCCTCCATGGTGAATATGTGCGCCCGCACAGCGTTCGGCGTGCTTCCGGCAAAAAGGAAGATGGATTCGAACTGGCGCATTTCGCAGGTCAGCGCCTGCATCAGCGCCGCGTCGAGCCGGTCCGCGTCAAAAAAGACCGTCAGGCCGTTGCCGCCCAGAACCTGATCGGCAAAGACATCCACCTGACGGTAGGCAAGTCCGGATAGCGTTGATGCAGTCATGATGTCCCCGGCGGTTTCAGTGACAGGCCGGATGCACGGGATCAGCCGGAGGCTTCGGCTCCCACAAGAGGCCGCTCCTCCAGTGCGTCCTCGGTTTTCAGCAGCATGCCGAGGCGGTTCACGAGCCAGGTGCTGCGCTCGAACAGGCCGGAATTGCGGTGCAGCACGGCCTTGTCCTGAAAGCCCAGGGAGCTTTCCGCATCCAGGTATTGCTTGCGAATCTTTTCCACCATGCCTCCGCTGTCCGCGGTCAGGGCCGTAAGCATGGCCAGATCGTCCGCATCGCCTCCGACCAGTGCGTCAGCAGTCTGCATGAGCAGGAACTCCTGGCTCTCCAACAGAACCGAGGCAAAACGGCGCACGCTTTCGGCTGCTCCGGGCCGTGCCGTCTCGGAAACGGTCCGGCAAAAGGCCGTGACATTCTCTTCCAGGGCGACCATGAGTTCATGCATGCCCAGCAGCCGCAACAGCCGGGCGCTCGCGGCTTCGTCCAGGTCGCGGGAAGAAAGATTGCCGAGGGTATGGCCGATTTCCCGGCTGATGGCCTCGAACGCGGCATGATAGGAAGCCAAAGGCTGCGTTGGCTGAGCAGCCCCACGACCCGCTTCCTCGCCCAAACCGGCATTGTGCCGGGCACGGGCCACATAAGCGGGCAACCGTTCGACCAAACGGAGCTGCTCCTTCTCCACGAGCAGCAGGGCCGCCTCGGGAACGTCCAACGTGTGGTCCTTGATGAATTTGATCTGAGCCAGGGATTCCTCGCTGGTGGGCGGCCAGTGGCGGTTCAGCCAGCGCTCTATGATGCCGTAGAGCGGCGCGCTGACAATGGGCACCATGAAATTGAAAAAGACCACGAGATAGGCCACCTGCTGGTCAAGCACCGAACTCAGGGAGGTGATCAGGGCCAGGACCAGGGGCACGTGCGCCAGGGTCTCCACGTAGAAGAGCGCGACAAGGATTCCCGTGCCCACGATGTTGAACAAAGCCTGGGCCATGACCAGCTGCTTGGACGTGCCGCGCAGGCCCGAAGACAGCAGCCAGGTCACGATGCTGGAGCCGACATGCACGCCGTAGACGAGCATGAAGGCCTGCTCCATGGTGAACAGCCCGGATTTGGTCATGGTCATGGCGATGAGGATCACGCCCAGGGATGTCTGGGTGATGACGGTCATCAACGCGCCCAGGCCAAAGGCCAGCAGGGCCGAACCGTGGGACGCGGCCAGCATCTCCCGCACCCAGGGCATGGCCGCCAGGGGTGAAGCGCCCTGCTTGATGAGCTGCAAGCCAAAGAAAAGCATACCCACGCCGAACAGGGCGCGGGTCAGAAAACGCAACGCATAGGGTTTTTCAAAGGCCACGCTCACGCCGGACAGGAAAAGCAGCAGAAACACGAAATAATGGATATCCATGACCGCGACGATGACCAGAATGGAGCTGCCCGCATTGCCCCAGAAGACCACGGGCAGGGCGTTGCGCACCCGCATCAGCCCGCTCCCGGTCAGTCCGGCCACGATGAACGCAGCCACGGAGGGGCTTTGGGTGATCAGCCCCGATGCCAGCCCGAGCAGCGCGGACTGCCAATCCCGACTCGTGAATTTGGCAAAAAGCATTCGCAGACGGCGCGTGGTCATCCTCTTCAGGTTGCTGCCGAGCATGGAAGCGCCCACAAAAAAAATGCCTACCCCGCCCAACAATGGGCCCGTGATTTCCGTCAACATCCCCTCTCCCCGCCCCTATCGTATTGAAAGATCAAGACCCTGCGTCGCCATAATCAAAAGCGGCCTCAAGCATGTTCACGTCGCCCTCGCGCGCATAGGCGAGATGGTCCGACATCTCCACGGCCAGCATGATGCCCAGGCCGCCGATGGGGCGCTCGTCCACTCCGGCGCTGATGTCCGGGGTCTGTTTGCCCAGAGGATCAAAAGCCTGACCCCAGTCGCGCAGGCGGACAGTGAAGCGGTGTCCGGCCGCTCCCCGGCCCGAAACTCCGCATTCGATTTCCACGTCCCCATTGCCGTCGGGATAGGCATAGCTGATGACGTTGACGAGCAATTCCTCCAGAACCAGCCGGACCTTGCCGTCGAGCTCAGGAGGCAGGCCAAGCGCGCCGGCACGCTCCGAAACAAACTCGAGGAGCGTCTCCAGGGATTGCATCTCGGCCCGGCAGCGCAGCTTGTCCATGCCCGTCTCGCTCATCCGGCCACAGCCTCGTCAGCCGTGGCGAAGGTCTTGAACATGGATTCAAAACCCGAGATGCGAAAGACATCGCCAACCATGCCCGAAAGCCCGCAAAACCGAATCTCTCCGCCGGCCTGCTTGAGTTTCTTGGCCGTGGAAAGAATGCTGCGCAATCCGGCCGAACTGATATAATCCAATCCTGCCATGTCGGCCACGATCCGGCTTTCCCCCTGCTCCAGCCACTGCATGCAGTGCTTTTCAAACTCAGGAGCGCTCAAGGCGTCCATGCGCCCGGAAGGGGCCACCACCACGAAACCGCCGTTTTTCTCACTCTTGAATTCCATCCGCCTTCTCCTTGAACCGTTTCATTCTGCCTGCAAACCGCAAGGCCAGCATGGTGATATCATCGGACTGGGCCGCGCCGCCCGTATGCTCGCAAATGGACGCCGCCACAGTCGTGACGATCCGCTCCACGCCGCTGTCGCGCAAGACGTCAAGGACCTCCAGCAGGCGCTCGTCCGAATAGAGCTCCTGCTGCTCGTTCATGGCCTCGGTGACCCCGTCCGTATACAAAAACAATGTTTCGCCCGGCGCCAACGTCATGACCTGCGTACTGTAATCGATCTCCTCCATGGCTCCGGCCATGGGCTCGTTCATGGGCGGCACCCAGGACACCCCGTCGCTCTTGAGCAGAACCGGCGGGTTATGCCCGGCGCAGGCATAACTCACCTCGCCGCTGTCAATATCCAGCACGGCCAGGAACAGGGTCACGAACATACAGGAATCATTTTTTTCGGCCAAGTCATTGTTGACCCGCCGTAGAATCTCGCCCGGAGCGAACCCTTGCGCGGCCACGGCCTTAAGCAAGGTCTTGGTCACCGCCATGAAAAACGCCGCGGGCACGCCCTTGTCGGACACGTCTCCTATGAGAAAGCAGAACCGGCGCTCATCAATGAAGAAAAAGTCATAGAGGTCGCCGCCCACTTCCTTGGCCGGTTCGATGGAGGCGAACACGTCGAATTCCTGGTGGTCGGGAAAGGCCGGGAACAGCTTGGGCAGAATGCCCATCTGGATGTCCCGGGCAATGCGCAGTTCGGACTCGATGCGCTCCTTCTGGGCCGTGGTGTCGGTCAAGTTGCGAATATGCTCCTTGAGCGAATCGCGCATGTGCAGGAACGCGGCGGCCAGATCCCCCACCTCGTCATTGGCGCGGATGTCGGGAAGGGACGCGTCCAGGTCACCCGAGGCCATCTGCATGGCTCCATCCGACAAAAGCCGCACGGGCTTGGTGATGCTCCTGGCGAGCCAGATCACGGCAGCGGCCAAAAGAACGAAGCCGCACAGGCCGATGAGCAGCATGTTGCGCTGGAGCGCGGAGGCCTCGCTCAGGACCTCCTGTTTGGGCAAAAGGACCCCCATGGACCAACCGTCCAAAGGCAGCGGCGTATAGAACAGGAAGCTCGGCCGTCCGTCCCGCACGCTGTCGCGCTCCAGAAACCCCGTGCCCCCTTCGGACATGCTTCGGCCGATCCGCCAAAGTTCCTCGTCCTCGCGGCCTTCGGCCAGGCTGAAGATGCTCTCGTTGAGCAGCAGGGATTCCACGGGGTGACTGATGAACGTTCCATTACGCGAAATAACAAAGGCATAGCCCGTGTCGAACAGGTGGATGCCGGAGATATTCCGTTGCAGCCAATCCAGGGAAATATCCGCGGTGACCACGCCCGCAAAGCTTCGCCGCCCTTTTTCCAGGCGATAGAACGGAGCCGCAAAGGTGGTCATGAGCACACCGCCGCCGCCCTCGTCCCGATACGGCTCGGTCCAGACCGGACGCTCCAGTTCCTTGGGCAGCTGATACCAGTCCATGTAGAAGTATCGGTAATCCGGGCCGCCCAGCTGCGTCACGGCCACGTTCCCGCCGCTGCGGTGGCAGTAGGGCGCAAAGAAAAGCCGGTCCGGGGACATGCCGTAGGGTTCGAAAGCGATGGCCATGGCAAAAATGTCCGCATTGCCGTCCACGACCCGGCGGGCCAAAGCCGTTATCTCGCCGCTGGTCAGGGAGGCGTCTTCCAGAGCCAGGGCAATGTTGCGGACCACCTGCTCCACCGGCTTGAGCTCGGCCGCGATGCGGTTGGCTGTCTCGCGCCCCAGGCTGCGGCAGCGATCCTCGGCCTGCCGCACGATCACCCCGCGCGAAGCCACGTAATTGTAGGAGAGCACCGCGGCGAACACCAGTCCGGCCACGCCCAAAACCAGTGCCGCCAATTTGAAAGACAGGCTTGTTCTAGTCCGCATGGGCCACCCCCCGGACAAAATCGTCATATTCCGGGGCGGCGTGGATAAAGCCGACGCGCTCCAGCGTCAAGCCTACCCGCTCATACACTTCCCGATCCAGCGCCGGACTCAGGCCGCTCCCCTCCAAGGTCATGAGGTCCCGCATGCGGCGCAGCATCCAGCGCTGATGCACCCGGTTCACGGGCAGACCGGCTTCGGACATGCGTTGTCCCACAATGTCAAGCGCCTCTTCCTCGTGCGCAAAGGCGTATTCCCAGCCCTGCATGGTGGCGTTCACCAGGGCCCGGACAACCTCGGGCCGTTCCTCTGCGGTGCGTCGCAAACAGTAAATGCCGTCTTCGGGAAAATCATAGTCCGTATCGCGGAAAAAGAAGGGCTGCAGCTCATCCTCACGCAACCCTGCCGAAAGCAGGGTATGATATTCATTGTACCACATGCCCATGGTGGCGGCCACGGCGTTGCGCAAAAACAGGTCCAGGGAAAACCCGAGCGGCACCACGACCACTTCGATCCCATGATCCCGGAAAAGCGCCCGGGGCTGCACCTGGAACTCGTTGGCCCACATGGCCACCTTGCGGTGGTGCAGGTCCTCGATGCTGCGTATTCCGGAATCGGTTCGGGTCAACAGCATCAACGCGGAATGCCGCACGAGCTGGCCCACATTGACGAGCGGCATGCCGGTATCGGCGCGCTCCATGGCCGTGGAAAGAAACATGGTGCAGAAATCAGCCTTGCGGGAATCCAGGACATCCGAGGCAACAATATCCGGACCGCCGGACAACAAGGTCACATCCAGCCCCGCTTCGATATAAAATCCTTTGTCCTCTGCCACGAAAAAGCCTGCGAACTGCGCCTGAGGCAGCCATTGCAGGGCCAGGGAAGCCTTTTGCAGATTTCCGCCGCCCCAGGAAGCGACAGGAAACAGCAAGATCGTCACCAGAAGCAGAAAGGACACGGGGAATGCGGCTGAAGGTTTCACGTGCGACCTACCTTTGCAGGGCCTTTTCAAATTCACGAACCCGGCCCATCCAGACCTGCCCTTCCATCTCGCCCTTCCAGGCCAAACGCGGATTGATGCGGAAAACCAGGAAATCGTCCACGCGGGTATGCAGGATTACCCCCTGGTCGCTCAATCGGTCCGACGCCGCTTGCAGCATTTCGGGCGTCACGTCCAGCAGAGTCTGGGCCTCGTCCTGGGTGAGCATGGCGTAATTGTCGAACCGCAGGCGGCCGATGATCAACCCGGCGAGCCGTCGTTCCAGGTCGCCCAAGCCCGAATCCAACACAAGGCGTTGCAATTGGTGCTGGCTGAGGGTCACGTTCGCGGTGTCCATGCCCACGGGCCGCGCCTCGCGCGCACGGTCCAGGCCGTTCACGCCGCTATCGAGAAATGCATAGTCGAAATAGCCGTTGGCCTGTAAAAAATAGTGCAGCCAGCGCACCTGTTCGCCGTCGGCGTCGAACAGCAGCAAACGCTTCTCGGCCCAGACCCTGTTGGTCACGGCTTCCAGAAGCGACTCCATGGCGATCTTGCGCACGTTGTCCAGGCGCGGTTCGTATTCCCGGCGGGAAACATCACGGATATCGATGACCAGCGCCGACTCCGACAGAGCCTCCTTCTCGAAGTCGGCATAGGAGAGCAAGCGGTCGCGATGGGCCTGGGGCGGGATGACCCGTTCAAGATCGGCCGGAGAATTGCCCATGAGCGTGGCCTTTTCCGGTGCCGCGCCTATGAAGGCGAACACTCCGGCATCGAAGACATAGACGTTTTTCCAGCCCTCGCTAACGGCCTCCTGCGCCGCTCGAAATGCGCGGGAGCAGGCAGGGTCGTTGCAGTAGAAAACCAGGGGAGCCGAGGCGGCCTTGCCGCGCAGGCGGGCCAGGGCCGAAGGCAGATCCACCCCCCCCAGGGGCAGGTTCACGGCCTTGTTGATGCGCGCCACGTCGAATTCGAACTTGGTGCGCACGTCCACGAGGATCGCCTGACCATACACTTCCAGGAGTTCCTCTACGGAAATGGGCGTCACGGAAGGATAAAAAGGACGCAGGGGAAACTCGTTCTGAGCCTCGGCGGATCGGGGCTGAAGCAATCCAGAGACGCAACACAACACGACGCACAGTGTCGTCGCCAACAATCTGCCCGGACATCGGCTCATAGATTCCCTCCGAGAGGGAACCTAGCCGACAACCAGTAGCCGTGACAAGTTTTTCAAGGGATTGAGCTGAAAATCGTTGCTCCCTGTCCCGGCTAGAGCTTTTTTTCCAATTGCAGGAGGGCCACGCTCGCCCCGTCCGGGTCCTGCCGCACTTCCATGCCTACCGGAACAAAGCCCAGCCGACCATAAAACAACAAGGCCGCACTATTGGTATTGAAACAGTCGGCCCGCAAGACCGTGGCCCCGTGCAGGACGCGGGCCTTTTCCTCAAGTACGCGCACCAGGTAGGCGGCCACGCCCCTGCGCCGGAAAGCCGGGGCAACCACCAGGTTGCCCAGAACACAATTGCCCGACACCGCACAGGAGATAAAATTGACGTAGCCCGCCAGTTCCCCTCCGCACAGCGCCACGGTGGGTTCCAGACGCTGCTGTGCGGTCTTCAAAAGCTGCTCAGGCGTAAGCGGTGGTACCGCGCGCGGAAACATATAGAATAATTCCCGCTCGGTTTGCGGGAAACGGCAAATGGCGGGAGCGTCGTCCGCTTCCAACGCACGATGCGAAAAGTTCACGCCAGCGGCTGCGGAACAGGGCTCGGCATCTTCCGGCCCCAGGGTTTCGTCCTCTTCGCGTGCGCTCCGTGGCGGGCGCACCATGGAGATGCAGACCGCGCCGAAGATGCAGGCCGTGCCGCACAGACTGAACGCCAACGGAAAATTGCCCATGTCGCCGAGCATGCCGCCCAACACCGGCCCGAGCAGGCCGCCCACGCCATAAGCCAAAAACACGAACGGATAATTTCTGCCCACGCTGCGCGTGCCGAACGTGTCCGCAGTGATGGTTGGGAACAAGGCAAAGTTGCCGCCGAAGTTGAAGCCGATCAACGCTGCGCCCAGATACAGCAGGTAGGGGTCCCCGGCCATGACCGTAAAGGCCATGATCACAAACCCCTGAGAAGTGGCCATGATCAACAGGGAGCGTTTGCGGCCGATGCGGTCGCTGATGCTGCCCCAGGCAATACGCCCCAGCCCGTTGGCTATGCTGAAAAACACGGCCATGGCCGTGCCTGCGATTCCGCCTGCCTCGGCTGAGGGAATGCCGGAGGCCACCAGCGCCTCCACCGGGTAGAGCTTCATCAGACCGATGGACATGAGCCCGGCACCGGCGCAAATGGTGAAGGCCAGAAAGATCAGGTAGAATTGCGGTGTTTCCAGCATCAGGCCCGGGCGAAACTCCACGCTGCCCTCGGCCGGAGTTGTCGCATTGCCGGGCGCAGGTTCACTGCCTGTCGGACGCCAACCCGCAGGCGGGTCCACCATCCAGATTCCGCCCACCAGAACCAACGCCGCAAAGGCCAGGCCGTAGATGACGAACGTGGTCCCCAGACCAAAATCGGCGAGAAGTCCGCCCCAGGCCCCGGCCAGCTTGATCCAGCCCATGGCCCCGAATCCGAACCCGGCCACGGCAAGTCCCGTAATCAAACCCTTCCTGTCCGGAAACCAGCGCATGCCCACGGCAATGGGTACGACATAGCCCATGCCGATGCCCGCGCCGCCCACAACGCCGATGCAAGCCGTGACCACCAGGACATTGGTGGCGTCCAGCAATCCGGCCATGACGTAGCCGAGCCCGAGCACCACGCCGCCGGTCCAGACCAGTCTGCGCGGACCCCAGACCGGAAGCTTGCGCCCGGCCCAAACCATGACCAGTGCAAAGGAGGCCAGCCCCACGGAAAAAACCAGTTGCGTCTGCAACTTGGACCAACCCGCCTCAATCAGCCCCGGGGTGAAGACGGACCAAGCATAGATCGCACCAAGACAAAGCTGGATCAACGTCGCGCCGAACACGACCCGCCAGCGGTGCAAATGATTCTTTTCGGGCATGCATATTCTCCGGAAAGGGATGCGTTACATTTTTGCCAGTCCCTATCCTTTCGGGCTTGCCCGGCAACCCTTTCCTCAGTGAACGGCAGCAATCCACCCGCGAACGGCTTGTTTTTGTGAAAAACATCCCATGCTCCGCACCGAACGGTCAAAGTTCAGCGCACCAAGGCATAGAGCGTGGCTCCGACCATGCATCCGACCAAGAGTACATTGATACCCCGGAGCATCTTGCCGCGCCCCAGAAAACGTTGCAGCGACGTACCGGCCGCCCCCCACAGACTGTGAAAGGACACCTGAAAAAACAGGAACGTGATCATGAAGATCAGCAATTGGAACGCCATGGATTGCGCGGGATCATAGAGCATGCCGAAACCGGCGACGAACATGGCCCAGCTCTTGGGGTTCAGGGGATGCAGGAACAGCCCCTCGCCAAAGCCGAGGCTCCGCACGGGCCCCGCCGCACCGGGCCGCATGCGCAATAATTTTACCGCCAGATAGAGAATGTAGGCGGCACCGCCCCAACGCAGAACTTGCCCGGCCCATTCCGAGCCGCGCACCAGTTCGCCCAGGCCGAGGCCGACAGCGCTTCCCAGCACCCCGAAACCCACGGTGGCCCCGCAGAGAAAAGGCATGGCGGCCCGGAAGCCCGCGTTCTGGCCCAAGCTCATCATGGAAAGGTTGCCCATGCCGGGAGTTCCGGTCATGACCACAACAAATACAATAAAAGACACATACTTTTCGATCATGGAAAAACTCCGCTCGTCCGCAGCCGGGCCCGGAGACAGCGAACGGTGTTTACGTTGACCGGTTTGATTGTCCTCTTGTATTGTTGACATTGTATGTAGTCAATGTGATAATTGTACGCATGACAATATGGAATCCCCAACTCCCTGTAGGCGGCGGTCCCATTTATCGCCAAATCGCGGACGCCATCGAACGGGACGTGGCCTCCGGCCAGTTGCATCCGGGCGAACGTCTGCCCACGCACAGGGATCTTGCCGACCTGTTGCAGGTCAACGTCTCCACCATCACACGCGGATATCGCGAAGCGGAAAAACGCGGCCTGCTTTCCGGCACTGTGGGCCGTGGCACTTTTGTTTCTTCGGATGCAGGCCTGTCCTCAAGCATCGTGAACATGGAAGCGCACACGTCGGGAATGATCGAACTGGGTTTGGTCACGCCCATGTACCACCTCGATCCCGACCCCATCGAGGCGCTCCGCAAGCTCGCACAACGGCGCGACCCGTCCGCGCTGATGCGTTATACCGACCCGCGCGGCCTGCCCGAACACCGCGAAATCGGCGCGTCCTGGGCCGGCCGGTACGGTTTGGAGGCCGACGCGGAAGACGTGGTGGTCTGCGCCGGAGCGCAACACGCCCTGACCTGCTGCCTCATCTCGCTATTCCGGGCCGGAGACCGCATCGCCACCGAAGGGCTGACCTATCCCGGAATCAAGACCATGGCCGCCATGCTCGGCCTGCGGCTCGCCCCTGTGGCGCTGGACGAATACGGCATGATTCCCGAGGCCCTGGACGTGGCCTGCCGACGCGAACGTATCCGCGGACTGTACATCATGCCCGGCATGCACAACCCGACCACTGCGGGCATGCCCGCTGCACGGCGAGAGGAACTGGCGCGCGTGGCGCGAAGGCACGGCCTCACGATCATCGAGGACGACGCCTACGATCTGACCACGCCCGGCGGCATTCCCGCGGTGTCCAGCTTCCTGCGCGATCAGTCCGTCTATGTGGCCGGCGTATCCAAAGCCTTTGCCCCCGGCCTTCGCGTGGCCTTCCTGGTCGTTCCCCCACGACTGCGCAAGACCTTGGGCGAAGCCGTTTTGAACACAGTATGGATGGCCCCCCCTTTGAGCGTGGAGCTGGCCTGCCATTGGATCAAGGATGGTACGGCGGACAGCACGATCCAGGCCAAACGGGACGAAGCTGCCCAACGCATGGACATCGTTTCCGAAGCCTTGTCCGGTCTGGATTGGCGGGGCAAACCCACGGGATTCTTCCTTTGGCTGCACCTGCCCGACACCTGGACAGGCAAGGAATTTGAAGACAGGGCCCGGACATTCGGCCTGAACGTCTTTGGCGCAGAAAAATTCACCGTGGGAGATACACCGGCGCCCAAGGCAATCCGCCTGTCCCTGACCGCCACGCCGGACCGCAAGGAGTTGCGCCGGGGCCTGGATATGGTCGCGGAACTGGCCCGGGACCGGCTGCCCGACATCCTGCCCGTTCTCTAAAGTGCAGCCGTCAGAACGGCGCAGGCACCTCGAATTCCATGGGCTCGCCGGTTTTGGGATGGGTAAAACGCAGATACTGGGCGTGCAGCTTAAGCTGGCCCGGAGCCGTGCCGCTGCCGTACAATCTGTCGCCCACAATAGGACAGCCAAGCCCCAACGGATGAGCGGCATGCACACGCAACTGGTGCGTGCGGCCCGTGAGCAGAATGAACTTTACCCGCGTCAGGCCTTGTTCCACGGCGATCCGACTCCAGACGGTCACGGCGGAGCGGCCATGGATCGGGTCGTAAATCTGGTAGGGACGGTTGAACGGGTCCATGCGCAAAGGCATGTCGATGGTTCCTTCAGGCTTGACCACCAACCCTTCAAGCAGCGCCGTATACCACTTGGACACCTGCCTGTCGTGGAACTGCTGCGACAGCTCGCGTTGCGCACGGGCCGTGAGGCCCAACACCAACAGTCCGGAAGTGTCCATATCCAGGCGATGGACAGTGGGGAATTTGCGGCAGGCCGGGAACATCGCTTGGACGCGCGTCACCACGCAGTCCTGATTTTCCGGTCCCAGGCCGGGCACGGAAAGCAGGCCGCTGGGCTTGTTCACGACCACAAGCTTGGTGTCCGCGTAGACGATATCCAGCCCCTGTTCAATCAGCATCACTCCCCCCTCCCAAACCGCAAAGCATGAAGCCCAAAATCGGAGCGCACTTGCCTTCGCAGGAGGGATACCACTGCCCATGCCTGCGCGTTTCGGAACGGTTGGCCCGGCCATAGTAAAATTCCACCAGTCCCAGGGGCCGCAAACCATGCAAGGCCGCATGCTGCAGGAGTTTGGGCGAACAGCAGTCCCCCGTGCCCGCGGGCATGCCCCCTCCTCCGAGAAAAACCTCGGCCATGGACTTTTCCTGCCCTCGAAAATTACGCAGACGGTAGAGCGCATGCAGTTGCAGCATGAGCTCCCGGCAACGGGCCAGCCGCTCACGGCGCAATGCCCGCGACCGGAGGTCATCCGAGGCCAGGGCTTGCATCTCCCTGCTCAGGCTCTTGATCCGGGCTTCTTCCGGCTCGTTCAGCGCTTGGTATTCCCTTATGTCCGGCAGGGGATCGACCCAGCCCGGAACCCGCCACAAGCTGTTGTACTGGCCGGAAAAGGCCCGCAACACGCCGCGCCGGTCGGCTCCATCCTCGTAGGCCAACACTCCGAACATCTGGCCACGGGCCGGGCCATGCAGCAGTTCCAAGGAAAACGCCGAGTCGGCCTGTTCAGGCGGAACATCGAAATCAAGGCGGCCATGATGTTGCAGGGCGTTCCAGAGTTCCCGCGCCGCCGCGATTGCAGGCCCCGCGCCCAGCGTGTGTTCGTGCCCGCACCGCGAGCAAAAACCTCGGCAGGTGATGGTTTCCGCCTCTGGAAGATGGAGCACGACGCCGGACATGGGCCGGACCATAGCGGTATCGCACTCGGAAGGGAAGCGCCACTCACGGTCAAGTCCGGCAGGGAATTGTTGCCAAGCCCTGCCCGACGCGTTGACCGCCTGCCCCGAACCCTTTATATCATGGAATCAACCCCGGAGGTTTCATGACTACCACGTCCGAGACTCCAACCCACGAGCCTGTCTTTTTTTCCAAGCAACCCATCCTGGACGGCGATCGCCGCATCTGGGGATATGAACTTCTCGGCGGCGAGGTGCGCCAAGGCATCTTCCAGGTCTTCCCGCAGGAGGAAAGCGCGGCGGCAAGCTTGTCTTCCAGCACCTATTACGGACTGCAGGACGCCATGGAACGAGGCAAGAAAATCATGGTCGCCTTTGACGCCGGCAGCGTGGTCGAAGGCTTGCCCCATGCCTTGCCTGCGGCCAACGGCGTGCTCCGGCTTTCCGTGGGCGCGGCCCTGCCCCCGCAGGTGCAAAAAAAACTCAAGGCCCTCAGGGACGACGGCTATGAGGTCGTCATCGACGTCAACGGTCCTGAAGCAGCCAAGGCTGCCGCTGCCGCCGACATTCTGGCTTTTGATTTTTCCGCGGCCATCCCTCCGGGAAAAAGCGTCAACGGCAAGACCGTGTTGCTGGCCAGAAACGTGCGCACCCAGGAACAGTTCCATACAGCCAGAAATCTGGGCTTCACCTTGTTTCAGGGACCTTTTTTCAAAGAACCCGAGTTGATCCCCGGACGCAAGCTTTCGTCCAACGAGGTCTCCCGGCTGCACATGCTCAAGGTCATGGAAGGACGCGACCCGGACCTGGAAGGCATTGCGGCCGCGGTCAAAGCCGACGTGGCCGTGAGCTTCCGGCTGCTTTCCCTGCTCAACAGCGCGGCCTTCGGATTGAGCCAAAAAATAGGCTCCGTGGACCATGCTGTCCGGCTGCTTGGCTGGGTCCATCTCAAAAAATGGCTCAGGGCCGTGCTCTTGGCCGACATGGCCGGGCAGGACGACGGCCCCAAGGAACTGGCGATCCTCTCCATGCAGCGCGGGCGCTTCCTGGAACTGGTGACCACGGAATACGATTATTGGGGCTTCAATCCGGAAACCATGTTCCTGCTCGGCATGTTCTCCCTGCTGGACACCATCCTGGGCATGCCCATGGCCGAAGTGGTCGAGCTGCTGCCCCTGGATGCCAAGCTCAAGGATGCCCTGCGGCGCGATCCGAACAACGAGCACATGCCCTTGTTCAACCTGGTGGATTGTCTTGAAGACGGCGACTGGCCCGCGCTGGAAGAACTCACGGGCAGACTGGGCATGGATCAGGACACGGTCAAAAAAGCCTATGCCGCGGCCATGGATTGGTCCGGGCTGCTGCTCACTTCAGACAAGGAAGCCGCTTAGCGATTACGCCCGCCAGGGAGGCTCACACCTCCCTGGCTTCCGCCTTTTGCCTCAATTGCCCAACGGCTGCGTCTTCCAGATGCGCTTGACGTATTCCATCACGGAACGGTCGCTGGAAAACTTGCCCATGTTGGCCGTGTTCAAGATGGACTTGCGCGTCCATTCGTCAGGGGTCTTGAACAGCTCGTCCACCCGGGCCTGGGTATCCAGATACTCCCGGAAATCTGCCAGCAGCATGTAATAGTCGCCATGATTGAGCAGGGAATCGACAATAGGCGCGAATAATCCGGGTTGATCCGGCGCGAAGTGGCCCGAACCGATCATGTCCATAACTCGGCGCAATTCCGGGTCCGTATCGTAGAAACTGCGCGGATCGTAGCCCCCCAGACGCAGATTGGCCACCTCGTGGGCCTTGAGCCCGAAGATGAAGATGTTCTCCTCGCCGACCTCCTCCATGATCTCCACGTTGGCCCCGTCCAGGGTGCCTATGGTCAATGCGCCGTTGAGCGAGAACTTCATGTTGCCCGTTCCCGAGGCTTCCATGCCTGCCGTGGATATCTGCTCGGAAAGATCCGCTGCCGGAATAATCTTCTCGGCCTGGGAAATGCAATAGTTGGGCAGGAACACGACACGCAGCCAGCGGCTCACGTCCGGGTCGGCATTGATGCGTCCGGCCACGGAGCAGATCAGCTTGATGATCAGCTTGGCCTGATAATACCCGGGCGCGGCCTTGCCGCCGAAGAGCACGGTACGGGCCACATGCTCGCCCGAGGGATTGTCCTTGATGCGGTTGTACCGGGCCACCACATGCAGGATGTTCAGCAACTGCCGCTTGTATTCGTGCATGCGCTTGACCTGCACGTCGAACATGGTCCGGGGGTTGATGCCCATGTTCACCTTGCGCAGGGCGTAGCGGGCCAATCGCTTCTTGTTCTCCAATTTTGCTGCGGCCCATTTTTCACGGAAGGCGGCGTCCTCGGCCAGAGGCGCGAGGTCCTTGAGCCGTTCCAGGTCGCAGACCCAGCCGGTGCCGATGGCCTCATTGATCAGGCCGGAAAGCGCGGGGTTGGCCTGGAGCAGCCAGCGGCGCGGGGTAATGCCGTTGGTCACGTTGACGATCTTGCCCGGATAGAACACATCGAAATCCCTGAACAGGCTCTCTTTAAGAATCCGGCTGTGCAACTCGGCCACGCCGTTGACCGTGTGGCTGCCCACAATGGCCAGATTGGCCATGCGCACGGTGCGTACCGGCCCTTCGCCTATGAGCGACATGCGGGCCAGAATCGCCTCGTCACCGGGATATTGTTCCGCAACCTGCTCCAGGAAGCGCCGATTGATTTCGTAGATGATCTCCAGGTGGCGCGGCAGCAGATGCCCGACCAACTCCACGGGCCAGGTTTCCAAAGCTTCGGGCAACACCGTATGGTTGGTATAGGCGAAGGTCTGGTTACAGATACTCCAGGCTTCGTCCCAGCCAAGTCCGTGCTCGTCCAAAAGCAGACGCATGAGTTCGGGAATGGCGATGGCCGGATGGGTATCGTTGAGCTGCACGGCCACAGCCGTGGGCAGGGAAGTCATGTTGCCGTAATGCTTGACGTGCCGACGCAGGATATCCTGGATGGTCGCGGCCACCAGGAAATACTGTTGCTTGAGCCGCAGTTCGCGGCCCTGTTCGATCTTGTCATTGGGATAGAGCACCTTGGTGATATTCTCGCTCATCACCTTGCCTTCCATGGCCCCGATGTAGTCGCCCCGGTTGAAATCGGTGAAATCGAAGTCAGCGCTGGACTGGGCCGCCCAGAGCCGCATGTTGGTCACATGGGAGCCGCCGTAACCGGGGATGAGGATGTCGCAGGGGGTGGCCATAACCCTTTCCGTGCCCACCCAGCGGCAACGGTCCCGTCCTTCCTCGTCCGTATACGTTTCGGTGCGGCCATAGAAGTTGATGGCGTAAGGATTCTCACGGCGCACGATCTCCCAGGGGCTGCCGCGCCTCCGCCAGTTGTCGCAGGCCTCTTCCTGGTATCCGTTGACGATGGTCTGATGGAATATGCCGTAATCATACATTATTCCGTACCCGTAGCCGGGAATACGCAGACTGGCGATGGAATCCATGTAGCAGGAGGCCAGTCGGCCCAGGCCACCATTGCCCAGCCCGGCATCCCATTCCTCCTCTTCCAGATCTTCCAAGCTGAAGCCCAAGGCCTCCACCACGGGACGGCAGGCCTCGTCCATCTGCAAGTTGGTCAGATAGTTCATCAAAAATCTGCCCGGCAAAAACTCCATGGACAGGTAATATACGCGCTTGACATAGGCGTCGTAGTAATTCCGCTGGGTCTCGATCCACATGTTGATGAGCCGATCCCTGACGCTGTACGCCAGCCCATTGAAATAGCGGTACTTGCTCTTGGCCATGGGATCATTGCCAAGGCTGGAGAGCACATGTCGGCGAATATCCTCGGCCAGGGTCTCCACCTGTTGCAACCGGGCGATGCCGCACTCCTTCTTTTTCTTTCTGGCTTTGACCATGTCGCATCCTTTACCGCGGGGCGGCATTGAGATTTGCAGGGGGATACTTGATTATTTCTCAGGCCGGGACGGTCCGCGTCAAGTACAATTCGCCCTGACCGCCCTGTCCGCAGCGCTCCCCGGCGGCCAATACCCTGCCCTCGGTTGGCTGGGGCAGTCTGAAAACGGATAGACACGGCCCGGGTTTTGTCCGGAACGCCGGGATACTTTTTTGCGCAGGATTCTTGCCCTGCGATGCAAACCCTCCCATAATACTAGACAATTATATTTTCCAACTTTATTGGAATAGTCCTTTTCCAGCGGAATACTTCTTTCCAGTTTTATTGGAATACAGTACCCTCTGTTTTCCGGCAATGCTGTAATTACTTATAATATAATACAAAAAATAGCTACACCCCTTGGTATGATCTTTGTAACATTCCCGTTCCCATAACCTTAAAGTGTGGAGAACCCTCGTGAAAAAAGACACCTTGGCCCCCACCGGGGACTACCAGAAAATCGGCCAACATACGTTCGAAGAATTCATTGAAATGGCAAGCCTGTTTCACAACTACCCGGCCCCGGGCCTGCTCATCGGCGGCTACATGGTCAGCGAAGCGCAGCGCCATATCCCGGAAGGGGTATTGTACGAGGCTATTTCCGAGACCTCCTGGTGTCTTCCGGATGCCATACAAATGCTCACCCCCTGCACCGTGGGCAACGGCTGGATGCGGGTCATCAATTTCGGCATTTACGCCATGAGCCTGTACGACAAAACCACGGGCGAAGGCGTTCGGGTCTGGCTTGATCTGGACAAGATTCCCCTGGATTCCGAAATCCGCACATGGTTCCTGAAGAGCAAACCCAAGCAGGAGCAAGACTCGATCCTGCTCCGGCACCAGATCGGCATGGCCGGAACAGCCATTCTCTCGGTGGCTCCCATCACCTTGAACCAGCATATGATGGGCAAACGCAGCAAGGGGGCAATTGCGGTGTGTCCGGTGTGCAAGGAAGCGTATCCCGCAGTGCACGGCTCCATCTGCCGCTCCTGCAGCGGCGAATCGCCCTATGCACAAAGCGCGGCTCCGGATGCGGGCGTGCTCTATCCGCTGCCCAAGCAGGTCCGGTCCCTGAGCGCCCAGGAAGCCGTGGGCAAGGAAGCGGCACACGACATGACCCAGATTCACCCCGGCACAGACAAGGGCGCGGCCTTCAGGAAAGGCCAGACCTTTGACGTCGGCGATCTTTGCCGGCTCCAGCAGATGGGCAAAAGCAACGTCTTTGTACAGGACGAGGAACTGGACGCCGACTGGGTGCATGAGGACGATTGCGCCAAGGCCTTTGGCAAGGCCATGGCCGGAAAAGGCATTGTCCCCAAGGGCGAACCCCACGAGGGCAAGGTGACTTTGCAGGCGGAATACGATGGACTGCTGCGCGTCGATCACCAGCGACTCAGGGCCTTCAACCTCTCGCCCGGCGTCATGGCCGCCTGCCGCAAGGGCTGGACCCTTGTCCGCAAGGAAGCCGAAATCGCCGGAACCAGGGCCATCCCCCTGTACATGCAGCGCAACCACTTCGAACGCGCGCAGGAAGTGCTCGCGTCCGGACCGCTCTTTGAAATCCTGCCCATGAAGGAAGCCAACGTCGGCATTCTGATCACGGGCAACGAGGTCTATAACGGCGTCATCGAAGACCGTTTCGAGGACATCATCCGCACCAAATTGACCGCCTTCAACTGCACGGTCTCCAAGGCGGTCCTGGCTCCGGACAGCCGCGAGGCCATCCGCGACGCGGCCCTGGACCTGCTGCAGGAAGGGAGTGATCTGATCATCACCACGGCCGGGCTTTCCGTTGATCCGGACGACCTGACGCGGCACGGCCTTGTGGACGCCGGAGCGCACGACCTCGTGTACGGGGCTCCCATCCTGCCCGGCGCCATGACCCTGATCGGCAAAATCGGTACGGCCAGGCTGCTCGGCGTCCCGGCCTGCGCCCTGTTTTTCCGCCGCACCAGCCTCGACCTTCTGCTGCCGCGGCTTTTGGCGGATGTGGACATCACGAGAAACGACCTTGCGGAAATGGGTGACGGCGGCATGTGTCTTGGCTGCACGAACTGCACCTTCCCCAAGTGCTCGTTCGGGAGATAAAACGACGTGCCCCTGATGAAGCGACTCGCCGCCCTGCTCCTGGCCGTTCTGGCTCTGGCCGTGACAGCATCCTGTTCCTACGATGAGCACAGTCCGCTCACGCAGGAGGAAAAGGAATGGATCGCCCAGAACAAGGACGTGTCCATCGGCGTTTCGCTTCATTATCCTCCCTATGAAGAGTTCGGCGCCAAAGACGGCTACGAGGGCCTGAGCGCCGATTACATCCGCCTGGTCAATCAAAAAACCGGCCTGAAATTCACCCCGGTGCGCTTCAGCAACCGCGAGGAAGTACTCCGGGGCATCAAGGGCGGCCAGGTCTCGGTTGTCGCCGCTTTGGAAATGACGGACGAGAACAGGGAATATCTCGACTTCACGCAACCCTACGTCAATGTTCCCGCCGCCATCATCACCCGCAAGGAATTCAAGGGCGAGCTCACCCTGGAGAAACTGGACGGCATGCGCATCGGCGTGACGGTTTCCCCGGAATTCACACGCTATCTCAAGGAACGTTTTCCCGGGAAATACACCATCCTGCCCATGAACGGAGGCTACATCGGCGGTCTGCGTTCACTGGCCGTGGGCGACGTGGACGCGCTGATCTGCGACATGGCCCTGGCCTCGCGCTATATCGCCAACGCCCGAATCAGCAACCTGCGCATCGCTGGCATCACCAGCTACAGCATCGACCTGCGCATCGCGTCGGTGAAAAGCAGGCCCATGCTCGGCAGCATCCTGCGCAAGGGGCTGGCCATGATCCTGCCGCATGAGCGCAAAACCATCGAAGAAAAGTGGCTGAACCTGCATTATCGGCCCATCTGGACCAGTTGGACCTTCTGGATGGGGCTGCTGACCATTCTCGGCATCGGCATCGGCGTCATCGTGCTGGTGCTGGTCTGGAACCGCAGCCTCAAACTTCAGGTGGCCCAGCGGACCATGGCGCTCAGCTCCATCAACAAGGTGCTGCTGGGTTCCCTGGACTGCCGCACTGAACGCGAGGTCATGCTGCGCTGTCTCCAGGAAGCCAAGATCATGTCGGCAAGCGAGCAGTCCTTTTGGGGCGAGGTGGAAAAGGGAGGCACTGTCAAAGTGCTCCTGACCACGTTCGAGACCTCGGAAGAAGACGGCAAGGCTTCCGATGAGGAAAGCTCCAGAATCAACAAGGTGGTCTTGGACCACGACCAGATGGAACGGCTGCGCAACGGCTCCGTGATTAAACTGTCTCTTCCCAATAACAAAAACGGGCAATACCATGTGATCATGGTCCCGCTCCAGATTCTTGCCGGGGCCAACCTGAGCATCATCACGGTGGCGCGAGGCGGAGCGCAGTACGCCCCCAGCGAGATATCCCTGCTGGCCGAAGTCCTGTTCGCCTTTGAAGAGGCGCTCCAGCGCAAACGCACCGAGATATCCCTGCATGAAAAAAGCCTCCAACTACAACGCATCCAGCGCATGGAGGCCCTCGGTACTCTGGCCGGCGGCATCGCCCACGACTTCAACAACATCCTCGGCGTGATCATTGCCAACGGTGAAATGGTGGAGCTGTTCCACCTGCACGCCGACGCCACGCTTCAGCCCAAGGTTACGGCCATCCTTGCCGCAGCCTATCGGGGCCGCGACTTGGTCAACCAAATCCTGACCTTTACCAGAAAAGGCAGTGACGAGGTCTCTCCCCTGACCGTGGGGCCGATCATCAAGGAAACCGTCAACTTCCTCCAGGCCTCGCTCCCGGCCTCCATTACCATCGAATACGACCTGGAGTCCCCGGAACCCATCGTGCTCGCCGATCCCACCCAGGTGCACCAGGTGCTCATGAATCTTTGCACCAACGCCGCGCACGCCATGGAAACAAAAGGCGGCAAGCTCTCCCTGGCCCTGCACTCCAAGGAGATCAAGGAAAGCCGCGTCAACACGCCGCAGCTGAAACCCGGCCGCTATCTGGCCCTGGAGGTCGGCGACACGGGTTCCGGCATCGCTCCGGAACTGATGGAGCGCATTTTCGATCCGTTCTTCACCACCAAAAACCCGGGCAAAGGCACGGGACTCGGACTCGCGGTCGTGGAGGGCATCGTGAAATCCTGGGGCGGCTCCGTGCAGGTGAAAAGCGCCCTGGGTCGAGGCTCGCTTTTCCGGGTGCTGCTGCCGACCATCGAGGAAAAGGAGGCACGCCCCGCAAACCTCGCCGCCCAGCAGGACATCTCCAAGGGCTCGGGCCGTATTCTTCTGGTGGACGATGAACGCGAGCTGGTCAAATCCTGCTCTGAATTTCTCGCCAATCTGGGCTACAAGATCCACTCGGAAACGGACAGCAGAACGGCCCTGCAATCATTCAGGAACGCGCCTGAAAATTTCGATCTCGTCATCACGGACTACAACATGCCCGGCCTGAGCGGCGACAAGCTGGCCCGCATGATTCTCGAAGAAAAACCCGGCATCCCGATCATTCTGTGCAGCGGCTACAGCCACAGCTTCGATGAAAGCGCCGCGGCAGCGCTGGGCATACGTGAATATCTGAAAAAACCCATCAGCCTCAAGCTGTTGGCCCTGACGGTACGAAAATACTTGAAGCCGGACCTTCTCGCGGAAGCCCGGGAAAGCACGACATAAGGAGCGGATGTATGGCCAAGGTCCTGGTGATTGATGACGACCGCCTGACCTGTGAAGCGCTCATGGAGCTGGTGCACAACCTCGGCCACGACGCCGAGTGCGCCCTTTCCATTCGCGAAGGGCTTGAGAAAAACCTCTCCGAAGACTTCGACGTGGTTTTTCTGGACATCCGGCTGCCCGACGGAAACGGACTGGATATCCTGCCGCAACTCAAGGAGCTGCCCACACCTCCCGAAGTCATCATCCTCACGGGGCTGGGTGATCCCAACGGCGCGGAACTGGCCATCCGCAACGGAGCCTGGGACTATCTACAAAAGCCGCTTTCCCCGAAAAAAATCCTGCTGCCGCTGCAGCGCGTGCTGAAATATCGGGACAACCTCAGGGAAACAAGCGAAAGAGAATTGCTCCTCAAACGCTGCGACATCGTCGGCACGGGCCCGGCCATCAGCCAGGCTCTTGAACGCCTGGGTACGGCGGCGCACAGCGACGCGAGTCTGCTCATCACCGGAGAAACAGGCACTGGCAAGGAACTGTTCGCCCGCGCCCTGCACGACAACAGTAGAAGAAGCCATGGGCCGTTCGTGGTCGTGGACTGTGCTTCCATTCCCTCCACCCTGTTGGAAAGCACCCTGTTCGGCCACGTGAAGGGAGCGTTCACCGGCGCGGA
>JAZHDD010000008.1:0-7407 GCA_036541255.1 Desulfovibrionaceae bacterium | reverse complement strand
CCCTGTTGGAAAGCACCCTGTTCGGCCACGTGAAGGGAGCGTTCACCGGCGCGGACCGCGCCAACAGCGGGCTGATCCTCGAAGCTCATGGCGGTACGCTTTTCCTGGACGAAGTGGGAGAACTACCGCTCAGCCTGCAAAAGAAATTGCTCCGGGTCCTGCAGGAACGCAAATACCGCCCTGTCGGCGGCAGTCAGGAAATTTCCAGCGATTTCAGACTTGTGGCGGCAACCCACAGGGACCTCAATGAGATGGTGCAGGACGGCACCTTTCGGGACGACCTCCTGTACCGGCTCGGGTCCATGACCATCAAGCTGCCTTCCCTGCGCGAACGCACGGAAGACCTCGCCGAACTGACCCACTGCCTTGCGGACCGGATTTGCCAAAAAAACGCCATCCCGCCCAAAAAAATCTCCCAGGATTTCATGGAGACGCTTGGGAAATACGACTGGCCAGGCAACATCCGCGAATTGTCCAATGTTCTGGAAAACGCCCTTGTCAACGCTTACGGACACACGGAACTCTTCGCCTTTCACCTGCCGGAACGGGTCCGTATCTCCATGCTCAAACACTCCCTCAGCAGCCGGGAAAACCCTCTGGAGATCGATACTTCCGGATTCCAGCCCGAGCTGTCCGCCGATCTGCCCTGCTACAAGGAATATCGCAGTCAAATCCTGGATCAGGCAGATAAATTTTACTTTTCAAGGCTGATGGAAGCCTCGTGCTGGGATGTGGAGCGGGCCTGCGCAATCTCGAAACTCGGCAAAAGCAGGGTCTATTCCCAACTCAAACTTCATGGAATTGAAAAGGCCTAGTCTTTCCTTTTTTTGCGGAAGAAGCACGGCAAGACCGGGCCCTGAATTCCAGAAAAACTGGAAAAAACCATCTCCGTTTGAAAGGCGCCGCCGTCAACATACCGCAATTGCAGGATCATTACCTTGGCACAGTTGTTGTTATCAACAACACACGAAATGTCATGACCGCTGCACATTGCGCGTACTGTCAAACGAGTGAGGATAATTATGAAGAGGAAAGATTCAGAGCAATCCTCTGCAAAGGGGAACCTTAAGAGACGGGACTTCCTGAAGTGGAGTGCCGCCCTCGGCGGGGTGACGGCCCTGACCGGAACTGGCCTGTTTTATGGCCTGCGGCCAGTGGAAAGCGCCGAGCCGTTCGCCGACAAGGTCGTCTGGACGTCATGCAACGTGAACTGCGGCAGCCGCTGCGCCCTGCGCGCCTTTGTCAAGGACGGCGTAGTCACCCGCATTGAAACCGACGACACCGGCGACGACGTCTACGGCAATCACCAAGTCCGGGCCTGTCTGCGCGGCCGCGCCATGCGCCACCGCATCTATGCGCCCGACCGTCTCAAATATCCCATGAAGCGCGTCGGCAAGCGCGGGGAAGGCAAGTTCGAACGCATCACCTGGGACGAAGCCCTGAACGGCATCGCCAAAAGCCTCGGCGACACCATCAAGAAATGGGGCAACGAATCCGTCTACCTGAATTACGGCACCGGCAACCTCGGTGCGGTCCTGTCCAAGTCCTGGCCCACCGGCTCCACGCCCGTGGCGCGCCTCATGAACTGTCTCGGCGGCTACCTGAACCAATACGGCACCTACAGCGACGCCCAGATCGACATGGCCCTGCCCTACACCTTCGGTGACGGCTGGGTCCGCGGCAACACGCTTTCGGACATCGTCAACAGCAAGCTTGTCGTGCTTTTCGGCAACAACCCCGCTGTGACCCGCATGAGCGGCGGCGGCCTGATCCACGACATCACCCAGGCCCGGAAAAACGGTTACGCCAAGATCATCGTGGTCGATCCCCGCTTCACGGACAGCGCAACCACCCTGGCCGACGAATGGATTCCCATCCGCCCCGGCACGGATGCCGCTCTTGTGTGCGGTCTGGCCTATGTCATGATCACCGAGGACATCGTGGATCACGACTTCATCAAACGCTGCACTGTCGGCTTTGATGAAGCTTCCATGCCCGAGGGTGTTCCCTCCGGAAATTCCTACAAGTCGTATATCCTCGGCAAGGGACGGGACGGTCAGCCCAAGACCCCGGAATGGGCCTCGGCCATCACCGGCATTCCCGCCCGCCGCATTGTCCAGCTGGCCAGGGAAATCGCCCAGGCCAAGCCGTGCTACATCTCGCAGGGCTGGTCCGTGCAGCGCCAGGCCAACGGCGAGCAGAACTGCCGCGCCATCAGCATGCTGCCCATCCTGACCGGCAACGTCGGCGTCCAGGGCGGCAACACCGGCGCACGCGAAAGCGGCTACGGCGTTCCCTTTGCACCGTTCCCGGTGCTGGACAACCCCGTCAGCACGTCCATCTCCTGCTTCATGTGGACCGACGCCATCGATCGCGGCCTGGAGATGAGCGCCACGCGCGACGGCGTACAGGGCCGCGACAAGCTTGTCGCCCCCATCAAGTTCATTTGGAACTACGCGGGCAACTGTCTGGTCAACCAACACTCCGACGCCAACCGGACCTCGCAGATCCTGGCCGACGACAGCAAGTGCGAAACCATCGTCGTGATCGACAACTTCATGACCCCCAGTGCGAAATTCGCGGACTATCTGCTTCCGGCGACATCCAACCTGGAAGAGGACGATTTCGCTCCCCAGGGCTTCGCCTCGGAAATGGGCTACGTGATCTTCGCCCAAAAGGTCATCGAGCCGCTCTTTGAAAGCCGCACCATCTACGACATCTGCGCCGGAATCGCCGAACGTCTGGGCGCTGGCGAGAAGTACACCGAAGGCCGCACCCGCCAGCAGTGGGTGGAGCACGTCTACCAGCTCTCCAGGGAAAACCTGCCCGATCTGCCTACCAAGCTCTCGGACGCCTTTGAAATGGGCATCTACAAAAGCAAGAACCCCGGACTGCCCTCGGTGCCGTACAAGGACTTCCGCGACGATCCCGAAGGCCATCCCGTGAAAAGCCCCTCGGGCAAGCTGGAGATATTCTCCAAGCGGCTCTGGGACATCGGCCGCTCCTGGGAACTCGTTGAGGGCGACGTCATCACCGGACTGCCCGAATACGTGCCCACCTGGGAAGGCGTTTCCGATCCGCTCAAAGCCCAATATCCGCTGCAGCTGATCGGCCACCACTACAAGCAGCGCACGCACTCCACCTACGGCAACGTGGACTGGCTCCAGAAGGTCGCCCCCCAGGAGCTGTGGATCAACCCGCTGGACGCCGACGCGCGCAACATTGCCCACGGCGACAAGGTCAAGGTCTACAACGAACGGGGCGTGGTCTTCACCACGGCCAAGGTGACTCCGCGCATGATGCCCGGAGTCCTGACCCTGCCTGAAGGAGCCTGGTTCACACCGAACAAGAACGGCGCCGACAGCGGCGGCTGCGTGAACGTCCTGACCTCGCTGCGGCCCTCGCCGCTGGCCAAGGGCAATCCCCAGCACACCAATCTTGTTCAGGTCGAGAAAGCGTAAGGGAGACTGACGTATGTTCAAAAGACCTGCATTTTATCTCGATATGGATGCCTGCACGGGCTGCAAGACGTGCATGATCGCCTGCATCGACAAGCACGATCTGCCCGAGAGCGTGCTGTTCAGGCGCGTCACCGAATACGCGGGCGGAAACTGGGTCCGTAACGCCAACGGCTCCTACGAACAGGATGTCTTCGCCTATTATCTGTCGATTTCCTGCAACCATTGCGAAAACCCCATCTGTGTGCGCTCCTGCCCGACCACGGCCATGCACAAGGATGAAAACGGCATTGTCAGCGTGGATCACAACAAATGCGTCGGCTGTCGCTACTGCGAATGGGGCTGCCCCTATTCCGCTCCGCAATACAATGCCCAAAAGGGCAAAATGGAAAAGTGCGATTTCTGTCGCGACTATCTGGAACAGGGCAAGCCGCCGGCATGCGTGTCCGCATGCCCCACCCGCGCCCTCAAATTCGGTGAATACGAAGAACTGGTGGCCCTGTACGGCACGGTCCAGGCCGTTGCCCCGCTGCCGGATCCGACCATCACCCAGCCCAATCTGCTGTTCACTGCCAACCGCAATGCCCAGCCCGCTGGATCTCGCATCGGCAAGATCCAAAACCCTGAGGAGGTGTAACAATGCTCGCTAACGAATGGAGCCTGGTCCTTTTCACCATCCTCGCGCAGACCGCGATAGGCATGCTGTTGGTCTCCGAGATCGCCCGCATGATGACCGAGTCACCCGCGAAGCTCTTCACCTGGCAGCTTCCGGTGATCAGCGCCATCACCGGCGTATCGCTGCTCCTTTCCCTGGCCCATCTGGGCACGCCCCTGCACAGCATGTTCACCATGTTCAACGCGGGCACGTCCTGGCTGAGCAGGGAAATCCTGACCACCTGCGGCTTCTTCGCCTCGGTCCTGGCCCTGACCTTCCTGCGCCACAAAACACCGGAGGCAAAGGCCACCGCGCTTTCCCTGCTCGCCGTGTTCTTCGGGCTTGCCACCGTGTTCGCCATGTCCCGCGTGTACATGCTGACCACCATCCCCGTATGGGACAGCATTTCCACCATGCTGGGATTCTATGGAACCATGCTCATCTCCGGCTCCATTGCCGGTGGTCTGCTCTTCGGTATTCAAAACAATCTGGCGGACATGACCAAGGAAGACCTGAACCGCATCACCGGCATGTTCATCATCGCCGCAGTGATCGGTCTGGCCCTGAAATTCGTGGGCATCCCCCTCGACATGGTCGCGCTTGACGCCACCAACAGCATGGATGTCTCCGGGATCGAGCTGATGGCCTCTGGCGGGCTGATCTTCCTGGCGGCCCGGACGGTCCTGATCTTCCTGGGCACGGCCCTGTTCGCCTGGGCAGCCTTCAAGATCATCACCTCCACCGAAGGCAAGGCCATGACCAATCTCAGCCTGTGCGCCTTTGGCCTCGTCTTCGTGGGCGAGATCATCGGCAGGATCATGTTCTACGGAACGTATCTGAGAATCGGAATCTAAACGAACATCGGGTCCGGAGGTTTCCTCCGGACCCGTACCGGGACACCATGAAAACATCGGATGATTACCTGGCAGCTTCCGTAACATGCGCTATTATCAGCAGAATGATTATGAGCGCTCCTGAAGAGGACTTTCTCTCCTGGCTGAACTCGGAAGGCGTCCTCAAGCAATGGCCCTTGGAACTCGACGCCCCCGCGGCCAGCGGCCTGACACTGCTGCAAGACGCCGTTGCCACGATTGATACGCAAAGCCTGGCCCTGTTGCAGGAAGACTACAACAACCTGTTCATTTTGCCGGGCTCGTCCGTGCCTGTCTGGGAGTCCGTATGGACGACCAAGGAAAAACTGCTTTTCGGCGACCCCACATTTGAAGTGCGTGAGGCCTATGCCCGCTACGGCCTTGCAGCGCCCCTGACCAACAAGGAACCGGACGACCATCTCGGTCTGGAGCTGGCTTTTCTTGCCCATGTCCTGGGGCGGACAGCACAGGCTCTTGATTCGGGAGAAACAGAGGAAGCAAAAGCGCATGTGGCGGATGCGCGCGCCTTTGCGGATGAGCA
This sequence comes from Desulfovibrionaceae bacterium, assembly GCA_036541255.1. Lineage (GTDB taxonomy): Bacteria > Desulfobacterota > Desulfovibrionia > Desulfovibrionales > Desulfovibrionaceae > Paucidesulfovibrio. Next base: position 1,881 of record JAZHDD010000008.1, on the reverse strand, counting down.
TCTCTGCCGCTGGGCCAAGGCGTGCCTCGACGATATTCACGGCAAGGCAAACACGGATTTCTACAAAGGAGCCGCCGTCCTGGGCATGCACACCGTGGACGCGCTCCGCGAAATCGTGGCCGATTGATTTTTCTCTGAGGGAACCATGCCGTTTAAGCCCGAATTCATACGAACTCGGTGTATCCGCTTCAGGGGCGGGGACTGCTCTCTTTGCGCTCAAGCATGCCCCGCGAAGGCCCTCCTCCTGGCTGACTCCCCAGGCGCAAACCCCGGCGCCTGCCTGAAGTGCGGTATCTGTGCTGCGGCCTGCCCTGCCGATGCCGTTCGCCATCCCGGTGCATGGAAGCTTTTCGACACGGTTTCCCGCCTCCATGGCCCGACAACCGTTCGCGTCGCCTGTCACGCCCTACCATCCCTCCAGGACGAGACCGTGCGGCTCGACGGTTGCCCATCCTCCATCGGTCTGGACGTTCTTGCGCGCTTGGCGCTCACGAACGTCCAGACCACCATTTTCCTGCACGGTGATTGCGCCCGATGCGAAAAGGGAGACAAGCTCCGCCTGTTTCACAAGACCTTGGCCGCATTCCGAGAACTCTGCCCCGCAGACGCGGACAAATTCCAATGCGTCCGGCACAAGACCGCGCAACTGGTGGAAAAACATTCTGTTTCCCGCCGGGACTTCTTCAGCCTGTTCCAACCTCGGCCCGCCCCAACGGAAACCGTGGAGCAAAGCCCGTCAACCACTGTCTCCCTGCCCGCATCGGCCCGCGCAAACCTGCATTCGGCGCTGCGTACGCTGGCCTGTTCCGGCCGCCTGCCCGCAGACTTTCCCGCCGCCGAACTCTCAATTTCCGCCTCCTGCAACGGCTGCGGAGCGTGTGCCAACACCTGCCCCACCGAAGCCCTGGAATGCGTTCGCGCTTCTTCCGGATTCCGCCTCCTGTTCGCAACCTGGAAATGCATCGATTGCGGCCTGTGCGAAACGGTCTGCCTTTCCAAGAGCATCAGCCGCGGCCCAGCCACCCGGGAATCCTTTATGGCTCCGGCTCCGCGCACGCTCTGCGCCGGCCCATTACAGGTCTGCAAACGCTGCGATGCCAAGGTTTCCGGCCTGGTCAACGGCTATTGCCAGGTTTGTGCCCGCAAACTGGGCCTTTGAATCCCTCCCCTTTCTTTTTCCCTTTTTTTGATGAAGGCTGGTTCCTGCACCTGCGCAGAAAACCGGCTCCTCGACCAGGGATTATGTCGGGACGAGGCCTTGACGTTGCCGCGTCTTCCCCGGAAAAGGAGAATACGGCTCTGCCCTCATTGGAGCCGCCCGCCCGAACCGGGCACGCCCCCAATGCCGCGAATTCGACTTCACGGGAGGATCAATGAACCAATCCGACGCTTCCACAAAAACAACACCGGACTTTCTCTATCAGGCACAAGCCGGATTCTACGCCTACTGCACCCTGAAAGCGGCCTTTGACAACGCTGTCTTTGACCAGCTCCAGGAACCGGCCACATGCGAAGAACTCGCCCGCCGCCTGGATAGAAGCCCTGTCACCGTTGCCAGATTGCTGGAAGCCCTCCTGGTGTTGGGCTTGGTCTGCCGAACAGGGGAAGCGTTCCGGAACACGCCCCTGGCCGCCCTGTACTGCGAAAGCAGCAGTCCGCTGTGCCAACGCGCCCTGTTCGAGCATACGCACGCGACTTTTGGAGCCCCTTTTTATCAGTCCACGGCCCTGCTGCGCCCGGCGGAACAGGAGACACTCTCCGATCCTCTTGACTCGGCCCTGGGAGTCGCCGCCGGTGAGGCCTTTGTGCTGCCCACCATCCTGGAGGACACGCTAGACCGGATCACCGGCCTGAATAATTTTGCACAGGCAACATCCCTCC
>JAZHDD010000007.1:0-33139 GCA_036541255.1 Desulfovibrionaceae bacterium | reverse complement strand
CATCTAAGCAACCGGGTTTCCTTTCTTTTATGGTGGGCTCGGCAGGATTCGAACCTGCGACCTTTCGGTTCGTAGCCGAATGCTCTATCCACTGAGCCACGAGCCCACGCGAGGGGAGATACCTAATTCATCCGCACAGGGTCGTCAACCATTTTTTTCAGCGTCAAAAAACTTTTCTTTTCAAATCAGTTCGCGATAGCGAAAGCAGTCGTAGGTATGGTCGTTGACCAGCCCTGCCGCCTGGAGCAGCGCATACATGGTGGTGCTGCCCACAAAGCTCATGCCGCGCCCCTTCAGGTCCTTGGCAAGGACATCGGAAAGCGGTGTCCGGGCCGGGACATCCTCCCGTCTTTTCCAGCCGCTGACCACGGGTGTGCCTTCCACGAAATCCCAGAGATACGCGTCAAAACTGCCGCGCTCTTCCTGGATTTTCAAGACAGCGCGCGCATTCTTCACAGCCGAAGCGATCTTGAGCCTGTTTCGCACCACGCCAGGATCAGCCAGGATGCGCGCCTCGTCCTCGGGTCCGAAACGGGCCACCGCCTGCGGATCAAACCCGGCAAAAGCCCGACGGTACCCCTCGCGCTTCCGCAATATGGTGTCCCAGGACAGCCCGGCCTGAGCCCCTTCCAGCACCAGCATCTCGAAAAGCGCGCGGTCATCGTGCAGGGGCACGCCCCATTCCTCGTCGTGATAGCGGACGTAATATTCTTTTTCCAGCGGCACCCAGGCGCAACGAGTCGGCATGTTTCCCTCCAAACGACCTCATATCCTACAATCAAGGGACACATCACAGAGTGAGCACCCGCACTTGTTCTGCAACGATACGTGTACGACGCTGAAAAAACAAGGATTATCAAGTACTTTTCAACAACGCTGTACAGGGAAAATTTTTTTGACTCAACTTGGTCTTTGCCCTATTCTCTGGCGTCAGTTTTTCCCCTGCATTCCATTAATGTAACCACATCGAAACCTGGAAACACAGCCTATGTACACCCTGAACACCCTTCCCGGCGACGACGTTCGCCAGATCATGTGGCGCTACGCCGAACGTTTCGACCTGCAGATGGTGGTGCAATCCGCCCGTCAGATTGCCCGTACCACTGTCGCCGGGCTCGTTGCCCAGGGGGCGCGGAACTCGCACGAATGGAACGACCAGAAAAACCAGCTCCTGGACGCTTTTGACCAGTCCGGGCTGACCGCGCTGTACATGGACCCGCATCAGGGCGGATTCATCGATGGGCCAAAAAACCTGGCACTGTCCCTGGTAGCCTTTGAACTTTCCTGGGTGGACGGCGGTTCCGCCACCTGCTCCCTGGCCAGCAATCTGGCCCTGGCCCCCATTCACGAAAAAGGCACGCAGGAACAGCGCGACTACTACATGAACCGCGCGGTTCCGCCCCAGCCGGGAGAAGACCGCGAAATCTGGCGCGGAGCGTTCGCCCTGACCGAGCCCCTGCCCTATGTGGGCGTGGACACGGGCGTGCTCGTGGGCAAGGTGCGCGTGGACGAATGGAAAGACGGCGAAGAGCCCATGCTCCACGTGGAAAAACGCGGCCGCTTCATCACCAACATGGACTTTGCCCATTTCGTGACCGCCGCCGTGGACTCCACGGACGAACGCATCAAGGGCTCCTGCATGATCACCCTGCAGGCCGACGACCCGGGCAGCTTTGACCGGGGCGCGCCCACCCTGAAGATGTGTCATCAGCTTTCCTCCACCCGCGACCCCATCATCACGGTCAAGGTCCCGGCCAGCCGCATCATCGGCGGCTACGAAATCAAGGACGGCGTCATTGTCCCCAATTTCAGCCATTCCGAGATCATCGGCGCGGTCTTCCACCGCACGCGCATCCCTGTGGGTCTGATGACCACAGCCAAACTGCTCTCGGCCATCGAACCGGTAATCCGCTACCAGCGCACCCGTTTCCGGGGCGGCGACGCCTCGGGCCCGGGCAGCCCCAAGTTCGAAATGGGCCTGCAGCAGAAGGAAGACGCCCAGCAGCGTCTCGTGGACATCTGGGCCGCTGCCGAGGCGGGCGCCTCCCTGGGATTCGGCGCGGCGCGCATGGCCGACGACTTCGACCCCATCGAGAAGCAAAAGGAAGCCCTGTTCCTGGAGCAGGGCATTGTCGGCCCGCGCAAGCAAATGGCCGCTCTGAAAAAGAAGGAGCAGGACGCCCTGGAATACATCGACCTGCTCTTTGCGCCCGAGAGCGAGCGCGACGCGGCCCGGTTCGCCGAGCTGGAATCCGATACGCTGACGCGCTACGCCTATCTGGACGCGGTGCTCAACGTGACCATCCCGGCCACCAAGCTCTGGAATACGGGCGTAGGAGCCAATTTCCTGCGCGAAGCCATCAGCCTCATGGGCGGCTACGGTATCACCGAGGACTGTCCCGGCTTTTTGATGCACAAATGGGCCGACGCCCAGCTCGAGGCCACCTACGAGGGTCCTGAGGCAGTGCAGCGCATGCACCTTACCGTGACCATGGGCAATCCGCTGTTCCTGGCCACCCTGGGCAAATACGCCGCCGCCTTGGACGCTTCGGGCCAGCCCGGCGCACCCGCTCTGGCCGCTGCCATACGCGCCTGGCTCTGGGCCTTTGATTTCCTCAACACGGCCACGGACGCCGAAGGCAAGAAGCTCTTCCACCGCAAACGTCAGGGCGTGACTTTCCCCATGTCCGACGCGCTCTGCTGGTTGATTTCGGCCTGCAATCTCTTTGATGACGTGCGGGCGCTGGCAGAGAACGGGCCTCTCAATCCGACCCTGGCCGAAGGCATGGACGGACTGAACGCCTTTTATGCCGATCTGGCCTTTGTGCAGAGTGCCCGCGCAGCAGGAGAAGCCAGCCGCATTCTGGCGGAACTGGTCTACGGATACGGTTCGGAGCAGGATGCCTCGCCTTTTGCCGCGTTGCGCAACGAAATCGACGCAAAGCTCTCGGGTGCACGGCTGGCCAAGGACCGCGCAGGCGACGCCCTGACACGGGTGATGATTCCCGAGGCCCTGGACTATCCCATGTAGCGCGGGTGCGTTTCGCCCCGAACAGGACAAAGAACGCCCATGAGCGACCAGATGCCCGAGATCAATCCGGACGAACTACGCCAATCCATGGACGCGGACATCGTCTGCGTCGGCTATGGCCCGGCTACCGCCGGTTTCCTGGCCACCCTGGCTCCGGCCCTGATGAACGAGGACGGCACTCCGCTGGCCGATTCCACGGCCATGCCCGGCATGCCGCCCCAGGTGCTCTGTTATGAGCGCGCCGACGACACGGGATTCGGCGTCTCCGGCATCGTGACCAAGGGGCGTGGCATCCGCGCAAGCTTCCCGGATCTGGACCTGTCCCAGATTCCCATGGCCTGCGAGGTGCAGGAGGAAAAGGTCCTCTACCTTTACGACCCCCAAGGCGCGAGCAACAAATCCCTGGGCATGAAGCTCTTTGAAAAGGCCCTGCTGCCTTTCCGCAAAGGGCACGCCGCCGAACTACCCTGGATTCCGCCTTTCCTGCGCAAGGAACCGGGCATGCTGCTCTCCATGGGCCAGTTCCTGTCCTGGACAGCCGGGCAGGCCATGGGCTCGGGCATGGCCCAGATATGGCCCGGCATGCCCGTGGCCAAGGCCCTGGTCGAGGACGGCAAGGTCGCGGGCGTGCGGCTCGTGGATCAGGGCGTGGACAAGAAAGGAAAGCCCGAAGGCGCGTTCATGCCCGGCATGGACGTGCGCGCGCAGCTCACCGTTGTGGGCGACGGTCCTGTGGGTCCGGTAGGCCGCGGCCTGGACCAGGAATTCGGTCTGCCCCAGGGCAACCACCAGCGCGAATGGGCCGTGGGCATGAAAATGGTCGTGGACCTGCCCGAAGGTTGCGTCCTCAAGCCCGGCACGGTCCTGCATACCCTGGGCTATCCCGAACAGGAAATCTTCGGCTTCCTTTATGTCTACCCCGGCAATGTCGCCTCGCTGGGCATCTTCGTGCCTTCCTGGTTCGATTCGCCGGTGCGCACGGCCTACCGTTACCTCCAGCACTGGATGCTCCACCCCGCCCTCTGGCAACATCTGGAAGGCGGCACCATGCGCTCCTGGGGTGCGAAATCATTGCAGGACGCTGGTCGCCGTGGCGAACCACACCTTGTGGGCGACGGTTGGGCGCGTATTGGCGAAGGCTCCGGCACCACCAACGTGCTCACGGGTTCGGGCGTGGACGAAGCCTGGACCTCGGGCTGCCAACTCGGCGAGGCCGTAATCGACATCCTGCGCCAGGGGAAGAGCTTCTCTAAAGAAAATCTCGAAAAGGCCTACGTGGCCCGACGCCGCGCCTCCTGGCTCGACGAGGAATCGCGCATCGCGCAAAAGTCCCGCGACGGCTTCCAGAAAGGCGTGCTCACCGGGCTTATGGGCATGGCCCTGAGCGGCCTGACCAAGGGCGCGCTGAACCTTTCCGGGCCGCAGAAGCGGGTCTATGAGCGCATCCCCACGGCCGAGGAGTATTTCAAGGGCCGCATTCCGGCCGGAGAAATCTCGCAACTGCGCCAGGAGTGCAAGGCCCAGGGCCGCACCCTGCACGACGCACTCATGGACAGGGCGGGCTGGCCCGCCATCCCCTATGACGGCAAACTGCTCGTCTCCCACCAGGACGCGCTGCTCATGGGCGGCAAGGTCCAGGCCAGCCCCGGATTTGCCGACCATGTGCGCTTTGCCGACCCTGCGGCCTGCGAGCGCTGCGACACGAACATCTGCGCCGAGGTCTGCTCGGGCCAAGCCATCACCGTCAATCCGGACGGCCCCGTGCCCCTGTTCGACCGGGAAAAATGCGTGCACTGCGGCGCCTGCATGTGGAACTGCACCCAGGCGCACAAGACCGACCCGGAACAGACCAACGTGGAATTCCATGCCGGGTCCGGCGGCCTGCATTCAGCCGAAAACTGATCGTTGAACCAATGGGCAGGGAACGCCCGGCGCATGGCGCCGCTTCCCGGTTGCGCCCCATCAGAGCAAGGAGACGATATGAGTTACGACATAGTGGTATGCGGCAGCATCGTGCCTGATCCGTTGCAGACGCTGACGCCCATGGACGGACCTCAAGGCCCGGCACTGAAAAACGAAATGATGCTTCCCGCCGTGCTCGACCCCTGGGCCGGACACGCCTTGTTCGAAGCCGCCAATCTGGCCCGCACCATTCCGGGCTGCCGCGTCTGGCTGGTCAGCCTCGGTCCCAAGGCCAAATTGCAGCAGGTCATGATGGCCGTGGCCCAAAAGGCCCCGTTCCAGTTCGTGGCCGTGGACGGCCCTTCCTCCGGTTTCACGGACAGTTTTGACGTGGCCGAGGCATTGGCCACCGCCATCGAGGGCATCGCCGACCTGGACCGCTCCAAGCTGCTGCTCTTTGGCGGTTGGCAGTCCGCCTCGCGCGGCACCGGCTCCACCATCCAGATGGTGGCCGAACGCCTGGGTATCGTGGATCAGTTCCAGGGCGTGGACAAACTGACCGTGAACGCGGACGGCAGCCTTGAGGTGCTGGAACGCATCGAGGCAGGCAACTGGCTGGCCTCCAAGGTCGAGAGCGCCCCGGCCGCGTTCGGCTGGGCCACGGGCGAGCTGCCCGAACCCCCGAACAATCCCCAGGTGGGCATGATGAACATGAAGTCGATCATGCCCGCATTGCAACAGGCCAAACCCGCCAAGCTCGACAGCGGCTTCCGGGTGAGCGGTGTTTCCCTGCCGCAGACCGTGCGCCAGACGCGCGTGGTCAAGGACATGCCCGTGGACGACATTGCCCGGGAAATCGTGGACTGGATCCAAAACTAGGGGGGCCGCATGAGCATACTCTTTCTCGCACACACGGACGACAACGGCGCGCTGCCCAAGGCGGCCCTGGAAACTTTGAGCGCAGCCAAGTCCCTGGCCGAAAGCCTGGGCCAGCCCCTGCACGCCGCCCTTGTCGGCGCGGATATCAAGGCCGCAGCGGACAGCATCGGCGGCTGTGGAGCCGAAAAGATTCTCGGCGTGGCCGGCGAAGCCTTTGGCGCGTCCCGCTACGCCACTGACGCGGCCGCCTGCCAAGCTCTGTGCAAGGCTTCGGGTGCGGACATCGTGCTGGCCCCGGCCACGGCGCGTTTTTCCCGCGCTCTGCCCGGCGTGGCCTTCCGCCTGAACGGCCGAGTGGACACCAACCTCACCAATCTGGAAGTCCAGGACGGAAAACCCGTGGGCACCCGCTGGTACTACCGCCAGCGCATGTCTGGCCAGGTCAGCCGCGAGGCTGCGCCCTGGATCATGACCCTTTCCCCCGGCTGCTTCCCCGCAGCCGACTGCCCCGGCAGTGCTTCCCCTGAAATAATCGACGTGCCCCTGGACGGCCTGGCCCGCACCACGGTCAGCGGCATCAAGTCTCCGGCCTCCGACGCCCAGACCATCCGCCCGGACGCCAAGCTGCTCCTGGTCACAGGGGCGGGCTGGACCAAGAAGCAGACCGACGGCCAGCCCCACGTCAAGGAGGCGGGCGAACTCATCCTCGGCTTCCTGGACAAGACCAAGGCTTCCCTGGGCAGCTCCAAATCCCTGGTGGATCTGGGCTGTGAAGGCCAGGAAGTGCTGAACTTCCTGACCCACCTGCATCAGGTCGGGCAGACCGGCGCGACCCCGCGCCACGCCAAGGGACTGGCCACCTGCTGCCACGGCGAGGAGCCCCATGTGGTGGGCTGGCGGTTCATCAACGAGCGCCGCGCCGTGAACCTGGACGCGGGTTGCGGCTGGGCCCATGGCAAGGCCGATGTGCTCTACGTGGCCGACGCCTTTGCCGTGATGAAGAAGGTCAACGAGTTGTTGGGCTAAACGCGGGGCAGGCTTTGAGCGGCGCTGCCGCCGCAAGGCAGGCCTTCGGCGGCTCAAGGGGCAATGCCCTTTGAGAATCCCATTTGGCGCGGCCCGTTTGGATGCATACTATCCAAACGGGCCGCGCGTTTTTTCAACAACAGCATGAAACGTCGCCGCACTATGGAAGCACACCCACCGAGGCGGTGAGGTCTCCGCAACGGCCAGAGACAACTCCTCCTTGCCTGACGGCCCCATCTGGGGCACACAAGACGCATGGACTCCATGGACTACCAAGGCCGCATCATCCGTCCACCCAGCGAGGCGGAATCCATCCTGCTCCAGGTCACCACGGGCTGCTCCCACGGCAAGTGCGCGTTCTGCGGCGCGTATCAGGGCAAACGTTTTTCCATCAAGCCCTCTGAAACCATTTCCCGAGACATCCGCCTTGCCGCGAAGCACTATCAGGATCACCGGCGGCTGTTCCTGTGCGACGGCGACGCCCTGATCATCCCCCAGAAACGGCTCCTGGCGCTGCTGGACGAAATCCGCGACGCCCTGCCCTGGCTCACGCGCATCGGAAGCTACGCCAATGCCAAGGCCGTGGCCATGAAGAGCGACGCGGAACTCCGGGAATTGGCCGACCATGGCCTGGGCATGGCCTACATGGGCCTGGAGTCCGGTCACGATCCCACCCTGCGCAAAGTGGGCAAGCACGGCGACGCCGCATTCATCGTGGCCCAGGGAAAGCGGCTGCGCCAGGCCGGGGTGAAGCTGAACGTGACCGTGCTCCTGGGGCTGGCCGGCCCAGATTTGAGCCTGGAACATGCACGGGCCACGGGCCGGGCGCTTTCCGCCATGGATCCGGACCAGACCGCAGCACTGACTCTGATGCTCATTCCGGGAACGCCCCTGCACGCGGAGGCGGAAAAGGGCCTATTCCGTGAGCTGACCGCACAGGAGGCCCTCTTGGAGCTGCGTGAAATTCTGGCGCATACGGACATAAGCCGTGGCCTGTTTCTTTCGGATCACGCTTCCAACCGCTTGCCTCTGCGCGTCCGATTGCCCAAAGGCAAAGCCGAGGCCCTGGCGCGCATTGATGCGGCCCTGGCCGGGGATGTGGGACTCAAGCCGGAATGGCTGCGCAGGCTGTAAAAGAAACGGCCCGCAAGCAATGCTTGCGGGCCGTTTCTTTCCCTTTGCTCAAGGCTTAAGAACGCGAATCAAGCAGTTCCATGACCTTTCCGGTCAGGACGTTGAAATCCGGCTTGGTAACTTGAAGATCGGCGCGCACGGCTTCACCCTTATGCTTGGTCGCCCCGGAAATGAGCGAGGAAAACATGACCACGGGCAGGGCGGACAGGACCGAGTCCTCCTTGATACGCCTTGAAAGCGTGTACCCGTCCATACGCGGCATCTCCAGATCCGTAACAACCACGTCAAGCAAAGCCGTCACGGGACGATCCGTCTCTTCGGCCTCGGCCTTGAGCGCCAGCAGCGCCTCCCAGGCTTCCTGGCCGTCCAGCAAGGCCCGCACCTCGAACCCCGCCTTGGTGAATCGATGTGTCAGCAGGGCACGCACCGAAGTGGAATCATCCACCACAAAAGCCTTTCGCCCCTCTCCGCCCTTGTCCGGCGCGGCTTCGTCGCTGGAAGCGTCGCCGCTTTCATCCAATTCGGCCAGGGCGCGTTCCAGGTCGAGCAATAAAACGAACTCGTCGTTGAGCACGACCGAACCGGTGATGCAGTTGCCCGGCATGGTGGCCATGACCTTGCCCGGCGATTGGATGTCGACCCAGCTGACGCGGTGGATCTGCACCACACCGGAAACGAGAAATCCCGTGATGAAATTGTTGAAGCGGGTGACGATGATGGGTTCGTTGGCGGAAGGTTCGCGTTCCATGTCCAGCCAGCGGGCCAAATCGACCACGGGCAGGGCCAGATCACGCAGGGGTATGGTCCCCATGAGGGCGGCATGGCGTTCGGATGATTCCGCTTCGAAGCCCAGAGGGGCTTCGACCACTTCCATGACCTTGGCCACGTTCACGCCGTAATGGCCGCGTACTGTAGTTCCATCGACACGATGATCGATAAAGAACTCCAGCACCTCCAACTCGTTGGTGCCGGTTTCCAGCAATATTTCCTGTTTTTCCATACCCTGCTCCCTGGCTGTACCGTATACCAGGATCGCAGGCATGAAAAGTGGGATCAGGAAATCAACTGCACCTTACGAAGTCGCTGCAGCCCGGGCTTCCTCCAGGCTCCGCTGCGCCAACAATTCCCAGCGCAACGGTTCCTCGTGCTGCACAGGAGACTTCAGCGTCGTGCCCAGCACCTCGTCCCAGTGCACGGGAGAAACACCGTCGCCCGGGCATTTCGCCGTGATGTCGGCCTCTGCAATGACATGCCCTGCGGGCAAATCCCGCGCGAAAATAATGCTCTTGCGCAGTTTCTTGGCTGCGGCCTGTTCCTCGGGAAAAACTTTCTTGCCCTTGATGCGCACGGCCTTTTCCACTTCACGGATCATGTTGACCACAGCAGCCAACTCGGCCGGCTCCAGGGAAACCTGATGGTCGGTGCCGCGCATGGTCTTGTCCAGCGTGAAATGGCGTTCCACCACGCAGGCGCCGAAAGCCACGGCAGCGACGCTGGGCCCCATGCCCCGCTCGTGCCCGGAATATCCCACAGGCAAACCGTACGCCTCGCGCATGGTTTCGATGACGGGCAGGCCGATCTGCTCCTCGGGGCAGGGGTAGCGGCTGTTGCAATGCAGCAGGACGATATCGTCATGATACCGGCGCAATTCGGACAGGGCGGCCTCGATATCCTCGAAGGTGCTCATGCCCGTGGACAGGATCACGGGGATGCCTGAAGCGCCGATCTTGCGCAAGAGCGGCAGGTTGACCAGTTCAGCCGAGCTGACCTTCATCAGCTCCGGTTCCAGCGAAAGAAGCTGATCCAGGCTGGGCTCATCCCAGGCCGAGGCGAAAAAGACCATCCCAAGGGATTCGGCCCGGGCCTTGAGCGCAGCCAGGTCTTCGATGGACAGTTCCAAGGCGTCGCGGTGCTCCCCATAAGTAGGGCCGAAGCTGTTCTTGCCGGTATACGGCGCTTCGCGGCCCGCACGGGTCAGCAGGGCTTCGGTGTTTCTTTTTTGAAATTTGACGGCATCCGCACTGGCCTTGGCGGCCTCGTCGACCATTTGCGCGGCCACCTCGACGTCCCCCTGGTGATTGTTGCCGATTTCGGCCACCACGAAACAAGGGTTGTTCTCGCCGATACTCCTGCCGGAACGAAGCCGGATCGAACCGATGCGCTCTTGCATGTTAGATTCTCACTATGTCGAAGCCTTTCCTCTCGGAAAGGGGCAAAAGTTGGCTGTAGATCTCGTTCTGCTTCCCAAAGGAGGTGATGACCACCGCGTCCAACTCGACCTGTTCCAAAACAACAGGCGAACAAATGACATGGCCATGAAAAATGCATCCATGCTTTTGTGGATCATTATCCACAAGCGCGACAATCTGATGCTCGCATTCCACCAGGGCCGAAAGCACGACCTCGCAGGTTTCTGACGCCCCAAAAAGCGCCAGGCGGTGCTTGCCTTCAACTTCGAGTCCGGACAGTCTTTCCTGAATGAAGCGTTTGACCTTGGTGTACAACCGGATGGTTTCACTGGAATAGGCCGCAAACATCCTTTCACGGCTGGCCTTGCCGCTCTCGGTCAACTCGTAACGGTAGCTCTTTCCATTCACGGGCTGGAACGTGACGAGCTTTTGCTCCTGAAGCGTCCGCAAGTGCTGGTTGATCATGGCCCCGCTCAGGCTGAGCTGCTTGCCCAATTCATATTGGGAAAGGCCGCTGTCCCGCGAAAGAGATTCGAGGATCGCCAATATCCGCGCATCCTTGCTGGGCTTGATGTATTTTCCTTGAGATATCAGCATAACCGTTCGCTAACCAATTGTTTTTCAGGATGGATGACACCGTTTACGGTTCCGTTCCGATCCAGGGATTCGACGCCCTGTCTCGCCATTCCGCAAGCTACCTTTTTTAATCCCTATTGTCACCCCGTGCACGACCACGATCCTTCGTTCACCTACTGAATGATCGACTGAAAAATGACAATTCTTTACCCCCACATTCAACTTTTATTCCAAGTGCGTTTTTTTCCTCCTGCACAGAGGCAAGTTGACCACGACCCGCTCCTCTTATATTGTGCGACGCCAATCTAGAGGAATTTACAGGAGCAATACGATGGCGGACATGGAACATCCCTGGCTCAAGCATTATGACCCCGAAGTTCCCCCTCAACTCGACTACGAGTCCAAACCCCTGTTCGAGTTTCTTGACGATGCCGCCCGTAAATGGCCCAAACGCACCGCCCTCATTTTCAAGAACTACAAACTGACTTACGCCCGGCTCAAACGCCTCACGGAAATATTTGCCGCCAACCTGCGCGCCCAAGGGGTTCGGCCCGGCGACAGGGTGGCGGTCATGCTGCCCAACACGCCCCAGGCCGTCATCGCCTATTGGGGCATTCTGCGCTCCGGTGCCGTGGCCGTGATGAGCAACCCGCTCTACATGGAAACGGAAATCGTTCACCAGTTCAACGATGCGGGCGCCAAATTTTTGATCATGCTTGACCTGCTTTGGCCCAAAATCGAAAAGCTGCGCAAGGAACTGCCCATTGAAAAAATCTGTGTCACCAGCATTGCGGACAGTCTCAAGTTTCCCCTGAATCTGCTCTATCGCCTCAAGACCAAAAGAGAAGGCGGCCTGCCCTTAATTCCCTTTGACGGGAAAACCGTCCTGCCTTTCAAATCCATGCTTTCCGGTCGCGCCACCTTCTCCTGCAAGGGCATCAATCCCAAGGAGGATCTCGCTTTACTTCAGTATACAGGAGGCACCACCGGCGTTCCCAAGGGGTGCATGATCACGCACTTCAATCTGGCAGCGAACATGCAACAATGCCGCGCCATTCTCCACGACCTGCGCCAGGACCAGCAGGAAATCTTCCTGGCCGTGCTGCCCTACTTTCATATTTACGGTCTGACGGTCTGCCTGAATCTGCCCACCCTGCTCGGAGCCGTACAGCTCCCTTTTCCGCGGTACGTACCCAAAGACCTGCTCAAGGCCATCCACAAACACAAACCAACGATTTTCCCGGGCGCGCCCGCCGTCTATGTTTCGCTCCTGCAACAGAAAGACGTCAAAAAGTACAACCTGCGCTCCATCCGCTACTGTGTTTCCGGATCCGCTCCCATGCCCGTGGAATACATCGAACGCTACAAAACCGAGACAGGCGCGGAAATCCTTGAGGGATTCGGTTTGACCGAGGCTTCGCCCGTCACGCATCTCAATCCGCTCACAGGCACGCGCAAGGCCGGCTCCATTGGCCTGCCCTTCCCGGATACCGACGCAAAAATCGTGGACATGGTTGTGGGCGGCGAAGAACTGCCTATGGGCAAGATGGGCGAACTCGTGCTGCGCGGTCCCCAGGTCATGAAAGGCTACTACAACCGGCCCGGCGACACGGCGGACGTACTGCGCAACGGCTGGCTCTTCACCGGCGACATCGCCACCATGGACGAGGATGGCTATTTCTTCATCCTTGACCGGCGCAAGGACCTGATCATCTCCGCCGGTTACAACATCTATCCGCGTGAGATCGACGAGGTGCTGATGCAGCACCCCAAAATCAAGGAAGCCGTAGCCGTGGGCATTCCTTCGGACACGCGCGGCGAAATGGTGAAGGTCTACGTCGTGCTCAAGGAAGGCGAGGATTTGAACAAGTCCGAAGTGATTGCCTACTGCCGTGAAAAACTTGCCGGATATAAAGTCCCCCGCAAGGTCGAATTTCGTGACGAACTGCCCAAGACCATGGTTGGCAAGGTCTTGCGACGCGCCCTGCGCGACGAGGAAAAGGCCAAGCTGGAAAAACGCACGGCAAGGCAGCAAACCCACGACGCAAAGCAATCAGCAGACTTTCAAGACCAGGACCAGGCCGACAATCCAGCCGACGCCGGCTGAGATCGCAACAGATGGACAAAAAAAGCCCCGCTGGAAACAGCGGGGCTTTTTTCAACAAGGTAATCTTACTTAATAATTACAGCGGACCTCGTCCAGAACGCACCCTCGGCCGCCTCCCCGCAAGCACTGCTTGAGCGCTTCCAGGACTGCGGTTTCCGGTGTGTCGCTCCAACCCACCGCGGCCATGGCCGGGTCGTCCACATGCGCGATGCAGCCTTGCTTGTCCGCTTCGATGCAGCCTACTTCACGTCGGCAGAATTCCGTTCCGCCACAGGCTCTGACTGCCTTGTCCATGGCTTCCGCACAAGTTGCTCCTTCGCCCCAATGGCCTTGCCAGTCCTTGTCGGACACGGTCTGGGCCAGGGCGTCAGCAAACGCTGCCGGCGGCGTCAGCACAGACGCCCCCAAGAACAGAAGCAGGACAATACGATAAAGCAGATGCATGTCGCACCAACCTACGGCAGGACTTCAACCCGCTTGATGACCACCGGCTTCACCGGCACATGTGCAAACGGCATAGGACCTTTGGCTTTGACAGGAGTGTCGCGGATCTTGTCCACAACGTTCTTGCCCGCATAGACCTCGCCGAAGACGCAGTAGCCGTAACCTTCCATGCTCTTGGATTTGAAGTTCAAGGATTTGTTGTCCTGGACATTGATGAAGAATTCGTTGGTGGCGGAATGGGGGTGGCCGGTGCGGGCCATGGCAATGGTGTAGGGCCTGTTCTTCTCGCCGTTGTCGGCCTCATTGACGATGGGCTCGAACATCCCGCGCTTGGGCTTGAGATTCTCATCGAATCCGCCGCCCTGAATCATGAAATTGCTGATGACGCGATGAAACGTCGTGCCTTCATAAAAGCCGGCCTTGGCATACTTGAGGAAGTTTTCAACCGTGGCGGGCGCTTTGTCGGGCCAGAGTTCCAGCACGATGTTCCCTTCGCTGGTCACGATGTTCACACGGACATTTTTCTGCTGGGCAAAGGCGCTGCCAGCCAGAAACAACACGGAACAGACAGCGAGACAGAGGCAGAGAGTAACAAGCTTCTTCATTCGTGATCTCCAGTGGTTGCAGAAAGGGAAAGACGATACGAGCGGGCGGCCCGCACAAAATTCGGTGCCCATTGCGGCGTTCCCAAGGCAAAAATATGGTTGTATCCAGCCAAAACATTTTTATACACAAGACCGTCCATACCCTGCAAGAGCCCATTGCCGCGCCGCATGCGCAACGTCAAATGCAGCTCCGCCGAAGAGGGCTTGGCGCAGCGTGAATAATGGAATTCATGCCCATGGACCACTTCGCCAGCTGAAAAAAACGGCGTGTCCTCAAGCACCTCGGCCTCGGTATAGCCCAGCCCCTGGGGACGGGCGCAAAAACCAGTCTCCAAAGGAAAAAGACCGGCCATGTCGTGCATACGGTCCTCGTATTCGATACGTTCGCACAAATACATGAACCCGCCGCACTCCGCATACATCGGCATGCCCGCCTCGGCCAAGGCCCGTACCCGCCCGCGCACGCTCACATTGGCAGAAAGCTGCGGTGCCAACGTCTCCGGGAAACCGCCTCCCAGATACAAGCCGTGAATATCCGGCCAGGGCGCGTCGTCAAGCAGGCTCAGCCGGACCAGCCGCGCTCCGGCCCGTTCCAGGGCCTCAAGATTTTCCGGGTAATAAAACCAGAGAGCTGCATCATGCACATAACCGATAACCGGCGTTTCGCCCGGTTCGGGCACGGGCCAGAGCGCGGTATCAGGCAATTCCAGTGCGCACGCACCCCTCGCCAGCTCCTCAAGATGATGTAGGTCAAGACAGTCGCTCACGATCCTTCCGAGCGCTCCAAGACTTTCCTCACCCTGCCCATCCAGTTCACGGTCCGACCACAACCCCATGTGCCGCTCGGGTATGGGATTACGCTTCAACTTTGGCAAAGAGCCGATGACCGCTATATCCGTATATTGTTCAATTGCCTGCCGCAAAATGGCGCGGTGTCGCTCTCCGGCTGTGCGGTTGAGGATCACTCCGGCAAGCTGCACGTCGGGCTCAAATGCGGCGCATCCCTGGACAATGGCGGCAACGGTGCGGGTCATCTTGGTGCAATCGATCACCAACGCCACGGGTGCCTGCAGCCAGCGGGACAATTCCGCAGTGGAGCAGGAACCGCCCACATCCTTGCCGTCATAAAGGCCTCGATTACCTTCAATAAGGGCCAGATCGCTTCCTGCGGCTTTTTCGTTGAACAAGGTGAGCAACCGTCCCCGTTCCAGCAGACCGGGATCAAGATTGGTACACGGCCTGCCCGCGGCAAGACCGAGCCAGGCGGCGTCTATATAATCCGGTCCCTTCTTGAACGGCTTGACCTGAAGGCCCTTGTCCGCCCAGGCGCGGGCCAGCCCCAGGCTGACAATGGTTTTCCCGGCGCCGCCGGAAAGTCCGGCCAGGACCAGACGTGGTTGTGTGCGTTTTATGACGGTCTCCCTTGAACAGGAAAAGCCTTGTCCACGTCAATGGACAAGGCCCTTGTGTCTCCATCCGTGCAGGTGGGCCTAGCTTTCACCCTCACCGGCGGCCTGCTTGCCTTCACCAGCAAGGCCGTACATGGTGGTGCTGCCGGAGGACCAGAAGATCAGCACGCCTTCGTTGACGAGGGCGGTGAGGACCTTTTTGACGTCACGTGCTTTCTCATCCGGGAAGAGCTTGGTGAAGTCGTTAAAATAAAACTTCGACTTGCTCTTGGACTTTTCGTGACAAAAGTCAATGATCGCCTGCTTTGCAGTGTTCAGATCAAGCACCATAGGTCGCTCCTTTGTTTAATGGGGCGCGGAGTCATACTCCGCGCCCCTTGATAGCTTCCAGTCAGTTCTAGAATTTGAACTGAGTGGTCTGGCGCCAGGTGTAATAGGCCGGATCGCGGAAGTCGTCGATCAGGTGTTCGGTGAACTCCAGTCCGCACTTCTCGAAGAAGCGCTCCCAACCGATACGGTTGGCCCAGTCGCCCAGGCGCTCGTACTTGCGGGCGTCCTTGGAATAAGCGTCCAGGATCTCCTTGATGGTCTTGGTCAGCGTAGGCCAACGGGGCGGCTCGTTCGGGATGAACGGAACCACGACCTTGGAGAAGGCGGGCTTGGTGATGCGGTTGGAGATCTTGCCGCCAACCATCAGAGCGATACCGTCACCTTCCTTGTCCGCGAGAGGCATGGCCGGACACATGGTGTAGCAGTTGCCGCAGAACATGCAGCGCTCGTTCTTGACCGCGACGGTGTTGTACTTCTCGCCGTCGATCTCGATCTTGGTCGGACGAATGGCGCCGGTGGGGCAGGCAGCAACGGCCAGGGGCACTTCGCAGATATTGTCGAGGATCTTGTTGTCGATCATCGGCGGCTTGCGGTGGATGCCCAGGATGGCGATGTCGGAGCAGTGCACGGCGCCGCACATGTTCAGGCAGCAGGCCATGGAGATGCGCACCGGAGCGGGCAGACGCATGCTCTGGAACTCTTCGAACACGGCGTCCATGGTAGCCTTGACGGTACCGGAGGCGTCGGTTGCCGGAGTGTGGCAGTGGACCCAGCCCTGGGTGTGAACGATGTTGGTCACACCAGCGCCGGTGCCGCCGACCGGGAACTTCATGGAACCCGCGCCGAATTTCTGGCTGTTGAGGAACTTCTTCAGCTCAAGGGCCTTGTCCTTGGACTCGACCATGAACTCGATGTTGTTACGGGTGGTGAAGCGCAGATGGCCGTCAGCGAACTTGTCGGCGATGGCGCAGATCTCGCGGATGTGCGTGACCGTCATGAGACGGGCGCCGCCGCAACGGACGGTGTACACTTCGTCGCCGGACTCGGCCTTGTGCATGAGCACGCCGGGTTCCAGGATTTCGTGGTATTCCCATTTGCCGAAGTTCTTTTTGATGATCGGCGGCAGGAACTCCTCAAAGTGGCGAGGTCCGATGTCCGTAATACGGTTTTCCATCGGCTTTTGGGGATTGTATCCAGAAGAGATAAAAGCCATGTCTGTTCCTCCCTTATATTACAGCAGGTGACGTTTTCTGTAGTCGGCGATTTCGCGATCCCAGCCGCCCGTGACATCTTCGGCCTTCCAGAAGATGTAGGGGTTGGTGCGGGGCTCCTGAACCTGGCGGGCGTCAACGGGCACGCCGGCGGCTTCGATGATCTTCAAGAAGCCCATACGCTTCATGGTCTCACCGAGGCGCTCGCGGTTCTTGCCTTCTTCCATCCACAGATCCCAGATACCTTCGACGATGTCTTTGATCTCGCGGAAATCGTTGCCTTCGTCGACCTTGACGAACGGAACCAGCAGGGAACCCATCTGGGCGCCATCAAGGATCGGAGCCTTGGCGCCGACAAAGATGGAAGCGCCGCGATCGTTACCGATCTTCAGAGCGCGGGGCATGGTGTTGATGCAGTGCATGCAACGGACGCATTCCTTGTCGTTGATGGCCAGCTTGCCACCCTCGTAGGACATGCATTCGGAAGGACAGAGGTCCACGACTTCCTTCTGGATGTCGAACTTGCCCCAGTCGCGACCGGCGTGGGCACCGGCGTTCGGGGCGATTTCGCCACCGGCGTAGGCGGCCACGACCTTCTGGTCGATGCGGATCTGGTCGCGCCAGGTACCGATGACCGAGAAGTCGGAACGGGCGATGGAGGCCACGCAGCCGTTCGGGCAACCGTCGAACTTGAACTTGAACTTGTACGGGAAGGCCGGGCGGTGCAGCTCGTCCTGGTACTCGTTGGTCATGTTGTAGCACAGGCCCTGCGTGTCGTAACAAGCGAACTCGCAACGGGACATGCCCAGGCAGGTGGCCGGGGTGCGCAGGTTGGAACCGGAACCGCCGAGGTCGGTGTTCAGGTTGTGGGTCAGTTCAAAGAAGATTTCTTCAAGCTGCGGGGTGGTGGTGCCGATGAACACGATGTCGCCGGTGGCGCCATGCATGTTGGTCAGACCGGAACCGCGGAATTCCCACAGGTCGCACAGCTGGCGGAGGAACTCGGTGGTGTAGTACTTACCCGAAGGCTGGTTGACGCGCACGGTGTGGAAGTGAGCCACGCCGGGGAACATTTCGGGCTGGTCGCAGTAACGGCCGATAACGCCGCCGCCGTAACCGAACACGCCGACGATGCCGCCGTGTTTCCAGTGAGTCTCACCGTCTTTGTAGGACAGTTCAAGAACGCCCAGCAGGTCGTCCGGACAGTCCGAAGGAATCTGGAACTCCACACCCTTCTCATTCTTGGCTCTGCTTTCGCACTCCTGCTTAATGTCGGACACGAAGCTGGGCCACGGCCCGCTTTCCAGCTGGTCCAACAGGGGAGTTTTGTGTTTCGCCATTCCCTTAACCTCCATAGTTTGGATTAAGATACTACCCTCATTTCCGATAGCGCGGCCGGATGCGCCTCCCGATTCGGGGCGTCCGGGCATCTTACCGTACTAGGACGAAACCGCCCGCCTTCCTGACGGAACGCGGCCGGATACGTCGATCCCTGTGACAAATAGCACAAGGTCCTCACCGTCTTAAGGACAAGGCGTCCATTTTGTCAACCCAAAATCCCCTGAAAGCCGTTGCCTCTGCTTATTATTCTCACTCCCAGCCCGCCAGGGGCAAAGGTGTCATTCCCCCTCTTGCCTTCGCGGCAAGCTCGGGGTATCCGTTACCCCCTCGCGAACAGCATGGCCCCCCCCCAACCCCGGCATGAGGAGTGATCATGATTTTGGAAAAGGAACAGTCCCCGGTGTGCCGCCGCTGCGGCATTTGCTGCTCCAAAGGCGGCCCGGCCCTGCATATTCAGGATGCCCCGCTGGTCGGCGACGCCCTGCCCATGCACCAACTCATGACGCTGCGTCTTGGCGAAATGGTCTACGACCAACCTCTGGGCAAAGTCGTACCGCTGGTCGAGGAAATCATCAAGGTCCGTTCCGCACCCGATTCAAGCGCCTGTGTTTTTTTCAACGCCGACACCAAATCCTGCGCCGTCTACGAAAACCGGCCCGCCGAATGCCGCGTGCTCTTGTGCGAAAACACGGACGCTCTCCGCGCGATGTACGAAAAGGACCGCCTCAACAGGGATCACCTGCTGCCCCAGGGCCATCCCCTGCGCGCCCTGCTTGAAGACCATGACCAACGCAGCGCCACGGGCCTGCTTGTTTCTCTGGCCCGCAAAATCACAGAAGGCGATCAACAGGCCGTGAACCATATGGGCGAAATCATCGCCTACGACGAGGAATTGCGGCGCCTGCTTCCTGAAAAAACAGGACTGGACCCGGAAACCATGAATTTTCTTTTGGGCCGCCCTGTGGCACAAATCCTGCGAGGGTTCGGCCTGGAGGCCATTCGCGAAGACGGCCATCTGCTTTTGAGAAAACGCCCGGCCCGGTTCTAGGAGGTAAAATGAAGGACGAACTCGGACTGTATTATCATCCGGCCATCCAGGACCCGCAGACACGCATGTACGTGCGCGAATTCGAGGGACAAATTCAGTTCCGCCTCTGGAACGCAGACCATGATCATGTCTGGGAAAAGCACGAGTGGTTGCCGCTCGACGTCATTGAAGCCGCCGCAGAGATGTACCGGCAGCGCGGCTCGGACCGCAACCCCATGGCGCTCTACGATGTGGACATCGCCAAAAGGCTGCTCAAAGACGGCGTATAAGCTTCTTTCTGCACATGGCGCGATTTTCGCCACGCGGAATCTAAAAACGGGCGCTCTTTGCGCCCATTTTTAGTTACGTGGGCGCACACTTCTCCCTCTCAAGGGGTTGAAAACAACATGATAATCATCCCCGGCACAATTCTTGATAATCATTGATTATTCCGATTCCGGCCAAGGCAACCCCAAAGGAGTGTCGCCATGCACGGTTACGAACTGACCCGAATCATCCAGCAGAGCATCCTTGAAGGCGGAAAACCGGCCAAGGCCATTTCCGAAGAGATCGGCAAGCCCTATTCCACTATGCTTAGGGAGGCCAATCCATTCGACACGACGGCCAAGGTCGGTGTCGAAACCCTCATGGAGATCATGAAAGCCACCGGCAACCTT
This sequence comes from Desulfovibrionaceae bacterium, assembly GCA_036541255.1. GTDB lineage: Bacteria > Desulfobacterota > Desulfovibrionia > Desulfovibrionales > Desulfovibrionaceae > Paucidesulfovibrio. The sequence goes on along the minus strand of JAZHDD010000007.1, from coordinate 13,251 downwards.
TCGCCGCTGCGCTACATGGCTGCAAAATTCGGGTTTGATCTGGTGCGCAAGTCCGAGACTGCCTCGGAAGACATGTACACCGGAAACGACCTCGGCATTTCCGCGAATGCCTGAACCGGAAGCCCGCGCCAAGCGGGCAAGATGACAACGCCCGGTCTTACTCCAGAGACCGGGCGTCTGTTATGGCTTCACCTCTTTCGAGCTTGCTTCCAAAGCCTTATCGTTCCCTCCCGCGCCTTGACGACCGTCACGGGACAAGCCGGCCCGGCCGTGCGCGCCCCGGCTCTCCCCTTCGTCCTTGGCCACATTGCCACGAATCACGATTTCGCCCTGTTCCGGGTTTGTCCAGACGTCCATGGTCCGGGGCAAACCCTCCAGGCGCATTTCACGCCCTGGCGAACCCGGCTGTTCCCCGTGTTCCTTTTCAGACGCGCCATGAGGCGGCTTTTCGGTCGCTGCTCCCTGAGCCCAAACCGAATGTGTCGGATACAGCAGAAAAATCAAGAACATAGCCGCCAGAGATTGCTTCATATTTGTCCCGCATTCTGAATATACGTGGTTAGGCATCACTCAACTTTAGCAACGCCCATGCCAGCAAACAATGCGTGTGAATTCAGCCAGTAGCAACTGACGCAGACATCGCCTTGCGCAGGATTTGCGCATCTGGAACCAACCGGAAACCGTACTTTTCCCGCCCGCGGCTTGACGGAAGGCGGTGGCGAAGATACTGAGCTAAGGAGTGAATTCATCGTGGTTTGATCCCACCGAACATGCAACCGAGGTAACGTGATCATGATGCGCAAAATCGTTTCCCTGGCCGCCGTCCTGGTTCTTTTCAGCGTCCTGCTTTCCGGCTGCGGCGGGCCTGGACCCGAGAAGACCGCGCAAGCCGCACTGGAAAACACCGTGAGCGGCAATTTCGACGAAGCCTTCAAGCACTTCTGCAAGAAGATGAAGGACGATATGCCCCCCAAGGAGCTCATGGACGAAATCCGCAAGGAGCTGGAGCAGTTCAAGTTCGATTTCTCGGGCCTCAAATATGAGGTGGTCGAGGAAAAGGGCGACACGGCCAAGATTCGGGTCAGCGGCACCATCAAGGCCAAGAGCGAATCCGAGGAAAAAAACGAAGACATGGACGAGACCATCGAGCTGATCAAGGAAGATGGTCAGTGGAAGGTCTGCGAATAGCCTCGCCTTTGTGACGTTCCAGGGGCGGGCAATCCCGCCCCTTTTCTTTTTGGGCGGTCTAAACGGACACGGGAGGCAGGGACGTGAAACGCGCCATGGGCAACCTGCTGGCAATCATGCTGGGGCTGCTTGCCACCGGCCTTCTACTGGAAGGCGTTCTCCGCTTTTTCCCGGTCAATGAGGGGCTGCGCACCCAGCCAGTGAACGCAGCCTTTCCGCTGCACCATTTCCAACCCGACCGCACGTCCACATGGTCGCGCTTTGCCGATTTCAGTCTGCACAACCAAGTCCACGCCAACAACTATGGGTTCCTCAACGACCAGGATTACGATCCGGATGCTCCGCTCCCCTTGGTGGCGGTCATCGGCGACAGCTTTGTGGAGGCGGCCATGCTGCCCTATACGCAAACCCTCCAGGCCCGGCTGGCCCAAGCAATGCAGGACAAAGCCCGGGTGTACAGCTTTGCGGCGTCGGGCGCGCCCCTGTCCCAGTATCTTGCCTATTCCGGCTATGCCTGCACCGCATTCCATGCCGAACGCCTGATCATCGTGGTGGTGGGCAACGATTTCGACGAATCCCTGAAACGCTACGCCGATATGCCCGGCTTTCATTATTTTGAGGAACAGGGCGACGATCTGGTGCTGCGGCTCACCGACTATGCACCGAGTTGGGCGACCCGGCTGGCCCGGCATTCCCGGCTGGCCCTGTACCTGTTCACCAACCTGCGCATCCAGGATCTGCCCGGACGGTTGACGCAACCCAGCGACGCAACGCAAGCAACTTTCGCAGGGCAGACCAGGGCCGAGGCGGATGAACAACGGCTCACGCTCTCACGCCGCGCCGTGGACGCATTTCTTGCCCGATTGCCCGAAGCCACGGGCTTGGCCACGCAGGACGTGCTCTTCGTGCTTGATGGAGTTCGGCCGCAACTCTACCAGGACGGCTTTCCCGGCAATGCCGAACACAGTTATTTCTGGAAAATGCGGGAATATTTCAGCAGGAAGGCGCAAGACAAGGGCTTTCGGCTGGTGGACATGCAGCCCCTGCTGCTGGAACAATACCGCTCCACAGGCCAACGCTTCGAATTCGAACGGGACGCCCATTGGAACAGCGCGGGCCATGCCTTGGCCGCCCAGGCCGTGCTGGAAAGCGGATTGCTCGACGCCTACCGCTGATTTCTACTTGACCCGGTACGCCCGGAAATGGGGCGAACCCTCGACCACCAGCTCAAAACGTTCGGCAATGGACGAATGGACAGGATCGCCCACCAAAAGCTGCACCAGGGTGGACCGGTACGCCCGGTCGTCCAACAGGTAATTGCTGCGCTGCCCCTTGTTGATGACCAGATGCGGCGCACCGCTGTTTTGATAAAAATCGTGGTGCTTGTACCCCTGCCCGTCCACCAAATCCACGCTGCTCAAGGGCAGGGGCCGCTGCCCGTCGTCGGGGATCAGCGCGCCCAACCCGGTATCCAGATGGAACGGCGTTGTGATGCGTTGAATCGCGAATTGAAAGCCTCCGCCTGACTCCAAGTCCCACGTCCCGAAATAACTGATCCATTTGAGAATATTCATCGCAGCCCACGGAACGACAAGATACTGCGCCTTTTCAGGGGCAGGCAGCTCTACCAAGAGCAGGTCCCGCACCTCGGCACGGGCCTGTGCACCGCCCATGCGGTCCCAGTCCTGGGCCGGACGGTTGTCTCTGGCCGCGCTGTATTTGATGATGTTGGCCGCCTGTTGCAATGAATCGCTACTCAGCGCCAGGGCCGTGGCGTATATTTCCCGTCCGGCATGCAGGCCGCCGTCGCTGGGCGTGGTGCGCTTGGTGTAGAACTGGGTCACGTAGCCATAATCCCACCAGGTCCAGACCGTGGCGTCCTTTTCGACCAATTTGCCCAACTCCACCAGCCCTTCGGCATGGGGCCTGTCCAAGACAGGAGTCAGAGGCAGGGCCTTGTAAGTCACTCCCAGTCCGGCCACCAATACGGAAGCCAAAGCCAACTGAATGACCGGATGCAGCCAGCCGCGCTGTGATTTGCGCGCAAGCAGCCAATCCAAAGCCCAGGTCACGCAGACGCCCAGGCCCACGGCCACTGCCGCGCCCCCGAACATGGTAAAGCGCACGCCCAGAATCCCGCCGGCCAAGCCCAGGCCCAACAAGGGCAACAGGAGCACGGCAAGAGGCCTCCGCAGGCAGGCGGCCAGCAAACCGACAATCCCCAGTGGCGCGAGCCAGCTGAACGGGCCGAGACGCATCAGCACCTCGGCCAGGGGCACGTTCTTGGCCTCGATGATGCTCTGAGCAATGGCCGGATACACGGGCGGAACGAGCTGCGCCTGGGTCGCCACAGTATCGGCAACGGGTTTGAGGTAGGGGCTGAGCTGCTTGATGATGCTGCTCAAGGGCCAGCCCAGGAAATTCCCCAGCAGGACCACTCCGGCGAACACGCCAAGCCCTGCCCAGACCGAACCGGCTCGCTTTCGGGCCGCGGCAGGCAAGAAAATCCAGACAGCGACCAGCGCTGCCCCGAACAGAGGTGCAAAAGCGCCAAAAGTCCGATAGGCCACACCTGTGCCTTCGCGCCCCCAAAAGGCGACGATGCCGAAAAAGGCAAGCAGCAAAAAAGTTTCCCCGCGTTGTTCCCTGCGCCCCAGCAAGGCCGCCAGGCCAAAGGCCAACGCCAGCAGGACCAGTCCAAAAGAAAAGATATCCTGGTGAAACCACCAGCCCATGCGCGCCAGAAAGCCAAGCGGCAACACGAGAAGGAAGGGAGTGATGCTTGCGGATCCGTCCTGCTCTTCTGGGCTGCGAACCCAGGAACGGCGCACATACGCACGAAGCAGGAAGGCCAGGAAAAAGGCCGTGGCAAAGGGGGCCAGCAGGGTGAAAAGGTCGGTATCGTAATAGCCCAGACGGGTGCGCCGGAAAAACCCGGGGGCCACGCCCGCCAGAACGCCGCACAGCAGGGCTCCGTTACGCCCGGCCAGCAGCCAGCCCCACAGCGCGCCCACCACGCCCACGAGCGGAGCGATGAACGCCGGGCCCCAAAAGGCCACGGACACCTTGTCCGCCCCGGTCAGACCGGACAGGACGTTGATCAGCGAGGCCAGCTCCGAATTATAGGTTCTGCGAACGTTGTCCGCGCCGGCAAGCCAGAAGTAGGAGTCATGGGTGGCCAGGATATGGTCCGCGCCCACACGCAGGCCGGGATGGTCCCAGGCAGGAACCTCCAGAAGCCGCAACCCCAATCCCACGGCATAGGCCAACAAACAGGCCAAGAGCAATATCTTCCAATCCGCCCGCAACCGGTTTTCTCCGGCTCCGGAGGCAGTCAGCCAGCCACGCAGTCCCGAATTCGTCGTCATCGTATCACCCTCACGAACGCCGCTGAGTATTCCGTTTTTCGAGGTACTTGAGTACACCGTGCCCCCTGCAAACGCAACCGGCCCCGGCCAAAAGGTCCATGCCCCTAGCGACCTCGGACAAAACCCTTTCCATGGTGCTTGCTTTCCGTTCACTTTTTTTGTACGTAAAACATCATGCTCACCGAATTATTCACGTCCAAGACGCGCATCAAGCTGCTCATGAAGCTTTTTTTGAACCCCAAGGTCTCCTGTTACCTGCGGGAACTCGCTTCGGAATTCGCGGTTTCGCCCAACGCCATCAAGGGTGAGTTGGACAGCCTTTCCAACGCAGGCTACCTGGAAAAGGAGCAAAACGGCAGATCCATCTATTTCAAAGCCAACAAGAAGCATCCGTTCTTCCCGGAAATCAGCTCCATCGTCCGCAAGACCGTGGGCATCGACAAACTGGTGGACGAGGTCGTAGCCAGCCTGGGTGAGGTCAAGGCGGTCTACATCCTTGACGACTATGCGCTCGGAAAGGATTCCGGCCTGATAGACGCGCTCATCGTCGGAAACGTCGACCGGAACCGCCTGAACGAACTCCGGCACATCGTGCAGGGAAAGGTGAGCAGGACCGTGCGCGTGCTCGACGTCTCTCCGGAAGAATTCGAAACGAATCGGGATGTTTTTCTGCACAGGCCGCACTGGAGAGTGCTGTAGCAGCCGCCCGGACCGGGCACGGTGGACCCCATGCTGAACATGCTGCAATACTTCCTGGCGACTCTGAATCCCTGCCATAAGAAACAATGGTGGTGGTTCCTGGCGCTCGTCGTGCTCACGGCCCTGTTCGAGTTGGTCGCCCTCGGTCTGGTGGCACTGTTCATCACGAGCCTCACCGCCCTGGATCAGGTCATGCTCTCGCGCTACGCCGCCTACGGCAAACAGATGTTCGGAGAGGCCCTGTTCAGCGATCCCCAGCTGTTTTATCTGACCTTGGGCAGCGCGACCATCATCATGATGGTCCTGAAAAACGCCCTTCTGGGGCTGCAATACTATGTGACCACACGCTTCGAGGGAACCATGAGCACGGACGCGGGAACCAGGATGCTGCGATGGTTCCTGGAATGCCCCTACGAATGGAGCTCGCGGCAAAACCCGGCGGACGTGCACAGCCACGTGCAATGGCGGCTCTTTGTGGGCTACCTGCCCAGCAACCTGATCCAGGTCTTCAGCGACGGCGTCATCTCCCTGCTCCTGCTCGGCTCCCTGTTCTTTTTCGAGCCGCTCCTCTCGCTCTGCGTCTTCCTGGGACTGGGCAGCGTAGGCGGCGGCTTTTTCCTGCTCTGCAAAAACAAGATCAGCGACTACGGCAGCACTTCCCGGAACCTCAACTTTTCCAACTCCAGGGAGTGTCTGCGCAACATCCAGGGCATGAGGGAACTCAAGGCCTTCAACGCCGTTTCCAGCTCCCTGTCCCTGTTCGGCCTCCAGCTCCACAAATGGGCGCGTTGCGCGGCCATGCAGAAGGTGCTGGAGCGCGCCCCGGTCTGGATTCTCGAATCCGTGGGCATCTTCGGTATCATCGGCGGTTCCGTCATCATGATCTGCCATACGGAATATTCCAGCGCGCGGATCATGGGCACGCTGTCCCTGGTGGCCATTTCCGCCTGGCGCATTCTGCCTTCCATTTCCCGCAGCGTCGGCATGCTGGGAAGCATCAGCGGATATCTCCCGAACCTGCACAAGGTCCGCGACTTCATCGAGACCATGCGCGAGCAGCTCGCAAAAACCGCTGCAATCATCCCCGAGCCGTTACCTCTCCTGGAAAAAGAGATTGATCTCCACGAGGTGGAATATGCCTACCCCGGAAGCTCGCGAAAGGCGCTCAACGGCGTCAGCCTCCGCATTCTCCGGGGTGAGATGGTCGGCATAATCGGCCACTCCGGAGCGGGAAAATCCACCCTGGCGGATATCCTGGCCGGATTCATCGAACCGACCGGCGGCCGGGTGCGCATCGACGACAACGAGCTGGACGCGAAAACGGCAAGCTCCTGGAGGGACCAGCTCGGCATTGTTCCGCAGCATCCGTATTTCTTTGAAGGCTCCCTGCGCTCGAACATCGCCCTGACCTTCTCGGACGATGCAATCGACCACGAACGCCTGACCAAAAGTTGCGAGCTGGCCGGAGTGGATGAATTCCAGAACGACCTTCCGGACGGTCTCGACTCCGCCATGGGAGAGAGGGGAGCGCGACTCTCCGGAGGCCAGATGCAGCGCGTGGCCATTGCCCGCGCGCTCTATCGCGACCCGCCGGTGCTCCTCTTCGACGAAGCGACCAGTTCCCTGGACGACGCCAATGAGGAACTCGTCCGGGAAACCATACTCGGGCTCAGGGGCAAGCGGACCATCATCATCATCGCACACCGTCTGCGCACGGTGGAGCAATGTGACAAACTCCTTTGGCTGCGACAGGGACGCGTCGCGGGTTGCGGCGCTCCCGAAGATATCTTGTCCCGCTATGCGCAAGCAGAGAAAGCCGAGGAGCAGACCGACGAATCAAAGAGGGATGAAAAGCAATGAGCACGGTTTCCATTATCGGCCTCGTCGGCATGAGCTTTTCCGGTTCCACTGTGCTGAATTACGTCCTGGGCGCACATCCAGGAGTATACGGCGGCTCCGAGCTGTATCGCCTGATCGACACCGATCCTTCCCGCCATTGCGGCTGTTCATGGTGCCACAATGGATGCGCCGTGTTGACCAAGGAACGCATCGCCACCCTGAACAAGGTAAATTTCTACACTTCCCTGGCGCAGTTCACAGGCAAGAACAAGATCGTCGACACCTCGAAAAACCTGCCCTGGTTCGAGGATGTCTTCCCCAGACAGGAGGGACAGGACGTTTCCCTCTCCCTGCTGCTGCTCACCAAGCATCCCCTGCGGCAGTTGGCCGCATACATGGGCTGGGAACGCGATTACCTGTACAAATGCGGTTTGCGTTCCATTGTGAAACGGATGCTTGTGGATCCTGGCACAGCCTTTTCGCGGCAAAAAATGCACCTGTCCTACTGGCTGGATGTCATGATCGCCTTTTACGACGGCTTCGACAGCAGTCCCCTGGCGCGAAACACGCTCCATTGGCGGGTCAAGTATGAAGACTTCGTGACCAGCACCGCCGATGCGCTGGCCAACCCCCTCCAGTTCCTCGGCCTGGAATTTCAACCCGACGCAATCAATTACCACACCTATGAGCAACACGGCGTCGGCGGCAATGGCGGCGTCATCAGGATGATCAACACCCAGGAACGAATCGAACGTTTTCGCAACAGAAGCGCCGATTACATTCTGGACTTTTATGACAACTGCGAAGGCCTGACGCTCGACAATTCCTTCAGGGACGCCTTTTCGCAGGAAACCATCGACTGGATTACGGACCTGCCGAAATACCGGCGGCTTTGCGAACGGCTCGCCTACGGCGCGCACATCGCGGAATAAACCCCAACAACACCCAAGACGAACAACATATGCAGAAGAGTGAACTCTGGCCGAATTTCCTGATCATCGGCGCCGGAAAATCAGGAACAACCTCGCTGTACCATTATCTCAAGGCGCACCCGGACGTATTCATGCCCGAGGTGAAGGAACCGCAATTCTTTTCCGGGACGCTGCCGACATACGCCTCGGAAACGGCGTATCTCGACCTCTTCAGGGGCAAAGGCAACGCCAAGGTCTGGGGCGAAGGTTCCGTGGCCTACCTCAGCACACCCTCGGCCTGCTCCCGGATTCATGAAACGCTCGGCAAAGACGTCAAGCTAATCTGTCTGTTGCGCAATCCCGTGCGGACCATCTATTCGCGCTGGGGACAACTGACAAAAATGCACCTGGAAAACCGGCCCGCCGAGGAAGCCATATTCCGTTCCCTTGACGCATCGCGGCAGGAAAACCCTGAGGAGTACGAATTGTACGCCCTGGCCGTGGACTACGCCGTGCACCTCGAACGCTATCGCCAGTTCTTTCCCCCGGAAAACCTGTGCATTCTGTTCTTTGAAGAATTTTTCCGGGAAGACCTGCCGCAGTTCGGGAGCCTGTGCCGTTTTTTGGGAATAGACGACACATACGAACCGGAAAACGTTGTCCACAACAAAGGGCAGATATGGCGGACAACCTTCATGGATTCGCCGCTATGGAAAAAAAGCAAGGCAGTCATCGCACCGCCGCTGCGCGTAATGCTCCCCATGAAGCTGCGGGCGAAGATCCATACGCATCTGGAGAGATGGAACAAAAAGCCGTTGGACCCCATGAGCGACACGATGCGAAAAGAATTGCAGGTCAGGCTCGACAAGAGCGTCAGGAACCTGGAAAAGCTTCTGGGGCGCGACCTCCGCAGTCTCTGGTTCTAGCGTCGCCAAGACCATTTCGACGGCAACATATTGACGACAACGATTTAACACTTTTGCATGGAGCCCGGCATGCCCATCCGGAAATACATACTCAAGGCTTTCCTCCTGGGGGCATCCTTGTATTCGGCTTTGTACCGGCTTGTTTTCAGAAACTTTGAGATTAAAGACTTCAAGCACTTCGAACGCAAGATCCACTCGCAGAACGGCGAGGACGGAATCATCGACGCCATTTTCAAAAAGATAGGGACGACAAACACCTATTGCGTCGAATTCGGCATCCATCCCCGGGAAGGAAATTCCATTTATCTGCGCCAGCAAGGATGGGAATGCCTGTGGATGGACGGCAACGGCGACGGCAGCAGCATCAAGAAGGAATTCATCACCGCCGAGAACATCAACGCGTTGTTCGGCAACTATTCCGTTCCCAAGGAATTCGACCTGCTTTCCATCGACATCGACTCGAACGACTACTGGGTCTGGCAGGCGATCCGCGACTTCACGCCCCGCGTCGTCGTCATTGAGTACAATGCAAGCATCCCGCCCTCCCAGAGCAAGTCCGTCGCCTATGACCCCGAATTACACTGGGACGGATCATCCTATTTCGGCGCAAGCCTGCTCGCCTTGAAAAAACTCGGGGAGTCCAAGGGATACACCTTGATCACCTGCGACGAAAAAGGGATCAACGCCTTCTTCGTCAGAAACGAGCTCGTCGCGGGCAACTTCAAGACACGGACTATCGACGAAATCTACCGCCGCCCCGGCTATGGCGATGTGGTCAACGGAAAACATATCGGGCATCCTCCGAGCGACAAAGCCATGCTCACGGTATAACCGTCCGCATGGCACCGTTTCACTGTATTACTCCTGGGAGTCCCTGATGGATTGCAGGCCTAAACTTCTCATACTCTCCCCTTCCTGCGAAGGATGGCCGGAGTGGCCTGTCGGAATGGCGTACGTTCTGGCATGCCTTGAAGAACATGAGTTCGATTTCGATTTCATCGACGTGGTGACCACGCCCGACTGGGGCAACGTGGTCATCAACCTGATGCAACGGAACGACTATTACGCGATCGCCACAGGCGGGATGATCTCCTTTGTGTCCTTTTATACCGAGGTCGCAAGGCTCACGGCGCAGCACGTCAAGGGCACGCCCTTTGTCCTCGGCGGGCACATCGTCAAGGACGGCAGCAACGAGCTGCTTTTCGACACAATCGGAGCGGACTTCGCCATACTCGGCGAAGCGGAAGTCGCCATGCCTGCCTTTCTGCGCGCACTCCAGCAGGGAGAAACAGACTTTACAGGCTATGACGGCGTGGTTTTCCGAAACGCGGAAGGGACCATCGTCCGCACCCGCCAAAAGCGCTTCCGCGTCGCAGACAAGAACATTTTACCTGCCTGGCATCATTTCGACTGCGCGTACTACATCGAGCATTGCAAATTCTGTTTTCTCGGCGAAAACCTGCGCTACATGCCGATCATGTCCGGACGCGGCTGCACCGGGAACTGCGGCTTCTGTTCCCCGAGCATCGGCGGGTTCATGAAGCGGCCCATCGAACACGTCATTGAAGAGATCAAGCACCTGATCGCGCATTACGACTTTGAAAATCTCTGTTTTCTCAATGAAATGTTCTATCCGAAGGCGGAGATGATCCGGGAATTCTGCTCCGCCTACATGCGGCTCGAAAAACGCAAGACATGGTTCGTCCAGATACGGGCGGACCTGGATATCGACGTGGAAACCTTGTCCCTGATGAAGCAGGCGGGCTGCATCGCCATCTCCGCAGGCATTGAAAGCGGATCAAACGACATCCTGCGGACCATGAACAAGGGGACGACCACGGAGCAAATCCGGAGACTGGCCCGGTGCTGCAGGGAAGCGAACCTCCCCCTGACCGGCACGTTCATCGTCGGGTATACGAACGAAACAGCGGAAGACATCAGGAAAACGATCGATCTCGTGGTGAGCGAAGACATCAGCTCCGGGGAGGCGCTGCTCTTCATCTATCCCGGCACGGCCGTCTACAGGGAGGCGTTGCGGCGCGGGGCAATCAAAAACGAAGCCGAGCAGATCCAGGCGATTTCCGGAGAACTGTTCCGCCCCAATGCGCCGCAGGAGTTCTGCAACCTGACGGCCATGTCCACGCAGGAATTCTTTACTGTCGTCCCCAACGAGATCAGAAAATACAATAAATACCTGTTTGAAAAATACTCCGTCGAGAACCTGACCTTTTCCATTGAAAAGACGTGGCGGTGGACCGAGATACGGCTGCATGGCCGCTGCGATGTCTGCAAGATCGAAGTAGAATACAGCTACAAGGTCTTTGGCGGTGAATTTCTCGGCTCCCTCGGCCCGGGCGTCAACCGCATGGTCATCTGCCCCCTTTGCTTCAAATACCTGATCTACAATCTCTACTCCGCCAAAAACGACATGGGCATGCGGAAGCATCTCCAGGAGATCAGGAAGCAGCTGTCCAAGGCAAAAAAAGTCCTCATCTACGGCGTCGGGGCCAATTTGCACTTCCTGCTCCGCAGCGATCTGTACGACCTGGACTACGAAGGCATCCAGGGTATACACAGCCCGGCCCCCTTCCCCTACGACCACTACCTCACCTATCCCATGCTGGATGAGGAGGCGTTCTGCCGCGCCGAAGCCGACTGCATCATCTGCGTGGACGACTCGGTCCCGCAGCGAAAAATAGAGGAGCTTTACCAGGCCCGCGGACGGGAAGCGCCGCCTGTGGTCTATCTGACGAGCGAGGAATTCCGGAAAGAACTTTCACGCAAAAGATGCCTCGTCTATAAGATCAACCAGCTGACCAAGCGGATTTTTGGACGGGGATTACGTGATATCCTGAACATTTTCCGACGCCAGGCATAACCTCGGCAGCACCGGCAGGCATTCGAAACAGACATCAGCACCAAAAGAGGAAGGCATGAACTTTTTTCTGCAAAAGGCCAAAGCCACGTACAACATTCTTTGTCACCTGTGGAACAACCGCGTGGTCATCACCAACCCGTTGCCGTGTTCCCGTCTGTTCATGGAACGCACCAGGGACGACTACAAGACCACCTTGCGCTTTGGCGGACTGCGGTTCCTGGCCCGCAAGGAAGACATGAATGCCGTCACCGAAGTGCTGGTCGGCGGGGGCTACGATACGGTTCTTCCGTACCTCAAAAGCATTCCCCACCCGCCGGTCATTCTCGATTGCGGCGCCAACATCGGCAGTTTCGGCCTACGCGTCCTCCGGGAACGTCCCGACGCCCGCATCGTCTCGGTCGAGGCCGCCGGAGACACCTATGCAATCCTGGCACACAACCAGAAAGCCAATCCCGGCAACTGGGACACGGTCCACGCGGCCATCTGGCGAAACGACGGCCACCTGGTCCTCAGCAGAAGCGTCAACTCGGTCATGCACACCGTACGGGAGGCCGAGGCAGGAGAAAACGCCTCCATCCCGGCGCGGTCCATCGCCTCCATCCGGCAGGAGTTTTCCCTGTCCCGCCTGGACATCCTCAAGATGGACATCGAAGGGGCGGAAACAAGCGTCATTCCCGCCTGCATAGAGGACATGGACGCGGGCATGATCATCATCGAAGTGCACAAAATGCTCGGCGACCCCAGGGAGTGCTGCGAACTGCTGGCGGGCAAATACCCCTATGCCTTTGTTCTACCGGACCAACTGGACGACGCCTCGCTTCCGAACGTGGTCTACTATCTCTACAAGGAAAAGGTCGACGGAGCGGGCATGATGGCTGTCGATCTGATGCAACACCTGCGCAGCGTCTACGTCCCGGAGATGTGGAACGAGGCCCGGTGAAAACCTTCAAGGACAGCTGATGCGCATTGCCTTGCTCACGTCAACCCTCGAAGGGGGAGGGGCCGCCCGGGTCCTGGTCAACATGGCCAATCACTGGGCGCGCGCCGGGCATGCTGTCGTTCTGTTCAGTTTCGAGGACGGGACCAGCCCGTCATACTATCCTGTCGACAACAAGGTGAAGGTCGTCTATCTCGACCTTGCCAGAATCTCGACGAATCTTATCGCCAGCCTGCGGAACAATCTGGAGCGCCTGCGCAAAATTCGCCATGCTGTTGCCGCATTCGGGCCCGACGCCCTGATCAGCTTCATCGACACCGCCAATATCCGCACCCTGGTGGCCTTGATCGGGACAGGCATTCCCGTCATCGTCTCCGAACGCATCCACCCGAAGTACGAACGCATCGGCCGGTTCTGGAGCATGCTGCGCCTCGCCACCTACCCACTGGCCCGAGCAGTCGTGATGCAGACTGAACGCAGCAAGGAATATTTTCCCGGTTTCCTG
>JAZHDD010000006.1:0-33199 GCA_036541255.1 Desulfovibrionaceae bacterium | reverse complement strand
TGGCCGCACGCGCCATGGCCCGGTGCAGGTTGAAGTTGATCGCACCGAAGCTCATGGCCGCAAACATGATCGGACTGGCCAATTGGATTTGGGGCGAAAGCCTTGTGCCCAATTCCGGATGGCCGTCCTTTCCTGGACGTATCTCCAACCTGTCGGGCTTGGCTCCGAGAAATGTCTTGAGCTCCATGGGCTCACGCAAGGGGTCGATGGACGGATTGGTAACCTGGCTGGCATCCAGCAGAAGTTTGTCCCAATACACGGGTATGTCCACGGGACTGCCCATGCCCGCCAACAGGACACCGCCTGTGTCCGCCTGTTTGTAGACATTTTGAAGGAAAACAGGTCGCCAGTTGGCATTGGGGCGGAACTGGGAATGATTGAGCCGGATGGTCAACGCCGCGGTGGGACAAAGCGCCTCACAGCGGTGGCAGCCCACACATTTGGTGTGATCATGCATGACCTTGTCTCGGTTTTTATCCCAGTAATGCGCCTCGTAGGAGCATTGCCGAACGCAAACCTGACAGTTGATGCACCTGTCCTTGTCACGTTCGATGAAGAATTCATGATAGTTCTTATTGATGGGCTGAAACAGCACGTTGAACACCTCTCCCGCAATGTGGGTGAATGCCGCTAGGGGCGGAGCCCCCCATATTTCCTGATGGGACGCTCAAACAAGCACATATTCCTACTTTCTGTCAATAACCTTTTTTTTGACAAAAACGTCATAGATAGCTTTTGGGGCAAAAAAGAGAGGGGGAGTGTATGCGAATAATGCAAACACTCCCCCTTTGTGGATGCGATTTTGTATTTTTTTGTTCCAATTATGCCCAATAGATTAATCCGAGAGAATGGGGATCCGGCAAATGAGGGTGGTTGGGCATGATTCTGACCGTAAAGCCGAATCGACCAGCCTCCTTCGGCTGAACCAGGCAATGATAGAGACGCCAACCATCGCCCAGTTCCTTTTCCTGGACCATTTCCGAGGTGCGGCGTTTGGAAAAAATACCATCCTTATCCAAAAGGCCGTGGTAGGACTCAACGCGTACATTTTCCGGAGAAACTCCGTTCAGATACACTTCCGCCCAGACAGAGATGGGTTCCTCGACGTAAATTCGTTCCTTGGCATCCGACCGCACATTGCGAACGGCAAGACCGCCCCATTGGGTCATCAAATCCATGCGCCAGGAGGCCAAATCCTTGGCCTGGGCGAAATCTTCGGAACAAAGAGCCGAGCCGTTGATGTAAGCGCTCAGGTAGGCGCTTTCGGAATAGTCCTCCACCATGCGATGCGCATTGAATATGGGGCCCAGTTGCCCCAGAGCTTTTTTCATTTTGCGAACCCAGTTACGCGGCAGATTTCCGTGCCCTCGATCATAGAACTCCGGAAGAATGTCACTTTCCAATACGGTATAGAGGGTCTGGCTTTCCACGAAATCCTGATATGCAGGGTCTTCGTATTCTTCGCCCATACCTACGGCAAACCCCAAAGAATTGTCCTTACGGTAGGCTTCGTCCCACCAACCATCCAAGGTGGAAAGCTGCAACACGCCATTGGCCATGGCCTTCATGCCGCTTGTACCGCAGGCTTCCAGAGGCCGACGCGGGGTATTCAGCCAAACATCGCATCCCTGCACCATGCGCATGGCGATTTTTATGTCATAATCTTCAAGGAATACCATGGAATAGCGTGTATCCTCACGACGACATAGTTCGATGAGTTTTTGTATCAATCGCTTGCCGTCATTATCGGCGGGATGCGCCTTGCCTGCGAAGATAAACTGCACCGGCATGTCCTTGTTGGTCACGAGCTTGATGAGCCGTTCTTCATCCTTGAGCAGAATGTCGGCCCGCTTGTAGGTGGCAAATCGCCGGGCAAAACCAATGGTCAATGCCCGAGGATCGAGCACTTCCTCGGCAACCTGCAATTCTCTGGCACGCGCGCCCTTGTCCAGGAGTTGCCTGCGCAGACGCTTGCGCACGAAGTCGACAAGGCGTTCACGCAATCGTTCGTGGGTACGCCACAATTCGGCGTCTGGAATGCTGTCGGCATTGTTCCAAACACGCGCACAGTCCGGATCCTCCCGCCAGTTGGACCCCAGGTAGCGGTCATAGACCAGGGCCAAATCCGCTGCCACCCAGGTGGGCATGTGCACGCCGTTGGTGATGGCTCCGATAGGCACATCTTCCACCGGGAATTGCGGCCAGACCCGTTTCCACATGTTCCGGGAAACACGACCGTGGAGTTGGCTCACGCCATTGTTGAAACGGGAAAGGCGCAAGGCCAGGACGGTCATGCAGAAGAATTCCTGATCATTGCGCGGCTCTTCGCGTCCCAGGGCCAGGAAGACCTTGAACGACAAACCCAATTCACGTGCGTAGGATTCAAAATATCTGGCCATGAGATCCGGAGAAAAACGGTCGTTTCCGGCAGGCACCGGCGTATGCGTGGTGAACACGCTGGTTGAGGCCGTCATTTCCTGGGCGGCTTCAAAACTCAGGCCTTGCATGCTCATGAGCAGGCGAATTCGCTCCAGCGCGGCAAATGCGCAATGGCCCTCATTCATGTGTACGACCATGGGTGACAAGCCAAGCTTATTCAGCAGTCGAACGCCTCCGATGCCGAGGAGAATCTCCTGGCGCAGCCGCATCTCCAGATCGCCGCCATAGAGTCGTGAGGTGATCTGCCTCAGCTCAGGGGTATTCTCTGGGATGTTCGCATCCAACAGATACAGATCGATGCGTCCCACCATGACTTTCCAGACTTGGGCTCGCAGGAGCTGTCCCGCCAAATCTACCTCGATCGTTATCCGGTTGCCCGATTCGTCCTTAACCGGACGCAGAGGCAACTCTTCAAAATCATAATCAGGATATTTTTCCTGCTGCCAGCCATCCGGCGTCATGTATTGACGAAAATACCCCTCGCGATAGCATAATCCCATGCCGACGAGAGGCAGGTTCAGGTCCGAAGCCGACTTGAGATGATCACCGGCCAGGATGCCAAGTCCGCCCGAGTAGATAGGCAGACAGGCTGCGATGCCATATTCCAAGCTGAAATACCCAACGGCCGGCTTGCCCTGCTCCAGGCCGCGGAAAATGGTTGAGGAACCTTCCTTGGCCAAATACGTTTTCAACGACTGATGAGCTTCATCGAGCCGTTGCAGGAAAAAATCGTCCTGGGCCAAGCCTTGCAGCACGTGCTGGGGAACACGGTTCAGGAAGGCAACAGGATTTTCCCGACATGTCGCCCAAAGCGGATGGTCGATTGTGGAAAAAATATTGGCAATTTCATGGGTCCAGGCGAACCAGCAATTATAGGCCAGATCCCAGAGGGGCGCCAACCCTTCCGGTAATCTCGGTACAGCGCTGAATGATTTAAGAGGACGCATTGGGACTCCTTGCGTGATGGTCAGATTGATATATATGATGTCTATCGGCATGGGCCTGAAAGCGCAACATGCCTAGAGTTACAAATCCTCGTTTGACAGCGGCGCTCTTTCGGTTCATCTTTTCCGGCCAAGAGAAAGGAGCAATCATGACGCCTGATTCCAATGCGCCGCTCGAAGTCAAAATCCATTTCATCCATGCCGTCTGGCAGGAGCATCCTTTGGTCTACGGCACGGATCATTCCGCCGGACTGGATTTGCGCGCCTGTTTTGACGAATCCGAGTTGTTCATTGAGGCTGGTGCACGTGCGGCAATCGGCGCAGGATTGCGCATGGAAATTTGTGAGCCAGGTTGGGCGGGTTTTTTGTTCTCCCGAAGCGGTCTGGGCACCAAGCAAGGACTGACCGTAAGCCAAGGAGTGGGAGTCATCGACCCGGATTACCGTGGAGAAGTCATTGTTTCCCTTCTGAACACCTCGGGACAGCGACGACGAGTCGAGCGTGGACAGCGCATTGCGCAGCTTGTGTTCTTGCCGGTGCGGCAGGCCCGCATCCTGGCCGTAAACGAGTTGTCCGATACGCAACGCGGTGCCGGTGGTTTTGGTCATACAGGCAAAGTTTGAAGTTACGAGACGCCACGAGGGACAAGAATGAACTCTTTATATAATGATTGGCAGGAAAGAGAAAAAAACAGCATCATGAGCACCTACGGTCGGTATCCTCTGGCCGTGGCCCGGGCAGAAGGCAATCGTCTCTATGCCCCGGACGGCAAGGAATATGTGGATCTGCTTGCAGGCATTGCCGTGAACAGTCTTGGACATTGTCGTCCAGAACTGATCCAGGCCATGGTGGAGCAGGCCCAAAACCTCGACCATGTGTCCAACCTGTTCCTTCAGGAACCACAAATTGTTTTGGCGGAAAAACTTCTTTCCACCTGCGACGCAGGCAAGGTGTTCTTCTGCAACTCAGGCGCCGAAGCCAACGAAGGGGCCATCAAGCTGGCCCGGCGCTACATGCGCAAGGTCAGGGGCGTGGATGCGCATGAGATCATCACTCTGGGGGGCTCTTTCCATGGCCGCACCCTGGCCACACTGACGGCCACGGGTCAGGAAGGCAAAATCAAGGATGGGTTCGGCCCCTTGCCTTCGGGATTCCGCACGATACCTTTCGGCGATGTCTGTGCCTTGCGTGAATCCATTACCGACCAGACCGCGGCCGTCATGATTGAAATGATCCAGGGAGAAGGCGGCGTTCGCCCCCTGCCCCAGGAATTTGTCGATGCCCTTCTCGCATTGCGTGAAGAAAAAGGCTTCCTGCTCATCGTGGATGAGGTGCAAACCGGATTGTGCCGCACGGGCCGTTTTTGGGCGCATCAACGCTATAATGTCCGGCCCGACATCTTTACCACGGCAAAGGCTTTGGCCAACGGGCTCCCCATGGGCGCAGTTCTCGCCACGGACGACGTTGCCAAGGGATTCGAGCCGGGGTCGCATGCCACCACGTTCGGCGGCGGACCCATTGTCTCTGCCGTGGCCTCCAAGGTCCTGGACATCATGCTTGACGAAAAGCTGGCGGAACGCGCCGAGGAAGTGGGCAAGGCCGCCCGCGCTGCGCTGCGTGACGTGGTGATCGAACATCCGGACAAGATTCTCAATGTCCGTGGCGTCGGTCTGATGATCGGCATTGAGTTGGCCTTCCCAGGTCAGGATGTCTGGCGGACTCTTTTGGATAAAGGCTTTGTGCTCAACCTGACCCAGGGCTCGGTATTGCGCCTGTTGCCTCCGTTGACCATCGCCTTGCAGGATTTGCAGAATTTTGCTGCGGCTCTTTCCGAGATTTTGGCCGGAGTGGAACGCTGATAGCCACGCCATTGACCTTGACCGTCCGGCATGGCTATGATGACGCAAGCTCAGAGTGAGGATTTCCATGACGAGCATCACGCCAACGGATACCGACGCTTCCGCTCGAACTGTTCGTGAAGCCAGACCGGACGGTCACAGCACGGCCCCAAGCCTCTCTACTTCGGTCCTCCCTGGATACGAATCGCAGCTTACGCGCACTGAAGAACATGCCAAGGCTTTTGAACAAACAGTGCAGCAAGCCGCATTCACCGGCAAGGGCTCCATCATCAACGAAATGGCCTGAATGTTCGCGGCCTGCCCAATAGGATACCATCATTCCATGCTTTACAAAGTTGAATTCACCGTACCCAAAGTCCAAGGCCTGGATGAGGCGGAATCTCTTGCTGCCTTCATGTCCGAGCGCACTGCCAGCGGCTGGGAAGAGGAAGAAACCCCTCAGGGTTTGCGTTGCCGCGTCTTTTTTGAACAACCGGCCCGAGCGGATCAGGTTGCTGCGGAAGCCCGTAAACATTGGCCCGCAAGCGAACCCACTGTTCAAGAAAGTAAACAGGAAAACTGGGCCATGGCCTGGAAAGATTTCTTTGTACCAGTTTCCTGCGGCGAGCGTTTTGAGGTGCTCCCCCCCTGGTTGAAGGACCAAGCCGATCCCAAGATGACTCCCATCATCATTGAGCCCAAGATGGCTTTCGGCACGGGGCATCACGCCACGACCGCCCTTTGTCTTGCGGCAATCGCTGAATACTTTACCCAACATGCCGATCAATCAGGCAAACGCTTCCTCGATCTGGGAACAGGCTCGGGTATTCTCGCCATTGGCTTCAGTACCCTGGGCCTTTCCGGAATTGGCTTGGATATCGACCCAGAAGCTGTAGCATGTGCCGTGGAAAACGCCGCTGCCAACAATGTCTCCGACCATATAGACTTCGCCGTTGGCAGCCTTGAATGCCTTGACCACGGGATGACTTTTGACGCCGTGGTTTCCAACATCCTTTCCGGACCGCTCATCGACATGGCCCCGCGGCTGGCGCGCACGGTTTCACCCGGCGGCTGCCTGATCCTGTCCGGCATTCTCGGTGAACAGGCACGGGCTGTTGCTGATGCCTATATTGCCCAAGGATTGGCCGAGCCCATCTTCCGGCACGAAGGAGAATGGTCTGCGCTGATTTGGCCCGAGGTTTAAGCTTTGGTCCGAACCGATACCCTTCTTGCAATGTATCGGGCCATGCTCGCGGCCCTGGGTCCCAGCAATTGGTGGCCTGCGGAGTCATCCTTTGAGGTGGCCCTTGGTGCCATACTTACACAAAATACCAACTGGTCGAATGTCACCAAAGCCATCAACAACTTGAAAGCTTCTAACGCTCTTGCTCCCGGGGTGCTCCGTGAAATGCCTCTGGAGGAGCTTGCAGAACTGATCCGCCCATCAGGCTATTTTCGCATGAAAGCACAGAAGGTTAAAAATTTTCTAGATTTTCTCTATAAAAAAGTTGACGGCAAAATTGATGATTTGCGGGCTTGCGACTGGTCAGAACTCCGGTCCGCATTGCTTCAGGTCAAGGGGATCGGCCCGGAAACAGCTGACTCCATTTTATGTTATGCATTGCACCACCCCGTGTTCGTCGTAGATGCATACACAGCGCGAATCAGCTCACGACATGGACTGGTTCCCGAAGAGGTATCCTACGGCGAATTGCAATCTTTTTTCATGGATCGGCTTGAGGCCGACACATCGCTCTTTAATGAATTTCATGCTCTTCTCGTCCGCGTTGGACACACATGGTGCCGCAAGGGCACGCCGCTCTGTACCCATTGTCCTTTGCAACCTTTTCTTGACGCATGAAACACACATCTCTCACGCTTCTTATTTGCCTGTTCATGCTTTTGTGCGGCATTGCGAATGCGAAGGACGTTTCGCAGTCAACGCTTAACGAGCAGCAAAAAAAAGCTGAAGCCAGAAAGAACCGGCTGGATACGCTCAAAGCCCAGGAAACCAAGGTCGGAAGTGACCTGCGTAGCGTGGAAGAACGCATCCGGCAGCTTCAGGATTCTGTTCGCATCAAGGAAGCGGAACTCCTCGCAATGAAAGAGGATGTAGAAAGGTTACGGTCTGAACACGCCACCCTGCAATCGCGCAGCGAAGCACTCGGCAAAGATTTGGCCGTATTGCTCAAAGGCATCTGGCCCATTCACATGCGTCGTATCCAAACCCGGTTTGCCGGACTCGACTCCTGGGAATCGGCGGATCGTCGCTTTCTTTGGCTCACTTCTGTTTATAAGGCTGTGCTTGGAAAATTACGCGAGGCAGGCCAAGCCGCGCTGGAACGCGCCACCAATCTCCGACTGCAAAGCGAACTGGCGGTCCGTTCGGAATCACAGTTGAAAACCATCAACAAAGACAAGGATGAGCTACTGCGACGGCGCTTGGCTCTTCGTTCCGACCTGGCAAAAGTTCGCGGGGAAAAGGCTGGAATCGAAGAGGAGCTGCGTTCCATTCTTTCCACGATCAAGGATCTCAATTATCAACTCCAAAGCCAGAAAACCAAAAAATTTCCCAATCTCAAAAAACTCATGCCCTGGCCAGTCCAGGGTAAGGTGGTCACGACCTTCGCGCCGGAAGCTGATCCCCCTCGCCGCGGAATCGGCATTGCCACGTCCGATGAAACTCCAGTTCGCGCCGTTTTTTGGGGAAAAGTCGTTCACAATGATATTTTGCGCGGGTTTGGCCGGGTTGTTATTATTTATCATGGCCTCGATTATTACACTTTGTATGCATTTCTGACCCAGTCCGAAGTAAACGTCGGACAGGAGGTTGAAAAAGATGAACCCATAGGCACTACCGGTTTCTACCCGGGTGCCAAAGGCTCTGGTCTGTATTTTGAATTGCGTTTTGGTCAAAAACCAATTAACCCAATTCTGTGGCTATTCCCCAAATGATATAGTCCGGATGCCTTTCCGGCCCATCCATATCCTTCCCGGAGGCTTGTATGCGTATTGCTCTTTGGCTGTGTAGCTTTCTTTTGATGTTCGGCCTGACCATCTCTTCGGTGCCGGCTTCGGGAGCAAGCGAGGAGAACCATCTTGAGGCGTTGAAACGATTCAGCCAAGTCCTGGACATCGTGGAAAGCACCTACGTGGAGGACATTTCCCGCACGCAACTTATTGAAGATTCCATCAAGGGCATGCTGGAACAGCTTGACCCTCATTCCGCGTATCTCTCCAAAGACGATTTCAAGGAAATGCAGGAGAGCACCAGCGGACGTTTCAGCGGGATCGGCATTGAAATCAGCATGGAAAACGGCCGACTCGTGGTGGTTTCTCCCATTGAGGACACTCCTGCATACAAGGCCGGATTACAGGCCGGCGACTTTATTCTCGAAATCGACGGTGAAACAACCGAAGGAATGACCCTGACCGAAGCCGTGGACCATATCCGCGGGGAAAAGGGCTCGCCCGTTACGCTGACCATTCTGCACAAGGATTCCAACAAGCCCGAAGAGGTGGAGATCGTGCGCGGCACCATTCCCATCCTCAGCGTCAAAACCGAAGAATTGGACTCCGGTTACCTGCTGGTTCGACTGACCCGATTCAACGAAGACACCACCAACGATCTGCACGACAAGATCAAAGAATACGCCGCCAAGACGCCGCTCAAGGGCATAGTACTTGATTTGCGCAACAATCCTGGTGGTCTGCTGGATCAGGCGGTCCAAGTGGCCGATACCTTCCTTGCGGATGGACTTCTGGTGTACATCCAGGGCAAGGGTGGCGTGGCGCGTCGGGATTTCATGGCGCGTAAGCAGGCGTCCGATGTCCAGGTTCCCATGGTCGTACTTGTGAATGCTGGTTCGGCCTCGGCTTCGGAAATCGTGGCCGGAGCCCTCCAGGACCACAAACGTGCCCTTCTTTTGGGTGAACGCAGCTTCGGCAAGGGTTCCGTACAGCAAATCATCCCCTTGCCCGACGGCGCAGGCATCAAACTGACCACGGCCCTCTACTATACCCCCAGCGGTCGTTCCATTCAGGCGGAAGGCATCATGCCCGACCTGGAAGTCCCCTTTGTGCCGCCGGTCAAGGACGAAGAATCCGAACTCATCAAGCGCATGACTCTGCGCGAGAAGGACCTGTCCGGACACCTGGAAAACGGTACCGGGGCAACCAAAAAGAACAAAGGTGAAAAGAGCGACAAGGTCGCCAAGATGCTCGTCAACGACAATCAAATGCGTCTTGCGCTGGAGCTTGTCCGCAAACTGCCCCGCTTGACGCAGATTCGCTAGGCCGGGACGTGAAGCAGGCAACAGTCTGACCGACAACACATATGTAAGCCTCGTACGGGCGGCTTGCCGGCCGAGGCCAGATCATGGATCAACATAAGACCAACCCAGATAACGGCAACGATACAAGCCGCCCGGAAGCCCCCAACCAGGGGGCTTCCGGCGGCATACCTCCTGTCCGACCAAACGGGTCCGAGCAAGAAGACGCAACGCAAAGATCATTGCTGTCCGCATTGCTCCGTCCTGCTCCACTGGTGGTCCTCACGCTTTTTTTGGTGTTGCTCATCACCTTACGATTTGTTTTCCTGCCTTCTTCCCCTGAGGAATCACGGACCGAGGATGCGACGCCCAAAGTCGGTTGCCCGGAAACCGTCCGCCAAACCGCCACGGATGCCGGTAGCGAGAACTATCTCACGGGCGCCATGGAATCACGCGCCCGTAATGTGGACATGGTTCTCTTGGATGCGCTGCGCAACACGGGAGCCAATCCTGCTGCCTTGGAATTCCTTGAAGTCGCTCCTCTCACGCACAAGGATGAAGCCTATTTCCGGCAGACACTACGCATTCCCCTGAACGGCAAATCTGAAACATTTCTGAAAGAATTCAAACGACTATTGGCTTCTGTTCAACCTGAAGCAAGCCTGTTGTCGGTTGGTCACGAGGAATGGAGCGTATCCCTGGACGGCACGGTCACACATCGACTGCTGCTCCGCCCTTCGCCTGTTCTGCCGCACAAACCCAGCGTTCCCGGGCCCAAGATCGTGATTGTCATTGACGACATGGGCGAGGATATGCAGTTCGCTCGTGGACTTGCAGATCTGCCCATCCCCATTGTCTTTGCTGTCTGGCCGAACTCCTCGCATGCTTCACAAGCGGCGGCGCTGGCCAAGAAGCACGGTCTGGATCTTTTGGTGCATCTTCCCATGGAACCGCTCGGCTATCCTAAGGATAATCCGGGCAAACAGGCTCTCTTTGTGTCCATGGACGACAAGGAGATCATTCGAATCGTCAGCGCGAATCTGGACAAGGTTCCCGGAGCCGTCGGCGTGAACAATCATATGGGATCCCGCTTCACTGGCGACGCAAGAGGCATGCACGCGGCCCTGTCCGAGCTTAAGCGACGAGGCCGTTTCTTCCTGGACAGCCGCACCACCCCGCACAGTGCAGCCAAGGCACAGGCCTCACTCCTGGGGTTGCCGTATTATGGCCGTGACATCTTCCTGGACAACGTCGCCGATGTGCAGGCCATTCTGCTTCAACTGCGCAAGGCAGAGCATGTTGCCAAGCGCAACGGCGTGGCCATTGCCATTGGTCACCCACACAAAGCCACGCTGGAAGCCCTGCGTCTCTGGGCGGCTTCTCTTGACACGGCGACCGTTGTCCCCCTCACGTCCCTGCCTCCCCAATAAATCGTCACCATTTTGACCACGTGCCGCTTGTCGTTGCCTGAACGGGTGACGCTGGTGTAGGGTACGGACAACAGACAACGGCATGACCGGACGTCTTTTCCTTCGGTCCGCTTTTTGCTTGTGTCCTAAAGAACATGACCAATGCGCCGAAGAAACGACAACGGCCCATTTTTCTGAAGGGAACAGGGTATGAGTAAAATTCTTGAACAGGATGAGGTCGATGCGCTGTTGCGGGGACTCTCCGGAGGCGACGTTGAAACCGAGACGGATCTGCCGGAGGATGATACCGGCGTAGTCTCGTTCGACCTTGCCAACCAGGACCGTATCATCCGCGGCCGCATGCCGGTCCTGGAAATCGTCAACGACCGTTTTGCGCGTCTGGCCACCAATGCGTTGGCCAACACCATGCGCAAGCGGGTGGACATCAACCCCATTTCCATCGACATGTCCAAGTTCGGCGATTTCATGCGCTCTTTGCCTGTGCCGACGTCCATTTCCATCTTCAAGATGGATCCGTTGCGCGGCAACGCCATTCTCGTGGTGGATTCGCGCCTTGTTTTCGCCCTTGTGGAAAGTTTTTTCGGCGGTGCCGGGAGCCAACCCAAGGTGGAAGGCCGCGACTTCACACCCATTGAGCAGGCCATTGTAGACCGGGTGGTCAAAATCGCCCTGACCAACATGGAAGATTCGTGGAAGCCCGTGCATGAAGTCCACGTCGAAATGGTCCGCACCGAGGTCAATCCTCAATTCGCCGCCATTGTGCCTCCTTCGGACGTGGTTATCGTAGTCACGTTCGAAGTCGAGTTGGAAAACGCCATCGGATCGCTCATCGTTTGTTTGCCCTACGCCACCATGGAACCCATCCGCTCCAAGCTGCATGCCTCCTTCCAGTCAGAACGACTGGAAGTCGACCATGTCTGGATCAATCGTTTCAAGGAGCGGCTCATGGAAACGCCTGTGGAAATGGTTGTGCGCCTGGGGCGTTCCGCCATCAGCGGCAGGCAGCTAATGCAGCTCAGGCCCGGCGACGTGTTGCTGCTGGATACGGACGAAGATGACCTGCTTGAAGCAGAAATCGAAGGCATCCGCAAGTTCCAAGGCTTACCGGGAAGAGTCAAGGGCAACAAGGCATTCCAAATCGTCAAGGAAGAAGAAATCCGTTTTTGATTCAATAACACGAAAAAACATCAATCCAGGAAAGGGTCGGTTGAATGCCGTCCCTTTTTCTTTTATACCATCGGCTGTCCGTCACGTTACATCAACAATCTTTGGGGGCATTCATGAAACGCGCCGCGTTGTTGCTTCTTTCCACTTTGTTCACCCTGCTCCTGCTGACTGCCTGCAGCAGCGAAAAGAGCGAAGAAAAACCGGCTGAACCAGCGTCCACGACAGAACAGGCCGTTGAACCGACCACTCCTGCAGAAACGGTCCCCGCTGAACGCGTCTACAAGATTTCCATCACTCAGATCGTCGAGCATCCCTCATTGGACGCCATGCGTCAGGGTTTCAAGGACCGGTTGGCCGAGGCCGGAGTCAAAGCTGAATTCACAGACCACATCGCCCAGGGCGATATGGCCACCAACGCCCAGATAGCCAAGCAGATCGTGGGCGAAAAGCCCGACCTCGTCGTGGCCATCACCACCCCCTCGGCCCAGGCCGTTGTCCAGGTGCTCAAGGATGTGCCGGTCGTCTTCACCGGCGTCACCGATCCGGTCAGCGCCAAGATCGTCCAAAGCTTGGAAAAACCCGGTGCCAACGTCACGGGCATGACCGACATGAGCCCCATGGATCTGCATGTGGCGCTGATTCGCGACTTCCTGCCCGAAATCAAATCACTGGGCGTGATCTACAACGCAGGCGAGACCAACTCCGTGGTTCTGGTCACCGCACTGAAGGCCGAGGCGGCCAAATTCGGCATTGATGTCGTGGAAGCCACCATCGACAACTCCAGCGGCGTATACCAAGCCGCCAAAAGCCTTGTGGGAAGATGCCAGGCCGTTTATGTACCGGTGGACAACACGGTTGTTTCCGCCCTGGAATCCGCCATCAAAGTGTGTGAGGAAAGCAAACTGCCGTTGTTTACAGGCGACACCGACTCCGTGGCACGCGGCTCCGTTGCTGCTGTGGCCGTGGATTATTACAAGATGGGCCTCCAGACTGCAGACATGGCTTTGCGGATCATCAAGGACGGTCTGCTGCCTGCCGACATGCCCATCGAAAGCATCCGCGAGCTTGCCCTGCACATCAACAAGAAGGCTGCACAGAACATGAATATCAATGTTCCCGAGGCATTGGCCGCTAAGGCAGACAAGATCATCGAATAACTGTGATTGCCAGCTGAACGCATTCGTTGTATGGGCGCGGTGACTGCCGCGCCCATACTCGTCTGCACGGCCGGAAACCTGGATACTGCACAATGACGCTTTATGCTTTCATCGGTTCCCTGGAACAGGGGTTCGTTTATGGGATCATGGTTCTCGGAGTCTATCTGACTTTTCGGGTACTTGATTTTCCGGACCTTACCGTGGACGGCAGCCTCCCCCTGGGGGCCGCGGTTACCGCCGTGGCCATTTCCTCGGGTCACTCCCCTTGGCTGGCTCTCCTGCTTTCTACAGGAGCGGGTTTCATGGCCGGCATGGTTACGGGTGTCCTGACCACCAAACTCAAGATCCTGCATCTCCTGGCCTCCATCCTGACCATGATAGCGCTTTATTCGATCAACATCCGCATCATGGGCAGGCCAAATATCGCCCTGCTCGGCGAACGTACGGCTGTGGACTCCTTCGCGGCCCTGACGGGCCTACCTCCGCATATTTCATCTACCTTGATGTTCTGCCTCGTTGGATTGATCGTGGTCAGCATTCTGATTTGGTTTCTGCGGACCGAACTGGGCATGGTTGTGTTGGCCACAGGCGATAATCCCCGTATGATTACCGCTCAGGGCGTCAATACCCACACCGTAATCATCTTCGGCGTGGGCCTCTCCAATGCACTGGTGGCCTTTTCCGGCTCTCTGGTGGCCCAAAGTCAGGGAGCCGCCGACGTGAATATGGGCGTGGGCACCATTGTGGCAGGACTGGCCTCCGTTATCATTGGTGAAACCGTATTTGGAGATCGGACCATAGGACGCGCACTCGTAGCTGCCCTGTTCGGTTCGGTGCTCTACAGGGTGGCCATTGCACTGGCCCTGTCCATGGATTTGGGTATTTTTTCCATCACACCCAGCGACCTCAAACTGATCACCGCCGTGCTGGTGGTCCTGGCTCTGACAGCTCCCAAACTCAAGGCGCGTTTTCTGCCCAAGGGGGCTCGAAGCTGATGATCAACATCACGGGCATGACCAAATACTTCAACAAGGGCGACGTGAACGAAGTCCTGGCCTTGAAAGAGCTGACACTCAATGTGGCCGAAGGTGACTTTGTCACCATCATCGGTTCCAACGGCGCGGGCAAGTCAACCTTCCTGAACGCTATTGCCGGCTGTTTTTACTTGGACGAAGGACGTATCGTCGTGGCCGGCCATGACGTGACCTCCTGGCCCGAACACAAGCGTGCCTCCCTCATCGGCCGCGTCTTTCAGGACCCCCTGCTCGGCACCTGCCCCAATGCCACCCTGGAACAAAATCTTTCCCTGGCAGCACGGCGCGGACAGCGGCGCGGATTGCGGCACGGCGTTCGCAAATCTGAACGCATTCTGTTCCGCGAAAAACTCGGAACCCTTGGTTTGGGTCTGGAAGACCGTCTTTCCGACAAGACTGGCCTGCTTTCCGGTGGCCAGCGCCAAGCCTTGACCATGCTCATGGCCACGCTGGTTCGCCCACAGGTGTTGTTGCTCGACGAACACACTGCAGCGCTTGACCCCAAAACCGCCGTGCAGATCATGTCGATCACGGACGAACTGGTTCGCTCCGAAAGCCTGACCACGCTGATGGTCACCCACAATATGGCCCAGGCCATAGCCCACGGCAATCGTCTGATCATGTTCCATCAGGGACAGATCATCCTGGATGTCCGGGACCAGGAAAAAACCAGATTGCGCGTCCCGGACCTCTTGGAGCGTTTTCACGAACTCGGTGCCGACGGATGCGTCACGGACCGGGCGTTGCTTGGCTAGATGTCCCATTTGAATATTGATATACACCTTTGAGGAGGATTCCAAATGAACGAATTGACTTTTTCCATCGTGAAACCCGACGCAGTGGCAGCCGGCAAGACCGGCGGCATCCTGCAGATGATTCTGGACAGCGGCTTGAAGATCAAGGCCATGAAAATGATCCATATGACCAAGGCCCAGGCCGAAGGCTTCTATGCCGTACACAGCCAACGCCCATTCTTCGGGGAGCTGGTGGAGTTCATGACCTCCGGCCCGTGCGTGGTTTCCGTGCTGGAAGGCGATAACGCCATCAAGCGCTATCGCGACCTCATGGGACCGACCAACTCCTCTGAGGCGCCCAAGGGCACCATTCGCGGCGAATACGGCACCGACATCCAGAATAATGCCTGCCATGGCTCGGACGGCCCAGAAACGGCCCAGACCGAAGTGGCGTACTTCTTCAACCGCCTGGAGATGGTAGGATAATGACTGCGCGCATTGGTTTTGTTGGTCTGGGAAACATGGGTGCCGCCATGGTGCGGGGCCTGCGTGGCGTGGAGATCTTCGGCACGGACCTGCATCAGGGTTCTGTTGACGCTTTGGCCAAGGATTGCGGACTGATTCCCGCTGCCGACGCTTTGGAGCTCGCCGACAGGTGCGAATACGTCGTCCTGGCCGTAAAACCGCAGCACGCCCGCAGCGTCTGCAAAAACCTGGCTCCGGCTTTGGGACAGGGCAAGACGCTGATCTCCATCTGCGCAGGCATTCCTGCCGAACGCATCAAACGCTGGGTCGATGGCAGCTGTCCCGTGATCCGGGTCATGCCCAACACTCCGGCCCTGGTGGGCGAAGGTGTATTCGCTGTTTGTCTGGACGATCCCGAATTAACCGAAGCGCAAAAGTCCTTTGTGACCGAATCCTTCAAGGGCCTTGGCCAAGTTCATGTCTTGGCGGAGAAGGATTTTGACGCTTTCACTGCAGTGATCGGTTCGGGCCCGGCCTATGTGTTCTACTTCATGGAGGCCTGTGTGGAATCCGCGGTAGCGCTCGGCCTGCCGCGCCCCATGGCCACGGAAATGGTCAAGGGACTGTTCAGCGGCTCTGCCAAACTGGCCGCCCAATCCCCCAAACACCTTTCCGAACTGCGTGAAATGGTCACCTCGCCTGCAGGAACCACAATTCAGGCGCTGATCCACATGGACCGGACAGCCATGCGCGGCAACATCATCGACGCCATTCGCGAATCTTACGAACGCAGCATCGAACTCGGACAATAGCGGATCGGATCAATTCCAAACAAAAACGGCCCCCGAGATTCACACCGGGGGCCGTTCGTATTCATGGCAGGAACTCAATACAGAGCCAGGGCCAGCCCTTGGCCGACCAGGGCAACGAGAACCGCAGTCCAAAACATCAGGCGCATCAGCACGGACAACATGGCCGATGACCAGACTCGCCCTTCCGGACCAAGCACGGGCTTGAGCTTGAGTGCACCGAAATACACGGTCGCCCCCCCCATGGAACCAGCAAGCAACCAGGCAGCGCAGGCCATGGGCCAGCCCGCATTGGGGCTTTCCATCTTCCGTGCATCCAGGGGGGCATGCCGCAAAGCCGCACGCCAGTCCAATCCTTGCAGCATTCCGCACAACAACATGGCTCCGAATGTGATGCGGGCCGGAACCCAGGCAAGGATATCGTCGGTACGAGC
This sequence comes from Desulfovibrionaceae bacterium, assembly GCA_036541255.1. Taxonomy (GTDB): domain Bacteria; phylum Desulfobacterota; class Desulfovibrionia; order Desulfovibrionales; family Desulfovibrionaceae; genus Paucidesulfovibrio. The sequence goes on along the minus strand of JAZHDD010000006.1, from coordinate 16,477 downwards.
GGCGAACCAGCCCAGATGCTCGTACTCCTCGGTTCGATAGCCCCACATGGAATCCAAGGTGCTCACGGCTTTATACAGCCACAAACCGAGTGGGCCCAGAAGGCAGAGCCAAAAAAAAGGCGCGGTAAAACCGTCATTGAGATTTTCGCTCAATGTTTCCGCCAAGGTGCGACGGCACGCATTTTCATCCAGTTCAGTCGTATCGCGGCTAACCAAATGACTCAAGGCTGTGCGGGCCTGTTCCAATTGCCCCTGGTCAAGCAACCGTGCAACGTTGCGTCCTTCGCGCAAGAGACAGCCCAACGCCAGGCCCGCGTAGGCAAGATACAGAGCGGCAAGCCAGCCCAGAAGCGGAAGAGCGGTCGCCATGCCATACGCAATGGCCGTAAGAAACAACAGCAACAGGCTTGCCAGGATTCCGGCAGTTCTGCTGGGACTGTTCATGGTCAACAGCCGCGCCGTGCCTTCCAGGCGACGCGCGCCCCAACCTATCCAACGTACCGGATGCGGCCAGCCGTGCGGGTCACCCAAGGCAAGATCAAGGCCAAAAGCAAGCAGCGGAAGAAACGAGGTCCATTCCATGCATGTCTCCAACTGGAAAACAAAAAAAGGGAGGGAGCCTTTCGGCCCCCTCCCTGGGAATGATCGGTTTAGTTGTCGAAGTAGGAACGCAGCAACGCGGAACGCACCGGATGGCGAAGCTTTCGCAATGCCTTGGCTTCGATCTGACGGATGCGTTCTCGGGTGACGTTGAACAGCTTGCCCACTTCCTCAAGGGTGTGGTCGCTCTTTTCGCCGATGCCGAAACGCTTCCTGAGCACCTGTTCCTCGCGCGGAGTCAGATCGGCCAGCACGGAAGCAATCTGCTCACCCAGTTTGGTGGAAACGACCTCCTCGGCAGGCGCGGTCGCCTTCTTGTCCTCGATGAAATCGCCCAGGCTGGAATCTTCCTCGTCGCCGATGGGCGTTTCCAGGGAGATGGGTTCCTTGGCGATCTTGAGTACTTTCTTGACCTTTTCCAAGGGGTAATCCATACGCTCGGCGATTTCCTCTGGCGAGGGGTCGCGCCCCAATTCCTGCACGAGGTAACGGGAAGTGCGAATGAGCTTGTTAATGGTTTCGATCATGTGCACCGGAATGCGTATGGTTCGAGCCTGGTCCGCAATGGCGCGGGTAATGGCCTGGCGAATCCACCATGTGGCGTACGTGGAGAACTTGTAGCCACGCTGGTATTCGAACTTGTCCACAGCCTTCATCAAACCGATGTTGCCTTCCTGGATCAAATCCAGGAACTGCAAGCCTCGATTGGTGTACTTCTTGGCAATAGACACCACCAGCCGCAGGTTGGCGCGGATGAGTTCCTGTTTGGCCCGCATGGCCGCCAGATTGCCCCGTTTGATGCGCCAGAGCACTTCCTCAAGGTCATGGACGTTATGGCAACATTTTTCCTGGAGCCGGGTCAGGATTTCCAATTTACCGGCCAGCATTTCCTTAAAGGAGAAGAACTCCTCCACGGTCATGCCCAGGGAATCGGCCGCCACCATGGGATTCACGTCCCGACGGTCCACCTGTGCAAACAATTCCTCGATCTCGTCACGGGTCTTGCCCACTGAAAGCACATAGGCCGAGAGATCGCGCTGACAGTTGTGCATCTGGCGTACATAGTCGCCCACAGTCTCGATAATGCGGTCGATGAGCGTCTTTTCCAGCTTAATGTCGCGCAGACGTCGGACAACCTCGTCCTTGAAGCCGAGGATTTCCATCTGCACGCCATACACGCGACGCTCAAGCTGGGCGCAAGCGTCCAACTTCTCGTAGATTTTCTTCTTTTTCTTGTAGAGCTGCTTAACCTCGTCGAGCAGAAAGATGACCCGCTGCCGCTGGTTCATCTCGTCTTCGGAGGGGTCGTCTTCCTCGATGGTCTTGACCACGTCCTTGAGCTTGATGTGCTGGTCCTTGAGATCGTCACCCACCTGGACGAGTTCTTCAACGGCCACTGGCACTTCGACCAAGGCGTAAAGCACGTCGAGCTCACCGGACTCGATCTTTTTAGCGATGACGACTTCGCCTTCTCGGTCAAGGAGATGCACGGCCCCCATTTCGCGCAGATACATGCGCACGGGGTCGGTACTCCGGGACGAATAATCAATGGCATCTTCCTCGTCCTTGACGAGTTCAAGCTCTTCGTCGTTGTCCGGCCCTTCGCCCGGCAGCTTCTTACCGTTCTCTTCCGAATCGACGATAACGATATTCATCTCGTCGAAGATATTAATGACTTCTTCGATTTGTTCCGGATTGTTGATATCCGAAGGCAGAGCTTTGCCCACTTCCTCGAAGGTCAGAAATCCGTTTTTCTTACCCTTGGCAATCAGGGTCTTGATCTGCTGGATTTCCTTGATATTGCTCATCACTTCTCCCCCAGGGATTCATTCAGGGCCATGGTGTACTCGGCGACGGCCACGTCATCGCCCTGTTCCTGCGCATGCTTGAGGGCCTCTATGAGTTCGCGACGTCTGTTCTTGTCCCGATCATCTTCAATGCGCTTACAAATATGGTTCCATTCGTCCAACAACTCTTCCCCGCTCAAGGCAAAAGATTGTCCCATATCTACCCGTTTCTTCACCCAGAAGCGTTTTTCCTGGTCATCCAGGTGGGGCAGCGGATCCTGGCCGTGATACTGCACAAGCTTGTTCCACAACTGCTTGGCCCAGTCCGTGGCGAGAATCCCGACAAACCCCTTTTCTTGCAAACTGGGTACATAATCCGGGTATTGGATCGGAAACCCCAGAAAATACTCGTCGTCCTTGTCTTCCCTCCCCACAGCCGTTGCCGGACGGAGCTTCGGCACTTCAACTCGGGGAGCCTGATGGCGTGCGCCGGAACGCAGTTCGGCCTCGGACAAACCCAACCCCTGCGCCAGACGGGGCAGATAGTAGGCCTTGAGCGAGGCATCCTGAAGCTTTTGCAGGAAACTTTGCGCCCAATCCATGATTTCCTTGGGCGAATGTTCCCTTTGCAGGGTCTGCATGGCAAAGGAGAGTCCATCGGCCGCAGTGGCCAGGCAGGATTCCATCCCGTCCCGGCCGTGTGCCTGTAACAGGCTGTCCACGTCCTCACCTTCGGGCATGAGCACCACGTTCACACGTAGTCCCTGCAACAATATCATCTCCGCACTACGTAAAGCCGCCTTCCTGCCCGGCGGGTCGCCGTCAAAGACAAGATCAACCCGATTGCAGAAGCCGGCAAGCCGTCGAACCTGATCCGCTGTCAAGGCGGTTCCCAGGACGCCACAGGAATCCTGATAACCGAACTGATGCAGCGAAAGAACGTCCATGTATCCTTCGGTCAAAAGCGCCCGCCTTGAACGGGTCATGACCTTTCTGGCCTGATACAGACCATACAGATGCTCCCCCTTCTTATAAATCGGGGAATCACTGCTGTTCAGATACTTTGGTTCTCCCTCAGTAATTATTCTTCCGCCAAAGGCAATAACCTGCCCCGATAAATCTTGAATCGGAAAAATAAGACGGGCGCGGAAACGATCATAAATAGACCCTTTCTGATTGGAAGACAAGAGTCCGGAATCAGCCCCCTGCTCTACGGTAAAGCCCTTTGATTGCAGGAATTCATCCAGCGCATGCCACTCGTCCAGGGCATATCCCAAGCCGAATTCCTTGATGATATCCGCAGAGGTACCACGCCTTTGTAAATATTCACGTGCAACGCTCCCCACGGGCCGTTCGAGATTGAAACGAAAATGCTCGGCTGCCCAGGTATGCATATCAAAAAAAAGACGTTTTTTCTTGCGACGATCTTCGGCCTGCGGATCAGGACGCATGTCGCCAAGATCAACCCCAGCTTCCCGGGCCAACTGCTCAAGGGCTTCCGTAAATTCTATACCGTTGATTCTCTTGTAAAAATCAATAACATCGCCCGAGGCTTGGCAGCCGAAACAGTAGAAAAAGCCTTCCTGTTCGTTCACGGACATGGAAGGCTTGGTTTCCTGATGGAATGGACAGACGCCCATCCATCGTCCTGACACCGGTTTGAGATCGACATAGCGCCGGATCACATCCGCGATGTTCAGACGGCTCTTGAGCAGCTGTATAGCTTGTGAACTCATCACGTCCTCCCGGGACGGCCGAGCCGGATTCTTATTTGAGGGTCACCTCAGTCATGCCGTCGCCCCCCCGTTCTTCCGTGGCCACGGCATACTTGTCCACGGCGGGATAGCGGCTGAGATATTCGTGCACTTCGCGACGCAAAGCCCCTGTGCCGCGACCATGTATGATTTCAAGATGGTCAGAGCCACGCAGGATGGCGCTGTCCAGAAAACGTTCCAACTCGCTCAGGGCGACATCTGCGCGCTGGCCGCGCAAGTCCAGGGTCAACGCCGGGGTGTTCGCAGGCTTGGCCGAGACAACCACCCGGGATTTTGGAACCTGGGAGTCGATGGGGCCGAGATCGGAACCGTTAACCCACATGGCCACGCCGTCCAGGTCCACCTTGACCCGCTGTTTTTTTTCGTCTTTTTCAACAACACGGGCGCGTTTGCCCCAGGAAAGATATTCCACTTCCTCGCCCGGTACAATATTCTCCCAACCAAAAAGTGTCGGCTGCGGCTCATCCAGACTTTCCGGAACGATGCGTTCGCGCACTTCGGCCATTTTTTTCAGCGTCTGCTTGCGCCCGGATCGCCCTTCCTTCCACTGCTTGAGCACAGTCTGCGCCATTGACCGTACTTCGTCCATGAGCTTGGCCTTGTCCTTTTCAAAATCAGCTTCCAGGTTGCGCCGCCGGACTTGAAAACGTTCCTTTTCGACTTTCAACGCGTCCAACTCGTTCTGACGCCGTACGACCAATTCGTTGAGCCGTGCCATGACCGAACCTGTTTCCGAGCCTTCCAGCAAAAGATATTGTTCGGCCTTGTGCAAAATGACATCAGGCAGGCCATGTTCACGCGCCACATCAAGCGCGATGCTCGCGCCCACTTGGTCGTAGGCCAGGCGGAACAACGGCTTCTTGGTTGCCGGATCAAACAGTACACTGGCGGCACGCACGCCCTCTGCGGCCAGGGCATATGCCTTCAGAGCCGGAAAATGTGTCGCGGCCAGGGTGACGCCGCCTTTTGACGTAAGCTGGTCGATGACGGCCTGGGCCAGTGCCGCCCCCTGGGTAGGGTCCGTGCCCGCACCGAACTCATCAAGCAAAAAAAGACTCTGCGCATCAACTTGATCCCAAGCGGCAGAGACGTAACGAATTTGGGCGGTAAAAGTGCTGACATGCCCTTCCAGGCTCTGCTCGTCTCCCATGATGACGAAAATATGGGGCAGAAACGGCAGGGTCGCCCCGGCTCCGACAGGAACGGGCAATCCGGCGTACGCCATCAAGGCGCACAAACCGACAGTCTTCAGGGTTACGGTCTTTCCGCCGGCGTTGCCGCCGCTGATGATCAATGTGCGTTCGCCGGGACGCAACTCAACGTCTACAGACTGTACCTTGCCCCCGGAAAGAGCCAGCAGGGGATGGCGCACGGCAGGCAGTCGCAGCAGAGCATCCTGTTCAACCTCGAGAGGCACACCGTCAAACCGATCCCCCAAAGCGACCTTGGCCAAAAGCACGTCCAGACGTACAAGAAAAATATAGGCAGCTTCGACGCCGGATCGTTCGGCGCGAAACAGGCCGCTGAGGTATTCGAGGATCTTTTTTTCCTCCAGCGCCTCTTCCTTCTTGAGCTCCTGCAAACTGTTGTTCAGTTCCACCAGGAACATGGGCTCAAAATAGCAGGTTTCACCAGTCTGAGAATAATCGTGAATGATGCCCTGAAACTTGCCCTTGAAATTTGCTTTGAGCGGCAGGACATATCTGTCCGAAGCCAGGGTCATGAATTCGTCCTGGAGATAATGCGAAAGATCCCGCCCCAGGATAAAATCCTTGACCTTTTTGGTGCAGCGTTGATGAATTCCGCGAATCTCCTGCCGAACGGCATGGAGTTCAGGCGAGGCATTATCACGGATGCGCCCTTCCCCGTCGAGGCAACGCGCAACGGCCGCAGCCAACTTGTCGGGCCATGATCCGGGACAGAGGGCATCGCGCAGGGGCACATAACGATCCGTAGTGCCTCCCAACGCATCCAAAACCTCCCGCGCCTGCCGCAACACTTGCGCCAAAGCGGCAAAAGCGTCGAGATCAAGACTGGAGGACTCCTGGGCGTCGGCAAATGCAAACAGACCGTCAAGACTCGGGAAAGAAGCGAGGCGGGTACCGCTGACACCAACCCATTCCTGGGCCAAAAGCAGCAGATCCGTTTGCATCCGGATTTCCGAAAGGGTCGTATAGGGCTTGAGTTCCCGACAAGCAGCGGCCCCCGGCTCGGAAGCCGCAAGTTCAGACAAAACCGCAAGGATTTTCGGGAACTCCAGCAGCTGTGCTGTTCTGGAATTCATAGTCAACCAGGAGTTAGCGGGCAAGACGCGAACGGACAAGGGCGCTGGCCTTCTTGCCGTCCACCTGTCCCTTATTGGCCGAGAGCAGTGCCTGCATGACACGCCCCATGTCTTTCACGTCGGCAGCACCAGTCTCCGCAACGGCTACTTCAATAGCCTGGACAAGTTCGGCATCGTCAAGTTGGCGGGGCATGTACAATTCAAGGACAGCCATCTCCAGACGCTCCTTGTCGGCCAGGTCCGGACGATTGCCTTTGGTGAATTGTTCAATAGACTCTTTGCGTTGCTTGAGCTGTCGGGCGACCAGTTCGAGAACCTCGTCATCGTCAGGTTCACGACGCAAATCAATGGAGGCGTTTTTGATGGCCGTCTTGAGCATTCTCAAGACGGCCACCTTGACGTCTTCTTTGGCCTTGTAGGCCTCAAGATAGTCTTTTTCTAATGTTGCGAGCAGGCTCATTAACGCGTCTTCATTTTACGCATTTTCTTGACCAAACGTTTCTTGGCCGCTGCTTTTTTCTTCTTACGTTGCACGCTGGGCTTTTCATAGTGCTGCCGTTTCTTGAGCTCAGAGAGAATACCAGCCTTCTCAACCTGCTTCTTGAACCGGCGCAACGCCACATCAAAGCTATCGCTGTCGTCGAGATATACTCCAGGCAAAGGAAATCACCTCCTCTTCAGAACATTGGACGGCAAGCCGCCCAAAAGAACAAAATTTTATACTCCGAATTTCCGCAGAAGGCAAGGGTAAACTGGCCGACACGGAAATATCGAAAAGAAAAGGGCGGACCGCCAAGGCGGACCGCCCCAATTTGCACTTCGCTGGTCCTGTTAGTGAGACTCGCCGTTACGAGTTTCCCACCAGGACTTCATGATGACATAACCCATGCCGACACCGATGACGGCAATGACGATGTACAGGACACCGAAAAAAATGGCATGGTCTGGCATCCACCAAGGCAAATCCTGAGGAAGCGGGCTGTGAACAGTTTCACCGTGCAGCATAAAAACCTCCGCTTTACTTAACGGCTTCCTTCAGAAGCTTGCCGGGGCGGAACTTGACGACCTTGGTAGCGGGGATCTTGATCTCGGCGCCAGTGCGCGGGTTGCGACCAACACGCTCTTTGCGTTCCTCCACCAGGAAGGTGCCGAAACCGGTCAGGGTCAGCTTGCCTTCACTCACCAGTGTACCTTCAACAGTCTCAAGAAAGGCGTTCAGAGCGCGTTCAGCATTAGCTTTGGTGAGATTAGCCTTCTCCGCGATCTTGACTACCAATTCAGCCTTAGTCATCTGTCCTTCCTCCTCATAGATGGTTAATCGACAAATGATTGACTTTAGGGGAACCGCCTGCGGCGGCGCCGGACGATTCACTCGTCCGATCTTCTCTTCAGTCCCCTTAATGGAAACTCTCTATTCTGTCCAGACCGATGCGAGAAAAAAGGCGATCAGCATAGGCTGGCACTTGTTTCCCACGAATCGTTGCAAATCTAAACCAGATTTTCCGGGCAGTCGTCAATAAGAAAAAAGCCTAAAGAGGCCCATCAGCCAAGGAAAAGAGCATGGAAAGCTCTGCGAATTGGGTTGGAGACACGTTCTCTGGCCGTGCCGACGGACTGAGACCGGAATGTTCAAGCCAATAGTCGATTTCATTATTCCAATATAATTTCAGTATATTGGAAAGTTGCTTGCGTCGTTTTTGAAAACATAACCGCAGCACGGAAGCCAAGGCTGAAGGTGATTTTGGGCGTAAGGCGGCATGCAGCGGAAAAAATGTTACAATTGCAGATTCAACCTTGGGCTGAGGACGAAAAACCGTGGGGGGCACCTTGAAAACTAGTTTGGTTCGGGCAAAATTCTGAACCCAAATGCTCAAGGCTCCATATGCGCTCTGCCCGTAGGTCGCGGTAAGACGCTGCGCCACCTCCAGCTGCACCATAAAAACAGCGCGTTCATATTGTTCCGCACGGGAAACAATATCCCAAATCAAACGTGATCCTACATTATAGGGTAGATTGCCGGCTATACGCAGTTGGGGATCATTCAATTCTTCCCAAGGGAAATCCAAGGCATCGGCAGCACGGATTTCAGCTTCAGGCCAACGCCTGTTCAACTCTGCGGCCAAATCCGTGTCTTTTTCCAAAGCCAGATACGCCGCGGGAGAAGCCTCAAGGATATGCCGGGTCAACGCACCCTGGCCCGGGCCGATTTCAAGAACGGAGGAAGATTCATCCAGTTCAAGGACGGAAACGATTTTACGACAGACGTTGGCATCCACCAAAAAATTCTGCCCTAGACTGCGCTTGGCACGATGCGCCATGCTCCCCTCCGGTTTGTTTCTTTCTTTGTATGCAAGGCCGGGCAGAAGTACAATATGCCTGACCGTTACGCAAGGCTGGCGCTCATTGACACAGGCGTTGCAAGGCTTTAGGAAACATGTTGCCAATACTAAGGAGGACGATATGGACCTGAGATCCTGCATTCGCGATATTCAGAATTATCCCAAAGAAGGCATTGTTTTCTTTGATATTACCCCCCTACTGTCCAGCCCAAGTGCATTCCGTTATTGCGTAGATGCCCTGGCAGAGCGGTTTTCCGATTGTGGCGCCACCAAGATCGCCGCGGCCGAAGCTCGTGGGTTCCTGTTCGGCTCACCGTTGGCTTATAAAATGGGGCTCGGCTTTGTCCCGGTCCGCAAGCCCGGCAAGCTGCCGTACAAGACCACAGAGGTAACCTACGACCTGGAATACGGCACAGACACGCTGTGCATGCACGTGGATGCCATTGAAAAGGGCGACAAAGTCCTGGTCATCGACGACCTCTTGGCCACTGGCGGCACGGTCGGCGGCATGCTTGATCTGGTCAAAAATAATGGCGGAGATGTTGTCGGCATCGGCTTTGTCATTGAACTCGGATTTTTGGACGGTCCCTCAAGACTTCAGGGAATCCCGCACGAATACCTGCTCAAACTCTAGGACGACTCATGTTGACTCTCGGCATTATTGGCGGAAGCGGATTGGATGATCCGGATATTCTGGACGACGTCCAGGATATGGAAATATCCACGCCTTACGGAACGCCCACCTCCCCCTTGAAAATCGGACGTATCGGCGACCGCAAAGTGGTTCTCGCAGCCAGGCATGGCCGGACGCACACGGATTCACCTACTCGGGTCAACAACCGCGCGAACCTCTGGGCACTCAAGGAATGCGGGTGCGAGTGTATCCTGGCCACCACCGCGGTGGGCTCTTTACGCGAGGAGATCGACCGCGGCGATCTTGTAATTTTAGATCAATTCATCGATTTCACTCGGTTGCGTTCTCTGACATTCCACGAGACGTTCGAACCGCACACTCCGATTCACACTCCCATGGCCACGCCCTTTTCCAGCTATCTGCGCGACCTGCTCAAGGCGGCATGCCTTCGACAGGAAGTCGCGCACCACGACAAGGGCACTGTGGTGACCATTGAAGGTCCTCGCTTTTCCACCCGTGCGGAATCGAATATGTTTCGCGCCTGGGGCGCGGACGTGATCAACATGAGCACCGCTCCGGAATGCATCCTGGCCAACGAGCTTGGCCTGCCTTATGCTGCGGTGGCCATGAGCACTGACTACGACTGCTGGAAAGAAGACGAGGCCCCGGTAAGTTGGGAAGACGTTCTCCAGACGTTCAATTCCAATGTGAACAAGGTCACGCGGGTTCTTCTGGACACCGTCCGGTCCTATAAAACGACAGCCTGACCTCAATAACAAGAAAAGAGCTATAACTCTTGACAACACGTGGGGTGGCCGCATATTAATGCCGCCTCCCTATTTTTTGAATGCACGCCGACCGAGGTCGGCACTCAAGGCGATAATACGATTTTAAGGAGTGGTACCGTGGCGACCAACGGAAAGAAAAACGGCAAGGTGCAGAAAGGTTCTCTTCAGGGTGCGGTGTTGACCGACCAGGGCCTGAACTACAAGGGCGTCATCCTCGAGCCCGTCGTTGAAAAATGTGAAGGCTGCGAACGCCTGGTCGAGGCTGAAGGCGGCAAGTACTGCCCCAGCTACGCCCAACCGGCTCGCAAGTGGGCCGCCGGCGTCTGCAACTTCGCCACCCATGTCCGCGCTTCCGTGGACAAGGAAGGCAAGGTCAAGATCAACCCCTTGAAGGCTTCCAAGCGCGCCGCCCGCGGTCGCTAGGACTTACAGGGAATTGTTTTGCGGGGGTCGACATGGCCCCCGCTTTTTTTTTGCCCTTGTTGATCGATTCCAGTACCCTCCCGCGTAGAACGCATAGGAGTTATCATGCTGAACAAAATATTCGAACACATTGGCACGTTGACCGACGAATTGCTCGACTTGCAAACCCGACTTGTAGCCATCCCGGCCATTGGCCCTCTCAACGATGGCCCTGGTGAAAAAGACAAGGCCGACTGGCTCGTCAAACGACTTCGCGAGATGGACCTCGGACCCATAACCGAAATCAATGCGCCCGACCCCAAGGCTGCCGCCGGATATCGTCCCAATATTGCCGTTGTCGTGCCGGGGCAGGACTCCTCGCGCACCTTCTGGGTCATTTCCCACATCGACGTTGTGCCTCCGGGAGATATCGAACTCTGGGAAAACGACCCATATATTTTGACCCGCGACGGCGACAAGATCATTGGCCGCGGCGTGGAAGACAACCATCAGGGCATGGTCAGCTCGCTGCTGCTGGCAAAGGCCCTCAAGGATCTGGGCATTGTCCCGCCCATCAATCTTGGTTTACTTTTTGTGGCGGACGAGGAGACCGGCAGTGTGTTCGGCATGGATTACATCGTACGCGAACACGCCGACATGTTTGCGAGAAACGATCTTTTCCTGGTGCCGGACTTTGGTACGGCATCTTCCGAAACCGTCGAAGTCGCGGAAAAAAGCATGTGCTGGATCAAGGTCGTCACGGAAGGGAAGCAATACCACGCCTCCACTCCGCATGAAGGCCTCAACGCCATGGTCCCGGCCTCGGACCTAATCGTACGCACCCGGCGCCTCTACGATCTCTTCCCAGCCAAGAACGACCTGTTCGACCCGCCCCTTTCGACCTTCGAGCCAACCAAACGCGAAGCCAATGTGGGCAACATCAACACCATTCCCGGACGGGACGTGTTTTACATCGACTGCCGCGTATTGCCTGAATACGATCTCTCTGACGTGCTGGCTGAATTGCGAAAGATGGCCGATGACGTACAGCGTGAATATGGCGTTACCATCAGCATCAGCACCGTCCAGAAAGAACAGGCTGCCCCGCCTACGCCAGAAGACAGCGACATTGCTTCTCGCGTCATGGAAGGCATCCGCAAGGTCTACAAAACCACCCCACGTCCCGTGGGCATTGGCGGCGGCACTGTTGCCGCAGTGCTGCGCCGTGCCGGTTTCGAGGCCGTTGTCTGGTCCACCCTCAGGCACCAGGCGCACCAGCCCAATGAATACAGCTCCATAGCCAATACGTTCGGCGACGCCAAAGTCATGGCCGCCGTGCTCATGGCCTAACCGGATGCAGGCATGATCAAGAAATCCCCGCCCCCGGACATCTACGATCTTATCGTCGTGGGCGCGGGACATGCGGGCTGCGAGGCGGCCATGGCCGCCTCGCAGCTCGGCATGTCCACGTTGCTGCTGACCATCAACGTGGACCATATCGGACAACTGTCCTGCAACCCGGCCATTGGCGGCCTTGCCAAAGGTCATATGGTCAGGGAAATCGATGCTCTTGGCGGACGCATGGGGCTTTGGGCCGACGAGGCAGGCATCCAGTTCCGCACCCTGAACACGCGTAAAGGACCCGCCGTCCGTGCCACGCGCGCGCAAATCGACAGGCGCTCCTACATGCAGGTCGTACAGCGGGACATTTTCAACCAGCCTAACCTTTGGGTTCGCCAGGACACAGTACGTTCATTGCTCGTGGATCAGGGACGCGCCATGGGAGTGATTTCCTCTCTTGGCGAACAACTGCGTTCCCGCTCCGTGCTGTTGACCACAGGCACTTTTCTGCAGGGCCTGATTCATATTGGCCTGGACAATTTTTCAGGAGGTCGGCTCGGCGAAGCCGCTTCCAAAAGCCTGAGCGCTTCCCTGCGCCAGGTCGGCCTGGAACTGGGACGACTCAAGACCGGCACCACGCCCAGACTGCTCAAGGACAGCGTGGATTTCGACCGTATGGAAATACAGCCTGGCGACGATCCGCCTCCGCTCTTCAGCTTCCGTTCAAAAAAAGCCGTTCTCCCGCAAGTTCCTTGTCATCTGACCTGGACCAACGAGACCGCGCACGAAACCATTCGTTCAGGGTTTGACCGCTCCCCCATGTTTACGGGTGTCATTACCGGCACGGGAGCGCGCTATTGCCCTTCCATTGAAGACAAGGTCGCCCGTTTCCCGGAAAAAAATCGACACCAGATTTTTGTGGAACCCGAAGGACTGAACAGCCCGGAAGTGTACCCAAACGGCATCCCCACAAGCCTGCCGTTCGATATTCAGGTCAAGATGATCCATGCGATCGTCGGCCTGGAGCAGGCACAGATCGTTCGTCCCGGCTATGCCATCGAATATGACTATGCCCCGCCCACGCAGTTGCGCCCCACCCTGGAGACAAAGATTCTGCCGGGTCTGTATCTTGCCGGACAAATCAACGGGACTTCCGGATATGAGGAGGCGGCAGCGCAAGGACTCTGGGCCGCCTTGAACGCCTATTGCGCCCACACAGGTCGGAAACCATTCCTCCTGAACCGTAGTCAGGCCTACATGGCGGTTCTGGTGGACGATCTCGTAACGAAAGGCACACAGGAGCCATACCGCATGTTCACGTCCAGAGCGGAACATCGGCTGCTTCTGCGCGAAGGGAATGCGGACATGCGCCTGACCCCTGTCGGACGCGAACTGGGACTGGTCAACGACGAGCACTGGGACCTTTTCAGCGACAAGGCCAGAGCTCTCGAAGAGTTGGTACAACAACTCAACGCCATGACCATCCGGCCTGATGCGACTACCCGTGACAGAATTACCGCCATGGGCGGAACCGCTCCGGGCAAAGCCGTACCTTTGACGGCACTATTGCGCCAGCCGGAACTCAACATTGAGCAATTGGCCTGTTTTCTGCCTGAAATTGCCGGCATACCGGAAAACGTTCTTCGCGAAGCGGAAACACGTGTACGATACGAAGGCTATATTACGCGTCAGGAAGAGCTGGTACTACGTATGGAACACGCTGAGTCCGTAACGCTTCCCCCAGATCTCGACTATACGCACATTTCTGGTTTGACCCGAGAGGTTGTGGAAAAACTTGACCGCGTCAGGCCCCACACCTTGGCGCAAGCGGGACGTATTTCCGGCATCACCCCTGCGGCGCTTTCCTGCATCGAAATTCATTTGAAAAAATATGGTGCTGTGTAAAATATCGGTATCGGAACGCCCAAGCGGTTGACAGCACGTCAAGCGCATTTTAATCCAATTGTCATTGCAAAATGTTATCACCGAAATGGGATGAAGTCGGTTGCCCACAAGAAGGAGGTTCCCGCTTGGACGAAGGCGCGGACAGTAGATTTTGGTCTAAAATGATAAATTTATTCAAAAAAAATGGCCATGATCTGGAAGACCACATCATGGATGCACAAGATGAAGGCGCGTTGAAGCGCGAAGATGCATCCATGCTCCTGAATGTTTTGGAGTTGAGCGATACCACTGCAGCCGACATCATGGTACCGCGCACCGATATCATTTGCGCTGAAGTAAACTCATCCCTCGAAGATATTGCACAACTTATTGTCGCGCACGGGCATTCGCGCATTCCAATCTACGAAGAAACCCGCGACAGGATGCTCGGCGTTGTCCACGCCAAAGATTTACTCAGTCCCTTGCTCTTGCCTCTGGAACAGCGTGTCAGTTTGCGCAACCTGCTCCGCGAACTGCTCTTTGTTCCCGAGTTGACCAACGTCAAAGTCCTTCTCGGGACCATTCGCTCGCGTCGATTGCACCTCGCCATTGTGGTGGACGAATACGGCGGCACCGCAGGCATGGTCACGCTCGAAGACGTACTGGAAGAGATCGTGGGTGACATTGAAGACGAATACGACGTGGAACGCCCCGACGAAATACAGGACCAGGGAGACGGCGTCCTTTTCGTGAATGGACGCGCCACGCTGGAAGATCTCAATGAACGCTTCGGCATTGGCCTGCTTTCCGAACAGGTGGATACACTGGGGGGCTACATCAGCGAAGTCGCCGGCCGCATTCCCCTTCCCGGCGAGTCATTCAACCTCAAGGGCCGCCGTTATACCATACAGGAAGCTGACGCCAAACAGATCAAGGCCGTGCTCATAGAACCACTGGATCATGACAGGACGATCCCCGAACAAAGCTGAGAACAAGGAACAATGTGCCCCTTCTGACTCTTCTCGCCGTGCTGGGCTGCTTTTTCGGTTACCCCAATCCATTGCTTCATGTGCCCGCAGCCATGCTGCTCTTCCCTGCGGCGCTGGCCTGGATGGCTTTCAGGGCCGCCACGCCTGGTCGCGCCCTTCGTTGGGGATATTTGGCGGGCATACTGGGGCATACGGCTTGTCTGTACTGGATAGCAGGCCCGGTGGCCCAATACGGTGGCCTGCCCTGGTGGCTGGCTCTGCCGTGTCCTTTTGGCGTCTCCCTGGTCATGGGGCTGTACAGCGCAGCATTTTGCTGGGGCCTGAACCGCGCAGCCAGGCGCCTTTCTCCTTTGTTCCTCTGCATTTTTGCCGGGCTTCTCTGGACTGCTCTGGAAATGCTCGGCTCCTGGCTGTTCACCGGTTTTCCCTGGGTCACACTTTCCGCAGCCTTTGCCCCGTGGCCGGTATTCATCCAAACGGCATCCCTTTTGGGCGCCTATGGCCTTTCCGGACTCTTTGCGGCATTGGCAGTGGCTTTTGTGCTCTTCAAATCCGGCACTCCGGTACGAATCTTCGCGATCGGCATGGCCGTGGTCCTGCTCTCCTATGGTTCCTACCGTATGGCGGGCTACTCTCCCAGCGGTCCGACCAAACGCATCAGCCTCATTCAAGGCAACATCGACCAGTCGGAGAAATGGGAAGCGTCCTTTCAAATCGGCACTGTGGAAAAATATCTCCAGCTCAGCCGGGAAAGCATGGCCGAACATAAGCCCGACCTCATTGTCTGGCCTGAAACCGCCATGCCGTTCTATTTTCAAGATGCCAACATCTTCAGCAACCAGGTGGCCGAATTCACCCACCAGACAGGCATCCCGCTCCTGCTTGGCTCGCCCGCCTATGAACCCGAAGACAATGGATCTTTCTCTTTCTACAACCGGGCTTTTCTCCTGAACCCATCCGACACGCGCATTTCCTGGTACGACAAGGTCCACCTTGTCCCCTTTGGCGAATATGTCCCGCTGGAAGACTGGCTCCCTGTGGAGAAACTGGCAAGCGGCGTGGGCGACTACAAACCAGGGTACCGCCTGGAACCGCTTCGTGCCGCCGATATGAATTTGGGCGTATTGATTTGCTATGAAGCCATTTTCCCGGAGTTGGCGCAAGCGCGGGTTGCCAGCGGTGCCGACTTGCTCGTCAACATCAGCAATGATGCTTGGTTTGGTCGCTCTTCAGCGCCGTGGCAACACTTGGCCCAGGCCCGCATGCGCGCCGTGGAACAAGGCCGCTGGATGGTACGCGGCACCAACACCGGCATCACCGCCTTCATTGATCCGCTCGGCCGCCTTGAAGCGGCCACAGGGCTCTTTGAGGACAAGGTCTTGACCTGGGAAGTTAAAACTGTTCATGTTACTACGGTCTATCACGATATTCAGTCATGGCTGAATATAACAGTCAACGTCCTGACCGGGTTGTTCCTGGTTTGGATCATATTCGCTCCACGGCTGCGCAGCCGGGTCGATTAACCTTAAACCGAGACCGAGATGCAGCAATTTTCAGAACTTAAAGGCAAAAGCGCTCAGCTTCTCAAGAAATACGACTCCCTTTGGGGGCGGCTTTGACTACGACAAGATTGCTGCCCGTCTGACCGAGATCG
>JAZHDD010000005.1:0-33253 GCA_036541255.1 Desulfovibrionaceae bacterium | reverse complement strand
ACCATGTATTTCAGGAACAGCAGGTCCACCCCGCCCACGCGGCGGAACAGCGTCTTGGTCGTCATCCAGGGGAAGAACAGCGCCGGGAATGTCCGGCCAGCGTTGCGCGTTTCGTTCTCCCTGTTCCAAGCCAGGAACCCGGCTTCATTAAAATCTTCCAGCCGCTCCCCGAAGTCCGCGGACGCCTTGTCCACGGAAGGCGGATACACGCTCGGCTCGGCCCGGTACGCGGCCAGGAAGTCGAACCGTTCCATGCCCCGCATCACGGCAGCGTCAAATCCCGGCGGCACATACATGTCCGTGTGCAGTACGCAGATGTGCTCGTTGGAAGCCAGATCCGCGGCAGTGTTGTAGGAATAGGCGATGCCCACGTTTTCCGGGCTGCAATGAACCACGGCGTGCGGGTCGCCCAGGCTGTGCAGCCACTGGGCGGAACCGTCGCTGGAACCGTCGTCCAAAAGCACGATCTCATGGCGTGAATCCAAATTGCGGCGCAAAGACTCATAACAAAACCGAAAATATTTCAATGCATTGTAGTTGCACAACAAAAAACTGATCGGTGTCATGCCGCGCCTCCCGGGCCCTTGTGTCCGGCCAGGGCATGCAGCCGCGCCGTCATGATCGCGCCCACCCGCGCCGGAGAAAAACGCGCTGCCACGGCCTGGGCACGGCGGGCCTGCTCCGGGTCCTGTCCGCGCACGGCCCGGCGCATCTCGGCCAGGAGCGCGGACTCGTCCACCTCGGCCCAGGACATGCCCGCGCTGAAAAATGGCGGCAGTCCCGCCAGATTCTCAGAAGAAACCCGGCCCAGGACATAGGGCAGAAGGCGGCTGTTGGTCTCGTCCATATATTCCATGTTGCCGGAATAACCCGTTGCCAGGACCTGGCGGCCCATGGCCAAGGCTTCGGACAATCCCAGACCCCAGGCCTCGGCGCGATGCGGGCTGACGTAACAATGGCAGAGCGCGTGCAGCGCGGCCATTTCCCCGTCGGAAAAATCCTGATCCAGGCCGATCACTCCGGGCAGGCCGGAAAGGTCCAGGCTCTGGCGGTATTGCTTGACCACGAACGCGACCTTGCGACCCAGGCTGCGGCGCAACACCCCAAAAGATCGAAGCGCCGCAGCCAGATTCTTGCGCTGGTTCACGCCGTCGGCCACGGTGTAGAAACGGAAAGCGTGGGGCTCGGCAGCCAGCAGCCCGGCCACGCGCGCCAGATCCGCTTTTTCGGGCCGGGGCCGCTCCACCACATGGGGCACCACATGCACGTTGCCAAAACGCTCGCCCAGAATGGACCGGCTGAACCCGGAACAGGTCCAGATTTCATCCACCCGGCCCAGGGGCGCGGCAAAGGCTTCGGGCAGCGGCGACATCTCGAAGACGCAATAGGCCACCACGGGCAGGCCGGGCACGGCCCGCACCCGTTCCAGGTGCGGAGCCAGATAGGGCGGCTCCTCGTGCAGCACGGCCACGTCCGCCTGCTCGGGCCGTTCCACCAGCTCGTGGCCGGAGGCTCGCAAGGCCCGGATATTGGCCTGTCCGGCCCGGACATGGCTGATGTATTGGGCGAGCTGGTAAAAGACGCGCATAGCTAATAACTGTCGTACAACGCGTTTTGCGCTACCTGACGGTCGCTGGTTTTCTCGTGCCTGATACGCACGGCATCAAGCACGGCCACACTCTCGGGCCGGTCATGGACCTCTTCGGGAAATTCGTGGCAACCGGGCGAGGCATTCAATGCCGGATGGGTATTGCGCCAGCGCACGCCGCGACGCACCAGCCGGAACTGGTAATCGGGCCAGACGCCCGTAGGCATGCCGTCCAACAGATTTTCGCGCGGCAACCCCAGGACGCGCAAGCCGGGCCGGGTGCGCAACAGCTCGGCCAGGGCGGGCCGGAGCAAAGTCAGGGTGCGCTCTTCCAGGCTTTCGTCCGCATCGAGCATAAGCAGCCAGTCACAGGGATTCAATGCGGCGCAGGCGTTGCGCTGGGCCGCAAAATCCCGGCCAAGGGGACGATATCGAAGCAGCAGCCTTTCCGGGTGTTCATGAAAACAGCGTTGCAGCAATGTTTCGGCCTGAGGGGCGTGTTCTGGCCCTGGCGCGTCAATGACCACCAGAAGCGCGTCCGCATGGGGCACATGGCGCTCCAGCCAACGGGCCACGAATGGCGTATCACAAGGATGCAGGATAAGGCCAAGAGCCAGACTCGGGATCACGCTCCGGCCTCCTCCAGCAAATCGTGCTTCACAGCCCAGACCAGTAGGGCGCGGGCCTCTTCGGGCCCGATGCAAAGCTCGGCCTGCATCAGGGCCTGGGACAGTTCCTCAACGCTGACAGGTTTGCGCGCCAGAAAAAGCAGTCGCCGCACAGCCTCTTCCTCGACCAGGCCGGACAAGCCCGGATAGATCAGGGGCGCGTCCTTGCGGCGATAGGTGGCTTCCCCGGTGCGGCCCAGGCAGAGCCGGTCCTCGTCACGCAACAGCCGGGAAGGATAGCCGGAAAAAGTATGTCCGTAGCAGACCTGGGACGGATGCGGGCAGTTGCGACGTGGAGCGGGCCGCTTCCACAATTCGGCCCAGAGTTGCACATACCCCTCCACGACCTTGGCCCAAGAGAACTCCTGAGTGACGCGTTCCCGCGCGGCCTCACCCAAGGAGCGGCGCAACTCCGGCTCCAGATGCAACCGGGCCAGGCAGCGGGCCAACTCCGGCACGCGTACGGCCGTGCGTTGGGCCAACAGTAAATGATACTGGTTGTCGAACAGCAGCGGGGCCATCATGTCCAGCCGTTCACTGCGCTCCATGCCCAGGCTGGGCACGAGCAGGCCGGTCTGTTCCGGCAACACCAGATCGCGGTAGCCGTCATAGTCCGAAACAACCGCGGGCAGGCCTGCGGCACCGGCTTCCAAAACGGTCAGGCCAAACGTCTCCTGGGGATTGTCCGCAATGGACACAAACACGTCGGCAGCGCGGTACAAAGCCAGCTTCTTCCGTTCGCCGGGCCGCTCGAAAATGTGCAGGTCCAGGCCGATGTTTGCGGCAAGTTCCGTCAAAGTGGCGGCGAACTCGTCGCCCTGGTCCAGCCAGCCCGCAAGAGCCAGCGTAACCTGTTCCCGCCCCAGGCCCCCCTTTTCCGGACCATCCTGAAACAACCGCTGAAACGCGCGCAGCAGAGGCAGCAGGTCCATCTTGGAGTGATGGGAAATACGCCCGAACACGAGGTAGACCGTGCGCTCCGGGGCAAAGCCCAGGTCGCGGCGCAAGGTTTCGCGCTCCTCGGGCCGGGCCGGGCTGATCTCGTCCGTGTCCACGCCCAGGGGAATGCGCCGCAGCACCGGCTGTCGGTATTCCTCGCCCAGGCCATAGCCTGCGCGAAGCTGCTCAAAATAGGCCTGCACCGCGTCCAGACCGGGCCGCGACGTGGCCACGATGCAGTCACGCGCCGTGGTCCCGGGCCAAAGATGGCGCAGGAACGCCTCGCCGTATCCCGCATAGGACAGGGAGTGCGTGACCCCGGTGATGGGAAACACGGACGGGCTATGCTCGTTGCGCAGTCGGGCCAGGTGGGGCTGGAGCTGGATACAGTCGGACTGATGGAAGCAATGGTAGGGCAAAGAGGCCAGCCGGCCGGGCAGCTCCCTCCGGTCCAACACGCGGATTTTGGCGGCATGCTCCGGGAAAAGCGTGGTCAGGTTTTCCAGCAGGGAGCCACGTTGTTCCAGGTCCGCAAGAAAGAAGTGGTAGGCCTCGAAGGAGTCTGCGGCCAGCAAGGCGGCCAGAAAACGGGTATTGGCCACCCGGCGGCCCAAAAGAGGACCCGTTTCCAAAAAGGGGTCCAACGTGCCCCAGATTTCACCCTTGCCGTGCATGACTAGTTCAAAGCTGTTTCAGGAGGTTTTGTCAATTCTCCTCCCTCATACTCTTTGGGCTCAACGTCGGATTTCTGACTTCGTTTTTGCCTACGCAAAATAAATATTCAACAAATAGAGACTGTTCGCTCTTTCGCTGGCTTGGCCTTTATTTTGCATTCCCAGTGCATGGCATTTTTTTCCTTGCCGTTTCAAGGAGGCGGAGAAATGAACCTGACACAACAGCAGGAAGTGATGTGGGGCCTGGGCCTGAGCGCCCCGGAGGCCACGCGTATCCAGGAGGCCGTCGGGCCGGGTTTCAAGTTGCGCAATTATCCCGAAGGCCGCGCGCCCCTGGGAATTGTGGCACCTGACGACCAGCCCGGGCTGGCCTGGATTCCCTGGCGAGTGTGGACCGACATTCCCAAGACCGGCAAGGATTCCTATCGTGAGATGGAAAAGACCCAGCGCATCCTGATCCAGGATGAGCAGGACGAACCTCTGGAACTGGAAAACGTTCTCGAGGAAGGCTTTTTGACCGTGGTTCGCTCGCCCCTGACCCGCGACAAGGTGCAGGACGCCATTTTCCGGGCCAAGGAAGTCACCAGCCTGTACTCCGATATTTACCGCATGACCGAAGAAGTCATCCTGGAGCGCGAGCTGCTCAAACGCAAGACCGACCAGCTCATGTTCCTGAACCGCTTTCTGACCAACGTGGCGGCCAGCCTGGACCCGGCCGAGATCATGTTCAAGGCTCTGGAGGATCTCAACCTGCTGGCTCCGGTCAAATTGGTGCATGCGGCCTTTTGGCAGCGCGACCAGGAAACCGGCGAGACCGACATGGAGCTGTTGATTGATTCACACCTGGGCCGTGAAACAGAAAACAAGTGGGTGGAATTCCTGCTCGACGCAGCCTCGCGCGCCGATGCCGGGCCTGTTTCCGGCTTCCAGATCGAACGCGTGGCCACGGGCAGCGAGCCTGTGACACCGGAAGCGGGACGTTCCGTGATCATGCCCCTGAGCGGACCGCAGGGACAGTTCGGCTGTCTGGTGCTCATCTGCGAGCGCGGCATCCGGCTGGCCAAGGATCAGGTGCAGACCCTCAAGTCCGCGGTACGGCATCTGGGACTGGCCCTGAACAACGCCCGCCTGTTCCGCGAGGTCAAAATCCGCGCGGACCGCGACGGCCTGACCAAGCTGCACAACCGCCAGACCTTTGACCAGCGCCTGGGCGTGGAGCTCAAGCGCAGTCAGCGTTACGGAACCAATCTGGCCCTGCTCATGGTCGACCTGGACCACTTCAAGCAGGTCAACGACACCTACGGCCACGCAGCAGGCGATCTGGTGCTGCGCGAAGTCGGCAAGATGCTCCAGGAAACCGTGCGCAGTTCGGACGTTGCCGCCCGCTTCGGCGGCGAGGAATTCGCCATGCTCCTGCCGCATACCTGCGAAGAGGATGCCTGGCTCCTGGCCGACCGCATCCGGCGCAAGATTCAGGCGCACACCTTCCGCTATCAGGGCAAAACCTTCTCCATAACGGCCAGCATCGGCGTCTCCTCCCTGGGGATCGGACCGCTGGACCGCGAGGACGATCTGCTGCTGCGCGCGGACCAGGCCCTCTACCTGGCCAAGGCCAATGGCCGCAACACCGTGATCAGTTCGCAGGACGCGATCCGGCAGGCAGCCCAGACCCTGTAGCCCGACTCTCTTTCACCACAAAAAAAGGCCGCCTGGAAATGCTTCCGGGCGGCCTTTTTCACATGTTGGCGGCGTTTCAACCGAGCAATTCCTTGGCAATGGCCTTGGCGGAACGACGGCCCGCGCCCATGGCGGAAATGACCGTGGCCGCGCCGGTCACGATATCGCCCCCGGCAAAGACGCGGGGCATGGAGGTGCGGCCCGTTTCCGGGTCCGCCTGGATATACCCCCAACGGTTCAGCTCCAGTTCGGGCGTGGCCTCCAGCAAAATCGGATTGGGCCGGGTGCCCACGGCGATGACCGCGGTATCGGCTTTGATCTCCTCGCTGGCTCCGGGCACGCAGACCGGACGGCAGCGGCCCGAATCATCCGGTTCGCCAAGCTGCATGAGCTGCGCCGTGACCGACGTCAACTGCATCTTCTCGTCGCCATTGAAGGATATCGGAGAACAGAGACACTTGAAACGCACGCCCTCTTCCTTGGCGTGGTGCACCTCTTCCAGACGTGCGGGCATTTCGCTCTCGGTGCGGCGATAGAGCACGGTGACCTCTTCCGCGCCCAGGCGCAGGGCCGTGCGCGCCGCATCCATGGCCACGTTGCCGCCGCCCACCACCACGACCTTGCCGATGTGCGGCGGCGGGGTGTCGTGGTCCGGAAAGGCATAGGCCCGGCCCAGGTTCACGCGGGTCAGATATTCATTGGCGGAATAAACGCCGAGCAGATTCTCGCCCGGCACTTCCAGGAAGCGGGGCAGGCCCGCGCCCACGCCGAGAAAAACGGCGTCATAGCCCTGGTCCAGCAATTCCTGAAGCTGGAAGGTCCGGCCGCCCACCCAGTTGGTCACGAATTCCACGCCCAGGGCCTGCATGGCTTCCACCTCACGACGCACCACGCTCTTGGGCAGCCGGAAGCGAGGAATGCCGTAGACCAAAACGCCGCCCACCTCGTGCAGGGCCTCGAACACCGTGACCTTCACGCCCAGGGCGGCCAGATATCCGGCGCAGCTCAAGCTGGCCGGTCCGCCGCCCACGCAGGCCACGCGATATTCACGCTCCAGGGTGCATTCACGCCGCCCCGTGATCTGCTCGCAGGCTCCGGACGCGGCAAAGGTGTCGGCCACATAGCGCTCCAGGCGGCCAATGGCCACAGGCTGACCGGTCTTGGACAGCACGCACGCGCCCTCGCATTGGGTTTCCTGGGGGCAGACCCGGCCACAGACCGCGGGCAGGGAATTGTAGTCGCGGATGACTTCATATGCGCCGTTCAGGTCATCGGCCTGGAGCCGGGCAATGAAGCCTTTGATGTCGATCTCCACGGGACAGCCCGTGCGGCACTTGGGGTTCTTGCATTGCAGGCATCGCGCGGCCTCGGCCAAGGCGTCGGCGCGCGTATAGCCCAAGGCCACCTCTTCGAAATTCCGTGCGCGCGCCTCGGCGGGCTGCTCGGGCATGGCCACGCGGGGCAGGATCTTCCGGCGGGCTTTCTTCTCGCTCATTTTCCCTCCCCGCAACGGCACTGATGAAACAATTCCTTGGATTCGGTTTCCTGGGTGCGGAACTGGCCCAGCCGACGCCAGAGCTCGTCGAAATCCACCTGATGGCCGTCGAATTCCGGCCCGTCCACGCAGGCAAAGCGCGTCTCGCCGCCAACAGTGCAACGGCACGCGCCGCACATGCCGATACCGTCCACCATGATGGAATTCAGGCTCACCGTGGTCTTGATCTTGTGGGGACGGGTGACCTCGGCCACGGCGCGCATCATGGGCACCGGTCCCACGGCCACGACCTCGCTGATCTCGCCGCCCTCGGCAATGAGCGTCTCCAGCACCTGGGTCACAAAGCCCTTGTGCCCCTCGCTGCCGTCATCCGTGGCGATGCGCACTTCCGGGCAGAAATCCGCCAGTTCGTCGCAAAACAGCAGCAGGTCCTTGGAACGCGCGCCCACAATGGCGATGACGCGGTTTCCGGCGCGATGGTGGCCCTTGGCGATATGGTGCATGGCGGCCACGCCCGTTCCGCCGCCCACGCAGACCACGGTGCCCTGCTTCTCGATGTGCGTGGGCTTGCCCAGCGGCCCGCAAACGTCGGGCAGGCTGTCGCCCTGGTTCAGGGTCTCCAGGTGCGCAGTGGTCTTTCCCACCACCAGATAGACCAGGGTGATGGTCCCTGCTTCGGGGTCGGTGTCCGCAATGGTCAGGGGAATGCGTTCGCCCTTGTCGTGCACACGCAGGATCACGAAATTGCCGGGCTTGGCCTTGGCCGCGATCTGGGGCGCGGCGATTTCGATCATGCTGGTCTGGCCCGGAATGAGCGACCGCTTCTTGACTATCTTGTACATTCTGCTCCTTCCTGGTCATTACAATGGGAGGCGAAACTTACGGTTTCAACACCCGCTTGGCAACCCTGTTATTGGCTGGGTCTTGCCAAGCTTTTTTTTTGGGAGTATATTACAAACCATCTGGGCCTTGGGCCCCTTGTCTTCACGGATCGAAGACAAACCCCGCGTCCTTTCAGGGATGGTCGCGACAGTGTTCGCGAGGACAGCCGGGCCGATGTGGCCGGGCTTTTTTTTGCCCGTCAAACGCCCCGAACGCAAGGAAAAGGACAAGGGCCATGGCGAACGCCATAGCAGGCACTGCCGCCCAAGCCAACCAGAGCTATCTCCGGGCCGAGCAGCAAAGCCGCGCCGAGGTGCGGCAAGGTGTGGCGCGGGTGGAGAGGCGCAGTTTCGGTTTCCGGCTCGGCAGTTTCGGCCTGAGCTACAGGACCGAAAACGTGCGCATCGAGCCGCCTGCCGCCCCAGCCCGGGCCACCTTCAGCGATGCCCTGGAGACAGCGGCCTTGCGCAGGGAGGCTGTGACCTCCGCCGCTTCCGAAACCCTGAACAACCTGCCCCCCCAGCGCCGCGCCGGCCTACGCGCCTACCAGGACAACCTTTCCGCCGCACAAGCTCCGCACCGTACCCTGCTCGCCGTAGCCTGAGGCATACGGACAGAGGCCGCCCCCTTGGCCGAATTCAAACGCTCCCGGCCCGTCCCCTTGCCCGAGACTCTTCCCTTCTATTGACTTCGATTTTCATTATCAGATAGACTCGCTTTTCCAGCAGCGCAGGTCCATCACGTTTGCCTTTTCCGCCGACGTGATTAGTATCACTGCAAAACCGCATCAAACACGCACGTATCCCCGCGCGGCAAGGAGTCGTCCCATGGCTGAAAACGAACACGCCCCCACGCTTCCCGAATCGCCCGGAACCGCTGTCGGGCCGGAGCTCGTGGACCTGCACGCGCGGGTCAAGGGCATGCACTGCGGGGCCTGCGCCGCGCGCATCGAGCGGGTGCTCGGCAAGACCGAGGGCGTTTCCGACGTGACCGTGAGCCTGGCCGACGAATCCCTGCGCCTGACTATTGATCCCGCCCTCGTTTCCGTGGAGGACATGACCGGAGCCGTGGCCGCGCTGGGTTTCGAGGCCGTCCCCGAGCCTGCGGAAACAGAGGCGGGCGGGCCGGAAACCCTGCGCCTGGACATCGACGGCATGCACTGCGCCGCCTGTTCCGCGCGGGTGGAGCGGGCCGTGCAGGGGCTGGAAGGCGTTCGCAGCGTGGAAGTCAGTCTGGCCGACAATTCCGGTACTATTCTTTTCGATCCGGACCGCATTGGCCGCGCCGACATCCGCCAGGCCATCGAGGCTGCGGGCTATGCCAACCGCATCCAAGCCGGGGAGGATCTTTTCGAGCAGCGCCAGCGCGAGGCCCGGGAAGACGTGACACGCCGCCTTCGCCGCCTGTTGCCCGCGTTCGCCTTTGCCCTGCCCCTGCTGATCCTGTCCATGGGCCACATGTGGGGCATGCCCCTGCCCGCATGGCTCGACCCCATGCACGCGCCCCTGGCGTTCGCACTGACACAACTGGCCCTGACCCTGCCCGTGCTCTGGTTCGGACGCGACTTCTACCTCAGCGGCATCCCGGCCCTGCTGCGCGGCGGCCCGAACATGGATTCGCTGGTGGCCGTAGGCACGGGCGCGGCCTTTCTCTATTCGCTCTGGAACACCCTGGAAATCTGGCTGGGCCCGGCCTATGGATTCGACCCGGCAGTCCGGGCCATGGATCTGTATTTCGAATCCGCAGCCGTGCTCATCGCCCTGATCTCTCTGGGCAAGTATTTCGAGGCGCGTTCGCGGCTGCGCACCTCCGAAGCCATCCGCTCGCTCATGAGCCTGACCCCGGAAACAGCCGTGCTCGTGCGGGACGGCGTGGAGAGCGACGTGCCAGTGGACGAAGTGGAGCCGGGCGACCTGCTGCGCATCAAGCCGGGCGCGCGCATTCCCGTGGACGGAGTGGTCGTGGAAGGACGCTCGGGCGTGGACGAATCCATGCTCACGGGCGAACCCCTGCCCGCCACCCGTGAACCGGGCGACCCGCTCACGGCCGGTTCTCTGAACACCACGGGCAGCCTGCTCATGCGGGCCGAGCGCGTGGGCGCGCAAACCACCCTGGCGCGCATCGTGGAAATGGTCCGCCGGGCCCAGGGGTCCAAGGCCCCCATTGCCGGGCTGGCAGACCGCGTGAGCTACTATTTTGTGCCTGCGGTCATGGCTCTGGCCGTTCTTTCCGGGCTGGCCTGGCTGCTTTCCGGCGCGGACTTCGCCTTTTCCCTGCGCATCTTCGTGGCCGTGATGGTCATTGCCTGCCCCTGCGCCATGGGACTGGCCACGCCCATGTCCATCATGGTCGGCACCGGGCGCGGCGCCCAGCTCGGCGTACTGGTCAAGAGCGGCGGTGCGCTCCAGGCGTTGAGCGAGGTGCGCGTGGTGGCCTTTGACAAGACCGGCACCCTGACCTTGGGCAAGCCCACGCTCCAGGGTGTGGCCCTGGTTCCGGGGGCGGACCTGGATGAAAACAGCGTAGTGGCTCTGGCCGCGGCGGCCGAGGCACGCAGCGAACACCCTCTGGCCTTGGCCGTGCTGGGCGCGGCAGCGGAACGAGGCTTGAACGTGCTCCAGGCCGACGGCTTCGACTCCGTGCCGGGCCGGGGCGTACGGGCCACGGCTGCCGGACGCGCCATCCTGCTCGGCAACAGGGAATTTCTGGAAGAAAACAACGTGAACCTGCCCGTGGAACTGGAACGGGCCGAACTCGGCTATGCGGCACAAGGCATGACCTGCCTGCACCTGGCCCTTGACGGCTCCATGACCGCGCTGCTGGCCCTGGCCGACACGCCCCGCAAGGAAAGCCGGGGCGTGGTGCGGCGGCTGCACGAGATGGGCCTGCGCACCGTGATGCTCACCGGAGACTCGGCTCCGGCCGCCCAGGCCGTGGCTGAAAAACTGGGCATCGACGCGGTGCGCGCGCGCATCCTGCCCGGCGCCAAGGCCGATGCCGTGGCCGAGTTGCAATTGGAAGGGGGCCGGGTGGCCATGGTCGGTGACGGCGTGAACGACGCTCCGGCCTTGGCCCGGGCCGACGTAGGCGTGGCCATGGGCTCGGGCATCGACACTGCCGTGGAGGCCGGGGACGTGGTGCTGCTGCGCGGCGGGCTTTCCGGCCTGCTCACGGCCATACTTCTCAGCCGGGCCGTAATGCGCAACGTACGCCAAAATCTTTTCTGGGCCTTTGCCTTCAACGTGCTGGGCATTCCGGTGGCTGCCGGGCTGCTCATCCTGTTCGGCGGGCCAGGCCTGAACCCCATGATCGCCGGGACCGCCATGGCGCTCAGCTCCGTCACCGTGGTCAGCAATGCGCTGCGGCTCCGGCTCTTCACGAACAAGGAGGCATGAACATGGAAAAGACGATCAAGGTCAAGGGAATGAGCTGCGGGCATTGCTCCGACGCCGTGACCAAGGCCATTGAGACCGTGGACGGCATAGAGAAGGTCGCCGTGGACCTGGGCACGGGCCGCGTTACCTACAGTCCGGCCAGCGTGGACGAGGCCAAGGTGCGGGCCAGCGTGGAAAAGGCCGGGTACGAGGTCGAGTAGCCGACGGATCAGCCTAAAGGAACAAGCGGGGGGTTGTGTCCCCTGCCAGGGCGTCCCAAGGCCAGGGCATGGTTCCGGCGTCGGATTTCTGACGCTCGGCAGACTGCACGCTGCGCACCAGTGGCACGCAGGAAGGGCAAATGGTTCCTCCCTTCATTTCCAAATAAAAATCAACAGCTTCTATCGGTTGACCACACAGCTCGCAGTATTGCCTGGACATGACGCTTCCCTCCGGATGCTGGTTTGCACGACATTCGGAGGGAGCTTTTCAATTCCCGTGCCGCAACAGATCAGCTGCCAATCTGGGCGCGCAATACCTTGACCGGTCTGGCCGGCGGCCCTGCCTCGGCAAGAGTGGACGGTTTGAGCGGCCTGGGCGCGAACAGCGTTTTCAGCTCGGTGCGGGGCAAATGCTCCCGGACCAGGCAAGTGCTGCAAATGTTGCCGTTGCGCGACTCCATGTAAAAGTCGAACTCGTCGATGACTCTTTTGCACTGTACGCAGTAATTATCCATTTCCGTTCTCCTCATGCTGACGGTTTCCCCCCCCGTCGGCCAAGATCATTCAAGACGCGTGCCGGAAAAAACAGCCCTGCCGCAAGATGGCTTCCTCCACATGGGCCGGTGCACAAGACTCTGGGCAAGGCCCCGCGTCTCTGGTACCGTGCGGCGAATTCCACCTTTTGCATGAGGATCGCATGGTCAAGTACGACTTGGTAAAACGCGTCAAAGCCGCTGGTTGAGCCGCCAAGATCGCTCCTGAGGTTCTGGAGCGGACACTGGCGGGCCTGGGCGGGGACGGCGCGGCCGACCCCCGTATCCTGGCGGGACAGGCGGGAGACAACGAAGACGCCATGGTGCTGCGCTTTCCGGCAGGACGCGCACTGGTGCAGACCGTTGACTTCTTCACGCCCATCGTGAACGACCCGCACGGGTTCGGCAGGATAGCTGCGGCCAACGCCCTGTCCGATGTCTATGCCATGGGTGGCGAGCCTTATGCGGCCATGAACATCGTCTGTTTCCCGGCCAAGACCCTGCCCACGGAAATTCTCCGGGCCATCCTGGAGGGGGGACTGGAAGCGGTACGCGAGGCCGGAGCCGTGCCTGCGGGCGGCCACAGCGTGGAAGACGAGGAAATCAAGTACGGCTTGGCCGTATCCGGCCTGGTGGACCCGGAACGCATGTCCACGAACAAGGGCATGCGGCCCGGCGACTTTCTGCTTCTGACCAAACCGCTGGGCACGGGCGTGCTGGCCACGGCCATCAAGGCCGAATGGGACGGTTGCGAAGAATTTGAGCGTACGCTGATCCAGTGGTGCGGCAGGCTGAACAAGGCTGCTGGCCGCGTGATCAACGAGCTGGAACTGACCGGGGCCACGGACGTGACCGGATTCGGCCTGGGCGGCCACCTGCTGGAGCTGTGTGCGGCCAGCGGCTGTGGCGCGGAAATCTGGCTGGACCAGCTGCCCCTGCACGACCACGTGCAGGAACTGGCGGGCATGGGCCTGTTGCCTGCGGGCTCGATCTGCAACAGAAATTTCTATCTGCCCCGCTGCCAGCCCGATCCGGACCTGGACCCGATCCTCCGGGATCTGGCCTTTGACGCCCAGTCTTCGGGCGGGCTGCTGCTCTGCGTGCCCGAGGCCAAGCTGGAGCGGGCCCGCGCCCTGCTCCAGGCCGCAGGCGAACCCGCCTTTCTGGTGGGCCGGGCAACAGCGCCCCAAGAGCCGGGCGCGCCCCTGCTGCGCATCCGGGCAACGGCCTGAGTTTTCCTTTACCCCCAGCCGCCAAGGAGTCTTGCATGCACGCGCCGTCCTTTCCGAATCCGGACCCGAACCAGGAACTTCTGGACCTCCTGCGCCGTACCATGACCCATTACGGGCTCTGGTTTGCCGAGGCCGTGCATCAGGTGGGGCTGGATGTTGCCCTGGAAGCGGAAAAGGAGGCAGGAGACCGCTGGCTGGCCATTGCCATGAAGCGTCTGGCCAAGGCCACGGGCCAGGAGTTGAAAAACGGCCTGCCCGCCTTTTTGGCCGACCTGCCCGAGGACAGGCGCGAAAACCTGCTCCAGACCCTGGCCGTCAACTGGCTGGCTGCGGACGGCGTCTGGTTCCAGGCCGTGGAATCACGCTGCGGCATGCACGACGCCAAGCGCGTCAACGACACCTGCTGGTCCCGGTTCTCGCCCATGGAAGCGGCACGCATCAAGGCTCTGCTGGACCTGCCCGAGCATCCGGGCCTGGACGGGCTGCGCGCCGCTCTGCAACACCGCCTCTATGCCCGCGTGAACGTCTGGGAATTCGACGAACAAGGCTCGGATTCCTTCATCTTTCGCATGAATGATTGCCGCGTGCAGTCCGCGCGCAAGCGCAAGGGGCTGGAGGACTATCCCTGCAAATCCGGCGGCTGCGTTGAATACGCAAGCTTTGCCCGAACCATTGACCCGCGCATCGTCACCGAGTGCGTGGCCTGCCCGCCCGATCCGCACCCTGAGGACTGGTATTGCTCGTGGCGCTTCACCCTGCGCCCGGAAGGATAACACGAGACTGCCAACCGTCTGAAAGCGGCTCACCGTCAACGCGTTGCCAAGCTCCATCTTTCCATGCCGACAGGAACTGCTTTGCCGTGCGCCTTGCCTAGGATTGTATCCAGATGATGCCGGCCTGCCGGCCCGTGAGCTTGTCGCGGCGATAGGAAAAGAAGTCGCTTTCCTGCGTAAAGGTGCAAAGGTCCAGGCTGCGGATGCGTCCCTCTTGAAGTCCGGCCTGCATGAGCTGATGACGGGTCAAGGCCCAAAGATCCATGGTCTGCGTTTCCGGCCGGAACCAGGGCGCGAAATCCGGGCCGAAATCGCTCTCGAAGTTCACGAACTCGGCATGATCCGGCCCCAGGCTGGGCCCGCGCACCGCGAACAGCTCTTCTGGTTTGATCCCGTAAGCTTCGCAGAAACGCTGCACGCCCGAGATCGGAAAACCGATGCGGTTGCCGCGCCAGCCCACATGCAGGGCCGCCACATACTTGCCCGACTCGTGGGCCAGAAGCAGCGGTTGACAGTCCGCTGTTTTGATCATCAACCCCAGACGCGGCAGGGACGTGGTCAGGCCGTCGGCCTCGCACTCCATGCCCGGCACCGCGTCCAGGCGCACTTCGTCGCCGTGCACCTGGGTGCAGTCCACCAGGGCCTTGAGCCGGAAACGGTTCTTGAGCGAGGCGCGGTTGGCCTCCACATGATCCGGGTCGTCGCCCACGTCAAAGGATACGTTGGCGGAACCGTACGGTTCGGCGCTGGCGCCGTTGTGGCGGGTGGTGAAAGCCATGCCCACCTGGGGCAGTTCGGGAAGGGAAACGGAATGAAAGGCTACCTGTACCACAGCTCGTCCTCCGTGCAGACCGCGTTCACGGGACGATCCCATTCGTCTACGGGCAGCTTGTTTTTGACTTGAAAGGAATAGCACAGACCGAATTTAAGTGCGCGCCCCATCTTGGGCCCGCCCAGCAGCCGGTCGTAATAGCCGCCGCCGAACCCGATGCGGAAGCACTGCCTGTCAAAGCCCACGCCCGGAATCAGGGCCAAGTCCGGCTCGAACTCGTCGGCCTGCGCGTCCAACGCGCGGCAGGACGCGCCCGGTTCCATGACCCGGTACGCCCCTTCGGCAAGATCGGCCTCGCAGGTCACGCAGGCAAAGTCCATGACCCCGGGCTGGCCAGGCCGACACCGGGGCAGCAACACGCGCACGCCGCGCTGCCACAATTCGCGGATCAAAGGCCGGGTATCCACCTCGTTCTGGGTGGGCCAATAGACCAACGCCTCGCGCACGTTCTTCCAGGCCAACGTCTGCCGGATCAGTCGGACCACCGCCGCGCTTTTTTCCGCTGCCTCGGCAGGGTCCATGGCGCGCCGCTCCTGGATGAGCGCGCGCCGAATCTTGTCCTTCTTGATCATGTCATCCTCAAGGCGTTGCGTACCCCGTGCAACCCGTTTATGCTAAGTCGGGCCGGAAGAAAAGGCCGAGGCCGGTTTTCCCTGCCTGCGCCCTGCCCGGCCAAGGAGCAACCATGTACTGGATAGCCTTCGGCGACATACACGAAAGCACGGATATGCTGGAGCGCATCCCCGGCCTGGAAGAGGCGCGGGGCGTGATCCTCACGGGCGACCTCACCAACCGGGGCGGGCGGGCCGAGGCCGCATGTGTTCTCAATGCCGTGGCCCGGCGCAATCCCCGCATCCTGGCCCAGGTGGGCAACATGGACACGGCGGCGGTACACGCCTACCTCTGCGAACAAGACGCCAACCTGCACCTCAATGTGGTGGACCTGTTTCCGGACCCCGAGCTGCCTAAAATTTGCGCCTTTGGTGTTGGTTTTTCCACGCCGACGCCATTCGGCACCCCAAACGAGGTGTCAGACTCGCAAATCGGCCAATGGGTACGGCAGGTCCATGCCCGAACCCGTGGATTTGACGAGCTGGTGGCCGTGATCCACACCCCGCCCCTGAACACCCGCACGGACCGCATCGCCTCGGGGGCTCATGTGGGCAGCGCCGAGGTCCGTGCCTTTCTGGAGGAGGCCCAGCCCGCACTCTGCCTCACGGGCCACATCCACGAATCCATGGGCGAGGACCAGATCGGCCGGACCAGGATCATCAACCCCGGCATACTGGCCCAGGGCGGCTACGTGCGCATCGAACGGGAAAACGGTGGCGTCACCGCCCGTCTGGAGCAGGTCTGATGCGGTTGCGCTGCGTCTTCGTGGGCAAGCTCAAAGAGCCGTTTTTCAAACAGGCTGCTGAACACTATATCAAGAAACTCGGCAGGTTCCACAAGCTGGACTTGGTCGAACTCAAGGACGCGCCCGGCAAGCTGCCGCCCGAGGACAAACGTCTGCGCGAAGGACGCGCCCTGCTGGAAGCCTTGGACCCCAAGAATTTCGTCATCATCCTGGACGAACGCGGCAAGGAGCTGGAGTCGCGCAGCCTGGCCGCCAACCTGCAACGCTGGACCGAAGACCCGGGCCGCACGCCCTGCTTCGTGATCGGCGGCCCGTTCGGCCACTCCGACGAGGTCCGGGCCCGGGCCGATCTGCTCCTATCCCTGGGCAAGGCCACCTGGCCCCACGAACTTTGCCGGGTCATGCTTCTGGAGCAGCTCTACCGCGCCGCAAGCATCAACAAGGGATTACCCTACCACCACGACTAGAAAAGGACGCGAAATGATATTTAGCGAATATCTGGAAAAAATTGAGAGCTATGTGCGCAGCGGGGATCTGGCCTTTGAATTCGAACACGGCGAGCCGGAACAGCGGGTCGAGATTCTGGACTTCCTGGAGCGGCTCATGGATCTGGCTGAGGAATCAGACGAACTGGCCACGCGGCTGATCTTCAAGGAAGGATACATGCAGGCGGCCAAAGGCGAGGCCGACGAGAACTAGCCCAGACCGTCCTCGCGGCGCAAAGCCCAGAACCAACGCTCCGCCGCATCTTCGCCATGACGCACCCCATACGAGGTGCAAGCAACCATTTTCCAGCTTGCAGGCGGATTGTCCGGTGCGGCCTCGTTGGCCAGCACCACCACACGGCCGCCCGCGGCCAGCATGGGCCGCACAAAGGGCAGCAGCTCCTGCCAGGGCATGAAAGCACGGCTGAGAATCAGATCGGCCCGCAACGCGCGCTGTTCCGCTCCGGCATCCTGCCCGACCCTACGCTTTTCAACCTCAAGCCTTTCTGAACCGCCGCTTCCCGCCAGAGAGGCAAGCGCATCCTCGGCCCGGCCCTGCAAGACATGCGTGCACGGCAGCTTGAGCCGCCCCACGGCCAGCCGCATGAACACGCAGCGCTTTTCCCGCACCTCCACCAGATGGTATTCGCCTCGCTGCCAGAAGCAGCGCAGGGGAATGCCGGGCAGACCCGCGCCCGCGCCCAGGTCCAGACAAAGCGGCTGGTCCGGTAGACCCAGCGAATCCAGGAACGGCCCGAGTTGCAGACTGTCCACGATCAAGGTCTCGAAAATGGTCTCCGGGTCGCGCGGTCCCACAAGATTGGTCTTGCGGTTCCACTGCGTCAGCAGGTCAAGATAACCGGAAATACGCTCACGCGCACCCGGATCAAGGTGCGCACCTTCCTCGGAAAGACGTTGCGCCAGAGCGAATGTCCCGGTCACGGCCTAACCCTTGCCGAACAGCCGTTGTTGCAGGTCCGCCAGGGTGCGGCAGGTTTCGGGCTCGAACACCGGGTCATGACCCAGGCGGTCCGCCTGCTTGATGCGCGTGTCCTGGCCGGAAACGGGTCGAATCTGGCCGTTGAGGTCCACCTCGCCCCAGAACAGCGCGCCCTCGGGCAGGGGCCGGTCATAATAGGAGGAGAGCACCGAGGCCACCACGCCCAAATCCAGGCCCGGATCACGCATGGCCAGGCCCCCGGAAATCTTGGCGTAGATGTCGAACTGGGAAAGATTGATGCGCAGCCGCTTTTCCAGCACGGCAAGGAGCAGGTGCAGCCGGTTGGTATCGAAGCCGAGAGCCGTGCGCCGGGGAATGGACAGGAATGTTTTGGAGGCCAGGGCCTGCACTTCCACGGCAAAGGGACGCTGCCCTTCCACGGCCATAACCAGGGCCGTGCCGGAAAGTCCGGCGTCGCGGCGGCCCAGGAACATGGTCGAGGGATCGTCCACGATCTCCAGACCCTTTTCCTTCATGACAAAGACCACCAGCTCGTCGCTGGGGCCGAAACGGTTCTTGAGCACGCGCAGGATGCGGGAAAAATGGCTGCGGTCGCCCTCCAGATAGAGCACGGTGTCCACCATGTGCTCCAGGAGCTTGGGACCGGCGATCTGGCCGTCCTTGGTCACGTGCCCCACCAGAATCAATGTCGTGTCGCTGCGCTTGGCCGCCTCCACCAACTCGGCAGAGACCGCGCGCACCTGGCTTACGCTGCCCGGAATGCCTTCGGCCGAGGGCGAGGCCAGGGTCTGCACCGAGTCCACGATGAGCAGGCGGGGCGGCTCATTGTCGTTGAGCAGGGCCAACCCGTCTTCCACGCGTGTGCTGGCCACGGCCAGGAGGCCCGCGCCGAGCAGGTCCAGGCGCTTGGCCCGGTTCTTGAGCTGGGGCAGGCTTTCCTCGCCCGAGAGGTAAACCACCTTGTTGCCCATGGCCGCCTGCTTCCCGGCCAGCTGCAGGAGCAGCGTGGACTTGCCGATGCCCGGCTCGCCGCCCAGCAGTACGGCCCCGCCCGGGGTCAAGCCCTGACCCAGAACCTGATCCAGCGCGAGAAAGCCTGTGGTCTGGCCGCGCAAGGCGTCCTCGGGCAGGTCTTCCAACACCTGGGCCACGGATGCGGCCGCAGTGGACGCACTACGGGACTTGCCCTTGGCCACAGTCACCGGCTCCAGCGTGTTCCAGGCCTGGCAGCCTGCGCACTGACCTTGCCAGCGCGGGGCCTGGGCTCCGCATTCACTGCAGCGAAACACTTCCTTGGTCTTCATGGGGGCCCCCGGAGGTTGGCGGCACGCAAGGCGCGCCCGGAAATAATGGAAAAGGGAGCGCGGCCGCCCGCGCTCCCCGTATCTGTCTGCAATGCGTCCCGAAAACCGGGACCCGGTTCTAGCGCTTGGGATCGCGGGCGTCCACGATCTCGATCTGGTATTCCTTCACGTTCTTGGGCGGATCAAAGAACACGACCATGAACGGCGTGGTCTGGTCCGGCTTGATGAACGAATTGTTGGCATAGATGCCTGCCGAGGAATTCAGGCTCTCGGCGATCTCTTCCCTGGTCTGCACCTGCAATTGGAGCAGGGAAAGGGTGTTGCCGCACATCTGCTCCTGGGAGGCCAGCACGTTGCCCTGCTCGTCGAACAGGGAGACCAGCACCTTGATGCGCTCTTTGGGCTCCACAAACTTATTCAGGGCCTTGCCCTCGACAACGAAGAGCGGTCCGGAGTGCTCGTTGGTGATGACGTATTGGCGGAAGTCCACGGGCTGGATGTTCTTGATCCGCTCGGCGGGAAGTTCACCCGGCACAGGCTCGTCCGGCGCGTCCGGTCCCTTGATGAAGGGCACCTTGAAGGGCAGCTCGAACGGCAGTTCCAAAGCCACGCTCTTGAGGGACGTGGGCAGGGACCACAGGCCGTAGTTGAACGTAGCCACGGCAGCACCTCCGCCCAAGAGCAGAAGCAGCAGGACATAGAGCAGGAATTTGCCCACGCCGCCGCTTTTGCGGGGTTCGAGGTCCAGGTCGTCGCTCTGGCCCAGAGAGCTGAACAGATCCTCGCGGCTCTTGCCTTCGTCGTCGGACAAATCGTCCGCGGCGGCCTTGTCGGGCGCATCGAAATCCTGTTCGTCCAGGTCCACGTCGCCCAGTTCGGCATCGTCCAGGTTGTCCTCGTCCAGATCGTCGCCGAAAATGCCTGCGTCGTCCATGCCGGAAGTATCCATGCCGGAGTCTTCCATGCCGGAATCGTCCATGTCCACGCCCAGGCTGTCGTCGGTCAGATCACCCTCTCCCAGACCTTCATCGTCGGACTCTTCGTCGCCGAACACGTCGTCCAGGCCGTCCGAAGCATCTCCGCCCAGGTCCGTATCGGTCAGAAAATCATCTTTTTCGTCCGCATCGTCAAACCCGGGGAAGACCTCGTCCTCATCCAAATCCGCGTCGGACTTGGCGTCCTCAAAGGCAGCGTCGAAGTCTTCGGGCCCGGCCTCCTGCTCCTCGTCGCCCTGAGACACGGCCTCTTCAAAAGCCGCGTCAAAGTCCGATCCGGACGGGGCCGACGGAGCCTTCGGCTCCTTTGGAGATTCCGGGAAAATATCATCAAGCAGGGCCTCTTCCTCGGGCGTTGGCGCAGGAGGCACGGCCTTGAACACATGCTCGCACTTGGAGCATTTGACCTTGAGCCCCTTGGCCGGAATTTTTTCGTCCGGCAGGTTGTATCGGGTCTGGCAGCTGGGACAGGCGACGATCATGGCACTCTCTCTTATGCGCGCGCAGTGCGCACCAGCTCGTAAATGGCGTCAAGCTCCCGGTATCTCTCGGCATAATCCATGCCGTACCCTACGAGGAAGCCTGCTCCGGTCAGGTTGAATCCGGCAAAATCGACCGCAATGTCGATCTCCCGCCTCTCTCGTTTATCAACAAGTGCGCAAACTTTCAAACTCTCCGGACGCCTTTTCGCAAAGACATGCCGTAAAAATTCGACGGAGTTGCCGGTGTCCACGATATCCTCCACCAACAGCACATGCTTGCCCTCGATGGGGACCTCCAGGTCCTTGGAAAAACGCATCTCCTTGCCCCGGCTCGTGCCGCTGCCGTAACTGGCCAGCCGCACAAAGTCATGCTCGCACTCGATTTTCATGGCCCGGGCCAAATCCGCGAAAAAAAGAAACGCCCCCTTGAGTACGCAGACCAGGACCAGGGGCTTATTGCCATAGGCCTCGCTGATCTCCCGGCCCAACTCGCGGACGCGTTTGTGGACGGTTTCCGCATCCACGAGAATGTTCAATTCATGCGCCATGTTGTATCCTAAAGCTTGAGCATCAATGCAATTTCATCACAATCGGGAAACTTGGGGCAGTTCAGGCAGTCCGCCCATACCTTCTGAGGCAGCACATCCTTGGGCACTTCCCGAAAGCCCAAGTGGGCAAAGAAGTCCGGGGTGTTGGAAAGCACAAAAACCTTGTACAGCCCCAGAGTCACGGCCTCGCTCAGGCAGGCTTCCACCAGTTTGCGGCCCAGGCCGTGGCCCCGGTATTCGCGCAGGACCACCAGGGAGCGCACCTCGGCCAACTCGTCCCAACAGATGGAAAGGGCACAGCATCCGGCCAGGGTTCCGCTCTCTTTTTCCACTACCACAAAAAAATCCCGCAGCAGAGTGTAGAGCTGGTTGAAGGACCGAGGCAGGACCAGTCCTTCCTCTTCGGGGTTGACCAGGAGCATGGCATGCATGCCCTTGACGTCCGAAATCCGCGCCTTGCGGATGACGAATTCCGAAGCCAT
Organism: Desulfovibrionaceae bacterium; assembly: GCA_036541255.1. GTDB lineage: Bacteria > Desulfobacterota > Desulfovibrionia > Desulfovibrionales > Desulfovibrionaceae > Paucidesulfovibrio. The sequence goes on along the minus strand of JAZHDD010000005.1, from coordinate 11,751 downwards.
CTACTGGGCCTTCTTGATCAGGGCCTCAAGCATGGCCTTGGGGTAGAATCCGGAACCCTCAAAGGCCAGCGCGCCCGAAGCGTCGTACAGCATGAGCTTGGGGATATACACGGCGCGGAAGGCTTCCCCCACCTGGGGCTCGGCCAGAACGACCCGGGATGCGGGCACATAGTCCTGGAAAAAAGTCTTGAGCAGGGCGCGGTCCTGATCCAGATTGAACAGCAGCACCGTGAGCTCGCCCTTGCCGTACTGGTCGGCCAGTTCTTCAAGCACGGGCAGTTCCTGCACGCAGGCCGGACAATTCACGGACCAGAAGCAGACCAGCACGGGCCGCCCCTTGCCCGCGTCAATCAGGGCCTCGACCTCCTTGACGCCCATGGGCTCAAGCGCATCGGCCCAATGGGCCGTATCCACGGTTTTGGCCTCGGCCACGCCAGGACCGGTCTCCGAAGCGTCGGACGTGGCGTCAGTATCGGAACAGCCCGCGACAAAGGCCAGACTCAGGGCCAGCGTCGCACAAAACAGGCTGAAACGTATCTTCTTCATCATGGTCGTCATGGTCACCTCGCGGCTGTTGGGCGCGGTTGTATCAGAAACCCTTCTGGTCGGAAAGAACAGAGTAAGGCGGGTTTCCGGATCAGGCAAGAGGTCTTGCCGCCTACTGCAGCAGCCGCTTGGCCAGCTTGACCGCGCTCACCGCGTCCGTGGAGCAGCCGTGCGCGCCGATATTTTCCGCAAATGCCTCGGTGACCACGGCTCCGCCGATCATGACCTTGACGTCGTCCATGCCCCGCTGCTTGAGCAGCTTCACCGTATCTTCCATGCGCACCATGGTCGTGGTCATCAGCGCGGACAGGCCCACGAGTCGCGCCCCCTCGGCGGCGGCCGCCTCCACGATGCGTTCGGCAGGCACGTCCTTGCCCAAATCCACCACCTCGAAACCGTGGTTGCGCAGCATCAGGCAGACAATGTTCTTGCCGATGTCGTGGATGTCGCCCTCCACCGTGGCCATGATCACGCGAGGCCGCACATCGGCCTCGCCCTCTCGCTCCAAAAGCGGCTTGAGCCGGGTGAACGCGGTTTGCAGGGTTTCAGCGGCCTGGATCAACTGGGGCAGGAAATATTCCTTGCGTTCATACTTTTCACCTACTTCCATGATGGCCGGAATAAGCTGGTCGTTGACCATGGCAAAGGGATCGCCGCCGGCGGCCAGGGCCGCCTCCACCCGGGCGGTGATGCCCAGGCGGTCGCCCTTGAGCACGGCGACAAAGAGCGGGTCGCGGCCTTCCGTGTCCGCGGCTGCCGGGCCGCCCGCCCCGGATGCCGGGACCGACCCGCCCGAAGGCTTCCACTCGGCGAATCCGCCGATGAAGCGGCCTGCCTGCGAGTCGCGGTTCAGGAGCACTTCGCTCGCGGCCTGGGCCTCGCGAATACGCGCGGAGCTGGGGTTGGCGATGAACGAAGCCAGACCGGCCGCCATGCACATGGACAAAAAAGTGGAGTTGAGCAGCTCGCGTGCGGGCAGACCAAAAGAAACATTGGACAGGCCCAGGGTCGTGGCCAGACCGAGCTTTTCCGTGCAGTAGCGGATGACCTCCAGGGTGGCGCGGGCCGCTTCCGGCTTGGAGGAAACGGTCAGGGCCAGGGCGTCCACCACGGCCAGACGCCGGGGCACGCCCAGGGATTCGGCCTGATCCAGCAGGTTCTCGATGACCGCGATGCGCTCGGCCGCGGTCACGGGCAGCTTCTTGCCCTGGATGGGCAGCAGGATGAAGGGCGCGCCGAATCGGGCGCAGAGCGGCCCCAGCTCGGACATGCGGCCCGGCTCGCCGCTGATGGAGTTGACCAGGGGCGAACCAGGATACGTCCAGAGCGCCTCGGCAACAGCGGCCGGGTTGGAGGAGTCGATGCTCAGGGGCGCAGTGAAGCGGCCCACCAGCGACTTGACCAGCCCGGGCAGGGCCACGGTTTCATCCACCATGGGCGCGCCCACGTTCACGTCCAGTACCGGAGCGCCCAGGTCGATCTGTTCGGAGGCCAGACGCATGGCCTCATCCTGGCGGCCTGCCTGCAACTGGTCCGTCAGCTCCTTCTTGCCCGTGGGATTGATGCGCTCGCCGATGAGCACGGCGGGATGGCCGCTGCCCAGAGGCACGCCCGCCCCGCGCGAGGTCAGGACCACGGCGCGGTCCTCGGGCGCAGGCCGCTTCCAGGCCTTGCCTTGGCAACGTCCGTGCAGGGCGCGGATGTGATCCGGCCCCGTGCCGCAACAGCCGCCCACGAACTTGGCGCCCAACTCGAAGAACCGTGCGGACTGCGTAGCGAATTCCTCCGGCCCCAAACGGAAGACCGTGCTGCCGTCCTCGGCCAGCTCTGGCAGGCCCGCATTTGCCGCCACATAGAGCGGTGTGGACAGCCGCCGGAGCATGGATTCGACCACGCCCGCCATCTGCTCGGGCCCGGCCGAACAGTTGGTGGCCACAAGGTCCACGCCCATATTCTGCATGGTGTCGATGAAATGCAGCGGGGTCGTGCCCGTGAGGCTGTTGCCGCCCTCAAAAGTCATGGACAGACCCACGGGCAGGTCACAGACCTCGCGCGCGGCAATGACCACGGCCCGGGCCTCGGCCAGATCGAAATGCGTCTCGCCGAGGATCAGGTCGGCGCCGCCATCCGCGCAGCCGCGGATCTGCTCCTTGAAGGCCTCCACCAATTCCCGGAAGGTCAGTTCGCCCAGGGGTTCGCAGAAATGGCCGGTAGGACCGATGCTGGCGGCCACAAAGGCGTTGCTGCCCGCAGCCTTGCGGGCCAGGACGCACATGGCCTTGTTCAGCTCGTAGGTGTCGGCGTCCAGGCCGAGCTTGAAACCGGAACCGCCAAAGGTGTTCGTGGTCAACACCTCGGCACCGGCCGCAAGATAGTCGCGGTGGACCTGGAGCACGGGTTCGGGCGTGCGCAGACCGAAAATTTCCGGCGACATGCCTGCGGGCAGACCACGCTGTTGCAGAAGCGTACCGTAACCGCCATCGAAAAAATGAATATTGCCGTCGCCAAGAAGTTTTCGGAAATCCGGCATCTGTTTCTCCCGGCGGCCCGGGCCGCCTGCTTCCGGGTTATTCGAGCGGCGCTTCCGCCGCATCCGCAGAGCGCCCTATATCAAGATATCTCAATATAGGTCAATGCCGAATTCATGCCTTGCCGCAGGCCTCAAACAGGAGCGCAACGGGCCGCTGCGACAGGTCGGTCTCCATGGTTGAAATACGCCGGCAAAGAGTATATATTCCTTATTTGGCCGCACGAGAACTTCACCCGGCGGGCCTTCCGCCACAAGTATTTCCTGACATGAAACCGGAAAACACCACTCAGCCCGAGGGCTCCACGCCCAGTGCGGCCGACGCGCCCCAAAGCGCCCGGGCCAGCCTGCCGCCCGCGCTCAAGGACAAACGTTCCGGCGCGGTGGTCCAGCGTGACCCCCTCCAGCTCTACCTCCGCGAGATTTCGCGCTTCCCCATGCTCAAGCCTGAAGAGGAACAGGAGCTGGCCCAGCGCGTGCGCGAAAACGGCGACCAGGACGCGGCTTTCCGGCTGGTCTCGTCCCATTTGCGGCTGGTGGTCAAAATCGCCATGGACTTCCAGCGCCGCTGGATGCAGAACGTGCTCGACCTGATCCAGGAGGGCAACGTGGGCCTGATGAAGGCCGTGCGCAAATTCGACCCGGACAAGGGCATCAAGTTTTCCTACTATGCCGCGTTCTGGGTCAAGGCCTACATCCTCAAATACATCATGGACAACTGGCGCATGGTCAAGATCGGGACCACCCAGACCCAGCGCAAGCTCTTCTACAATCTGAACAAGGAGCGCCAACGGCTGCTCTCCCTGGGGTTCGACCCCACCACCGAAGCGCTGTCGGAATCGTTGAACGTCACCGAATCCGACATCGTGGAAATGGACCAGCGCCTTTCCAGCGGCGACATGTCCCTGGACGCGCCCTTGGGCGACGAATCCGACACCACGCGTATGGATTTTCTGCCCTCGCTCGCTCCGGGCGTGGAGGAAATCCTCTCCGACGCTCAAATATCCTCCATCCTGCTCAAAAATCTCAAGGCCATCGAACCGGAGCTCAACGACAAGGAACGTGCAATCCTGAACGAACGGCTGCTCTCCGACTCGCCTGTAACCTTGCGTGAAATCGGCGAACGTTTCAATGTGACACGCGAGCGCGTGCGTCAAATCGAGGCCAGGATGCTGCAAAAAATACGGCAGCACCTGGAGGAAAAGGTCGAAGACTTTTCCGTGGAGTGGATTCAAAAAGATGAATGAACGACTGATCAACCTGAAGAACAAGGCCCGCAAAATGGCCCGGGAGCGCAACCTGCCCTCCTTCTACCTTGACTATGCCGAGGAGACCTCCTTTGCCTCGGACCTGTTCTTCAACCACCCGGCCCTGCTCAAGCTCCAGGAAGACGCCGTGGCCTTCCTGTATGACGACTACATGTTCGGCATCGACCACTCCAAGCACCTCGCCCAGGACGCCAGCACCCTGATCCTGGCCTGGGATTGCGGGCTGGACCACACCCGGCAGCGTCGGGCCGCCTTCCTGGCCCAGGTCGCGGCCATGATGCACGACATCGAATGTTCGGGCGGCGAATCCGAGCGTTTCGACGGGTCGGCCTATGCGCTGCTGGACGGCTGCACCCTTTCGGACTCGGAAAAGCACCTCGTGGCCCGCGCCTCCACCTGCCACCGCATCCCCGACACCTCGGACATGCCCGAAGGCAGCGAGCTGCGCATCCTGACCCACGCCCTGCACGACGCCTACCTTTTCCGCTTCGGGGCCGACATCTTCGCCACCATCATGTGGAATTACTGCGACTACACCAGCCAGCCCCTGACCGAGGTCGCGGCGCAATTCGAGGCCGCCCTTGCCGAAGTCCAGGATGCACCCATGGAATTTCTCACGGAAACGGGCCGCAAATACGGCCCGGAAATCCTTCAGGTCGGCAGGGAGCAGGCCCAGGCCATGCTCCGGTTGCTCAAGGAAGCGGCCGACCAAGACTCCTGAAAAGGGAACCAACAATGCGCGTCACGCCTCTTTTCCGACCCGGCCTGCTGATCCTGGCGACCCTGCTGGCTCTGGCCGCCTGCGCGCCGCAAAAGGGCGCTGTCCGGCCCGATGCGCCCCAGACGCCGCTCAGCCCCGAGGCCAGCCTGACCTACGACTATCTCCTTTATGAAGACCAGCGCTCCCAACTGGAGGCCGTCACCCGGCTCGGCGCGGACATCACCCAGGAAGAATATCAGGCCGCGTTCGAGTATCAGCGCGTGGCCGCCGAAGCCCTGGATCGCATCCTGGCGGTGCAGCCCTCGGCCAAGCTCTATGGGGAAAAGGCCTCCCTGTTCTTCAACTCCAAGCAGATGCACCAGGCCCGGGCCATTCTTTCCGAGGCTCTGGGCAAGTATCCCGGCGACCGTTTCCTGGTGGGCATGCTGGCCAGCGCCTATCTGCTGGAAGGCAACACCGAAAGCGCGGGACTGCTTCTGGAGCAGTATCTCTATACCGCCCCCGAAGACCACGAGGTGCGCCTGCGACTGGCCGGCATACTCATCGACTCCGAGCAGTACGCCAAGGCCCTGGACCAGATCCAGATCATCCCCAGGAACGAGCGGGACAAAGTGGCCCTCTACCTGCAAGCCCGCGCCGAATCCCGGCTGGGCAAAAGGCGTCAGGCCCTCAAGACCCTGGACAAAGTCTTCCGCATGGACCCAGAGTATTACGAGGCCTGGGCCGAGGCAGCCTACTTGCGGGAGCTGGAAAACGACATGCCCGGCGCTGTGGGGGCGTATGAAAAACTTCTGGAACTGGGCGGCCCCGAAGAGGAACTGCGCATCCGGCTCGTGACCCTGCTGCTCAAACTGAACAACGTGGATAGGGCTCTGGCCGTGGCCCTGGAAGGCCCGCCCGCCAAAGCCTATCTGCTCTCGGCTTCGGGCGCGTTCCTGAACCAGGGCTTCCCGGCCCAGGCGTCCGCCGTGCTGGACACCATGGCCGGATTCGACCCCGTGCCCAGCGAGTTCTATTTCTACAAGGCCGTGATCGCCTTTGAGGCTGAAGAGGACGCGGACAAGGCCCTGACCTACCTGGACCAGGTACCGCCCGATGACGAACGGCGCAGCCAGGCCATGGAGTTCCGCATCCAGATTCTGCACAGCAAGGGCCGGGACACCGAGGCCCTGAAGCTGATCCAGCAGGGACAGGCCGAGTTCCCCGACGCCACGGGCTTTTACGAGATGGAGGCCGAATACTGGGCCAGCCAGAAAAACGAGGCCGCCGCACTGGAAGCCCTGGAGCGCGGGCTGGCTATCCGGCCCGACAACGCGGGCCTGCTCTACCGCTACGGCACGCTCCTGGAACGCTCGGGCCGACGCGCCGAGGCTCTGGAAACCATGGAAAAGATCATCAAGTCCGACCCGCAGCACGCGGACGCCCTGAACTTCATCGGCTATACCCTGGCCGAGGAGGAACGCGACCTCAAACGCGCCCTGATCCTGGTTCAAAACGCCCTGATGCAGGAGCCGGACAACGGCTACATCATCGACTCCCTGGCCTGGGTCCACTACAAGGCCGGGGAATTGGCCCTGGCCTGGGAACAGATTCAGCGCGCCGTGGCCGAAGTGCCCAAGGACCCGGTTCTTTGGGAACATTACGGCGACATCGCCAAAGCCCTGGACAAGAAGATCTCGGCCCTGGAAGGCTATCGCAAGGCCCTGCAATACGGCTCCGAGGACGCCGCCCGCGTCAAGGACAAAATCAAATCCTTATGAGCGCACGCCCGCTGTTTTTCCGTCCGCCGCACCTGATGGCCGCCCTTGTCCTGGTGTTTGCCGTGGCCGGATGCGCCACGCGCCAGATGCCTGCCTACGACAATGCGAACCGCGCCTGGAACGTGTTCGGCGCGGCCTACCGCATCCATCCCGATGCCCCGGCATTCGTGACCGAATGCAGTCTGGCCTGGACCTCGGGCAAGAAAAGCGCGCGCATCCTGCTGGACATCTGGGGCGATTTCCGCACGCCGGACCAGCCCGCCACCGTACGCATGGACGCCTGGACCAACCTGGGCGGCAGCCTGAGCAAGCTGCGCGAAAACGGCCACGGCCTGGCCGCGTTCTATCCGGAACAGCTCAAAGGCTATTTCCACGCCGACCCCATCATCGGGGCGCGGCTGTTGGGGCTGCCTTTTCCCTTTTCCCTGGCCGATCTGGCCGATCTGCTCGGCGGCAACTTCAGCAATCTTGTGCCGCAGTCCTATAATTCGGTCCAGGCCAATGCCGACGGCAGCTTCACCTATGCCTTCACCCAGGGCCGCCTGCGCAGCCTGACCCTGGACAAGAGCGCCCGGCCCCTGTCCATGTCCGGCGAAACCACCGTGCCCGAAGAACACCGCGAAAAACTCGGCGGCATCTGGAAGATCGACTTCCTGCATTACCCGGAACAACAGCCCGGAACCCCCGTGGTCAGCGCGGATCGGCTCTTTCTCACCCTGCCCGGCGAGCATCGCGGGAGCTTGCGTATCCAGTCCCGAGAGCTTAAGCTGGCGCCTTGGCCCGAAGAGGCTCTGGTGCTCAATCTGCCTCCCGGCACGGAATTGCGCGCGCTGGACGGCGTCCCGCGCGACTGGACCACGGGCCGCCCCGCGGACGAGGAATACCCGGCACCGGACGTGCTCCCCGTGCCCGGTCCGGAACAGGGCGGAAGCGAGCCCATACAATAAGGAACATCATGGCCCGACCCGAAAATAACGGCCTGCCCGGTCCCGAACCGGGACTGATAGAAAATTTCCTGCTGGGGCTGCGAGTTGTCTGGCGCGAAGTGCGCCGCGCCGCAGCCCTGTTGTTGCGCAGGATCGAACACCGCGCCCTTGCCAAGCGGCTGGAAGAAGAGTACCGCCGCCTGGGCCGCATTGAAGCCGACAGCCAACTGCACGGCACGGAAACCGATCCAGACCAGGATCGCAGTCTGATTCTGGCCCAGATACGCCTGCTGCGGCGGGAAATCATAGCCCTGCAACAGGACATGGCCGGAACAAACCCGGCCCCGGACACGACCGCAACCAGCGGCGCAAAGGGAGAATGACATGGCCACGCAAGTTTTTATCGGTTCGGACCACGGCGGTTTCGCCCTCAAGGAAGTCCTCACTCCTTTCATGGAAAAGCTGGGCTTCAAGGTCAAGGACATGGGCACCCACAGCCAGGAAAGCTGCGACTACCCGCTCATCGCCAAAAACGTTTCCGAAGCGGTCCTGGCCGCACCCGGCTCCCTGGGCATCCTGGTCTGCGGCACGGGCCTGGGCATGTCCATGACCGCCAACCGCTATCCCGGCATCCGCGCCGCGGTCTGCACCAACGGCTACATGGCCCGCATGGCCCGCGCCCACAACAACGCCAATGTGCTCTGCCTGGGTGAACGCAACACCGGCCCGGGCCTGGCCATGGAAATAGCCGAAATCTTTCTCACTGCAGAGTTCGAGGGAGGACGCCACGAGCGCCGCGTCAACCTCATGGATCAAAAATAAACCACATTTCGAGGAATCGCCGCGATGCAGCAGGACACCCAAAAAGATCAGATGGTGGTCAACACCATCAAGGGCCTGGTCATGGACGCCACCCGCAAGGCCAATTCCGGCCACCCTGGCGGGGCCATGTCCTCGGCCGACTTCGCCACGGTCCTTTTCAAGGACTTTCTGAACTACGACCCGGATGACACCACCTGGTTCAACCGCGACCGCTTCGTGCTTTCCGCCGGTCACGAGTCGGCCCTTCTCTACAGCCTGCTGCACCTGCAGGGCTACCTTTCCCTGGAAGAGCTGGAGCAGTTCCGCCAGTGGGGCTCCAAGACCCCGGGTCATCCGGAAAGACACCTCACTCCGGGCGTGGAGGCCACTTCCGGCCCGCTGGGCCAGGGCTTTTCCCAGTCCGTGGGCATGGCCGCGGCCGAAGCCTTCCTGGGCGAAACCCTGGGCCAGGACGTGGTGGACCATTACACCTATGTGCTGGCCTCGGACGGCGACATCCAGGAGCCCGTGTCCCTGGGCTCCGCCATTCTGGCCGGACGTTGGGGCCTGGGCAAGCTCATTGCCTTCTACGACTCCAACAAGGTCCAGATCGCGGGGGCCTGCTCCCGCGTGGACTGTACCAACTATCCCCAGGCCTTCGACTCCTTTGGCTGGCATGTGCAGGAAGTGGACGGCCACGACCGCGCCGCCATCGCCGAAGCCATCAAGCGCGCCCAGATGGAGGCCACCCGGCCCAGCATCATCATCGGACACACCATCATGGCCCAGGGCACGGCCGGGCGTGAAGGCGATCACGAAACCCACGGCTCGCCCCTGCCGCCCGAGGAAATCGCCGCGTCCAAGACCAAGATGGGCCTTGACCCGGACAAATTCTTCCAGGTGCCGGACCAGGCCCTGAAAAACTTCCGCGCCCGCTTCGGCGAGCTGCGCTCCCGCGTGGACGGCTGGAAAAAGACCCTCGCCGCCAAGAGCGCGGACAAGGCCTTTGCCGACAAGTGGCAAATGTTCACTGGCCCGCGTTCCGGGCTCAAGATCGAAATGCCCGTGTTCACTCCCGGCGAAAAGGTGGCCACGCGCAAGGCCTGGGGCTCCTGCCTGAACCAGATCATGGACCAGCTGCCCCAGCTCGTGGGCGGCTCCGCCGACCTGGACCCCTCCAACCAGACCGTGAAGTTCCGCGACCACGTGGGCTGCTTTGGCCTGGACGGATTCGGCGCGCGCAACTTCGCCTTTGGCGTGCGCGAGTTCCCCATGGCCGCCATTGTCAACGGACTGGCCCTGCACGGCGGCGTGATCCCCTTTGCTGCGACCTTCCTGACCTTCTCGGACTACTGCCGCAACGCCATCCGCATGAGCTCGCTCCAGGAGCTGCCCGCGTTGTACATCTTCACCCACGACTCCTTCTACCTCGGCGAGGACGGCCCCACGCACCAGCCCATCGAGCACATATCCTCGCTGCGGCTCATCCCCGGCGTGGTGGACCTGCGCCCGGCCGACGCCACGGAAACCGCGCTCTGCCTGGAAACGGCCCTGCGCCTGGAAAACAAACCCGCCTGCCTGTTCCTGACCCGCCAGGGCCTGCCCGTGCTCGACCCCAAGCAGTATACGAACATGGCCGAAGGCGTGAAAAAGGGCGGTTATGTGCTGCAGGACCCCGAAGGCGGACCCGATGCCGTGGACATGGTCATCGTGGCCACCGGTTCCGAGGTCTCGCTGGCCCAGGCTGCGGCCAAGCAACTGCCCCAGTTCAAGATTCGCATCGTGAGCATGCCGTCCATGACGCTCTTCGAGCAGCAGAGCAAGGAATACAAGGATTCCGTACTGCTGCCCCAGGTGAGCCGCCGCGTGGCCGTGGAGGCCGGACGGCCCGAACTCTGGTACCGCTACGTGGGCATGGACGGACTGGTCAAAGGCATCGACCACTTCGGCCATTCCGCGCCCTACCAGAAACTGGAGCAGGAATACGGCTTCACTGCCGATGCGCTGGCCCAGCTCATCAAGGAAAAATACGCCTAGCCTTTTTTCGGGAAAACGCCGGGGGAACGCCGTGCAACGTACGGTTCCCCCGGCCTCTTTCAACGACCTGCATCGGCGAAACACCTCACGGTGTTTCGCTTTTTTCTGGCCTGAACAGGCCGGGGCCGCGCCTGTAACGTGATTGTCAACCAGGACGGTTTGGCATAGGTTTGCAGGGGGTTCGCCGCTCCTTGCGGGCGTGACCCTTCGCTGAACGATCAAGAAAACGGGTGGAGGCTTGGGGAAGGGGGAGAACCCCTGCATACGAGGGTTTCCCCCTCCCCCGAATCTCCACGCAACAACACCCGGAGGTTGAATACAAATGGAAGCTCCTTCCAAAAACCTGGCCATGGACCTGGTCCGCGTGACCGAGGCGGCCGCCCTGGCCGCTGCGCGCTGGCTGGGCCGCGGCGACAAGAATTCCGGCGATCAGGCAGCAGTGGACGCCATGCGCCTGTCGTTCAACAGCCTGGACATTGATGGCCGCATCGTCATCGGCGAAGGCGAGAAGGACGAGGCCCCCATGCTCTACAACGGCGAACACGTGGGCACGGGGGAAGGCCCGGCCGTGGATGTTGCCGTGGACCCTGTGGAGGGTACCAACCTGCTGGCTTCGGGCCGGCCCAACGCCATTGCCGTGGTGGGCGTGGCCCCTGCGGGCGCCATGCTCGATCCGGGCCCGAGCTTCTACATGCAGAAGCTGGTGGTTCCGGCACCGGCGCGCAGCGTGGTGGATATCGAAGCCCCGGTGGGCCACAACCTCAAATCCATTGCCAAGGCCCTGGGCAAGGACGTGGACGATCTGGTGGTCTTCGTGCTGGACAAGGCCCGCCACAAGCAGCTCATCGCGGACATACGCGCTGCTGGCGCGCGCATCCAGCTGCACACGGACGGCGACGTGAACGGCTCGCTCATGGCCGTGAACCCGCGCAGCGAGGTGGACGTGATGATCGGCACGGGCGGCACCCCCGAGGGCGTGCTCTCGGCCTGCGCCATCCGCATCATGGGCGGCGAGCTCTTCGCCCGCTTCGACCCGCAGCTGGAATCCGAGAAAAAGGCCATGGCCGAAGCCGGATACGACCTGAAGCAGGTCTACACCGCGGCTGATCTGGTCAAGAGCGACGACGTATTTTTCGCGGCCACCGGCCTTTCGGGCGGGACCTTC
>JAZHDD010000004.1:0-8175 GCA_036541255.1 Desulfovibrionaceae bacterium | reverse complement strand
TGTGGCCAGACAGCGCAAGGCCTCGACTATTGCGGACTTGCCGCTGTTGTTGGGGCCCGTGAGCACGGTCACGCCCGGCCCGAGGGCCAGTTCCGTGTGCTTGTGGGCCTGAAAGTCGTCGAGAATAATGCGTTGTATCATGACGGTTTTGTGACGATGCGGTTTCGTTGGGGCCGGAAGCGGCAAGCCAGCCTAGGGATAGCGCGGCTTTTCGCGGATATTGTTGTGGAAGGCCTCGACTCCAATCATCTTCATGCGTTCGTTGTTGGCCTGCCAGCGCGCTGCCAGGGGTTCGGGCATGCCGTGCCTGTCGCAGGGAAACTCGGCGCACTCGAAGCAAAAATCCACGCCCTGTTCGCGCACGCACCGTGTAACCTCGCAGGCCTGGAACAGGCAGCCCTGGCCCCGGCAGCCCGTGCAATCGCCACGAGACAGCAGGTCCAACACGGTCCTAAAGACCGGGTAGCCCGCGAATTCGGGCTGCATGGGCGTGAACCGCTCGGCATAGCTCGCGAAATTGTCTCCGAGCAATCCGGCCAGGGCCTGGGCGTGCTCCTGAACAGGGCCGCCCGCAAAGGCCACGCACTTGCCGCAATTCAGTCCGCAAGGGGCAAGGCGCCGCAACAGTTCCTCGCGCTTCATCCTTTTTCCTCCGGCATGCGGGCATTGCACCCCAAATAGGGGCAAAACGCAAGGGCCGACGGGAGCAAGGGCGCATCCGGAGCCTTTCCCGCATAGAGCAGCAGGGGCGGCTCCACCGCAAGCGACTGCCCGCTGTTCTTGCGCGCCTCCAGCAGCACGATGCGCGCCGGAGCCTGGGCATGGCCGTGCACAAACCTGAGCCGCTTGGGTTCCAGTCCATGGCCGCGCAGACATTCCAAAATATCGGGCAAACGCTCCGGTAAATGCACGAGGCAGAAGCGCCCCTTGTCCTTGAGCCCCTGACGCGCCACGCGGACAAAGGCCTCCAGCCCGGATTCGGACTCGAACCGGGCACTGGCCCGGCCCGGCGCAGGGCTCACCCGCCCTGCTCCCTCAAAGCGATACGGCGGGTTGCACAGCATGAAATCAAAAGCGTTTCCAGCGGGCTTGTATGACGAAACGTCGCCCGATTCGACATCAAAAACATCTTCGAAGCCAAGCAAACGGCTATTGGCGCGGGCCACGTCCACCATGGCCGGGTCCCTGTCCAGGCCGATAATGCGCGGCAAAGGCTGGCCGGAGCGGAGCAGTGTGGCTAAGGCAACCACGCCGCACCCCGTGCCCAGGTCCATACCCCTGCTGCCGGGGCGAAGATCGGCAAAACAAGCCAGCAGCAGGGCATCCAGAGAAAATAGATAGCCTGCTTTCGGTTGAACGAGGCCGCGCGGAAAATATTCCCGCTTTTGAACCGCATCCTGGCTCACGCCGCACCCGCGTCTGTTTTGTCGGCGCTTTCCGGCTTGGAGCGCCGCAGCCCACGCCGCAGGGAGCGCAGGAACAAATCCGCCTCGGGCACGCGCAGGGCCAGAGCCCCGGCCACATAGACCACGACCCAGACCGGCATGAGGCCGAGCCAGAGCAGGGACGGCCCCAGGGCGCTGGCCCAGGCCCCGGCATAGACCACGCAGGAAAGCAGCAGGCATTTGAGAAAAGTGCCCACGGGCAGCGGCGCCCTGTCCAGATGCTTGCGCAGAAGCAGAAGCAGCAGCACGAAATTGGCGGCGGACGAAACGCTCACAGCCACGGCCAGTCCCACATGTGCCAGAGGCCGCATCAACGCCAGACCCAGCCCGATGTTCAGCACCAGGGAGACAACGGCCACCAGCACGGGCGTGCGCGTGTTCTCCAGGGAATAGAACGCCGCCACCAGGGGACGCGCCCCGGCAATGAAGGGCAGGCCTGCGGAATAGGCCACCAGGGCGGCCGCCGAGGCAACAACGGCCTCGGAAGTAAAGGCCCCGCGCTCAAAAAGCAGGCGCACAATGGGCTCGGCCAAGGCCAGCAGTCCGGCCATGGCCGGCATGGCAATGAACATGGTCAGGCCAACCGCGGTTTTCAGGGTCCGGTTGAATTCGCCCATCTGGGCGCGGGCCGCCAGCACGGAAAGACTGGGCAGGGCCGCGGTGCTCACGGCAATGCCGAACACGCCCAGGGGAAACTGCACCAACCGGTCCGCATAATACAGATAGGACACGCTGCCTTCGGGCAGATATGAGGCCAGAAGCGTACCCAACAGAATATTGATCTGATAGACCGCGGCCCCGAACACCGTGGGCAGCATGAGCAGGGCCATGCGCCGCACGCCCGCGTCGCGCCAGGTCCAGGCCCCGCGCCAGGTGAAGCCCTGGGCGCGCAAGTAGGGCTGCTGCAGCATCCATTGCAGGACGCCTCCTGCCAGGACGCCGAAGGAGAGGCACACGGCCACGTCCGCCCCTGCGTAGTACCCGCCCAGGGCGGCCACGATGAGCGCCACATTGAGCATGACCGGAGCCAGGGCAGGGCCGAGAAAATGGCCCGAGGCGTTGAGCACGCCCATGCACAGGGCCACGCCGCAGATCATGATCACAAAGGGGAAGCAGATGCGCACCAGCCGGGTGGTCAGATCGAACAGTTCGGGATTGTCCGCAAAACCAGGGGCGATGAGAAAGGTCAGGGGCCCGGCCAATATTTCCACGATCACGGTCAACACGCCCAGAATCAGACAGAGCCAGACCAGGGCGGCGCGGGCCATGGCCTGAGCTGCCTGCTCCCCCTGCTCTTCGCGCACCCGCGTGAACACGGGGATGAAGGCCATGGTCAGCGAGCCTTCGCCGAACAGCCGGCGCAGCAGGTTGGGAATACGGAAGGCCACGAAAAAGGCGTCCGCGGCAAACCCCGCGCCCAGGGCAAAAGCCACGATCACGTCGCGCACGAAACCGAACACGCGCGAGACCAGCGTGGCCCCGGCAACCACCATGGTATTGCGGGCCATGCTCCGGGCATGGTCCTTTTTGGGGGCGGTGCTCGCCCCGGTCACAACGGCCTGTTGTTCTTCCTGCATGCTGGTGTGGTGCCCGCTCTAATTCGAATCTGCGTTGTTGAATGAAGAAAAACGATACGCTACGCCCGCTGACAGCACGGGCAATATGTGGAGGTTCGGCCTGCCACCTTGTTGCTCTCCAGGGTTGCGCCGCATGCGGCGCAGGCGTGCCCGGCCTTGCCGTACACCCGGAAGGAATTCTGAAACGCTCCGGCATCGCCCCGCGCATTGCGGTAGTCGCTGATGGAGCTGCCGTTTTCCGCTATGGCCTGGGCCAGCACATCCTGCAAGGCGCCATGCAGCCGGGCCAACCTTGTTCTTGAAATATGATCCGCCCTGGCATCGGGCCGGATTCCCGCACGGAACAGGCTCTCGTCCGCATAGATGTTGCCCACGCCCGCCAGTACCCGCTGATCCAGCAACAGCGCCTTGACCCGTGTCTTGCGGCCCTGAAACAGTGCCGCGAACTCCCGCGATCCGATTTCTAGCGGCTCGGGCCCGAGCAGGGCGTAAAAGCTCCAGCGGTCCAGTTCGTCGGGCGTAAAAACCCGGCAGGCTCCGAAACGGCGCACGTCCGCAAAGGTCAGCACGCTGCCGTCGTCCATACGGAAGCGGATGCGCTCATGCGCCTCGCAAGGCCGGTCCGGGCCATGCACGACGCGTCCGGTCATGCGCAGATGCACCGTAAGTACGGACTCCGGGGTATTGTCCCGCTCCAGATCCACAAGCAGTAGCTTGCCCCGGCGGCGTATCCCGGCCACGCTGCGGCCCTGCACCCGTTCGGCAAACGAGTCCAGGCTTTCGCCCGGTACCGCGCGCAGGTCCGTGGCCGCCACGTGAACGAAACGCCGTCCAGGCAGGGTTTCCCGCAACCCGCGGGCAATCACTTCCACTTCGGGCAATTCCGGCACGGCAGGATTCCTTTGGGCGCGTCAGCCCGCCTTGCGGCAATGCGCGCGCCACATCTCGCGACATGCGGCGTCCAGGCCGCAAACAAAACCATGAGCATCGCAAAAAGGCGAAGCCAGCAACCGCTCGCGCAGGCCCTGGCGCAACTCGCCCAGTCGCGGCAGGTTCGTGGCCAAGTCCACAGCGGTTCGGATATAATCCTGCACCGAATCCGTGGCAAGGACCTCCAGGTCCGGGCCCGGCGCCTTGTTGACCGCGGCCAGCTGCGACCAGGTCATGCGGCCTTCGAAACGCTGGCCCCGCAACGTCAGCACAGGCACGCCCATCCAGAGCGCGTCAGCACTCGTTGCGCCGCCGCCATACGGGAAGGGATCCAGGGCCAGGTCCACTTCGTGATGGCAGGCCAGATATTCGCGCATCTTCATCTGCGGCCGGTAGACCACGCGCAGGCTGTCCACGCCGCGCTCCTCGAACAGTTTCTGATACCGGGCGCGCACGAACGTATCGGCAAAGGAACCGGATTGCAGAATCAACTCCGCGCCCGGTACCTGCCTGAGAATCTCGGCCCAGGCGTCCACGACATGTTCGTTGAGCTTGGCCGTGTTGTTGAAACAACCAAAGGTCACGTTGCCGCGCTCAAGAGCGGGCAAAAGCGCAGGGACAAGATCAAGATCGGGCGGTCCGTAACACCAGAACGAACCGGGCAGCCGCACGACCTCCTCGGCATAGCGGCTCTCGGCTCCCTCGGGGCAGACAAGGCCGTCCGCAAGCAGATAATCCATCCCGTTCAAGCCGGTGCTGTCGAAATAGCCGAGCCAGACCGCCTGCACGGGCGCGGGCTTGCGGGCCAGGACCAGCAGTCGATTGTGCGCGGAATGACCGCTCAGGTCCACGAGGATGTCCACACTGTCCTGCCGAATGCGTTCGGCGGCCTCCACGTCGGACAGACCACGCACCTCGCGCCAGTTGGCGCAATGGCCACGCAACTGCTCGGTCATTGCGTCGTCATGCGGATTGTTGGAATAGCAGAAGATTTCATTTTCTCCAGCGGCCTGGGCCGCCAGCACCGGCGCGAAAAAGCAGCTCACGGCATGGCTGCGGAAATCGCCGGAGATATAGCCGATACGCAACGGCCGCTCCGGTTCCAGTCCTTTGGAGTGGCGCGGCGCGCGGGCCGTGAGCTCATCCGCATGGGCGGCTCCGAAGGCCCGGGCTTCGGCAAGATACGTGTCCAAAGGCTCATCCGCAAGATAGTGCCGGGTCAGAAGATAGTTGCTGTGGGCAGCGGCAAAGGCTGGTTCCGCCTGCCAAGCCTTGCGGAACATGGACACGGCCTCGCGCGCGCAGCCCTGGTCACGCCGGATCACGGCCAGATTGTTCATGGCCCGGACACTCTCCGGGTGCGCCTTGATCAGCTTTTCCAAGAGCAGTCCGGCCTCTTCGGTATTCCAGGCGTCATGCAGTGATGCGGCAAGATTGAAGAGCGCGGCAGGCGCATCGGGCCGCAATTTCAAGGCCCGGCGGGAAAGCTGCACCGCGTCATGGCCCCGGCCCATTTCCATGAGCACCGTGCCCGTGTTGATGAGGGTCGCATAGTGGTCGGGGTCGCGCTTCAGGGCAGCGGCATAACAGGCCAGGGCCTCCCTGGGCTGGCCATTGTCCTTGAGCAGATTGCCGAAACGCACATAGGGCTCGGCCAATGACGGGTTCAGGCCCATGCTGTTCTTGTAGGCCTCCACGGCCTCGGCCATCTGTCCCGCCCCCTCCAGGGCCATGCCCAGATGCAGTTGCAGATGCGCATTATCCGCATCCTGTTCCGCAGCTCGGCTCAGCAGGGACACGGCGCGGCTGAAGCGTCCCTCGCGCAGGGCCAGGGCGCCCAGCAGACGCAAGGCGTCCGGCTCGTCCGGCGACTGCGCCAACACCCGGCGGCAAAGTTCGCGCGCCTGTTCCGGGCGTCCCATGCGCTGTTCAGCCGCGGCCTTCTCCAACAGTTCCCGCAGATCGTCCATGCGCGTCAGACTCCTTTTCCGCCCCCCAGATTCAGAAAAGTCTCAATGGCCTCGCCTTCGACATCAGGCAGGGCTGAAACCCACCAGACCAGATCGCCTCTGCTCCAGACCAAATGGGCCATGCCCAACCCCTCGACGCGGTAGACGTCCACGCCGTCCCGCCGCGTGGTCGAAGGATTGCGGAACGGGCTGCCCTTGCCGGAAACCATGCGGTCCATCATCACGGCCACCTGTTCCCGGGCTTCGGCCGCATTGGACGCCCGCGACACCCAGACCTGGACCACAGGCGGATGCCCTTCGCCATAGGCGGCCATGGCCCCATCCTTGGCATGAATGGATTTGCCGTGCAGCTTGTCGATGGACTTCAGGGCTGCCTCGCCTGCCACCAACTCGCTCTGCGCGGCTCCGGCGACTTCTCCCGGCAGGAACGACCCCAAATCCGGAGAGGAACCGCAGCTCGCCAGCAGCACCGTCAGCAACATTCCGCAAAGCAGCTTTTTCATCATTTTATCCTTTAGTTTCAAATAATAATCTTATTTCTTTTCCGTCTTGACCCCAAGCTTTCCCAGATCAACCGCAATGGTTTCTCCCCGCCGCTCCATGCGCAGGCGCAAACCCTGGTCGCGGTCATGGGCCAGCTTTCCGGCCTGATGCAAGTCCATGAACGCCCGCACGGGCAATCCCTGGGCCCGGACCAGCACGTCCCCGGCGCGGATGCCCGCAGCTTCGGCCCGGCCTTCACGTACGGTTTCCACAACAATGACGCGCCCTTCACGGGCCTCCAGGGTCATGCCCAACCGGCTGCGAAATACTGCCGGGCAATAGAAAAAGGCATTGCCGTCCCCAGGGTCGAACTCCATGGTGTCGCGCAGAGGCAGCAAGAGCACGGAACGGGCCTCGGGGTCCAGCAGACGCAGGCGGTGGGCAATGCCCCACCCTCGCTCCACATGCCCTGCCCCGGCGATCACCAGCACAGGCCTGCCCGTGCGTTCGCGCAGGGCCTTGGCGTTGGCGGCCATGGCCGTGTCCCAAAGGGACTGCACTTCCATGAATCCCTGCAAATCGGCTTCAGGAGGGAGCAGATCGGCATGGCGCTCAAAATAGGCCTGCAAGACAGCTTTCTGCTCCGCCGGAGGCGGCAGAATCTCCGAGGGAAGCGCGGCCCGCTCCTTCGGCGCCAGGGAAGCCAGTCCGTTGCGGCTGACCTTCTTGACGAGTTCCCTTGGCGCGTTGAGTGCGCCAAGCGGCAAGCCATGTTCCAAAGCCAGGGCGAACAGCGGCTGGAAAAGCGCAAAAGGATAGCCCCACTGCTCTTGCCATTGCAGCTCTTTTTCCAACTTTTCCAAGGGAACGTCACCGGCAAGAAAGCGGTCCAGCACGGGCTGACGGTCGCTGCCGACCATTTCCAGGCCCACGGCGGGCAAACGCCCACCCTCGGCCAGCGCCCGGGTCAACCATTGTTGCGCGGCATGATCGCAGGGGTTGGTGTGCCCCTCGCCCATAAGAATATAGTCTGCCGGGGTAACCAGTTCCAATACATCGGCTGGCTTGGCGCGAGTGCCGCTCGCCGAAACCAGTTCGCCCCGCTCCGGCAGGAAGGACAAGAAGGGCCCCGGCTGTGAAGCCGGGTTAGATCCGGCGCAGGCGGACAACAGCAGCAAAAGGCAGAAAAACAGCAGGCGAATGCGCATCAAACAGTATCCCCATACCGGAAGGGCTGCGCCGGCAACGCGTTGCAGAGCATGTTATTTTCAACTTCCGCACGATACGGGCTTTGTTGCCCAGGCACAAGCATTGCCATATTTATGCTGTTTTCTGTTTTTGCCCAATCGCTTCAGCCACGTTGGCGCTTCCTGTTCCTTGCCGACATAATAACCGGAAAACAATGCATATGCGGCTATAAAAAAAGCCCCGGGGACAATCCTACCGGGGCTTTCGTACTGTATCGCAAAGGATGCTAATCCCAGGTGCGCTTGTCCTCGATGGGCCGGATTTGAGGGGGCAGGCTGCCGGGCACCAAAATCTTGAGGATGGGCCGCAGCTTGATCTTCTCGCGGAAGGTATGCAGCAATTCATCCTCGCGCTTGAACCCGCCGGACTCGATGTTCAGGACCATTTCATCCACGCCGCCGGGGTTGGTCACCTCAATCTGCCAGCGCTTGACCTCCTCGAACTGGGCCATGACCTGCTCCACCTGATGCGGATACACGAACATGCCCTTGATGCGCGCGGTGGTGTCCACGCGGCCCACGA
>JAZHDD010000003.1:0-96435 GCA_036541255.1 Desulfovibrionaceae bacterium | reverse complement strand
TGCCCGTGGCTCTTTCCCAGGAGCTGCGGTTTCTCCTGGCGTTGCCGCTGATCTTCGTTTTGCAGCGTCGCCGCGAGGGTATGTTTTCCCGGCTCTCGGGCCGGACCTGGCTTGTAGCCGGAATCCAGGCCCTGGGCGGAGTAGTTGTGTTCAACGCCTGCCTGCTCCATGGGCTCAAGCTGACCAGCGCAACGCATGCCGGGATTCTCACAAGCATCACTCCCGCCACCATGGCCGTGGCTGCGTGGTTGCTCTTCCGTGACCGTATCGGAAAACGGGCCGTTGTGGGCGTGCTTCTGGCCGTTGCCGGGGTCATGGCCCTGACTTTGGGCGACTCCCTGCCCGAAGGCGGCTGCGGCTCCCTTGCGGGCGATCTGTTGGTGCTCGGTGCCGTGGCCGGGGAAACAGTATTCCTGCTCATGCGCAAGGCCGTGCGCGAACCCGTCAGTGCCATGGCCTTCAGTACGGTCATGAACGTCTACGGGGTCCTGCTCTTTCTGATTCCGGCAGCGCTGGAGGCCCAGGCATTCGATTTTACCGCGGTGAGTTGGCGCGGCTGGCTTGCCGTGGCTTATTCCAGCGTAGGCCTCTCCGTCATCGCCTATCTGCTCTGGTTTCGGGGCATCGTGCGCGTGTCCGGAAGCGTGGCCGGAATTTTCACCGGGCTGATGCCGCTCAGTGCCGTGGTCCTGTCCTATCTGCTTTTGGGCGAGTCCTACTCCTGGGCACATCTTGTGGGCGGCGGCATGGTCCTGGCCGCGATCTGGTGCATCGCCCGGCAAGGGCGGCTAGGGCAGACGTGTGTTGAGAAAAATGACGGTTCCCACGGCCAGAAGCAGAACCGTCCAGAACAGCAAAGCGCGAAGCATGGCCGAGCGGGCTTTTTTCTGCTCGACCCAGCGCAAAGGGCGCACGCCCCGCAGGGCAAAGGTCAAGACGCCCGCCAGATTGAGGCAGACAACGTTGGTCAGGGCCAGAAGGCCGGCCTGTAGGGCCGGAGCCTGGGCTCCCGCTCCCGCGAACAAGCCGCAGGCGGCCAGAGGTGGAACAAGGGCCAGGGCGACCATGACGCCCACCAGCGCCGTGGCTGCTCCCTGGCTGAGCGATACGATGCCGGCGACGCCTGCGGCCAATGCCAATGCCAGATCGGACAGTCCCACGCCGGTGCGGGCCGAGAGTTCCGCGCTGGGTTCCAGACCCAGGATTGCCCCCAGCAGGAACGCCGGAATGACAACGAGCAGGATACCTGCCCCAAATGTCTTGAGTGAGGTCCTGGAAAGGTTCACGTCGCCAAGCACCGTGGCCAGGGCAAGGCCTACGTTGGGACCGAGCAGCGGCGCGATGACCATGGCTCCGATGACCACTGCGGGAGCGTCGCGCAGGAGGCCGATGGACGCCACCACGGACGAGAGCACGGCCAGAAGTGCGAAAACAGGAGTCAGCTCGGCACCCTCCTGGACCGAGGCGCGGAGCTCTTCGCGGATTATGGCTTCCTTGCGTTGGCCGTTGGTAGGTTCCTTGCCGTTGTTGTTTTCGACGTCTTCGGTTTCTTCTTCAAGCCTGGGAATGGTTGCCTGCACCGGATAGACCACGATGCGGAAACCTTTTTCACCGGAAAAGAGTTTTTCCAACTTATCCAACAAACCAGCTGCGGCTTGGGATTCCATGAGAATGCGTGCCCGCAGGGGCTCATTTTCCTCCTCGCCGCCCGCGCTCCAGGAGACGAAACGGTCATCCTCAAGCTTGTCCAGCTCGGCCAACACCCGGTCCTTGCCCGCGTCGTTCACCACTATTTCCACAAGCCGAAGACTCATCTGTTTTGCCCTCTTGTCCGGTCACGGTTTTCAGGATTGTCCCAGGCATGGCGCAGGGCCGGGGCACGGTCCAGCAGCAGGGCCATGTATTCCAGCTCCATCTCCAAGAGGTCGCGCTCGCCCTTGCGCAACCACTCCGAAAGCCAGGCCAGCCGCTGGCAGGCCGTGCATTCCGGCAGCATGTCCCAGGAGGCCTGCGCATACAGTCCGGCCTTGCGCAGCGAAGCGGTGAGCGCCCGGGCCAGCGGGCCGGTCAGGCTGTCCGGGTGTTCAAAGCCCAGGCAGCCCAGCAGGTTGGACAGGTCATAGCATTCCGGTTTGACGCCCAGAAATTCCCAATCGATGACCGCCGCCACGTTCTGGCCGTGCCAGAGCACGTTGAGCGGATGCAGGTCCCCGTGCTGCAAGGCAGTGGGCAGGGTGTCCAGACGAACCAGCGCTGGCCGGAGACGCTCCACGATCGGCGAAAGGCGGGCATGTACCTCCGGTTCCACTTCACGGATGGCGGCAAAAAGCCGCGTCGCGTATTCGGCCAGATTCAGTTTGGGTTCGAGGGCCTCGACCATGGGCAAAGGCAGCCTTGCGCTCGTTTGCGCAAAGTCGGTCAGGAATGCGGCCAGAGCCTTGCCGCGTGGTGCGTGGTCCAGATAAACGGGTCGGGGCAGTTCGTCCGAAAGGATGAACGGCGAGAGCTGCCAGCGCAGGCCCAGGATGTCGGCGCTGAATGACCCTTGAGTGGTCCGTTGGAAGGCCGGGACGGTGTCCATGCCCAGCGCGGTAAGTTCTTCCAGCACCGAGGCGATGGCCTCCCGCCGCTTGGTCTGCCGCACCGCCAGCTGCTCCAGCAGCCAGAGGTCGCCGGAGGCGTCCTCCAGCACGGTGCGGGAGACGCAACGTTCCGGGCTGCCGGGAATGGACAGGTCCGGGCGGCGGCGTTCTCTCCGCAGCCCCCAGTGTTCAAGTGGATCAAGCATTCTGGGATAATGCCACAGGAGCGGAATAAGGAAAAGTCGCGAGTGTCTTCGTCGGGAACAGGGAGGTTTTCCGGTGGCCAAAAGATCCGGGGACCCCCTGCCCCGGATTTCCGCTCACGGAGCGCGAATAGGAATGTGGGCATTGTGGAGGGCTGTTCGAGCGGCGTCAGCCGCGAGTAATGAACGGTCTTTGGGAAGGGTTTCCCCCTGGACCCGAAGGCATGAAAAAAAGGGCCGCCTTCGGTTGAAGGCGGCCCAACGGTATCAAACGAGGTGCGGGGTTGGGTTAGTGGGCTTCGGCGACTTCGGCCGTGGTCTCTTCGACCGGGCCGGGCACTTCGCCCTGCTGGGACACTTCCAGTTCCTGCTTCACGCTCGTGGCGATCTTGAAGAGCACGGTGATCACCAGGGCGCCGATGGCGAAGACCATCATGGAGATGGCCATTTCCTGCCAAGTGGGCCAGTAGGAGGTCACACCCTCGAACATGTTCGGGGTGAAACCGCCGATCATGAGTCCCAGACCCTTGTCGATCCAGGTGGCGGCCACGAGGATGACCAGCGCGATGGGCAG
The DNA here is from genome assembly GCA_036541255.1 of Desulfovibrionaceae bacterium. Classification (GTDB taxonomy): domain Bacteria; phylum Desulfobacterota; class Desulfovibrionia; order Desulfovibrionales; family Desulfovibrionaceae; genus Paucidesulfovibrio. Next base: position 93,076 of record JAZHDD010000003.1, on the reverse strand, counting down.
CAGGGTCTTGTTCTCACGCAGCTTGGGCGGGATCAGGATGGCCAGGGAGATGACCGCGCCCACCACGAAGGACCACATCCAGGGCACCAGCGTGGTGTTGCCGTCGAGCCCCACGAACAGGAAGTCGATGGAGTGCTGGTGACCGGGCATGCCGGAATAGTAGGCCGTGAAGATCTCGAGCAGCAGGAAGAACACGTTGGCGCACATTGCGTAGGCAATGGTGCGGGCAATGTTCTTCATGGCTTCCCAGCCTGGATCGAACTTGGTTGTGGCCTTGACGATGTAGAGCAGGAGCAGCAGCAGCGCCGGTCCAGAACAGAACGCGCTGGCCAGGAAGCGTGCGGCCAGGATCGCGGTCAACCAGTAGTGGCGGCCGGGCAGGCCCTGATACAGGAAGGCCGTAACCGTGTGAATGGAGAAGGCCCAGACGATGGACAGGTAGACCAGCGACTTGACCCACTTGGGGTGCGGCTGGTTGCGCAGGTCCGTGCCGAGGCAGGTCCAGCCCACGATCAGGTTCAGGAACAGATAGCCGTTGAGCACGATCATGTCCCAAAAGAGGATCGAGTTGGGCGTCGGGTGGAAGATGATGTTCAGCATGCGCTGCGGCTGGCCGAGGTCGACCACGACGAAGAGCATGCACATCAGGCACGCGCCAATGGCGAGGAACTCACCGAAGATGACGAGGTGCTTGTATTTCTTGTAATGGTGGAAGTAGTAGGGCAGCACGATCATGACGCCGGAGGCGGCCACGCCGACCAGGTAGGTCAGCTGGGCAATGTAAAAGCCCCAGGACACGTCCCGGCTCATGTCCGTGAGCTGCAAACCCACGTTGAGCTGCCAGATCCAGACTGCGGCGCCCGCGCCGATCACGGCGAGGAGGAAGAGGATCCATCCCCAGTATTTCGGGCTTCCTTTCAAAGCTCTTTCTAACATATCGCCCTCCCCTCCTAGATGATGTAGTAGACGCCCGGCTCGGTGCCTGCGGTCGGCTTGCGGCGAATGGTGTAGTTTTCGCGCAGGACCTGACGCACCGGGGAGTTCTCGTCCAGCAGATCACCGAAGGTCATGGCGCCTTCGGCCAGTTCATTGGCCTTTTCCACGCACGCGGGCATCAATCCCTGGGCCAGCCTGTCCACGCAGAAGTTGCACTTCTCGACCACGCCGATGGTGCGGGTGGGGAAGGACTTGTTCAATTCGTGCAGGTGGGGGCGGGGATCCATGAAGTTGAAGCTACGCGCGCCGTAGGGGCAACCGGCCATACAGTAGCGGCAGCCGATGCAGCGATGGTAGTCCATGGCCACGATGCCGTCCGGGCGCTTGTAGGTAGCCTGAGTCGGGCAGACGCGCACGCAGGGGGGATTCTCGCAGTGGTTGCACAAGAGCGGGAATTCCCGATTGGTGACTTCCTCGGACGGGAAGTTGCTGTGCTGTTCGGTGAACACCTGATGGAAGTGTCCGCCCCAGAGCCACTTGATTTCCTGCTTGGTAGGCTTGCCTTCCGCGTCCACGATGTGGGGCACGTTGTGCCAGAGGTGGCAGGCCTTTTCCAGCTCTTCGATCTGCTCTTTGGTATTCAGCTTGCGGGTGTCGATGACCATGGCCCAGCGAGCCGCATGCTTGGCGTCGGCGTTCACTTTGGGTCCGCTGCCGTGGCTGGCTCCGCCCGAGGCGAAGCTCAGGGTCGGGCCGAAGCACAAACCTGCGGCGGCAGTGGCGCCTGCGAACTTGAGGAAGCTTCTCCTAGTGCGTTTCATTGTACCCCTCCGGCTGAATGTGGCAGTCCCAGCAGTAGGGGGTCACTGCGGCGGCCTCGTGGCATTTGTCGCAGAAGTCCTTTTTGCTGGTGTGACACTTCATGCAGGTTTTCTGCAGGCTGATTTCATAGGTTTCCCCCCGGGAGTTCACGTAGGAGCGCTTGCCGTCGCGCAGCGCCCAGTCGCGCCATTCGTCGAGCACCTGCATGTGCTGTTCGCGCATGAACTCCTTGGACTCGATGCAGGCGAAGGTCGGGAAGCCCGCAGCCTTGACCTCGGCCTCGGTCGGGAGTTTCGGTTCGGGGCCTTTGTATGCCTCGCTGGGCGCATTGAACCACAGCGGGAAAGTAACCAACCCGAGGAAGATGATCAGGCCGGTGAAGATTTGCGTTCCGTAATGGAATTTCATTAATATACTCCTCCTTGTGGGCAGAGCCCGCCGATTAGGCCTCGTCCTCGTAGCCGAGGAGAGGTTCCTGGCGGAGGTCCATGGTCCGTTCCTGTTCCCCTTCCAGGATCAGGGCGTTGCCGACGAGTTCGTGCACGCCACTGACCTGAACGCCCGGAGCCCAATAGTCGGACAGGGGGATCAGGGTGGCGCGGTCGATGGCGCAGACACAGGAGAGGGTGTTCACGTCGTGCTTCTTCTGCACGTATTCCAGCGCCTTGCCGCGAGGCATGCCGCCGCGCAGGCGGATATCCATGATCTCGTCGGTGTTCAGGCCCGAGCCGCCCGCGCAACAATAGGTCATCTCGCGGATGGTATTGCTGGGCATTTCGAAGAAGTGGTTGGTGCAGGCCCTGATGACCTCGCGCGGTTCGTCAAGCAGACCCATGCCGCGGGCCGGGTTGCAGGAGTCGTGGAACGTGACCCTGCGGTGGTCGTTGCGGCTCTTGTCGAACTTGAGCTTGCCGTGCTTGATCAGGTCGGCGGTGAACTCGGCGATATGCACCATCTTGGTGGCGGAGGCGTTCTTGAACACCGTGCCGGTGATGGGGCTCTTCGGGGTCACCATCTGCGGACCCTGGATGTCGGCATTCATGGTGTCCATGTACTGGTTGATCACGCGCCACATGTGGCCGCATTCGCCGCCGAGAATCCATTTGCAGCCGAGGCGGTTGGCTTCGGCGTACATTTTGGCGTTCAGCTTCTTCATGGTCTCGGAGGAGGTGAAGAGGCCGAAGTTGCCGCCTTCGGAGGCGTAGGTGGACCACGTGTAGTCCAGATCCAGGTAGTGGAACAGGATCAGGTAGCCCATGAAGGTGAAGATGCCGGGGTCGGCAAAAGCGTCGCCCGAGGGGGTCACGAAGAGGATTTCGTGGCCGGGCTCGTTGAGCGGAGCCTTGACGCGTACGCCCGTGACTTCCTCGATGTCGTCCACCATGAAGTCCATGATGTCCTTGAAGGCCTGGGGCTGGATGCCGAGGTGGTTGCCGGTGCGGTTGCAGTTGGCGACCGGTTCGAGGATCCAGTTGATGTTCAGGCCGACCAGGTGCATCAGCTCGCGGGCCATCATGGTGATTTCCGCGGTGTCGATGCCGTAGGGGCAGAACAGGGAACAGCGGCGACACTCCGTACACTGATAGTAGTAGATGAACCACTCCTTGAGCACGTCCTCTTCCATCACGCGGGAACCGGTCAGCTTGGTCAGGATCTTGCCTGCCAGGGTGAAGTCCTTGCGATAGACGGAGCGCATCAGTTCGGCGCGGAGAACGGGCATGTTCTTCGGGTCGCCCGAGCCGATGAAGTAGTGACACTTGTCGGCGCAGGCGCCGCAGCGCACGCAGATGTCCATGAACACTTTCAGGGAGCGGTATTTTTCAAGGCGCTCGCAAAAGCCCTGGTGGATGATGTCCTGCCAATTCGGAGGCAGCTTCCAGTCCGCGTCGCTGGGCACCCATTCGCGGGGGTTGGCCAGGGGCAGACCTTCATCAATAAGGTACTTAACGATTTCCGGCTTGCCGGGGTAAGCCCAATTGCCCGCTGACGTATCCGCCTTGATATCCATCCAGTTGGTGGACGGCGGATTGTAGTCCAGGCCCATGATGAGCTCTTCGGGTTTCATTTTCGCCATATTGTCATCTCTCCGTAGTTATTTGGTCTGACAGACGACTCGTCCCGCCTAGGCTTCCTCGGTGGCGTCCTCGCCGCGGTTGGCGGGATCGACCACCGGGATTCCGGCCTCATGCATGGCCGGGCCGAAGTCCTTTTCATAGGCTTCGTAGGAGTGGGGCTTGATGTCCGGGTTCCAGGGGTTCTCGTGGTGCTTGATGCGGGTGTCGTTGGGCAGACACCGGGTCGGAGACAGGAATACGCCGCCGAGGTGCATCAGCTTGGAGAACGGGAAGTAGACCAGAAGAGTGCTTACCAGGAACACATGGACGTAGAAGGAAGCCCCTATCTGCTCAAAGGGCAGGTTCGCGTAATTGAAGGTCACCAGACCCATGGTCACGGCCTTGATGGAAATGACGTCCACCTTGGCGAAGTAACGCATGTAGATGCCGGACAAGGCGATCCCGAGGATGAGCAGCAGCGGGAAGTAGTCCGTGAACAGGGAGATGAACCGGATGCGCGAATCCCACAGACGCCGGATGAGCAGCAGGCTGACACCGGCCACGAGCAGCATGTCGGAGAGATACAGGCGTGGTACGCCGAGCTGAAGGATGCCGTCGCCGAATTCCAGGAACTGGAACAGCAGGGGCACGGGCTCGGTGAAGAGCCGCATGTGGCGCACTGCCACGATGAAGAAACCGTAGTGGAAGAGAATGGCGAACAGCCACAGCCATTTGGCCGAGGCGTAACCAAGCGTTCCGGTTTCCTTGTTCAGATCGACCTTGGTGTTGCGGAACAGGGAGCGGAACGCGAGCACTTCGAGCGCCATGCGCACGAAGGTCTGGGGACCCGTGCAAGGGTTGTCCCATTTGTTCTGCTTGATCCAGGGCAAAGATTGCTGCTGTCCGCCCGTGGTCGGAATACGGAACGGGACAGGGCTACGTGTCCATTTGAAAATTTTGTAAACGAATCCTGCCAGAAAGATGATGATTGCCGTTGTCGGGACGCACACCGCGAAGAAAAACTCCAGGTGTGCGGAACCGACTCCGAGCAACGGAATCAGCACCAGCAGAAAGACGAAAACGAGTGAGTACATTGCAGTCATCTACCGTCACCTCGCTTCTATTTTCGGTACGGGCAACCCCTTTGCCCGAACCTTACCGTTCGTCGGCCCCAGCGGCCGGACTCTCCACGATCATGCGCGCACGGCGCAGCAGGTTGTGCTGCGCGAGCTTAACCTCCTTGACGCGGAGGTCGAAAATCTGCTCGCGACACTTGCTGTAAAGGTCAAAGGCAATAAGCCCCATATTGTCGATGCGGGTCTCGTAGCCCAGAAGGTCCGTCAGCTGTCCGGTCTTGTCCAATTCATCAAGATAGGCCTCTCGAAGGACTTTCTTGAGCAGGTAGACGAAGCTGAGAGCTTGGGACGGATGAAAATTTTGTACTGCGCGGATTTTGACCAGATTTTCCAATGCGTTGCCGATTTTTTCGGCGTCGTCCCACGCGAGGAACAGGCCGAAGATCTCGTCACAGCCTTCGCGGATGGCCTGGCCCACGGGGTTGGCAAAGCGGTTGACCTGCTTGCGCCAGACTTGCTGGGTTTCGGGCGGATAGGTGCCCAAAACCAGTTCGGCCCAACGGTCGATGAGTTTCGCACTGTCCTGGGACAGGCGTTCTGAAAAATCCATTCTCCCCCCGATCATATAGGACGGGACGCCGAAACCCCGCGTCCCGCCTGGCTTCCGCGCCTCTTGCTCGCCAGGCCGGATATTGTGAAAATACTCACAGTTAAAACACCTGCATGTATTCCAGATACCCCGGGAAACGTCAAGCGGTTCTGCCGGGGAAAGCCGGTGGAATCCGCATTTGGTCGCTTTTCCGGGGCGAAGGGGAGGGGCGGCGGGGCCTTGTCAGGGGTGCAGGGTGATGGGGGCCGGGACGAGCACTGCGGCCCTTTGTTCCTTTGTCAGCCCCGCTCCATCTTGGCCGGGGCTCCAGCGCAGCACGGCCAGGTGCAGCGGGGCCGCGTTTTTGAGCGCGCTGCGGAGCAGTGCGGCAGTGGCGGGCGTGTTGTCGAGCCGCAGGATCACGTCCGGATAGGCCAGCCCGGCCTGCTCGGCCGGTCCTCCCAAGGCCGTGCCCAGGACCAGGACGCCGCCGGGCTGTCCCAGGATGCGGGCCTGTTCGGGCGTAAGGTCTTGGAACAGCAGATCCTCCTGCTCCGAAGGATTTGCGCCGTGAGCCATGGCCAAGGTGAACAGGGCGTCCACGAGCAGCGTGCGGCTCTGCGCGTCCGGAACTGCCATTTCAGTGGTGCGTCCCTTTTCATGCCGAATGCTGACGACCTGTTCGTTGCCCCGGACCTGGGCGCGAAGCCCGTCCATCTGGTCCAGGGGCAGCACCTCGGTGGCGTTCTTGCGCACCCGCACCATGACGGCCAGATAGTTGGGCTCGTCGCAATCCACGTCCCAGCATGGGCGGCGGTATTCCACTGCCGGACGCCATTCGCGTTGTTCAGTCTGCGTCCAGGAAAGGTCAAAGGCCAGGAGATCGCTACGCAAGAAACGGGGCAGGACCGAGCTGCCTTGCCTGCCGGGAACGGACAGGCGCGGCCCCAGGTCGGCCAGGGCGCGGCGCGCCGCTTCGGGCGAAGCCATGAGGCGCGGCTGAAGCCAGACGCGTCCCGGAATGGCCTGCGCAGGCCATTCCGGTCCAAGAGGCACGGGTTGCGCTTTTCTTTGCGTTGCGCAGGCCGTCAGGCTCATGCAGCAGAACAAGGTCAGAAGGGCAACGATGCCTTGGCGCAGGTTCATGGCGGTTCCTCCTGCTTTTTTATAGTCCCGCACGGCAAACCGCACAAGCGGTGGTTGTGTCTGAGGCGGTCAAGCTGGTAGACTTGGATACCAACCCAAGGAGACGGGCAATGACCACCTATACCGGCGTGAATCATCTGGCCATGGCCACCGGGGACATGGACCGCACCGTGCGCTTCTGGCGCGACCTGTTGGGAATGCGACTGGTGGCCGGGTTGGGCCGGCCCGGCTATCGGCATTACTTTTTCGAAATAACGGAAAGGGACATGATCGCCTTTTTCGAATGGCCCGGCGTGGAACCCGGCATGGAGAAGGACCACGGGGCGCCGGTCACGGGGCCGCACACCTTCGACCATGTCTCCATCGGCGTAGGCTCGGACGAAGATCTCTGGCAACTCAAAGACAAATTGGACGCGGCAGGGTTCTGGGTCTCCGAGATCATCGACCATGGGTTCATCCATTCGCTGTATTCGTTTGATCCCAACAATATTCCCATTGAGTTCAGCGCGAACGTGCTTGACGTGGATGTCCGGGCCCGACCGATCATGGTGGACAGCGAGCCCGTGCCCGCTGCCCTGGAGGGGGCCCAGCCGCAACCGGATGTTTGGCCGGAGCCTCGGCGCGCAACGCCTCCCGGCGAACGGCGCATGTATCAGGGCATGGGATCGGAACTGGCCGAGGGGCTCAAATGAATTCCGGTGGGGCGGGCAGGCGCACGGTGACGGTAGTGCCCTGGGTTTCCGAGGTCTCCATGAAGGTCTCGCCGCCCAATGTGCGGGCGATGAGCCGGGCGGAATAGGTGCCCAGGCCCGTGCCGTAGCTTTTACCCGCAGTGGCGTATTTTTCAAAGAAACGGTCGTGTATTTCTTCCGGCACGGCGCCTTTGTTGCTGATGCGAATCACCACATCATCTCCGTCGGTCATGTCGAGAATAACCTTGCCGCTTGGCGGCGAGGCCTCGGCTGCGTTGCGGATCAGATTGGAGAGCATGGTCTGGAGCAGGAAAGCGTCTCCGTTGACCAGAAAGACAGCGTCATCCAAAGCGGGTTCGCCGTTCACCCGGAACTGGAAATTGATCTTGTCCCGGGCGAACAGGTCGGACAGCTCCCTGTAGACGTCCATGCCCAGAGGTACGAGATCCACAAGATGGGGCCGCAATTTGTAGTTGCCGATTTCTATGCGGAACATGTCCTGGTGGCGGCGCACCATGGTCAGCACCCGGCTGGTTGTCCGCTCTATCTCATTGAGCACGAAGCGTTGGGGCTGCGAGAGGTTCTTGTCATCCTTGAAGGCACGCGCTGCCGTGGCGGCGGCGGCCAGCGGCGACTGCAGGTCGTGGCGCAGGATGCGTTCCACGTCGTTGCGCATCTGTTCCAGCTTTTTGCGATCGGTGATGTCTTGAATTACGCCGATGGCCTGTTCCGGCTGGCCTTGCGCATCAAGCGCGCAGGCTCCTTTGATCAGGATTTCGCGGGAGTCCCCGCTCGGCAAGGGAATGGTGCGTTCTTCTTCAAAGTCGCCTTTCTCACCCAGCTTTTGAGCCAGCAGGTCCTGCGCGGTATTGTGGCCTTCGCTTTCGGGCAGGCCATACATCAGGTTTGGATTGGGCTGAATGGTTCCGGGTTGCAAGCCGTAGATGCGGTAGGTCTGGTCCGACCAGAAAACCTGCCCCGAGCGCAGATCCCAGTCAAAACAGCCGAAACCCGCCACCTCCTGCGCTTTGCACAGGCGGGCCTGGCTGTGGAGCAGGGCCTCCTCCATCCGCTTGCGGTCGGTGATGTCCATGAGCGAAACCACCACGCGGGCTTCTTTGAAGGGGTCGGCCATAAGCCGGAAGTGGATGGACAGGTGGAGCAGCTTGCCGGTCAGGGTGCGGTGGGTGATCTCTCCGCTGAACGAGCGGCCCCCCTCGGCCAGGGTCGCCATTTCTTCCAGGAAGACTTCGGACGATTCAGGGGTTAAAACTTTGGGCAGCCCATCGTAGAGGTCGGCCTTGCTTTTGGCTTCGAGCAGATCGAGGGTGGCCTGATTCACGTCCAGGATACGGACGAGGCGGGCGCATTGATCCAACTCTTCGGGATGGTCCCGGAAGTGGGAACGGAAGTCCTGCACGCCCTTTGCCCGCAGGGAAGCAAGAAAGGCGAGCAGATCGGAAAGGTCCTCTTCCCAAAGGGAGATGGGCGAGCCTTCGAAAAGATCCAAATAGCGCAAGGCTGCGCTTTCTTCGGTGTTTTGCGGCTCCGTCTCCGGGTGAGGAAAGAACAGGGCCGGCGGAGTATTCAGCGCGTGGGCGAGCTGTTCCAGCGTATCCAGTTGGGGCGAATCCTGACCCAGCTCCAGCCGGGCAATATCCGTTTCGTCAAGATTCACCAGATGCGCCAGACCGGCATGTGTCATGCCGGCGGTAAGACGATGCCTGCGCAGTCTCCTGCCGAATTCTTTGCGCAACAGACCCCGCTGCCGATCAGATTGATTGCAGTCCATGGAACCCCCTGGAAAGGTCCGTATTACAAGGCTCAAGCATAATCAAGAGATTGAGTATCATTCTTCATGTGGCGGTCTTGCCAATGAAGCGTGAATAGTTATTTTTGACAAATGAAACATGGCACTCATCCCTTTCCCGCTACTGGGAATTATTCCACAGATTCCAGCAAGGATTCCTTGCCGTTCCTTGACCTGAAAGAACCGGCGAAGACGTCCTTTGCCGTACTTGCCTGCGGCTGATTCTGGGGGCCTGACGCCCGGTTCGGGCGTCTCGACGGTGTGTTGCGGACTCGTGTGGGCTACGCGGGCGGCGTCAGCGAAAAGCCAACATACCGCAACATGGGCGACCACAGCGAGTCCGTATGGGTCGAATATGACCCGCAACGACTGGACTATGCGGGTTTGCTGGAAGCGTATTTCGAGCTGGGCGCGCCGGAGCGGCCCTTGTTTTCCGTGCAATATGCCTGGCGTATTTTTGCAGAGGACGACGGGCAGCGCGAAGCGGCCCGGCAGGCGCTGGAACGGCATTCCGGAGCCTTTGAGGCGCGTCTCTTTGTGGACGTGTCCGGCCCGGCCCGCTTTTGGCCCGCCGAGGACTACCACCAGAAATATTACTTGCGTGGCTCCGTGCTGCTTCGTGATTTTCAGCGGCATTATCCGGACCCGGCGGCCCTGCGAGACTCCACTGCCGCAGCCAGGGTCAACGGCTTTTTAGGCGGGTATGGCGACTGGCTCGATCTGCGCGCGGAACTGCCGGGCCTGGGACTATCCGAGCCCTCGGGAAAAACGCTTATGAATATGGTGCAAGGAAGAGTTTGATGACGGAGCTGATCGTTTTTCCCGAAGGATGCGTACGGGCGCGTTTTGTGCGCCGCGAAAAGCGTTTTACCGTGATTTGCGAAGGGTTGGACACGCAAGAGGGGCAACTGTTTCGCGCGCACACCAACAACACCGGGTCCATGCTCGGGCTGCTGCGGCCCGGAGCGGAAATGCTGCTTTCGCCCGCGCCCGGCCCGGAGCGCAAGCTGCGCTGGACCTGGGAGTTGGTTCGGCATCAAGGGTTCTGGGTGGGCATCAACACCCAGACACCGAATCGCATGCTGCGGCTGGCCTGGCAGGCCGGGCTGCTGCCTGAAGTCGAGGGATATGCGGGATTCCGGGCCGAGGCCAATGTCGGGCAGAGTCGCTTGGACGGACTGTTCGTGCGCGGGGCAACAAAAGGAGCGGGAGGAGCGGGGCGTGACGGGCGTGTTGAAGCCGGAGACGTTGCCCCTGCTGACCGGCTCTGGGTGGAGTGCAAGAACGTGACCCTGTCGGAGGACGGCGTGGCGTTGTTCCCGGACGCCGTGACCGAGCGCGGCCAGAAGCATCTGCGTGAGCTGATGGCCTTGGCCAGCACGGGCGCACGCGTGGCCCTGTTCTTTCTGATACAACGTCCCGACGCAACCTGTTTTGGCCCGGCGGACATGATCGACCCGGCCTATGCGGATTTCTATTGGCAGGCCCTTGACGCCGGAGTCGAGGCCTGGCCCTATCTGGCCATTGTGGGCGAGACCGGCATCGGCCTGGGCGCGCGGTTGGAAGTTTTGCGCCCCTAGAACCGCACGGCCTCGTCAAAGGAGCGGAGCGCGTACGTGTCGGTCATGCCCGAGATGAAGTCCAGTACGGCCTGGAAGCGCTCTTCGGGCTTGTCCAGATCGTAGAGCACCCTGTTGCCGAACAGCCCCTTGGGCGCGGTTTCCCGGCCCTGCTTGGAATATTTTTCCAACCAGTCCTGAAAAATGCGGAAGAGGATCGGCCGCTTGGCCGCTTCGGCCCGGACGCATTCCAACCCGTCCCCGTCCAGGAGCGTCCCGTCCAGTTCGGCGAAGAGGGTTTCGATCACCAACTGCACGTACTTCTTGTAGCTTTCCAGCCGGGGATGCAGATAGATGTGCTTGTAGTTGAAGGCCTTGAGCCGTTCCATAAAGACCGCGTTTTTTTCGGAAAGACGAATACCCTTGTCCGGATCGGAATTGCGGCGCAGGTCCTGGATGAAGGCCTGGAGCAGCACGGTGTTGTTGATATCCCTGGCCTTGATCTCCCCATAGCTGCGGGCCAGCTCTTCCAATTTGCCGCGCTGGGCCGGAGTCAGGATGCCCGTGGCCAGTGCGTCCTCGATGTCCCGTCCGAGATAGGCGATCTTGTCCGACAGCTTGACCACGCAGCCTTCCCAGGTAAAGGGCTCGTGCTGGGCGGGCCGGTCCATCAGCTCCAGGGGCAGGGCTTTGCGCCGGGGCCGCAGGGCTGCGCTGCCCACTTCCCCGCAATGGCAGACAATGGCGTCACGCACCCCGTAGGTCAGGGCCAGATGGCGGTGCGTGCCGCCCGGGTCCACCAGGGTTTCCAGGTCGTCCACGAAACGCAGGGAATTGCGCTCGTGCCAGAAGGTCGCGCCGACATGCTCCCGGGCCAGGGCTTTGAGCACGGATTCGCCGCAATGGCCAAAGGGCGCGTGTCCCAAGTCGTGGCCGATGGCTGCGGCCGCAGTCAGTTCACGGTTCAGGCCCAGGGCCGTGGTAATGGTTTCGGCCACGGACATGACGTGGGCCACATGTTCAATGCGCGTGCAGATGTGGTCGTTTTGCGGCGCGAAAAAAACCTGCGTTTTGTGCTTGAGGCGGCGGTAGGCCGTGCAGTGCAGGATGCGGTTGTAGTCGCGGGAAAACGGGCTGCGCACGTCTTCGGCCCGGCTGTAGAGCGCTTCATGCCGGACTATGGCCGTTTCCCAAAGCGGGTTGCCAGGGGCTACGGCGACATCCTGGAAAAGTTTGCGAGGTGCGGCTTGGTCGGGCACGGCTTCTCCTTAATATTTTATGAAGAGACGCGGAGCGATCCGGCAGACAAAGGGTAAACTGCTTTGTCCTGGATGAAAAGCGGCCAGTGGCCGCTGTTTTTTTTGCATCACCCCGCTGATAAAAAGGGTATCTCCTGCGGTTGTCCGCCCTGGACGGCATTCCGATCATCCTTTTTTCTCAGGGATTTCTGTTTGTTGCGGGGTGGTGCTTGCATCTGTCGATACTGCTATTTCTCTGCATATACGGGATGATGCGTTGCAATCGTTCTTGCCAAAGAAAAGAATTGTATGGAAAAAGAAGATAAGCCAAGAGAAGAGGCTCAAGTTTTCCGCAATCTATCCGAAAAGTTGAAAAGACAGTCGGCTCTGCCCCGCACGGGGAAAGTCCTGTGATCGTGCGGCGGTGTCGGCGAACCGTGTCCAGACCCGCGACTCTTTGGGCGGGCGTTTGGAACCCTTGGGTGGACCATGTCCGATTTCTGCATGCCGGAATACAAAATCGCGGTGGAACAGCTGCAACCGGGCGTCTTCATTCGCCTGGAACGTCGCAACTGGTTCAACCACCCGTTTTTGTTCAACAGCTTCATGATCAAGGACGAATCGCAGATTCGCCTGCTTGTGCAGCTGGGCATTCGCGAGGTCGTGTGCGTGCCCGAACGCAGCGAGCGGCTGCCGCATCCTCCGGGTGAACAGGCCGAACCGGCAAAGGTGCCGGCGAAACAGGCCGAGGTCGACCCCGAGCTGGAGCGGCTCATGCGTGTCAAGCAGGAGCGTGCCGACCGTCTGCGTAAAAAACGCGAATCCATTGCGCGTTGCGAAGAGCGCTACCGCGAATCCGCCCTTGCCGTTGAGGAGTTCAAGCGGGGCGTGCTGGCCACGGACGAGGACGTGGTCCGTTCGGCCCTGGAATTCGTTATGGCCCTTTCCGGGCGTTTTTTGGATGATCCCGAATCCACCCTGCACCTGATGAACGTGCTTGGCTGCGAGGAGCAGATTTATTCGCACGAGCTGAACGTGACCATCCTGGCCATGCTCCTGGGCCGTGACGTCGGGTTGGACAAACAGCAGATGATCATTCTGGGCATGGCCGCGCTGCTGCACGACGTGGGCAAGGAACGGCTGGACCGCAAACTGCTCAAGAAACGGGGACAGCTTACCAAATCCGAAGTCCAATTGCTCCAAAAGCATGTCGAACTAGGCCACGAGATGCTGTCCAAGCTGGCCTCCATGCCGTTGCGTTCCCTGGAAGCGGTGCGGCAGCATCACGAATGGATGGACGGCAGCGGATACCCGCGCGGCATCAAGGATGAGGCCCTGATCACCGAGGCCCGCGTGCTCGGCATCACCAACCTCTACGACAACCTCTGCAACCATCCGGACCCGGAAAAATCCCTCACGCCCTATCTGGCCCTGTCCTACATGTTCACCCAGCGCAGGCCGCAGCTGGACAACGTACTGCTCTCGCAATTCATCCGCTGCATGGGCATCTACCCGCCCGGCACCGTGGTCCAGCTCACCAACGGGTTCATCGGCATGGTCATGTCAGTGAATCCCGAGAACCAGCTTTGCCCGAACATAGTCGTCTACGACCCGGACGTGCCGCGCCGCGAGGCCCTGATCGTGGATTTGTCCGAGGAGTGCGACATCAAAGTGGAAAAAAGCATCCGCCTGGCCCATCTGCCCGAAGACATCACCGAATATCTCAGCCCCCGCACCCGCATCACCTACTACGTGGACTAGCCGGCCCCGAATCTGTTTCCGGAGGGAGCGCGGAACGGTCCCGGGCCGGGCTGCGGCGTCGCGTTCAGCGGGGCTTGCGGTATTCCCCCAGGGTCGTGCGGATGTTTCGGAGCAGGTCGGCGAAGACCGCGAACAAGCCCGGACCTCCGCGCTTTTCCAATACCCGGTTCTGATCCTCGGCCTTGTCTCCCCGCAGTTCGGAATGCCGGTCGTAGAACCCCTTGCTGGGCTCCATGAGCACGTTGCAGTTCGGACAGCGATCCTCCCGCAGTTTCCTGCGCTGCCGGGCCAGTTCGCAGAGAGGGCAGACCAGGGTCTGGTTGAGGTATTTGCTTTTGGAGCGCGGCGCGAGCCAGAACGCATAGAGGCCGACCAGACCGGTGTAGATGCCGAGCCATTCGTGGTAGCCGGAAATGTCGACGCAGGTGAAGCGAAATTGAATGCAGTATATGGGGTTGAAGTATATTGAATGTGCCGACTTGAGAAGAATAAGCGCAAAGACGAAACGCCCCCAACTGAAGTTCGTTTCTTTCATGTTGTGCGACATACTCTCTCCACTGTCAGACTTTGGTATGCAGTGTTGTTTTATCCGATGCCTCAACCGGGCTTGCCGCCGTCATTCGCGGCGGATTTTCCCGGACAAGTTTTCTAGTATTTCCTTTGAGTAACCCACAGGGGTCTTGGGCGATAGGCCGCTGGCCACGTCTTCGACGATCTCCATGCCCCGGGCGACCGTTCCAGGATTTTGCAACGCCCAGGAAGCTCCGGCGGAGAGCAGCGTGCCTCCCAACTTGCTCGCTCCAAAGGTTGTCAATCCGGAGGCAGCGCCCGCGGCAATGGCAACCGGAGGGGAAAGCGTACTCAGCATCACCACTGTCCTGGCTTTCTCAAGATTCTTTTTAGGATTGTATTGGCCGTAAGATATCCAGTCTTTCCTGCCCTGTTTCGCTGCGTTGCGAATGTTTTCGGAAAGATGCTCCCCCCATCCGGGGTCAGTGGGGGGGAACATCCCCTGTTCCGCCTTGAGAGCATGGTGCATCCCTTCCAAGACGGCCCGTCCAGGGGTGCCGTTTCCCACGGGTTGATTGGCGGCGAGTGGGCGCCCTATCACGGCCGGACCTGCCTGAGTCGTGCTTTGGGGCGACGCGGAGGAATCTCGTGCGAGAGTTCTCTTCTTCGTCGGTATTATCCACGTTGCTCGGTCTTTTTCTTTGGTTTTCTCTTCCGTTCGCATCGTTCCATGCCGCAATTCCAAAGTTCGCGCATGCTGATCCGGGCTTCGTTTTTCCTCTCTCCCTTGATTGCCGGCGGTAGAGTTGGAAAACCAAGGCTCACGGTTGTGCCTTCCGTGCCATGCTTCCGGCGCAAGACGGCCGGGTCGCCAGGAGGAATCCCTCTCGACCACGAACCAATCGCGGCCCGGTTCCCTTTGTTTGAGGCGGATGTTCTCACTTTTCGCAACCAGCTCAAACGTCTCGTTTTCATACTGGATCCATTGTTTTTTTGTCCGCATTTCGTTGAACACGTTCCTTTTCTCCTTTGCGTTATGCGTATCCGGTAGTCGCGTGCGTGTTTTTTCATGCCGACGCCGCAACGTAGCACGGAGATTTGGACAAGGATAAAAAAGGAAGGCAACCGTCAGACAAAAGGACGTCTGTTACCTGTTGACAACTTTTCGTGGGGCATGTTGCTGAATCCGGATGGATTGTCTGTCCGGGGAAAACCGCGGCTATTTCCGGGGCGGTTCTTCCAGCAGGCGGCTCACGCTCTGGACCAGCTTGTCCTTGAGGATGGGCTTGAGGATCACGTCGCAGATGCCCAGAGAGCGGGCGCGCTCAAACGTGATGGTGTCGGAAAAGCCCGTGCAGAGAATCACGGGCATGTTGCGGCGCAGACGCAGGATTTCCTGGGCCAGTTCCACGCCGGTCATGTTGGGCATGGCGTAGTCCGTGACCACGAGATCGAAGTCCTGGGGCCGGTAGCGGAAGGCTTCCAGCGCCTCCACGGAAGACGTCCGGGCCGTGACCTCGAAACCGAAGTTCTCCAGCATCTCGCGGGCAATGTCCACCAGGGGCTTTTCATCATCCACGAGCAGCACCTTGCCCCGGCTGGGCAGCAGCGCGGGCAGAGGCAGGGGCGCGGGCGCAGTGTCTGCGGTGGCCCGGGGCAGGTAGACGTGGAACGTGCTGCCCTGGCCCTTGACGCTTTGCACCTGGATCGCGCCCTCGTGGGTTTTGACGATGCCGTGGACCACGGAAAGGCCCAGGCCCGTGCCCTCGCTCGGACCCTTGGTGGTGAAGAAGGGATCGAAGATGCGTTCCATGATGTCCGGGTCCATGCCCACGCCCGTGTCCGACACGGAGAGCCGCACGAACCAGCGCGGATCGTGCACCTGCCGGGGCGCGTCCTCTCCGGCTTCATCCAGGGCGATGGTCAGGGTGCCGCCGCGCGACGACATGGCCTGGGCCGCATTGCCGCAGAGATTGAGCACGATCTGGTGGAACTGGGTCGGGTCGGCCAGGGCCATATCCTCTTCGGTCTTGAATTCCGTACGGATGTCGATGCTGGGAGGGATGCTGGAGCGCAGCAGTTTCATGGCCTCCTTGATCAGCGGCACGAGCTTCAGGGGCCGCCGCTCCTGTGGGGTCTGGCGGCTGAAATTCAGTATCTGGGTGATGAGATCACGGGCGCGTTCCCCGGCGCGCAGGATCTGCTCCACGCGGCGGGCCATGTTCTGGTCGTTCTTAGCGTTTTCGCGGATGAGCTCGGAATAGCCCATGATCACGCCCAGGATGTTGTTGAAATCGTGGGCGATGCCTCCGGCCAGGGTGCCCAGGGCTTCCATTTTTTGGGCCTGGCGCAGCTGTTCTTCCAGGGTCTTTTGGCGGCCTATGCGCCGCTCCACGTGCTGGGCCAGGGATTCGTTGAGGATGCGTAACTCCTGCTCGGTGCGCCATTTGCTGCATAGGGAAATGGCCAGTTGGCGCAACTCCTGGGGACGGAACGGTTTTTGGAGATAGAGCAGTTTGCCGGGCGGGGGGATGCGCCGGTTCAATTCTTCCAGATCCACGTCCGAATAGCCCGTGACCATGACAATTTCCATGGCGGGGTCCAGGCGGCGCAGGGCTTCGCCGGTCCAGATGCCGTCCGGCCCGGTGTTCAGCCGTACGTCCACCAGAGCCACGGCAAAGGGAAGGCCCTCGGCCAGGGCTTTTTCCGCCTCGGCCAGGGCATCGCGGCCATCGTTGCAACGGGTCAGGGAAAAGGACATGCCGCCCGTGGGCGGCGGAGGCTGGGCACCGGAAAAAATGGATTCCAGAGCCTGGGGAGTGTTGTCCCCCAGCTCCAGGATGTCGCGATAGAGCGTGAGCATGGCCGCTTCATCGTCCACAGCGAGCAGACGATACACGTCGGGCTCAATATTCACATGCCGTTCCTTGCTGGCAGTTGTGTCGATCCGGTCGGGCCAAATCAGATGATACATGCTCTTACCGCCAAGTACAAATGGGACCGGAATGCCGTCCGCGCCGCCCCGCCGGTTGGGTGGGAGGGACCGGCGAGGCGGGCGGACGGGGACGGGAGGTTCAGAGAACCTGGTGGGCCGGGGGGGTGGCCCCTGCCGGGTCCTTGAACGACTTGATGACTATTTCGTCGATGCCGAGCTTGCCGCGTGCGTCTTCGCCTTGGGCACGGGCTGCGGCAGCGCTGGGATAGCGGCCGGCCATGATTCTGTACCAGATGCCCTTTTCGCCGAGGTCCACGCGCACCACGCAGGAGTCGAAACCCTTGGCCGCAAAACGGGCGGCTTCGGAGTCGGCCACGCGCTGGTCGCGGAACGAGCCCACATGGAAACCATAGAGCTTGGTCTGCGTAGCGGGAGTCTTGGAAGCCGTCGCCTCGACATGGGCCGGAGCGGCCTTGGGTGTTTCAGTGCCGGACTTGGCGGGCTGTACTGCTTCTGGAGCCTTTTCCGGTGCCAGGTCCCGGCCCAGGGTGCGGCTTGTCGAGGCCTGCTGCGGCAGTGTTTGAACCGGCGCTTCCGAACCGGGTTCCTCCAGCAGGGGCAGGCGTGCTCCGCCTTGAGGCGACGCGCCCAGTCCCGCGTTCTGGAAGCTGCGAGCCAGGCGGGCCTGCTTCAGATTCTCAAAGGCCTTGGCATAATAGGTTGGGGAAAGCTGCACGGCCTTTTCAAAGCAGGAAATGGCGGCTTCGCTGTCGCCCTGAACCATGAGCACGTAGCCCAGGTTGTTGTAGGCGCGGGCTTCGTCACCGGCATAGCGGAAAGCTTCCAGGGCTTCCTGGTTGCGTCCCATGCGGGCCAGGGTCAGGCCGATGTTGTTGTAAGTCTTGGATTTGGGCGCGCCGGCGCGCAGGGCGCGGCGGAAGGAGTCCAGAGCTTCGCGGTATTCGCCGCGCACCAGATGGGCCACGCCCAGGTTGTTCAGGGTTCCGGCCTGTCCTGGTGAAAGGGCCAGGGAAGCTTCGAAGTCCTGGATGGCCAGATCATTCTGGTTGGAGCGGCTGTGCAGCACGCCCATGAGGTG
This sequence comes from Desulfovibrionaceae bacterium, assembly GCA_036541255.1. Taxonomy (GTDB): domain Bacteria; phylum Desulfobacterota; class Desulfovibrionia; order Desulfovibrionales; family Desulfovibrionaceae; genus Paucidesulfovibrio. The sequence goes on along the minus strand of JAZHDD010000003.1, from coordinate 74,849 downwards.
GCGGGCCTTCCAGAGGCTGGCGTCCGCGACAAGGGCCTTGTTCAGGTGCGCTTCGGCTTCCTTGAGCAACCCGGCCTTGAGGTAGACCGTGCCTGCGCCTTCATTGGCCAGGGCATGGTCCGGGTCCAGGGCCAGGACCTTCTGGAATTCGCCCAGGGCCTGCTCGTCCTGGTTGTCGCGCAGGAGCAGCATGCCCATCTTTACGCGCAGGGTCAGTGCGCGCGGATCATTTTCCGGGACCATACGCAGGGCGCGCCCGTAGTGCACGAAGGCCACTTCGGGGCGGCCGTCGTCGGCCAGCCGGTCCGCGATGCGCTCATGCTGGTCGCTGTCCAGTTCGGCCACGCCCTCGGCTTCGGGAAAGGCCAGTTCCGAGAGGCTTTCCTCGCTGCCGGGATTCTGGGCCGCGCAGCCCGCAAGCAGGCCGAGACTGAAAAGAATGACGATACTGATGATGGTGGCGCGCATGGCGTCCTCCTTCGTTGTTTCCCGGTTCACTTCATATTTCCCAGGACATCGACCAGACGGATGCCTGCCGGTCCCATGATGGCGATGAACAGCGCGGGCAGGATGAAGATGATCAGGGGGATCATGATCTTGACCGGCAGCTTGGCCGCCTTTTCCTCGGCCCGCTGGAACCGCTTGGTGCGCAGGGCGTCCGAGTAGACGCGCAGAGTGTGGGCCACGCTGATGCCGAAAACGTCGGCCTGGATGAGCAGGGTGCAGAGGCTGTTGAGGTCGTCCAGGCCCACGCGTTCGGACATGGCGCGCAAGGCTTCCTGGCGCTGCTTGCCCGCGCGCAGTTGCAGGGTCAGGGTGCGCAGCTCCGAGGAAATGATCGGCGCGGTGAATTGCAGCTCCTTGCTCACGCGGTAGATGGCCTGGTCCAGGCCCATGCCCGCTTCCACGCAGACCACGAGCAGATCCAGGGCGTCGGGCAGTTCGTCCGAGGCCTTTTCCTTGCGGGCGCTGGTCTTCATGCGCAGCCAGATTTCCGGCACGTACAGGCCCACGGCAGCGGGAAAGGCCACGGCGATGATGGACATGTGCATGGACATTTCCGGCAGGAAAAGCAGCCGCACGAGCAGAGCGCCACCCGCCAGGAGCAGGGTCAGGGACGCCTTGACGCCCTGGAAGATCAGACCGGCGTTGGGGCCGCGCACGCCCGCCTGGATCAGGGCCAGCTGTCCCTGGGTGATGCGCTCGTCGTCCTTGGGGCCGAGTTTTTCGCCCAGGAGAGCGAACAGACGGGCCACGCCACGGGTCAACAGGCTGCCGGTCTTTTCCTGCACGGGATAGACGCCCTGTTCGCCCGTGTGCAGTCGTTCGCGCAAACGTTCCACATTGCCGTTGCCGGACAGGGCCGACATGATCCCGGCCGCGAACAGAAACACGGAGAGCGCGCCCAGGGCCACGATGATCAGGGGGGATGAGCCGATTTCGTACATGGCGTCCTCCTAGACCTTGATCCGGATCATGCGCTTGATGGTCACGGCGCCGATGGTCATGATCACGGCGGCGAGCTGCATCAGCCGCTTGCCCGACTCCGTGGTGAAGAGCATGCCCATGTACTCGGGGTTGATGAGATAGAGCACCACGGCGATGATAAAAGGCAGGGCCAGGAGGATGTAGGCCGAGAGCTTGCCCTCGGCGGCCAGGACCTGGACCTTGCCCATGAGCTTGAAGCGTTCGCGCACCAGGGTGGCGATGTTGCCGATGATTTCTGCCAGATTGCCGCCGGTTTCCCGCTGCACGTTGACCGAGACCACGAAAAACTTGAGGTCGTCGCACTCCACCCGGTTCATGAGATTCTGCATGGCCTGCTCCACGGACATGCCGAAGTTGATTTCCTCCTGGGTGATGCGGAATTCGCCGCCGATGGGATCGTCGAATTCGTCCACGACCATATGCAGGCCGCCCGCAAAGGTGTGCCCGGCCTTCATGGCGCGGGCCACGAGATCCAGGGCGTCGGGCAGCTGGGCCTGGAAGCGGGCGATGCGCTTTCTGCGCTTGCTCTTGAGCCAGGCAAAGGGCAGCCAGGCCGGGGCCAGGGTGCAGATGACCACCAAGGCCGGACCTTCGAGCAAAACCGCGCTCAGATAGAGACCGGTCAGGCCGAACAGGGCGGAAAGGAGCAAATAGGTGCCCTGGTTGCCGGGAGCCTGTGACTGGCGGATCAGCTTGCCCAGAGCTCCGGCCCAGGCCGTGCGGGACAGGGCCCGGTTCAGCAGGGGCACTTCGCTCATGGATTCTCGGCGCACGATGTCGATGGGCTGGGCGTCGGGCAGGGCCATGGCCAGGGCGTCGAGCCGCTCGCGCACGGCGCGGCCCGATCTGTCGGCCATGCGCCGGGCCAGGGCGATGCCGCCCAGGGCTACCAGGAAGATCACGGACGCGGAGACGGCGGCCAGAAGTTCCGGGGTGATGCGAATGTCTTGCCCAAGCATGATGCCTCCTAGAACTCGGCCCCGTTGGTGAAGATGGCCGAATCCAGCTTGATGCCCTTGGCTTCCAACGCCTTGGAGAAATGCGGGCGGATGCCTGCGGGCTTGAAACGCCCCAGGACCTTGCCGTCCGGTCCCACGCCGGTCTGGTCGTAGTTGAAGATGTCCTGGATGGTGATCATCTCGCCTTCCATGCCCGTGATTTCCGTGAAGTGCGTGACCTTGCGGCTGCCGTCCATGAGGCGCGAGGCCTGGATGATGACGTCGATGGCCGAGGAGATGTAACGCTTCAGGGAAACGTCCGCGATCTTGAGTCCGGCCATGGAAACCATGGTCTCCAGGCGCATCAGGCAGTCGCGCGGGGTGTTGGCGTGAATGGTGGTCAGGGAGCCGTCGTGGCCGGTGTTCATGGCCTGGAGCATGTCCAGGGCCTCGGCGGACCGGACCTCGCCCACGATGATGCGGTCCGGGCGCATGCGCAGGCAGTTCTTGACCAGGTCGCGTTGGTTGATCTCGCCGCGTCCCTCGATGTTGGCGGGCCGGGTCTCCAGGCGCACCACATGGTCCTGCTTGAGCTGCAATTCGGCCGCATCCTCGATGGTCACGATGCGTTCGTCCTCGGGGATGAAGCGGGAAAGGCAGTTGAGCAGGGTGGTCTTGCCCGAGCCGGTGCCGCCGGAGATGATCACGTTCAGCCGCGCCTTGACCGCGCCTTCCATGAGCTGGGCGATCTGCGGTGTCAGGGAACCAAAGGCGATGAGGTCGGACACTTCCAGCGGGTCCTTGGAAAACTTGCGGATGGACAGGGCCGGTCCGTCAATGGCCAGGGGCGGGATGATGGCGTTGACGCGGGAGCCGTCCTCCAGGCGGGCGTCCACCATGGGCGAGGATTCATCGATGCGGCGGCCCACCTTGGACACGATGCGGTCGATGATCTTCTTGAGGTGGGCGTCGTCCTTGAAACGGGCCTTGGTGGCTTGCAGCTTGCCTGCCCGCTCCACGTATATCTGGCGGTAGGAGTTGACCAGGATGTCGTTGACCGTGGGGTCCTTGATGAAGGGCTCCAGCGGCCCCAGGCCCAAGACCTCGTCCTGGATCTCGGTGATCAGCAGGGTCCGTTCGGCCATGTTCAGAGGGGCGTTCTTGAAGTCTTCGGCCAGCACGCTCTGGGACAGGCGCAGCACTTCGGACCGGACCTCGGTACGGCTCAGGGTTTCCAGCAGGGAGAGGTCGAGCACGTCGATGAGCCGGGAATGAAGTTGGGTCTTGATGTCGTAGTATTGGTCGGATTGGCCCGTGACTTCTTCTTTCTTCAGGGCGGCCTTGATGCGCTGCGAGGGCGTGGGTGCTGCCTGGGGCGCGGTCCCGTTCCTGGAGGCCGGGCGCTGTCCGGGCTGGCTCTGGCCGGTGTTCATGCCTCTGTTGAGGCGCGCGGCGAAGTTCATACGGCCTCCATCCCGGCGGCGAGACTGTTGCGGTTCTTGCGGAACAGGCCGAGCAGGCCGCCCTTGGACTTGGTCGCGTTGCGGGAGCCGTTGCGCGACATGCTCCGGGCCAGCTTGGCCACGGCCTTGCCCATGGCCGACTTGGGAGCGGCCTGGGACAGGGGCTTGCCCTGATTGATGGCGGCCAGCGTACCCTTGTAGTCTTCGGGCAGGGTGGCGAAGATCTTCTTCTGCAGAATCTCCTCGGCGTCGTGCGTGCCGATGTCGCCGTCCGGGAGATGGCGGTTGACCACCAACCGGATCTTGGACTCGTTGCCCCCGGCCTGGCGCACCGCGTCCACCACGCGCTTGGCATGGGCCAGGCAGGGCAGACTGGGGTTCATGACCAGCAGGGCCGTGTCTGCGGCGTCCAGTTCGCGGTAGCCGTACGCGGTAAGTCCCGCGTCCGTGTCCACCACCACATGGTTGAAGTGGCGGCGCATTTCGGCCAGCAGGGGGGTCACGGCTTCGGCCAGGTCCTGGGCGTCCAGGAGCGATCCGCCGGGCGAGGCCAGGACTTGGAGTCCGCTGTCGTGGCGGGCCATGACGCTGTCCAGGTAGGTGCCGTCCAGGCGGTCGATGTTGGCGGCCACATCACCCCAGGTATAGGCGTATTCGAGGTCCAGAAAGAGCGGGGCCTCGCCCATGGGCAGGCGCAGGTCCAGCAGGGCGGTACGCCCGGCCGAGGCCTGCAGCTCATGGGCCAGATTCACGGCCAGCGTGGTGGCGCCGCAACCGGACTTGACCCCGGCCACGATCGTGATGTGGCCCTGGCCGGGCGCCGATTCCTGCTCTCCGTTGCGCTGGCGCGCCACGAAGCGGGACAGGGCCTTGCCCAGTTCCCGCGGCGGCACTGGCAGCGGCAGGAATTCATGGATTCCGGCGCGCATGGCCTGGATGAGCAGTTCAGGAGACGTTTCGGCGCTGGCCAGGAATATCTCACCGCCGGTTTGGCGGCGCAGGTCCTGTCCCAGGGCGAGCAGGTCGGTTTCGCGGCCTGCTTCCACCTCGTAGATCAGGATGTCGGAGGGTTCCCCCTCCTGCTGAAGACTCACGCCGGGCGCGCCGGAAATGACCTTTTCCAGCTTGCTGCGGCCATCCTCGTCGCGAATGGCGAGTGCGATGCGGATATCATGGTTCATGTTTTCCCCCCCCTTGACGATGTTTCCCTAAGCGGGAAATCCCACCCGTTCGAAATGCTGGACTGAACTGCTCCATTCCTGGTGGAGCGGGTTTTCCTCCCCCCGCGCTCCGGGCCGGGCCGCGCCAAAGAGCACGAGCCCGAGGATGAAGAGCATGATCACGATGTCCAGGACGTGGCCGCTGTCGCAGCCCATGTCGCACGGCGGGCGTTCATTCATTGCTTGCCCCCCACTTCGAAGAGGCTTTGCAGGTTGTTGGCCTTGACCTCGCGCGCGGGTTGCGGCGCGTTGCGGTAGTTTTCCATGGCTGTGGCCGCCCATTGCCCGTCCAGTCCCGTGACCGGTTCCAGGCTGGCCGGACCGGGATTCAGAGTCTGGGCCGCCACTGCCTGATGCACGGACTTGCCGAAGTCTTCGGAAAGATTCTTGTTGGCGCAGCCTGCCAGGGGCAGGGCGGCCAGCAGGATGGCGAGGGTGGCGATTCTGATATTCATGAAGGTTCTCCTTGCTGTCCCTGGTTATTGCGGCAGGGTGTGGCCGAAGTCGCCGTCAAAGCCCGCCGAGCTGTCCGACATGGTGGGGACCACGGCGGCATGTGTCTTTCCGCCGCCCATGCCTTCAAGAGAGCCGAAAAGGTAGAATTCCAATTCGCTGGGATCGTTGAACGAATCCGTGGGCAGGCTTTGCTTGGCCATGTCCAGGGGCTTGGCCAGCCGGGGCGTGACCACGATGACCAGTTCGGACTGTTCCTTGAGGTAGTCGCTGGAGCGGAAGAGCATGCCCAGGATGGGAATCTCGCCCAGGCCGGGCAGCTTATGCACGTTTTCGCGCACGCTGTCCTTGAGCAGCCCGGCTATGGCAAAGCTCTGGCCGTCGGCCAGTTCGATGGTGGTGGAGGCGCGACGGGTGGTCAGGGCCGGGATGTTCATGGATTCGATGGTCACGCCCTGGTCCGGGTCCAGCTCGGAAACCTCGGGGCTGACAACGAGATTGATCTTGCCGTTGCCGAGCACTGTGGGCGTGAATTCGAGCCAGACGCCAAAGGGCTTGTATTCGATGGCCAGGGTGCCCAGGCCCGAAGGCACGGGCACGGGGATTTCGCCGCCGGCCAGGAAGTTGGCGGTCTCGCCGCTGAGGCAGATGAGATTGGGTTCGGCCAGTATCTTGACCAGACCGTTGGTCTTGAGCGCATCCAAAAAGAGGTCGAACACGGTCTTGCCCGCGATGCTGCCGGATATCCAGCCGAAGATGTTTTCGCCCAGGACCGAGGTGCCGCCGTTCAGGCCGGTAAGGTTGTTCAGGAAGCTGTAGGCAACATTGCTGCCGTCGGTGAAACGGAAGTTGAAGCCCAGGCGACGGGTCACGGAACGGTTCATTTCGGCGATGCGCACTTCCAGCATGACCTGATGCACCCCGCCCACCTGGAGCAGATTCACGGTCTTTTCCGGGGCGTAATTTTCGGCCAGGGCCAGGGCCGTGGCCAGATTCGCGGTGCTGGAAACCATGCCGGACAGGGTGATGGTGTCGCCCGTGGCCAGGACCTGGATGTCGGGTTCGTTGGGCAGGACCTGGTGGACCATGCGCTTGAGTTCGGTGATGTCCGCGGTCACGGCCAGGTCGTAGACGCGCATGATGCGGTCGCCGCCGCCCCAGAGGGTCAGCGTGGAGGTGCCGGGCACCTTGCCGGAAAGATAGATCTGGCGGGGCGAGATGACCAGCACGTCGGCCCGGTCCGGAGCGGACAGGGAAACGCGGGTCACGTCCTTTTCCGTGTTCAGGATCAGCGACTTGCCCGTATGCAGTTCCAGGGACATGGGGCGTTCCAGGGCTGTGCTGCTTTGCGCCGAAGCCGGGCTGCCGCTCAGGGCCGCGAACAGCAGGGCGGTCAGCAGTACGGCCAGGGCCTGCATCGGGATTGCGAAGCCTGGGTTGTGTGGTTGCGCGTTCTTCATGATCCCTTCCCCTCCGGGCTAGAAGCTCACGTTGGAGCGTTCCGAGCCACTGATGATTTCAATGCTGCGCTTTTCCGGTGCGGAGCGGCGTGCCACGGCCTTGGCCTTGGGCTTGCCGGGGCGGAAGGAGGCCAGGGCCTTTTCCACGTCCACGCCTTCGGTGAGCGCTGTTTCGTTGTCGTTTTCACTGCGCAGGGCGAAATTCAGGGTGCCCTGGTTGGAGGCCAGTGCCAGGCGTTCGCTTTCCTCCACCGTGACTTCCAGGGTGTAGGTGTCCACGGGCGAGGGCTCGCCGCCTTCGGGGGACGCTTCGAACTGTTCCCCGGTGGCCAGGACCAGGACATTGGAGAGCACCAGCTTGGTCACGGGCTGGGAGTCCTGTTCGCCCGTGATCAGGGTCACGAGCACGTCCACCCTGTTGCCTGGGCGAACGAATCCGGCCAGCCCCATGACCTTGTTGCCCTTGACGGTCATGGCCCGGCGGCCCGGCGTGATCAGGGCGCTCACGCCGCCCGCGCGGATGTTGTCGGGAGCGAGGCGCAGTTCGGTCACGGGATCGTTGGCGGCCAGAGGCGAGGCCAGCACGCGGCCTTCCAACTCGGCTGGGGCCGAGAAGGTGCGGGCGGGCAGGCTTTCCGGCAGGAAGGGCGCGGTCTTGAGCGTGTCCGCCGTGAGCAGGGCGCCGCGCGGCAGGTCGCGGGCCGCCACAACAACGTTGACTGTGGCGGGCTTTGCGGCTTGGCGTGCGCCCCGGGCCGCGCCGTTGTCCATCCAGCGGTAAAGCAGCAGGCCGGTGGCTCCGGCCAGGAGCAGGGCCAGGGTGACCTGGAGCAGTGTCTTCATGGTACGGTTCATCTTTTCGTTCCTCCTTGGCCGGTCAAACGAGGCCGGAGACCAGACCGGAAATCAGGCCGGAGTCGTGGGCGACGCGCAGCAGGGCCGCGCAGGTTCCAGCCGCAATGGCCACGCCGTAGCAGAGACGGGGAAGCTTTTCGCCGCCCCGCACAGGGGCGTATTCCGCCTTCTTGCTGGCCAGAAACAGCCAGAGCGTGATCCAGAAATTCTTGAGGATGCGGAGCAGCATGTCGCGATGCCGCGCGAGCAGGATGACCAGGGCATAAACGCCGCCGGCCAGGCTCGAATAGAGAAAGGCTTCCGCTATGAGTTGCCAGCCCAGACACGCGCCCAGGGCCGCCATGAGCTTCACGTCGCCGCCGCCCATGACGCCGAGGAGGTAGGGGACGAGCATCAACGCCAGGCCCATGCCCAGCCCGGCCAGGGCGAAGAGCAGGCCGTCCGCTCCGCCCGTGGTGAAATGGTAGGCCAGGCCCGCGAGAGCCGTGCTGAAGGTGAGCGCATTGGGAATGCGTTGCTGTCTGAGGTCGGTGACGACCGCGACCGCAAGGGCCACGACGACAAAGGTGGTGATGATGAGATCCATGTTCCCCCCCGGGAAGCGGTGCTTGCCTCGGTTCTCTCCCCTCCCCGGGAGAGAAAAGGGCCCGCGCCGGTTGCGGATCGGCGCGAGCCCTTCCGGTGCTTGCTGTCTCGCTGTGTGTTCCGCCTCTTCTTAAGAGCCGGCTCCGGCCATGTCGTCGGCAGCGCCCTGGAAGATGTCGCGGATGGTGGTGCCCAGCAGCGTGACGGCGGCGACGATGACGCCGGCGATCAAAGCAGCGATCAGGCCATATTCCAGAGCGGTGGCGCCCTGTTCGTCCTTCACCAGATTCATGATACGGTTCAGCATGGTTTCCTCCCAATGAAGTAATTTGTTCTCGCTTTCGCGAAATTTGTTCCATCAGCCTTGCACCCCATTGAGCAACCACCGTGCCAAAGTTGTGTCGGCATGCTGTTGTTATGCAGTAAATCAAGTTATATCGGTATGATGGAGCAGCATGGGCGTCGATGCAAAAGAAGCGGGCAGCGGTCCTGGGGCGGACGTTGCACTCCACGATTCGTGGTTAAAAGCAGATGGTCTTGGTGGGAAAAGAGCAAAAAAACAATAAATCAAAGATATTATGCTATCCACAAAAAATAGATCAGGCTGGCGAGGCCTTACATCTCCAGTTCCGAAGGGTTGATACCGTGCTTTTGCAGTTTGTTCCAAAGGTTCTTGGGCGTGACGCCGAGCCGCTTGGCCGCTTCGGTCTGGATTCCGTCCGAATGGCGCAGGGCGTTCATGATCAACTCACGTTCATAATCCATGAGGGCCTGCTTGAGTTCCAGGGGGCCGTCGATCTGGAAGTCCACTTGCGGCGTAATGGCCGCGTCGCCCGGAGTGCGTTGCAGGGCCATATTCACATCCTCGTCCGTAATGACGCCGGTGCGGCAGAAGATGGCGGCGCGCTCCAGGGTGTTGGCCAACTGCCGGACGTTGCCGGGCCAGTCGTAATCGAAGAGCACCTTGGCGCCGGGCCGGGAAAGGCCGCGGATATCCGTCCCCAGTTTGCGATTGATGCGGTCCAGGAAATGTTCGGCCAGTTCCGGAATGTCGCTGCGGCGTTCGCGCAGGGGGGGCAGGGCAATGGCGGCCACGTTGAGTCTGTAAAAGAGGTCGGAGCGGAATTCCTTGGCCGCAACGCGTTCGGCCAGCTCCTGGTTGGTGGCCGCGATGATGCGCACGTCAAAGGAGACGGGTTTGGAACCGCCCAGCCGCTCTACCTGCTTCTGTTCCACGGCGCGCAGGAGTTTAGGTTGCAGATGCAGGGGCATGTCACCGATTTCGTCCAGAAGAATGGTTCCGTCCTGGGCCAGCTCGAACTTGCCTTTCTTGGCGGCGGAAGCGCCGGTGAACGCTCCTTTTTCATGGCCGAAGAGTTCGGATTCGAGCAGATTTTCCGGGATGGCCGCGCAGTTGAGCTTGATGAACGGTCCGGATGCCCGGCTGCTTAGGGCATGGATGGTGTCGGAAATGAGTTCCTTGCCCGTGCCGGTTTCGCCGGTGATGAGCACGTTGGCTTCCAGCGGAGCCACGCGTTCCACCAGTTCGATGACGCGGCGCATGGGCGCGCTCTGGCCGATGATGCGCGAGGAAGGCCCTTCTCGTTCCAGGCTGCGTTTGAGTTCGAGCACTTCGTGTTGCAGGCTGCGTTTTTCCAGGGCGCGGCGCACCACCACTTCCATCTCGCCCAGGCTGAAGGGCTTGGTGAAATAGTCGTAGGCCCCGTGCTGCATGGCTTCCACGGCGGAGTCGCGCGAGGAATAGGCGGTCATGACGATGATGTCCACGAGAGGGTCGGCGCGGCGCAGGTGTTCCAGGGCCTCGATGCCGTCCATGCCGGGCAGGCGCACGTCGTGCAGGACCAGATCGAAGTTGCCGCCGGACACGAGGCGGATGCCTGTTTCCGCATCCCCGGCCTCGGTCACTTCCCAGCCGCGGGCCTCCAGCGCCTCGCGCAACATGCCCCGGAAAGCCGTGTCGTCGTCTACGACCAGGATGCGCTCAGCCATGCTCCCTCCCTCCTATAGGTTCATCCTATCCCACTTTGCGACAATGATCTACTTTTTGTGGATTATTCTTTGCGTAATCTTGGATCTATGGAGTGCGGCGCAGAGGCCGCATAATCCTGTCCCTGTTATTTCAGGCTGTTAAGATAAGTTTGGGTAATCGGAATCAACTGGCACGAGCGTTGCTAACATAAGAGGCACAAAGGTCTTTCATGGCAGCTAGGCAAGGAGCGAAATACATGCGGAAGAACAAGAACAAGCAACGCGGACTGGCGGCGATCGAATTCGCCATCACCCTGCCGGTGCTGACCCTGTTGCTGCTGATGATCGTCGAAGGATCCAATGCCATGCGGGTATACACCGTGCTCCAGGACGCCAGCCGCGAAGGTGCGCGTCTGGTTTTGCGTGAAGGCGACATGGGGCAGGTCCCTGCGGTCGTGGAATCCATCACGGCGCAACTGCCGGAAACAACGCTCGGCACCACCGTGACCACCGATGTCGGCGGAGATGCTGTGACTGTCGAGGTTACCTATGTATATGAATCGATGCTCGGACTTGAATCCGCGCTTGAAGCCCTCAGCGGGGGAGACTCCTATGTGCTCAAGGCCCAGACCACGATGCCGCTCCCTTAACGGAGCCAGCCGCGGCGCAGTGAATGTCGTCATTGCCGTGCTCTTGCCCGTGCTGCTCGGCGCGGCAGGACTGGCCGTTGACCTGGGGCAGATTTATCTGGCCCACAGCCGTCTGCAGAATGCAGTCGATGCGGCCGCTCTGGCCGGAGCTTTGGAGCTGCCCTACGATCCGGACGTGACCGAGGGCGTGGTTCAGGGCGCGGTCGCCAGCATGCTCAAGCGCAACTTCGAAGAGGCTGAGTTGGTTTCGCTGGCCCCTGGCGGCGAAGTACGCAGCGTCTGCGTGAACGCCGCGGTCGAGGTGCCCACACTGCTCATGGGAGCCTTGGGCATTGCTTCCAATACGGTGGAAGCGCATGCCTGCGCAGGCTTCAACCATCTCGAAGTGGTCTTTGTCATCGACAACTCGGGTTCCATGAAGGGCACGCCCATGCAGCAGACCGCCGCGGCCTGCACCGATCTCGTGGAATTGATTCTGCCGGACACGTCCAGCCCGGACACCCGTGTCGGCTTGGTGCCGTTCCGCGGCAAGGTCCGCATTCCGGGTGCCGTGGACGGCCTGCCCGCGGGTTGCCGCAACGCGGACGGAACGCTTGATGAAGGGCTGCGCGACGAATACATGCCGCTCTACTGGGCCCTTTCCTATTATACGCGTCGCAACGTCAGTCTGGACACCTGTCCGTCCATACCCGAGACCAAGGCCTTGACCGGCGAAAAGGAAGCCATCATCGCGGCCATCAACGAGATGGACGGATACGGAGACTGGTCCGGCACGGTCATTTCCGAGGGCATCAAGTGGGGTCGGCACGTGTTGACTCCCGAAGCCCCCTTTACCGAAGGCAAGGACGAGGCGCGCATCCGCAAAATCATGATCCTGCTTACGGACGGCGACACCGAGGACGGCGAATGCGGCGGCGGTTACGACGTGGGCTATTCCCCGAACAACTACTGGACCAACGCCTATTATGGCATGGGCGACACCGAGACCCACTGCGAGAACGGCGGCGGGCTGAACCAGGCCATGCTGACCGAGGCGCAACTGGCCAAGGATGCCGGCATCGAGATCTTCACCATCCGCTTCGGCAGCTCGGACAGCGTGGACATCCAGCTCATGAAGGAGATCGCCTCCAGCAAGCCTGGCACCAACGACCACTACTTCGACGCGCCTTCGGCCTACGATATCGGCGACATCTTCAAGCAGATCGGCAGACAGCTCGGCTGGCGTCTGCTCAACTAGGAGGACAGGATGCGCGGCAGCAAGAGAGAATCCGGCGGAGCCAACCGCATGAGCGGCATGACCGCCGTGGAATGCGCCCTGCTCATCCCCATCGTGCTGATGCTGGGGCTGGGGCTGCTGGAATCCGGCAATATGTTCTCGGACTGGCTCACGGTGCACAAGGCGGCTGAAAGCGGCGCACGTATCGCGGCCACGGGTCAGGGCGAAGAAGAAGGCACCCGCATCTCGCTTATCGAGCAGGAAGTGCAGCGCGTCATGGGGCGACTTCCCGGCGGCGCCGCGGACATCGTCGTTTCCAGCTGGCCCACGGCCATAGCCTCCGGGCCCGGAGCAGAAGACGATGCCGGCTGTCCCTGCGGACTCGTGGAGGTCCGTGTGGAATATCAATACGAACCCGTGACCCCGTTTTTGGAGGGCATCCTGCCCGACGTGGTGGTCATGTCCGGATCGGATCGCAAGGTCAACGAACCCTGGGAACGTTGCGACTGAGAAATACCAACCCATCGGCTTGTCCGGCTAGGCAAAACGCCCCCAAGTAAGATATAAGGGAAGGCGTCAGCCTGCCGGACTCGCCTTTTTTTCAGGGTGGGCGGCAAGAGGGGGGGGTGTGACCGCCGCGAGCCTGAAGCGATCCAAATTGCGCAAGATATGGATCATCGTGCTCTCCAGCATGATCGTAACGGCCTGTCTTTACGGGCTGCTTTTCTTCTATGTCCATCAGCAACACTACAGGCTCCTCACCCAGATGCGCCAGGATGCGCTGCAACGCGTCGTGCTCACGGCACGCGGCGGGCTGGATTCGATCCTGGAGGATTTGCGGACCGGGAGCATTGATCGGCGCGAAGCCCTGCAAGAGGTTCGGGACAAGCTGGTGAGCATGCGTCCCCAGACTTCCCCGCGCGACAGCTATGTCTTTCTCGTCGGCTTTGACGCTGTTCCGTTGATTGATCCTGTTTTCCCCTCCAGAGAGGGACAGGCCCTCTGGGAATGGCAGGCTCCCGATGGTCGCTACCCCATCCGCGAGCTTGCCGAACTGGCCCGATCCAATACCCGAGGCGGTTTTCTCGAATATCTCCTGCAACGTCCCGGCACGGAAGGACCGCCCAAGCGTAAGGTGGCCTTTGTGCTCGGCGTGCCCGAGCTGGGGGCTTTCCTGTGCGCCGGGGAATATCTCGACGACATGGAGGCCTTTGTGCGCGGCGATTCCCTGCGCACCGGGGCCATGGTTGTGGTGCTGTATCTGCTGGGGTTGATCTTCCCGGGATTGGCCTTGCGCGAGGCCTACAAGCACAACGTCGCCCTGGAGCAGGAAGCCGAGGAACGCACCGCAGCCGAACAGGGGCTGCGCCATGCCGAAGAACGCTACCGTCTGATAGCCTCCCGGCCCGGACAGCTTGTTATGGATCAGGATCTGGACAAGGGCAGAGTTTATTGGGCAGGGGATGCCCGTGGGATATCCGGTTTCGACATGCTGGATTACGAGACAGGGGGCATGGATTTTTTCCTGGAGCGCCTGCACCCGGAGGAACGCGAGACAATCCGCCGGGGCGTGGCGACCAGCAGGGAAAGCGGCTCAAGCTGGAACACGGTATGCCGTTTTCAACGCAAGGACGGGATTTACATCTACGTGGAAATCAATCTGGCCTACATGCGTGATGGTTCCGGCCGGCCCGTGCGCATGGTCGGCAGCATGCGCAACGTGGACGCCCTTGTGCGCGCCGACGACGAGGTGCGGCGCAGCGAGGCAAAATACCGTACCCTGGCCCGGAATTTCCCCAGCGGCGTGGTGCTGCTTTTTGACAGTGACCTGCGTTTCGTGCTGGCGGACGGTGCAGGCCTGCGCAGCGTCGGTTTCACCGGCGACGAGATGATCGGCCGGACGCCGTCGCAGGTGTTTCCTCCTTCGGTGGCCCGCAATGCGGAGCGGCATTTTCGTTCCGCCCTGGCTGGCGAGGACAATGTTTTCGAGATGACCTACGCTGGCCGCATTTTCATGGTCCACGCCCTGCCCGTGCGAAGTTCGGACCAGCTCCGGGGGGGCGGGGCCGAAGGCATGGCCGTCATCCGCGACGTGACCGCGAGCAAACTTGCGGAAAAGGCGCTCACGGAAAGCGAGCGCCGCCTTTCCACCTTGATTTCCAACCTGCCCGGCATGGTCTACCGCAGTCGGTTCCATGAAAAATGGATTCTTGAGTTCGTGAGTCCGGGCTGCCGTGACCTGACCGGTCTGCCGCAGGAAGAGCTGCTGTTCAACCGCGGCACGAATTGGGAGCAGCTCGTGCATCCCGACGACCGCGCTCATGTTTTCGGCGAAGTGCAGGAAGGCCTGCGTGAGGGACGGCCCTTTGTCTGCACATATCGCATCCGAACCCGACAGGGTGAACTGAAATGGGTCTGGGAGCGCGGCATCGGCGTGAGCACCACGACCAACGAGCCCGTGGTCGAAGGCATTATTCTGGATATCACCAGCCGCAAGCTGGCCGAGGAGGGCTTGGCCCGCAGCCTCTCGTACGAGGCCGTGCTCAACCGGTGCGCCAAGGAGCTGCTTTCCATGGCCGGAGAAGACGATGTCCTTCCCCGCATTTTGGAGGAGCTCCGACTGGCTTCGGATACCTGCCGGGTCTATATCTTCGAGAATTACGAACATCCCGAGGACGGGTTGTGCTGCCGCCAGACGCACGAAGTCTGCCGTGCCGGTGTCGAATCCCAGATGGACAATGCCCATCTGCAACATATCCCTTACGATAGTATCATCCCGCGCTGGCGTGGGGAACTGTCTCAAGGCCACCTGCTTGTCGGCGTGGTGGAGGATATGCCCGCTGAGGAGCGCCATATCCTGGAGGAGCAGGACATCAAGTCGCTGCTGGTGTTGCCCATACGCGGCGGGGGAAACTGGACAGGGTTCATAGGGTTCGACGATACGCGCCGCAAGCGGGAATGGGACGACGCGGACCGGATGTTTTTGCGCACGGCCGCCGACATGGTGGGTGTTTTCCTGGAACGCCATAGGGCCGAGAACCGTCTCCGCGAGGCCCATGGCGAATTGGACCAAATATTCAACTCCACTGCGGACGGCATGGCCTTGATCGGCTTGGACGGGACGGTCTTGCGCGTGAACCGCGCCATGGGCGAAATGTTCAATATTGATTTTGCCAACGCGCACGGCAAGCCATGCGAGGAGATTATCAAGGACGATCGTTGCGACTTGCCGATCTGCCCCCTGTGCCGATTGCGCCAGGGACAGGACCGGACGGACCATACGTTCACCATGACGGTTGCTGACGGCACGCTGCGGCATTACCGCAGCGCTACCACGCCGTTTCGTGATGTGCGGGGCGAAGTGGTCGGCATTGTGGCCTCCACGCGCGATATAACGGCCCGTGTTCGGGCCGAGGCCGAGGCCAAGGAACGGGAGCGGCAGCTCATTCAGGCTGACAAGCTTGCGGCGCTGGGAACCCTTGTCTCGGGTGTTGCCCATGAAATCAACAATCCCAACGGAATCATCACGCTCAACGCGCCCACCCTGCATGAGATATGGCGGGGCGCATTGCCTGTGCTGGAAGAGCATTACCGCAAACAGGGCGACTTCAGCCTGGGCGAGGTGAATTACAGCCTTGTGCGGACCGAGGCGGACGGCCTGTTTGAACAGGTGGTGGAGTCGGCCCGGCGCATCAAGCGCATCGTCGCTGAACTCAAGGGGTTTGCGCGCCAGGACGGTTCAGGCCGGGACGAGATAGTGGACGTCAACGACGTGACCCGTGCTGCCGTGGGGCTGGTTTCCAACAAGATCAAGAAGTGCACACATCGTTTCGAGACCCGGTGGAGCGAGACGCCGATCCAGGTTTTGGGGAACTATCAACGCCTCGAACAAGTGTTGGTCAACGCATTGATCAATGCCTGCGAGGCCCTGACCGACCCGAACCAGGGAGTGTTTGTGGAAATTGGTCTGGAACCGGACGGCGATCATTGCCATATACTGGTGCGGGACGAAGGCAGGGGCATGAATCCGGATGAAATCAGCCATGCCTTTGAACCTTTCTTTACGACAAAGCGCGACAGCGGCGGTACGGGACTGGGGCTGTCCGTGTCGCACGGCATCATCCAAGAGCACGGGGGCCGCATGACCTTTACTTCGGAACTGGGCAAGGGCACAGTCTGCGCCATTCTGCTTCCCCTGCACTGGCCTGGGGAGAAGAGGTGAATATTCCTTTTCCTCTGCGTCCCGTCCTGATGCTGGACGATGATGAAGGCTGGCTCCTCAGTCTCAAAATGGCGTTGCATCTCGTTGGCATGGACAACGTGCGCACCTGTTCCGACAGCCGGAAGCTCATGGAGTTGGTGCGGCGCGAGCCTCCGAGCGTGCTCGTCCTGGATCTGTGCATGCCTCACGTTCGTGGGGAGGTCCTGCTCGCCGAGATTGTCCGCGACCATCCGGAACTGCCGGTCATCGTCCTTTCCGGGCTGGGCGATCTGGATATCGCGGTGCAGTGCATGAAAAACGGTGCCTACGACTATTATTCCAAGACGTCGGAGCGGGTTAAAATTCTTTCGGGAATACGCCGTGCCGTGCAGTTCAGCGAGGTTCGTTGCGAAAATATGCGGCTCAAGTCCGTGTTTCTGGAGCGTGGGTTCGATCACCCCGAAGCCTTTGCCGCCATAACCACGCAGGACCGCAAGATGCACGCGCTGTTCGGCTATGCCGAGTCCGTGGCGCGAACCGGGCTGCCTGTTTTGATAAGCGGCGAGTCCGGTACCGGCAAGCGGCTGATGGCCCGTGCCGTACATCGGCTCAGTGGCCGTAGCGGCCCTTTTGTGCCCGTGGACGTCGCCCGGATGGATGATGCGGAGTTGTGTCGCATACTTTTTGTGCAAAGTGGTCGCTCGGGCGGCGGAGTGCAACGGGAAGGCCTGGTCCGATTGGCCTCCGGCGGGACTTTGTTTCTTGGAGGCATCGACAAGATCGGTCCGGAAACGCAGGAGCGCTTGTTGCAATTGTTGCAACAGGGTCCATATGAAGGAATGGACTCCAGAGGTGCAGAGCAGTCCCCGGTACGCCTCATGGCCTCGGCCCAGGGGTGCTCGGAAGTGTTGGCCGGCTCCGGCCGGATCCGTAAAGACCTTTGTTACAGGCTTGCCGGGCACGATATCCCCCTCCCCCCCCTGCGTCAGCGAGTGGGTGACATTCCTCTCCTTCTGGACCGGTTTTTGGGCGAGGCCGCACGCAGCCTGGGGAAAACCAAGCCGCCGGTCCACGAAGGGCTCTTGGCCCGTTTGGCCGGGTACGATTTTCCCGGCAATGTCCGTGAATTGCGTGCCATGGCCTTTGAAGCCATGGCGGACTACTCTGCGGGCTGGCTTTCCATCCGCGCCTTCCGGTCTGGCCGCCTCAAGCCGGACACACGCACGGTGGTTGTCCGAAGTGAGTTCAGCAACATGCTGACCAGCTTGAAGCATTTGCCCCGCAGCCGGGAAGCCCAATTGTATCTGGCCGAAGAGGCCTTGCGCCGGACAAGTGGCAATCAGAGCGCTGCCGCGGAATTGCTTGGTATATCGCGGCAGGCGCTTTCCAGGCAGCGGAAATTTCAAGACTGATTCTTTTCTCATAATAATCGTTTTATATATTTATGCTTCTGTGAAACCTGTTACGATTCGTAACAGGCTCTCGCCGCATGTGTTTTCATCCGTGTTGAATTCTCCATGCAAAATAATGTTAAAAGCTTGTTACGTCCTACTCCTTTGAGTATAGGAAAGGTATGGAACCAGAAATCGTTCAAGGCGACAGAAAGATGCAGGAACATATTCTTATAGCGGAAGACGATGCAGGGCTGCGTCTTTCGCTTTCCTTCGTGCTCAAGAATAAGGGCTACCGAATAACCCAGGTCGCGGACGGGAAAGAGGCTTTGGACCGCCTTACGTTGCTGCGGGCCCAAGGGGATGAGGTTGATTTGCTCATCACCGACATTCAGATGCCGGTCATGAACGGCATGGACTTGATACGCCGCCTGGACGAAGCGGGGAGCGAACTTCCCGTGGTCGTGATCACAGGTCATGGCGACAAGGAAATGCTTATCGAACTGTTGCGGCTCGGATGTGACGATTTTCTTTCCAAGCCGTTCGAGCCCGACGAAGTCCAGGAAAAGGTGGCTCAGGTTCTGGAGAAAAAGCGGATTGTGGTCCAGGCCAGGAATCAGGAGGAACAACACCTGCGCCAGGCCAACTTGCGGTTGGGCCGCGAGGTGCAGGCCTATCGACGCGACCTCAAGGATTTGCGCGGGGAAATGGAGCGCGCGGTAAGGACCTACACGGACCTGATGAACGTGGACAAAAAGGCGTTCCGCGTGCCTCTCGACTATCGCTCCCGTCCTTACCGGGATCTGGGCGGCGATTATCTGGGCGTGTGCGACAGCCCTTTGGGCTGCGACGTGATGGTGGCGGACGTGGCCGGCCATGACTTGGCATCTTCCTACCAGACCGTGCTCATCAAAAGCCAGTTTGATGAACATTGCCGCATGGGTGGTTCCGGCGAGGATTTTTTCAGGGACCTGAACAGGGAACTGCTCATCAACAGCAGTGAAGAACGCATGGTCACGGCGATATTTGTCCACTTGGATCTGATGCGCGGCAGGGCCCGCGTGGTTTCCGCCGGGCATCCGCGTCTGTTGCTGTACCGCCGGGGCATGGGCCAGGCCGAAAGCGTCGTGGCATCGGGATCGGTCCTGGGGCTGCTGACGGAAGTGGAATTTGAACCGGTGGAACTGGAATTGGAGCAGGGGGATCGTCTGTTCCTGTATACCGATGGGTTGCTCAATGCCCACAACGTGGATGGGCCGTCAGGGGTGCGGCATGTGTTGGGCGAGAGGGGCCTGATGCGGGCCCTCGAGATCTACGGCGATGCCGATTTGAGCGAACACGTCAACAATGTCTGGCGGTTTGGCAGAAGCTTCTGCCGCTACCGCCAGTCGGACGACATGCTTCTGCTTGGCTTGGAAATACCTCCGCTGCTGCGGCAGACGGAAGGGGAACAGAGGGGCGCTGATTCCGAAGCGAGTCAGCATCAATAATCTAGAGGGGGAATGCACATGAAGCTTGGATTACATCTCAAGGTACGCGGCAAGTTGCTCCTGCCCATCCTCACGGTGGTCATCCTCGGTATCGCGGCCATTCAGGTCTTCACCTATACCAAGTCGGCCGACCTCATGGAGGCGGAGATAAGTGGCGGAGTCAAGGCAAAGGCGCACGGTGCCGCCGGTTCTTTGGATGAATGGTTGCAGCGGAGTAAACTGGACCTCGCCAACTGGGCCAAGAATCCGGATTTTGCGAATCTGCTCAACGAGCAGCCGTTTGCTTATGAACAAGCGGTCAGGGATCTTTCCGGAAAGCACAAGGATTATGCTTTTCTTTCTGCCTTGTACGTGGTGGACGCGACAGGGAAGGCCGTTGCCGACGCAGAAGGCGGGCGTCAGGACCTGAATGTTGGTGACCGCGAGTATTTTCGGACAGCGATGCGAGGCGAGCCAAACATTTCCGAGCCTGTAATCAGCAAGGTCACGGGAAAGCCCGTGTTTATCGTTGCGGCCCCGGTTGCGGACGGGACGGGAAAGGTCCTTGGAGCCCTTGTCGGCGTGGTCGAATTGGACTACTTGACCAAAGCCTTTATCTCCAGCATTGAGGTCGGGGACAATGGCTACGCCTTTGTCAGCAACGGCAAGGGCCTGATTATCGCTCACCCCAACCCGGACTTCATCCTCAAGTTGGACATCAGCGATTCGGATTTCGGCAAGGTCATGCTCAACGAGCGCAATGGCACCTACAAGTACTGGTTCGACAAGCAGAACCAGTGGAAGCTCATGGGGTTCAGCGAGGTTGGCAGCACGGGCTGGCTCGTAGCCGTGACCGCGCCGCTGGACGAGCTGCTTGCGCCGCTGGTGACGGTGCGCAACTTCTCCATGCTCGGCGGCCTGATCACCGTGATCATCGCGGCCTTCGTGATCCTCTTCTTTGTCGGTCGCATCACCAAGACCCTGTCCAGTGCGGTTTCCCATCTGCAGGAATTGTCCGTGGGCAACGTGGATCGTGACGTTCCCTTGGAGCTGTTGGCGGGTACTGACGAAATGGGGGATTTGGCGCGTGGCCTGGAAACCATGGTCAAGGCGCAGCGGCAACGTGCGGAGCTTGCCCAGGCCATTGCCGAGGGCGATTTGACCCGCAGCGTGAGCGTGTCCTCGGAAAAGGACCGGCTTGGCCGGGCCCTGGAAACCATGGTGCACAGCCTCAACGACATCATCAGTCAGATCGGTGCTGCTGCCGAACAGGTCCAGGACGGCTCAGGCCAGGTGTCCGAGTCCAGCCAGGCCTTGTCGCAGGGGGCCACTGAACAGGCTTCCTCCCTGGAAGAGATCACCAGCTCGGTGACGGAAATCAGCTCGCAGACGCGCATCAACGCCGAGAACGCCTCCCAGGCCAGCCGTCTGGCCTCGGAAGCGCGGGATTCCGCTGATGGCGGCAACCGCGAAATGCAGAACATGGTCAAGGCCATGAGCGAGATCAACGATTCGAGCCAGGCCATCAGCAAGATCATCAAGGTCATCGACGAAATCGCCTTCCAGACCAACCTGCTGGCGTTGAACGCGGCGGTTGAGGCGGCCCGGGCCGGGCGCCATGGCAAGGGTTTTGCGGTCGTGGCCGAGGAAGTGCGCAACCTTGCCTCGCGCAGCGCCAAGGCTGCCCAGGAAACCGCCGAGCTGATTGAGGGTTCTGTGGCCACCGTGACCAAGGGCGCGGAGATTGCTTCGCAAACGTCCGAGTCTCTGGAACAGATCGTGAGCCGGGCAGGCAAGCTGGCCGATCTCGTGGCCGATATTGCCGCAGCCAGCGACGAACAGGCCAAGGGCGTGGGACAGATCAACCAGGGACTGGGCCAGATTGACCAAGTCACCCAGCAGAATACGGCCAATGCCGAGGAAACCGCTTCCGCTTCGGAAGAGCTTTCCAGCCAGGCCGTGGAAATGCGCCGCCTTGTGGGCCGGTTCCGCCTGAGCGACAAGGCCGGTGGCCGTCAACTGCCTCCGTCGGCTTCCCGGGCCTTGTCCGGTGGAGAACCGCGTCGTCCTTCGGCGGCCCTGCCTGGCTCCAAGCCCCAATCCAAGCCGCAGTCCAAGTCGCAGCCCAATCGTCCGGCCCAGGACGCCTGGAGCGCGCCTCGGTCCGCAGGAGGTTCCGACACGGTGACTCCCGAGGACATTATCTCCCTGGATGGCGACGAGTTCGGTCGATATTAGAGCGTTGGCCGTAAGGCCGAAAACAGAAAAAAAAGCAGGGCGGCCCTCAATGGCCGCCCTGCTTCATTTCAAGGGAAACGTGGGATTACTCCCCGGATTCAAACACGGCCAGGGCGCTGCCTGGGCAGAGCAGGGGGGGGCGGCCCAGGCCGTCCACCATCCGGGCCAGGCTGGCCAACCCTTCAGGCTCGATCTGGTCCAGGTTTTCCACGAGCAGGACCACGGGACGATCCGGGGGCAGGGAGATTTCGCGCACGGCAAAGCGGCCGGGACCGGGTGTGCGGCGAATGACGATGCGTTTGGCCATGCCGTTGATGTAAAAGCTGTATTCCCGTGCGTCGTTCTTTTCCAGGCGGAAGGTCACCGCGTCTTCGGGAATGCTGCGTTCCTTGCCCGGAGAGGGCATGGCCCGGACCGGGCCGGTCACGGTCACGGAACCTTCGGACGTTTCCAGGTAGAGCAGGCCGAGCCGCTCCGTGTCGACAACGGATTCCGGGGAAATGATCTTGATTGGCATGGTGCTTCTCCTTGCCGGGGAGGGTGGGCAACCCTCAGCGTTTTAGCGTTGTTTTATGGTGGGGAGCAATCGCAACAAATCCCCCACTTCCTGCCGTTCTCCACTTCCCGGTCGCCCAGACCGGAAAAACAAGACCTCTCGCAAAGGAGAGGTCGCTGGTGTTGGAGTAGGGCTCCCACATCGTTCCCTTGCGGGTCGGCTTTGGCACCTTGCTTCGTCGCAGGTTGCCGTGGCGGTCATAGAGCCGAATCTCTCGCGCCACTCTCTAATGAAAGGACAAAGAACGTGCATTCCCAATATCCGACCCCGGTCCGGCGTGTCAATACCCCTGCCCCATTCATGGCTCTTGACTTGCGATAATATCTCCTTTAACACACAGTCCCTTTGACTGCCCCCGGCAAGCGGGCGCAGCGACACCCGGAGGAAACAATTTGTTCGACAGTCTGTCAGACCGGCTGACTGGAGCCTTCAAAAAGATCAGGGGTCAGGCCCGTCTGGATGAAACCAATATCCAGGCTGGCCTGCGCGAGGTCCGACTCGCCCTTTTGGAGGCCGACGTCAACTTCAAGGTCGTCAAGCAGTTCGTCGATCAAATCCAGGATCGCGCGCTGGGCGAGGATGTGATCAAGGGACTCGACCCCGGCCAACAAGTGGTCAAGATCGTCCACGAGGAGCTGGTGCAGCTGCTCGGCGGCGAACAGAAAGGGCTGGACCTGGGCGGCCCCCGACCGCTCAAGATCATGATGGTCGGCCTGCAGGGTTCGGGTAAGACCACCTCCTCGGGCAAAATCGCGGTCTGGCTGCGCAAGCAGGGCTTCAAGCCCTACCTCGTGCCTGCGGACGTGTATCGGCCTGCGGCCATTGATCAATTGCAGACCCTGGCCAAGCAGATCGACATGCCCTTCTACCCGGCAACCACGGAGATGAACCCCGTGGATATTTGCCGGGACGCGCTGAAGGCTTCGGCGGAAGCCGGCTGCGATGCGATTCTTTTTGACACGGCGGGCCGATTGCACGTGGACGAGCTTCTGATGCAGGAGCTGTCCGCCATCAAGCAGGCCTGCGCGCCGCAGGAAATCCTGTTCGTTGCCGACGCCATGACCGGCCAGGATGCCGTGACCGTGGCCGAGAGTTTCAACGAGCGCCTGGACGTGAGCGGCGTGGTCCTGACCAAGATGGACGGCGATGCCCGTGGCGGTGCGGCCCTGTCCATCAAGTCCGTGACCGGCAAGAGCGTCAAATTCGTGGGCATGGGCGAGAAGCTCACGGACATGGAATTGTTCCACCCGGATCGCGTGGCTTCGCGCATCCTGGGCATGGGCGACGTGTTGACTCTGATCGAAAAGGCGCAGACCGCCTTTGACGAGGACGAAGCCGCGGCCATGGCCAAGAAAATGCAGAAGGCCCAGTTCGATCTGGAGGACTTCCGCAGCAACATGCGTCGGCTGAAGAAGCTCGGCTCCATGGAAGGATTGCTCAAGCTCATTCCGGGCATGGGCGGAGTGATGAAGAAACTCGGCGACGTGCAGATGCCGGAAAAGGAATTGGCGCGCACCGAGGCGATCATCAATTCCATGACCATGCAGGAGCGGCATCAGCCCAAGCTGTTGAACGCCAGTCGCAAGGAACGTATCGCCAAAGGCTGCGGCATGCAGGTGGCGGACGTGAACAAGCTCATCAAGAATTTTGAACAGATGAGCAAGATGATGCAGACAATGATGGGCGGCAAAAAAGGCAAGATGCCCAAATTGCCCAAGATGCCCGGCAAGGGTGGCATGCCCGGCCTGCCAGGAATGGAAGGTCTTGGCGGCATGCCCGGTATGGAAGGCATGGGGCAGGAGGAACAGTCCTCAGTGCAGGCCAAGTCCGCAAAGCGGCTGGAAGCGGAACGTAAAAAGAAGAAGTTGAAGAAACAGTTGCGGAAGAAACAGCGTAAAAAGCGCTGACGTTATATTTGCCCGAGACAAGGGCAGATGGTATTGCATTTTTTGTGACAACAACATATCTATGGATAATTGGGGGTAAAGACGAAATGGCTCTTAAAATCAGACTGACTCGAATGGGTTCCAAGAAACGTCCCTTCTACCGCATTGTGGCCATCGACAGTGCCAGCCGTCGTGACGGGCGTCCTCTGGAGTACTTGGGACATTACAATCCTATGGTCAACCCGCCCGAGGTCAAGATCGATCAGGAAAAGCTGGAGAAGTGGCTCGGCACTGGGGCACAGCCTTCGGATACCGTGCGCTCCCTGCTGAAGCAGGCCAACTAGACCGGAGACCGGACTGCTTGCCGCAGCCCGGCATTTCGCCTTCCCCGCAGATCGCGCATACCCTTTTCAGCCGACAGCGGAGGTGGAGCCATGCTGAGAGAGATGATCGAGTACATCGCGAAGGCGTTGGTGGACAGCCCTGACGACGTCGTGGTCTCGGAGATCGAAGGCGAGCAAACGTCAGTTATTGAACTGAAGGTTGCCAAGGAAGACCTTGGCAAGGTCATCGGCAAGCAGGGACGCACGGCTCGCGCCATGCGTACGCTGCTCGGGGCCGTCTCCACAAAGGCTCATAAGCGGGCCGTTTTGGAGATCCTAGAATAGCCGAAAAGGCTTGTCCCGTACATGAGTGACAGCACTTCCCGCGCCCACGACGGCCTCGTGCTGGTGGGCAGGGTGGTTAAGCCGCATGGAATTCGGGGGGAGCTCTGCGTAGAAAGCTACGCGGACTCCCCTTCCTTGTTCCCGCAGCTTGAATCCGTCCTGCTTGGCTCCGGCAGCAAGAAACCGACCCGCTTCGGCGTTGCCTCGGTGCGTCCGCATCAGGGCCGCATGTTGCTGACCCTGGAAGGGGTGGCTGACCGGACACGCGCCGAGTCTTTGCGGGGGCTTGATGTGTTCGTGCCGGAATCCACTCTCCCCGAGTTGGACGAGGACGAATTTTATTTGCATGACCTTCTGGGACTCGATGTCCTGCAGGAGGACGGCACTTGTTTGGGGGTGCTTGAACATTTCATCGAAGCGGGAGGCCAGCTGACCTGGGCCATTCTGCATGAAAGCGGCAGGGAAATTCTCCTGCCCGGCGTGCCCGAGTTCATCCTGGACGTGGATATTGATGCGGGAAAGGTCGTTGTGGCCCCACCCGAGGGCCTTGTGGACCTGTATCTTAAGCCGGAATAAAATGCGTCGGCGGCAGTGCCCGCTGCCGTCCGAATTGAGACTCGGGCCGCTTGACACAGGGTGCGGATCTGCCGCCGGACAAAGGAAAGACCGTGCATTTCAATCTCGTGACCATCTTTCCCGAGTTTTTTGACTCGGCGTTGTCCGTGGGCCTGCTGGGCAAGGCCGTGGACAAGGGCTTGGTCACGTTCGAGCGCGTTTCTCCGCGCGCGCAGACCTCTGATCGTCACCAGACCGTGGACGACAAGCCTTATGGCGGCGGCGCAGGGTTGGTCATGCTTGTGGAGCCGCTGGCCAAGACCTTGCGCGCTCTGGATCGTCCGGGCCGGCTGCTGATGCTTTCGCCGCGCGGTCGCAAACTGACCCAGGAATATGCCCGCGAACTGGCCGAAGAGGAGTCTCTGACCCTGATCTGCGGCCGATACGAGGGTATTGACGAGCGCATTCTGGATCTGTTTCCCGTGGAGCTGGTCAGCGTGGGCGAGGCCGTGCTCAACGGCGGGGAATCAGCGGCCCTGTGCGTGGTGGAGGCCGTGTCCCGGCTGTTGCCTGAGTTCATGCACAAGGAAGAATCACTCGAAGAGGAAAGTTTTTCTTCGGGCTTGCTGGAATACCCGCACTACACGCGCCCGGACCAGTATGAAGATATTGCCGTTCCTGAGGTTTTGATTTCCGGAGATCATGGCCGCATAGCGTCCTGGCGGCGTCAGCAGTCCGTGCTGAACACCCTGCGGCACCGGCCCGAGTTGCTTGCCGACGCGCCCCTGGGGCCGGAGGATGTGCGTACGTTGCGGGCCAGTTCGCGGGTGCAGCGGGGGCGTAATCTGTATCTTGCCCTGGTGCATTACCCGGTCACGAATAAATTTGGCGATACCGTGGCTGTGTCTTTGACAAATCTTGACATACACGATATGTCCCGCGTTTCCCGCACATACGCGCTGGGAGGGTTGATTTTGGTCACCCCCATAGCGGATCAGCGGGAATTGGCCGCAACCCTTTTGAAACATTGGGTTGCTGGGCCGGGAGGCCAAGCCAATCCGGACCGTGCCGAGGCCCTTGGTCAGGCCAGCGTGGTTTCAGATTTGGAAATGGCCGTGCATATGGTGGAAAAAATGGCCGGCCAACGGCCCCGAGTGGCGGCCACCTCGGCCCGGCTCGAAAAAAAAGGCGGCCCTTTTCGCACCCCTGCCGAGGTGCGGGGCTGGCTGGACGAACAGCCGGTGCTGCTGCTGTTCGGAACGGGTTCCGGGCTGGCACCGCAGGCCTTGGAAGGAGCGGAGTTGCTCCGTCCCCTGCGTTGTCTGGATGCGTACAATCACCTGTCCGTCAGGTCCGCGGTCGCCATTACAGTGGACCGCATCCTGGGGGACGTTTACTGAGACGAAGAATACCGAGCTTCAAGGAGCAGGAATCATGGAAATTCTTAAGAACATCGAAAGAGAACACTTGCGTCTGGACATGCCCCAGTTCAAGGCCGGCGACACCGTAAAGGTGCACCTGCGCATCCTTGAGGGCGAGAAAGAGCGCATCCAGGTTTTCCAGGGCGCAGTGCTTCGCGTGCGTCGCGGCACCACCGACTCCACCTTCACCGTGCGCAAGGTGTCCGACGGTATCGGCGTGGAGCGCGTTTTCCCGATGCATTCGCCCTATATCGAGCGCGTCGAGATCCTTTCCGAGGGCAAGGTTCGCCGCAGCCGTATCTACTACCTGCGCAACCTGCGCGGCAAGGCTGCCCGTCTCAAGTCCAAGCAGATTTGGGAATAGTCCGGACAGTACGCGTGTGCCGGAAGAGAGCTTAGCACCTCTTCCGGCACACGCGTACCGGAATGCTGTCTGGCGGCAACGCCGACAGGCCGTGATATTTTTCAGCGTGCGCCCTGCAATGGGGTGTGCGCCTTTGTTTTGCGTACTGCCCGGCAGGGCTGGAGGTATTTTCTGGCCCTGCAACGGGATTGCATGTACCCTCATGACCATGCATGCCACTCTTCTTTCTGATCCTTTTTCCGGTCTGCCCGCCGCGGGCATAGATGAAGCCGGGCGCGGCTGCCTGGCCGGTCCGGTCGTTGCCGGTGCGGCCGTGTTGCCGGAAGGCTTTGCCCTGCCCGGTCTGACCGATTCCAAGGCGCTCAGCCCTGAAGCCCGCGAAAAATTATACCCTCAAGTGCGTCAGGGTGCCCTGGCCTGGGGACTCGGCGTTTCCTGGCCCTGGGAAATAGACAGGGTAAATATTTTGCAAGCCACTTTTTTGGCCATGGCACGGGCCGTGGCCGCTCTGAACGGCGCTTGCGGGCGGCTGCTTGTGGACGGAGACAAAACCGTACCTGAACACGCCTTGCAGGCGTGCGGCCTCGCCAGCCTGCCGCAGCGCAGCATCGTGGGCGGCGACGCTTTGGAGTCGTGCATTTCCGCAGCCTCCATTCTGGCCAAGGTCTGGCGTGACAGGCTCATGACCCAACTGGAACGGCGCTATCCCGGCTATGGCTTTGCCGGGCACAAGGGCTACGGCACCAAGGCGCATATGGCCGCCATACAGACTCTGGGGGCTTGCCGCATGCACCGCATGACATTTCGAGGCGTTCGCGCCGAGGACAAGCCGCAGGGGGCGCAGGCATGCCTGCCCGGCATCTGATCCTGGGCCGTTCCGGCGAGGATGCGGCAGCTCGCCATTTGGAATCCAAAGGCTATCGGATCATCGAGCGCAACTGGACCGAGGACCGCCTGGAGTTGGATTTGGTGTGCGAAAAGGGCGACATGCTGGTTTTTGTGGAGGTCAAGACGCGGGGGCGGGGCTCGCGCGGTACGCCTGCGGACGGACTCAGCGCGGCCAAGCGTTCCAAGCTGGTCCGGGCGGCGGCCAGATATCTTTCCCGCAAGGGACGTTGGCAGTGTTCCTGTCGGTTCGATTTCGCCGCGGTCACGCCCTGCGAGGAGAGTTTTTCCGTGGAATACCAGGAAGACGCTTTTCGCCTGGACGACGTGCCTGGGGTGCAACGTCTTTGGCAGCCGTTTTGATTTCCACTGTTGACAAGAAAGCCTGCGATTCGTCAATTGAGCGCATAAAGCGGGCATAAAGATCACGTTGGGATGATGCACGCTCCTGGTGTGCACATTTCCTGTAACTGGCGGGAAAGATGAGAATTTTGACCATAAAAACAAAATTGATGCTGGCCTTGACGTGCATTTTGCTCGGAGCCTTTTTGATTCTGAGCATTTTGAATTACCAGACGTCCAGCGAATCCATGCGGGAGGAAATACTGACTTCCTCCCTGCCGCTCATTCGGGAAAACATCTATTCGGAAATTCGCAGCAGCTTAATTGAACCCATTTTGGTTTCCGGGACCATGGCCAACGACGCCTTTGTCCGCGCCTGGACCATGGATGGCGAACGCGATACGGATGAGATGACCCGGTACCTGCGTGATATCCGGAATAAGTACAGCTATTTTTCAGTCTTTTTCGTCTCGGCAAAGACCAATCGTTATTACCATTATCAGGGAATTCACAAGATCATTTCCCCGCACGACGCGCATGACGTCTGGTATTATTCCTTCTTGAACAAGGACCGGGAATACCTTCTTGATGTGGACTCCGACGAGGTGTCCGGGGGCATTCTGACCATATTCATCAACCACCGCGTTGAAGACTACAAAGGCAATCTGCTCGGCGTGACCGGCGTTGGCGTGCGCATGGACAATGTGGCTGAGATGTTGCGTCAGGCCCAGGAAAAATACCGGCGTAGGGTCTATCTGGTGGACGAGTCCGGATTGGTCCAGGCGCATTCGGACAAGAGCCGGGTGGAAGAAATGGACATCAGGGACGAGCCCGGCCTCAGCGACATTTCTTCCAAGCTCCTGGCCCTGCGTGACGAACCCGGCAACTTCGAATACGAAAGCGAGGCGGGCAGAGTGCTGCTGACGTGCAGCTATGTCCCTGAATTGAACTGGTATCTGATCGTGGAGCAGGACGAGGACGACGTGCTCGCCGCCACCCGCGGCAATCTCGTACGTACGCTTGGCGGCGGCTTTGCCGCCACCTTGTTGGTGCTCATGGTCAGTGTCCTGGCTGTGAACCACTTCCAGAGTCGTTTGGAGCGTATGACGGTCACGGACGAACTGACCGGCGCGGCCAACAGGCGGCGTTTCAGCGAGCAATACAAGCTGGCCATGTCGCGTGTTGCGCGTTCGGGACAGTCCTTTAGCCTGATTCTCATGGATCTGGACGGGTTCAAGGCGATTAATGACAAAGCCGGACATCTCGCTGGGGACAGAATCCTTTGCGAGGTAGCGGAATTGATCCGGGAACAGGTACGGCCCACTGACCTGCTCGCCCGATGGGGCGGTGACGAGTTCATCGTCCTGACGGAGAGCGGCCTGGAACAGGCCCTGGTGGTTGCAGAGCGTATTCGTGCGGCAGTGAAGCAGGCGGCCATCTCCTGCGTTGATGGGAGCGATTGCGTGACGGTTTCGTTGGGGGTTGCCGAATATTGCGAGGGCGAGGCCGAAAACAGTCTGACCCATCGTGCGGACGAGGCGCTCTACGAGGCCAAACGGTTGGGACGCAACCGGGTGTTGTCGGCAAAAAAGTAGGAAGTTCAACCCATCAGCGGAAAGCGCATGCTCACGGTGCAGCCCGGCCCCTGGTTGTTACGGGCGCGGACAGTGCCGCCCATGGCTTCAGTGAATTTGCGCACCAGGGCCAGACCGATGCCCGTGCCTTTGGTGGTGCGGGTCATTTCATCTTCGCCACGGGAGAAATCGTCGAAAATCCGTTTCAAATCGCGCGCGGCGATCCCCGGTCCCGTGTCCGAAACCGAGAGTTCCACCCGGCCGCCTTCTGCCTTGGCGCGGAGCGTGATGCGCTTGAGCGGCGCGTTTGCGCCGAACTTGACGCTGTTTTCCAGCAGGTTGAGCACGAGCCCCACCAAGACTTCGCAATCATAGCGGAACAGAGGGATATCTTCTTTTTCCACAACAAGTTCAAAGCCTTCCTGGTGCAGCTTTTCCGCCATGACCCTGTCGACTTCTTCCAGCACGTCGGAAAGATTGCCTTCACGCATGTTCAAGCTGCGTTTCTTGCGCTCTAAGCGTGAAAATTCCAGCACGTTGTCGATGAGGCGCGAAAGCCGGGCAGATTCGCTGCCCACCACGGCCAGATATTGGCGCTTTCGTTCCGGAGTCGGGGCCATGCCTTGTTCCAGCATCTCCACATACATGCGGATATTGGTCAGGGGCGTCTTGAGCTCGTGCGTCACCGAGGAAACGAAGTTGGCGCGTCGCTCGGAGTGATCCACGATGACGCGGGCGCTCTGGTGGATGGCAAAGAGTCCCACCAGGAGAACCCCGCCCAGGGCCAGGAGGGTGTAGCGCAGGCTGGCTCGGCCCGGAGAGGGCGGCACCCCGCCGCAGAGCAGTTCCGCCTGGATAAAGGAAAAGGGACGCAGAAGCCGGCGTGTCCGGGTCAGGTCCGGGTCGGAACCGTGCAGGGCCAGCTGCGTGTCGCCTTGTTCTGAAAGGGCCAGGATGCGTTCGCCTTCCAGCGCTTCGAGCCGCAACATGGTGAAGCGGGCCAGCGGCTGTTCCACGAAATGCCGCGTTTGCAGGTGGTTCAGCAGCTTGTGCAGGTCCAGCACCAGCCCTTGCCGATAGATGCGGCCATTGAGGACCACACGCCGAAAAAGAAAGAATTGGCCTTCGCCCACATCCAGAGCCTGCATGGGGTCCAGCTCCACCCGCACGCCATTTTGGGATAAGGCGTTTTGTTGAGGCAGGCTCTTGTCCGGCGTGGCGGATTGTCCCTGCGATGCTTCAGTGTCGCTCCGGGCGGTTGTTGCCGAGTCCTCGGGCAGGGCGTTTTCCGGCAGCAGGAGCGGAGGCGGCGGCGAGCGGAATTCCGGTGCCTGGAGCCGGGGAGCCTGGGGCCGAGGCGCTGCATCGAGCATTGTCTCTATTTGGGCGGAAGGCTTGGGCGGTTCTGCAACCTCTTCCGCCTGCGCCATTTTGTTCAATTCGCGTTCCAGCTTGTCTTCCATTTCCGGTGCCAGATTGTAGGCCTGGGAGGTGGGGACTTCGCGGACTTTGCGGGCCCGGGCCTCGAATTCCTCCTTGGGCGAAAGAGGACGC
Source organism: Desulfovibrionaceae bacterium (assembly GCA_036541255.1). Lineage (GTDB taxonomy): Bacteria > Desulfobacterota > Desulfovibrionia > Desulfovibrionales > Desulfovibrionaceae > Paucidesulfovibrio. The sequence continues at coordinate 43,428 of JAZHDD010000003.1, read as the reverse complement.
GAGGTCAGATAGCGCGATTCCAGAGGCTGCTGCTTGCGGGGCGGGGCAACAACAGGCGGGGCGGTCTTGGGGCGTTCCACCGGGGCTGGTTGTGCCCGGTTACCGTTCACGATCTGGTTGATGCCTTCCAGCCGTTCGGCCAGAGCGATCATGTCCTGGTCGGACCGGATGAGCGGGGTTTGAAAGCTGCCGTCCGGATTGTTCTGGAGATAGCCGACAACGTAGTCCGGATAGGATTCCGGCCGGGCCAGGGGGGAAAGTCCCTGACTGGTTTTGTGGCTGTATTCGTCGATGTCGCGCGCTTCTTCTGTCTGCACCAGATCGGCCAGTTCCGTTTCCATGCGGTCGAAAAGGGTTTCCGCGAAAAACGCCAGTTCCGCCTGCTCTTCCTGGGCCAGTCCGCTCCAGGTGCGGGCCGCAAGCAGGCCGAGGGGCAGGGTCAGCCCCAGGCTGAACAGCAGGATCAGCAGTTGCAGGCGACGCATGTCCGGTCCGGCCTCAATCGTCCGCTACCGGGCATTCCAGCCGGTAGCCTTCGCCCCGGACAGTGGCGATGAAGGGCTGGTCCGTGAGGGAGGCAAGCTTTTTGCGCAGTTTGAGAATGTGGATGTCCACGGTGCGGGTTTCCACGTCGGCGTCGCCGTAGCGCCAGACTTTTTCCAGCAATTCGCGTTTGGTCACGATGCGGGCGTTGTTGCGGTGCATGTAGGTGATGATGTCCATTTCCCTTCGGGTTAGGATTTCCGTGGTCTCGCCGCAACATGCCGTGAGGTTGGCTCCGTCGAAGTCGATGCCTGCGAGCCGAATCTGTTCCTGGCCCAGGGGCAGGCCGGTGCGCCGCAGCACTGCCTCGATGCGGACCATGAGTTCGCGCAGGGAAAAGGGTTTGGGTACGTAGTCGTCGGCCCCGGCCTTGAAGCCGGTGACCACATCCTGCTCGTCCCCCTTGGCCGTGAGCATGACCACGGCCTGGGCGGGGCGGCTGGCCCGGATTTCGCCGCAGACGGAAAATCCGTCCATGCCCGGCAGCATGACGTCCAGCAGAATCAGGTCGTATTTGCCCGTGAGCGCCTCTTCCAGGCCGTCCGGGCCGGTCTCGCAACCATGGGCCGCATAGCCGTTGAATACGAGCACGTCCAACAATCCTTGCCGGATGGCTGGATCGTCTTCCACCACCAATATGTGCGCCTTGGGTTGAGTCATATGTTGTTTTCCTATGTCATTTTCCTAACGCATTTCCCTGGTTGGGCAAAGTAAAACAAATGCAAAACCGGACATGTATCCGTTTGCATTTCTTTGAATTGCCCTTTGGGGTGGGTACGCTACCCTGGAAGCGTAGAAAAACGCTTCGGCGCGCTTTGGCGCGGCGACAATCCGCAAGGAGGAGAACGGCATGACAAGGCGCACCCTGAGCATTGTGGCGGCGGCCATGTTTTTGGCCCTGGCCTGCGCAGGCATGGTTCTGGGTAATATGACCCGGCAGGAGACCCTGAGCGGCGATCCAGGTCGATCCGAAGTCAAAAACGGCGTCCTGTCTCTGTCCGGAACCTTCAGCCAATCCAAACTGTATTCACGCGGGGACGGCCTGGTCGGATTGCTGCTGACCCTGCGGGCCGATGATATCCGGCTTGCGGACCAGCCCGCACGCAGCGTGGATCTGGTGGTCGTGCTGGACCGCAGCGGCTCCATGGCCGGCGAAAAGATCGAGGATGCACGCCGCGCCGTGAACGAACTCATTTCCGGACTGGGTGATACGGACCGTATCGCTCTGGTCAGCTATTCCACGGATGTGACCGTGCACACTCCCCTGACCCATGCCGGGCCGGGCAACCGCGCCCTGTTGGAGTCCATGGTGCGCGGCATTGTGGCCAATGGCGGCACCAATCTGGGCGGCGGCCTGGACATGGGCATGGCGCTCATGGACCAGGGCGGGGATTCCAGGCGGCTGGGCCGCGTGGTGTTGGTCTCGGACGGCCATGCCAATCACGGCGTGACCAGCCCCGCGGAATTGGGCCGCATGGCCCGCCGCGCCCATAGCCGGGGATACAGTGTGACCACCGTTGGCGTGGGCGTGGATTACAATGAACAACTCATGGCCACCGTGGCCGACGAAGGCGGCGGCAACTACTATTTTCTGGAGAATCCCGCTGCCTTTGCCGAGGTGTTCCAGCGCGAGCTGCGCTTGACCCGCGCCGTTGCAGCGTCCGCCGTTGAGATCCGCCTGCCCCTGACCAACGGCATAGAGCTGGTGCACGCGGCCGGTTACCCTGTGGAGATGCAGGGCAACACTGCGGTGTTCCGCCCCGGTCCGGTGCGTTCCGGCCAGACCCGGGAACTCTTTGTAACCCTGCGCATGCCCACGGGCCGTGAGGCCGAATATACGCTCAAGGGGCTCAGTGCCGGATTCGACCAGGACGGTGCGCGTCGCAACATGATTTTGGAACAGCCCCTGAGCGTGTCCTGTATTGCGGACGAGAGCGCGGCAGTGGCCAGTTTGCGTCCGGATGTTTGGGAAAAGCAGGTGCTCCAGGAAGAGTACGGCAAGCTCCGGGAACAGGTTGCCGAGGATGTGATGCGCGGCGACGAGGCCGCGGCCATGTCCAAGATCGAGAACTATGAAAAGAAGCAGCGGGCCTACAACCAGACCGCCGGTTCGGAAAAGGTTGCCCGGAATCTGGACACGGACCTGCAGGAGCTGGAGGCCCAGGTGCGGATGTCCACTGCGCCGAACGCGGCCCCGGAAACAACCAAGCGCGCTGCCAAGGCCATGCAGTCGGAAGCCTATGACCAGCGCCGCAGCAAGATGAAGCAGTAATTCTCTCCCACCTCCTCCTGCGGCGGCATTCCCCCCTCCCCCCGCCGCAGGCGAGCCCTCCTGGCCCGGGCGTTCGTCCGGGCCTCCTCTTGCGGCCCCGCCCGGGGCCGCACACTGTTGGTCCGGGAAAAAAGAGGTCAGAATAAAATAACATGCCGGTCTGGAACAACCGGAAACATGATGCTATGTGTGGAACGCCGGAAAAGGCGCACACGAAGTTCCGACCGGATCAAGGTCTGGTCGGAAAGGACAATTGCCGGTTCTCACGGGTACTCGGCACAGGTGAATGTCCAGGGCGGGTTCCGGTATGTGTTGGTCATTCCTCCATTCCGTATGAGGGCGCGGCTTTGCCGCGCCCTTCTTCGTCGGGAATGAACCGGCGTGTTCGCGTCTTTTCTGCAGGGGAAGGCTTGGCTTTACGGGGTCAGGCCCGGCAGCCAGAGCGACAGGGCCGGGACATAGGTGATGAGCAGCACCACGCAGGCCAGGATGCCCAGGAAAGGCAGGGTCGCGGCGCAGGTGGTCAGAATGGGCGTCTTGAACCGGTAGCTGGCGATGAACAGGTTCAGTCCCACGGGCGGCGTGCAGTAGCCGATTTCCATGTTGGCCAGAAAGATGATGCCCAGGTGCACGGGATGCACGCCGTAGCCCGCGGCAATGGGCAGGAGCAGGGGTACCACCAGCACCGTGGCCGAAAAGATGTCCAGCACCGCACCCAGGGCCAGCAGGAAGATGTTCAGGACGATGAGGAAGGTCCATTTGCTGGTGATGAAGCCCTGCACGAATTCGAACAGGCGTTGCGGCACCTCCTGGTCGATGAGCAGGTTGGTGGAGGCCTGGGAAACGGCCAGGATGATCAGAATGCCGCCAACCAGGGTCATGCTCTTGCGCATGACCACGGCCAGGTCGCGCAGCCGGACGTCCTTGTAGATGCCCACTTCCACAATGAGCACATAGGCCGCGGTAACGGCGGCAGCCTCGCTGATGGCGAAATATCCGGAATAAATGCCGCCCAGGACCACCAGGGGCAGGGGCAGCTCCCAGGCCGCCAGGCGCGCCGTGCGGGCTACTTCGGCCCTGCTGAACCGGGTCAGAGGGATGCGGCTCTTCACGCCCTGGCGCACGCACCAGAGGGCCAGGAGCAGGACCATGAGCGAGCCGGGCAGGATGCCCGCCAGAAAAAGATTGTTGATGTCGGTTCGGGCGATGATGCCGAACAGGATCAAGGGAATGGCCGGTGGAAAGAGTAGGCCGAGGCTGCCCGAGGTGGTGACCAGCCCCAGGCTGAATTTTTCGGGATAGCCTTCGCTGACCAGCGAGGGATAGAGCAGTGCGCCCAGGGCGATGATGGTCACGCCGGAAGCACCGGTGAGCGCGGTGAACGCGGCGCAGACCGCCAGGGTGACGATGCCCAGGCCGCCGGGCATCCAGCCGAGCAGGGCGCGGGAAAAGCCCACCAGGCGGGTGGAGGTGCCGGATCGGGCCATGAGTTCCCCTGCAAAAGTGAACAGAGGGATGGACACGAGCACGGGCGTATCCACGAGGCGGTGGATTTCCATGGCCACCAGGGAGGCGTCCAGGCCGTCGCTCATGAATCCGAGAATGGCGATGGCCGCGATGAGCGCGAAGAGCGGCGTGCCGAGCAGGGCAAAGAACGCGAGAACGATCTTGGTCAGCACGAGGAGCCTTCCTGGGTGGATGCGGCGGCGCAGGCCTGTTGCATTGCGCCCACGAGATAGCGCAGTCCCATGACCGCGAAGGCCAGGGGCAGGATCAGGGCAAAGGGCCAGGACGGTACGCCCGGCAGGGACTCCATGCCGTATTCGACTTCGTCGAGCACGAAGAGCACGGAGGATCGCGTCAGGGCGATGCAGACCACGGAAGTGAAGAGATAGGCCAGGGCCTTGCTCGCGGCCTTGAGTCGTCGGGGCAGGAAGTGGATGGCCGCGTCGATGGACAGGTGATTGTGCGTGCGCGCCGCAACCATGGCGCCGAGCAGCGCTATCCAGAGCACCAGATGGCGCAACAGCGGATCAATCCAGATCAGCCCGGTCTGGGCCGCGTTGCGCAGAATGATCTGCAGCACGGCCAGGACGATCATGCCGGTCAGGCAGAGGGCCAGGAGCTCGGTCTCCAGGCTTTCCAGGCCGCGGAGCGCCGGGTGGCGGCAATGATCGTCGCGGGGGTCATCCACCGGTGTTCTCCTGTGCGGCTTCGGCTGCCTTGCGGGCGCGTTCCAGCAGCGCCGGATCAAGGTCGCCCCGGTCGCGGTAGGAGTCGATCAGCCCTGCGGTGACGCGCTGGAATTCCTGGCGGCTTTCCGGGCTTACCTGCACGAATTCGATACCCTGGTCCTTGAGGGTTTTCAGGGCGGCTGCGTTGTCCAGGCGGACCTGCTTGTCCACCTGATCCATGCGCCGGGTAAAGATGTCCATGACCGTGGCGCGGTCCTCGGGCGAAAGCTGGCCCAGAGCGCGTTCGGAAAAGGCCAGACTGGCGTAGGCGTAGAGCAGCGGTGTGTCCGTGACGTATTTGATGCGCGTGAACCATTGCAGGGCCACGGCTGCGATGGGCGGCGTGCCCACGGTGTCGATGACGCCGGTCTGCAACGCGGTGAGCACGTCGGGCAGGGACAGGGGGATGGGCGTCACGCCGAAGGCCTTGAAGATGTCGCCGGTGATCTCGCTGCCTTCGGGCAGCCAGGGCCGGGCTTTTTTCATGTCGTCCGGGGTGGCGATGGGCAGGTTGCCCATGACATAGGCGAAACCCACCTCGATGAAGCCGGTACAGATATAGCCTTTCTTGGCCATGCGGGCCACGAGGTCCTTTTCCACTTCGGCACGGGCCGCGTCGGCCTGGGCCGGGCTGGTCAGGAGCATGGGCAGAGCCAGAAGCCCGAAGTTGAAGTCCTCATGGGCCAGGCTGCCCGAGGTGAAGATGGCGCCATGCAGCTGCCCTGCGTGCATTTTGCGCATCATCTGGGCGTCGGAGCCCATGACGCCTCCGGCATACACCTTGACCTGGACGCGTCCCTGCGTGGCGGTCTCGACCTCTTTTGCCGCGTCGCGCAGCGTCTGGGTCGCGCTGGTGCCATCCGGTGCTGGCGTGGCGATCTTCAGGGTCTGGGCCAGGGCGGTCCCTGCATGCAGGGCCAGGATTGTACAGATGATCCCGAGCAGAAAAATTCGTTTCATGTCGCGTCCCTTAAAAATAGTCGTCGGCTTCCGCAGCCAGGGCGGCAGCTTGTTGTTTGGCCAGGGCGTTTTGCAGCGTGAGTTCGGGTACCACGTCCACGGGTGTTTCCGCAACGTGCCTCAGCAGCGCATCATGCAGCTCGCGGTCGAGCACGAGTCTCGCGTAGCAGCGGGCATACGTCACGTAGGCCAGCAGATCCTTGCCCTCGGATATCTCCAGTGCGCGCTCGAAGTGGATGCGTGCCTCTTCGGGCTTGCCGCCGTAGGCCGGGGGAAGAATGGTGTAGAGCACGCCCATGAGCGCATGCGGCGCGCCGTAGGAATAGGTTTCGTCCAGGGCCAGAAGCCGGTCGGCCAGGGCCTGGATTTTGGGCAGGTCGGCCACGTCGTCCCAGGAGCCGGGCCGGGCCTTGATGTAAGCGCCCCAGGCGTTGATCAGGGCGTGCAGGTGCTTGAGGTCGGATTTGTCCAGGCTGGCGGGAACCGGGCCGAATTCCGAAGCGGGCTTGTCCCAGAGCCGGGCGAAGACTTTGCTGCGCTCGCTCACGGCCCGGATGGAGTATTCGCGAGCCTTGGCGGTCATGGTCTTGGCGCGCTCCGGCTCGTTGTCCAGGGTGAAGGCCATGGCGTAGGCCGTGAGCAGGCCGGACGAGGCCGTGAGCGTGTCCGCGTCGTCGGGCGAGCCTTCCACCAGGGCATCCATGAAGATGATGTAGGAAGGGATACCCTGGCGCACGGTTTCCAGGTCCTGCTGCTTTTTGACGGACAGGGCCAGATTGTCCATGAGCGGCTGGGTTGCGCCGCGCACCAGTGCGCCGCAGCCCGAGAGCAGCAGGCAGGCGCAGCAGCAGGCCAATACGACGTGGGTCGGCACTGCCAAAAATGTTGCGCGGAAGGCAGGAAAATGGTTCACGGCGGCTCCTCTTCAATTCATGGTCGGGTCTGGCGAATATAGCAAAAAAAACAAGCCTGTAAAACACTGTTGCAGTTAAAAGTCGATTCCTTGCCATTTCGAGGTGTTGAGGGTAGGCAGGCGGCATGAAAGAAGTTGACATCACGCCGGGGGCGGTACGGCATGACCCCATGCCGGATTGGCCGGAGCATCTGCGGGAAAGTGCGCAAGCGCTGCACAACGGTTGCAAGCTGTGCAAGATGTGCGAAAAGGAATGCCCGCTGCTCAAGGAGTGGGGTATGCCCGGCAATCTGGCCGCGGCCTTGCTCTCGGGAGAATTGGGAGCGGAAAAGGCGCGTGAGCTGGCCTTTCGCTGCAATGTCTGCGGATTGTGCACCCAGGTCTGTCCTGTGCGCGGCCTGGACCCGCGCGCGTTTTTCCAGGCCCTGCGCGAGGTCGTGACAGGGCGCGATGAATCCGTTCTTGTGCCCTATCGGAGGCTGCTTGGCTATGAGCGCATGGGCCGGACCAGGGCATTTTCCTTTTTTGGATTGCCCCGGAAGGCGCGCAGCGTTTTTTTTCCCGGCTGTGCCCTGGCCGGAGCGCGGCCAGATACGGTCTGGCGCACCTATTTGCGCCTGCGCGAAATCGACCCGCACATGGGGCTTGTCCTGCATTGTTGCTCCAAGCCCTCGTTGCAACTCGGAAGGCGTGCCGCTTTCGAGCTGGCCGCGGGCGAATTGATCTCACGGCTTTCCGATGCGGGCATTGAGGAAGTGCTCGTGGCCTGCCCCAATTGCCATGTGGCGTTGCGCGAGGCTGTGGGGGCTGCGGGCACCCTGGCCGTGCGCACGGTGTATGAACTGCTGGCGGAACATTCGGTCGAGGCTGTTGCTCCGGCCGAGCGCGTCAAGACCGGCGTGCATGATCCGTGCGTGTTGCGCGAGGCCCGATCCGTGCACGAGGCCGTGCGCAACCTGCTCTGGGACAACGGTTGCTCCGTGGCGGAGATGCGTCATGCCCAGCACAAGGCGGTCTGCTGCGGGGAGGGCGGCGGCGTTTCCCATGCCTATCCGGAACAGGCCGACAAATGGCTCGCCGTCCGGTTGGCCGAGGCCCGAAATCGTGATGTGGTCGTATATTGCGCGGGCTGTCTGCAACGTCTGGCACCCCGCGTCCGGACCTGGCATGTGTTGGATATTCTGCTGGACGGGACAGGTGGCGAACCGCCGGCTGTAGCCTCGGGCGCGTTGGCCTATTACAACCGCATGCGGCTCAAGGGGCGTGCGGTTCGGTACTTGAACGAGTCCTGAGGCTTTGCCTTGCCGCCCGGAAAGGGTAATGAAGAAGAATATGCGGCACGAACAAACGGCACCATCTTCCGTTTTGCTGGCAAGCGCTCCCCTGGCGTTGGCCTATCTGCTGCTGCCGTTTTGCGAAGCTGCGGGCCGTTTCGGGCTGGCTGGGAGGGGCCCGGACTGGCTGACTCCGCACTGGCCCTGGCTGGCTCTTGCCGGGGTGGGGCTTTTTGCCAGCCTGGGCATGAAAAGCAAGGGCGCCAGGCAGCATCCGCTCGGTCCTCTTCTGACCCTGGCCGCGTTGTGCGGCGGCGCAACTCTGGCCGCATTGGCCGCATGGCAGGCCCCGCTGCCAGGAGAAGAGGCCCTGCGCCGTCTGGCATGGCTGAACGAAGCCGCGCCCCTGGCGTATATGGGGCTTGCCGCGCTTTGGGTGACCAGTTTCGGTGCGCCCGCAGCCAGGACGTTTGCCCTGTTCGGCGCGGCACTGGGAACGCTCTCGCTTGTTGATGCCGGGCTTTCAAGCGTGTTCGTGCACCATCTTGCGCCCGGGGGCCTGCTGCTGTCTCCGCAAGGCGGCGAAACCCGGGCCTGCCTGTTGGGCGCGGCCCTGCTGCTTGGCGTGGACGACAAGTCGCGGCAGGGCCAATATCCCGCCTGGACTACCATCCTTGTCATGGGCGGATTGCTCGTTTCTGGTTCGCCCATGGCTCTGTTGGCCTGCGGTGCGGCCTACCTCTTCCTGAGCCGGGAGCGCATCGAAGCCCGTATCGGCTTTGCCCTGGCCTGCGCCGGGGGCGTGCTTTCACCGCTGCTGGGCGGCCCGGCGGCCCTGGAGGGCCGCATGCAGGTCTATGTGCTCTGGGCCGCCGGAGTGGAACGATTTTCCGTCGAACCCCTGGGCCTGCTCACGGGATTCGGTCCGGGCATCCTGGAATTGAATTTGCCTGTGGAGCTTGCCTCGGTTCTTGGCATGCCCGGCGTTTCCTTTACCCTGCCGCCGTCGGAGATATCCTCGTTCTGGCTGCGGCTCGGTCTCGTCTGGGGGATTGTTCCGATCCTGTTCGTGCTGGGAGCCGGGCTGCTGCTCACGGGACTGACCCAGGGCCGGGCCATTGCCGCGCTGACGGCCCTGATCATCACCATGGGCACGGTCTTCCCGCTTTTTTTTGCAGGTGCACCCGCCATGGCCCTGAGCCTTGCCGTAGCCTGTCTGCTGGCTGGCCAGGGCACGCAAGGAGATGCCGAGTCTGTCTCCACACCCTCTCCTGAGAATCCTCCTGCCTGAGCAGATTGACAAATCGACCTTGTTTTATAGTGTACGGTTCGGCGAAAAGAAGCTGGAACGGTCTTCAGGAGGAATTGTCTATGAAACGGGCAGTATGGTTTGTCTTTGTTTTGGTCTTGGCCTTGTGCCCTGCCTATGCCCTGGCACAGGACACGGCTGAGGAAATATTGCTCGACGGTCTGGAACGGGCCGCTGCAGCCAAGGTCGCTCCAGTGCTGGACGAATTGGACAAGGCCGTCGAAGCCTACGAGGCGGCTAAGCGGTCCGGCGACGCCGCAGCCGTGGACAAGGCCGCCGAAAAGGTGGCTCAGGGCGAAAAACGTGTCGAGCAAACCCGGGTGCAGGCCCTGGCTGAAGCGTCTGGGCGTAGCGAGGCAGAAATCGCGGCCATGCGCGAACAGGGCAAGGGTTGGGGCGTTATTGCCAAGGAAACCGGGGTGCATCCTTCGGCCTTGGGTGTCGGGCACACCAAGCAACTGGAAAAACAAGAGCGAAAGGCCGAGAAACAGGAAGCCAAGGCCGAAAAGAAAGTCAAGAAAACAGGCAAGCCGGATGATTCCGGCGACTCTGGAACCACGGACTCTTCCGGGAACGCCGACGGCAAATCCAAAAGCAAGGGTGCCAAGTCCGGTAAGGCCTCCAAGTCGGGCAAGGGCAAGACCAGGTAGTTCGATCCGCCGAGTGCGGATGACAAGTGCGGGGCTGCGCTTGCCAAGCGCGGCCCCGCATCGTATGCCCTGCCTATGCCTGAAACATCCTCTCTGTTGATAACGTGCCCCAAGGGGCTTTCCTCCTGGCTCCGGAGCGAGATCGAGACCCTGGGTCTGCCCATCCGCCGCGAACTGCCCCTGGGCGTGGAAACCGAAGGCGGCATGGCCGAGGCCATGCGTCTCAACCTGCTGCTGCGCACCGGCCACCGCGTGCTTCTCGAACTTAAGCACTTCCAGGCCCCGGATGCGAACCTGCTGCATGCCCGTTCCGTCAAACTGCCTTGGGAGGAGTGGATTCCCGAAGACGGCTACGTCACGGTCAACGCCGCCGTATACGGACGCGGCCGTGAACATTCCGGCCACGCCGCCCTGAAGATCAAGGACGCCGTGGTGGACCGCATCCGCAAGAAGACCGGGCGTCGTCCCGATTCCGGCCCGGAACACCGCGGCGCATCGGTCTTTCTGCATTGGCAGGGAGACAGCGCCACCCTGTACCTGGACACCACGGGCGAGGCCCTGGCCCGGCGCAGCTACAGGCTCCAGCCGCATCTGGCCCCGCTTCAGGAAACCTTGGCCGCGGGCCTGGTCATGGCTTCCGGCTATGGCGGCGGACATTTCGTGAATCCCATGTGCGGCAGCGGCACCCTGGCCTGCGAGGCCGCATTGATTGCCCTGAACCGGGCGCCCGGCCTGTTGCGGGAGCGCTTCGCCTTCATGGGATTACGCGGGTATGATCCTTCGTTGTTGGACTCCCTACGCCAGGAGGCGCGTGGCGCGGAACGGAGCGATCCGGGTGGCCGCATCGTGGTTACGGATCTGGACCCGGCGGCTGTGGAAGCTGCGCGGGCCAATGCCCGCAGGGCCAATCTCGAGCAATTTATGGAATTCCAGGTCTGCGATTTCCGGCAGACCCCGGTGCCGCCCCTGGCCGAGGACGAACAGGGCGTGGTCATGCTCAATCCGGAATACGGCATGCGCCTGGGCGATGAGGACGATCTGGGCGAGGTCTACGCGGGCATCGGCGATTTCTTCAAGCGGCACTGCCAGGGCTATGGAGGTTTCATCTTCGCGGGCAATCTGGAACTCGCCAAACGCGTGGGACTCAAGGCGCGGCGGCGCATGCCCTTCTGGAACGCGCGCATCGAATGCCGTCTCCTGGCCTACGAGCTCTATTCGGGTAGCCGCAAGAAGGTCTGAACATGGGCTTCTTTGCTGTGATTGCCCGTTATATCGCCGCCGAAAAGCTCAAGGCCATGGGCGAACAGACCCTGACGCATGGCCGGGAAGTTTTTGTCCAGGAACTGGCTAAGGGCCGCAGCAAAGAAGAGGCGGCGCGAATCGCGGCCAAGGCCATGGCCTCCCATGCGGCGGGCAAGGGACGAGGCGCAATCGGAAGCGCATCCGGCCTTGCCGTGCGCGCCAAAGAGCAAGCTCTGCGAGCGGCCCGAGTCCTGCGCGAGAAACTCCGCAAACCCTGATTTATCCTCACGCTCTTGACATCCCTCATACGAAACGACATCAAAACGTATTGCATGCCGTTTACAACAGGAGCAGGGGGAGTGTGATGAGTCGCAAGGTCAAATCCGTGCGTGTGCCCAGGGAGTTGGAAACCATTGATCTTTCAGGCGTCATTCGGGAATGCGAGTCCTATCTGCGCGACCTGGAGAGTGCCACGCTGCTCAAGGCCCAGGGCAACCGCGAGGCTGCCGAGGCCCTGATCAAGACCCGTGAGCGCGACCTGGGCAAGCGCATCGGCATGATGGTCTTCAAGGCCCGCGTGGAGTTCGGCCGCAGCAAGGAGGAATAGCCGTGCAGCCCAAGAACGCCTCGGAAACCGAAATCGTCATGACCCATATCGCCCTGCCCGAGGATGCCAATCCCGCGGGCAACCTGCATGGCGGAGTGATCCTCAAGCACGTGGATACGGCCGGGGGCGTGGTGGCCATGCGCCATGCGCGCGCCAATGTGGTCACGGCCTCGTTCGAGCGCATGGACTTTCTCCAGCCCGCCTACGTGGGCGAACTCATGACCTTCAAGGCCAGCCTCAATTATGTGGGTCGCACCAGCATGGAAGTGGGCGTGCGCGTGGAAGCCGAAAACCCCATCACCGGCCATGTGCGCCATACCAACTCCGCGTACGTCACCTACGTGGCCCTGGACGGGAACGGCAAGCCCAAGGCTGTGCCCGGGCTCGTGCTCGATACGGAAAAGGCCCGGAGGCGCAACCTCGAAGCGCAGAACCGCCGGAAAATGCGCGACGAAATTCTTGTGGCCGAAGGCAAACGCTAGCCGGAAGAAGGCCTCCGGCAGCCAAAGGGGCAATGCCCCTTTGGAATCCCATTGAGCGCGGGCCTCTGATGCAGGAGCATCAGAGGCCCGCGCGGGCGTTTTATACGGGATGGTTTGGGGGCTTCCGTGTACTTAGGAAAAGTGAGTATCGCGGTGTGGAATAGATGCGCAGCATCGACCCTGCACCGCAGAAAGGGGGGGCCAGGGGGCCACGGGCCCCTGGGCCGCAGGAGGCAGGATATGTCTTTCCCCTTTTTTCGTGCGGCTGGAATTGCAATTTCCGCCGTGTTGCCGGATGATGATCCCATGATCGACGAAGCAAATGCACCTGAATCCGGCGAGGCCTTGCTGCCCGGGGTTCTGTATGTGGTGGCCACGCCGCTCGGCGATGCCGGGGACCTGTCGCCGCGGGCCGCGCGGGTTTTGGCCGGGGCGGATATGGTCCTGGCCGAGGATACGCGCCGGGCCGGGCTGCTTTTTTCCCGGCTGGGCATTGTCCGCCGGAGCGGCCAGGGTTTCACCAGTTTTCACGAGCACAACGAGACGCAGCGCACGCCGGCGGTGCTGGAGCGGCTGGAGGCGGGGGAGAGCGTGGCCATGGTTTCGGACGCGGGCACGCCGCTGCTGTCCGATCCGGGCTACCGTCTGGTGCGCGCCTGCCGCGAAAAGGGCCTGCGCGTAACGCCCGTGCCCGGCCCCAGCGCGCCCCTGGCCGCATTGTCGGCCTGCGGCCTGCCGCCGTATCCGTTCACCTTTCTGGGGTTTCCTCCGCGCAAATCGGCCCAGGCCGTGCGGTTTTTCGCGGCGCATCGCGACACGGGCGCGACGCTGGTCTTTTTTGAGCGCAAGACGCGGTTGCAGGAGAGCATGGCGGCTGCTTACGAAGCCCTCGGAGCGCGAGAGTTCTGCGTGTGCCGGGAGCTGACCAAGCCGTATGAGGAATTTCTCCAGGGTACGCTGGACCGGCTGGAATGCCTGGGCCGGGAGTTTTTGGGCGAGATCACCGTGGTCATCGGACCTGCGCCCGAAGGGGAGCGTTCGTCCGAGGACGAAGTGCGCCGGGCCATGGAGCGCGAAAGCCAGGCCGGGGGCAAGCCCAAGGAGGTTGCGCGGCGGGTCGCGGAGCAGGTCCGAGGCTGGACAGCCAAGGAGGTCTATGCCATGGACAGGACTTCATGAGCATGGACATTCAACGCCTGGAACGCATCGTCGAGAACGCGCTGCAGGGCGCTCCGCTTTCCCGGTCCGACGCCGCCCTGGTGATCGACTGGCCCGAGGCCGGGCTCAACGAGCTTGCCGAGGCCGCACACCGGGTCCGGCAACATTTTTTCGGTGACGCAGTATCCTTTTGCGGCATCGTCAATGCCCGATCCGGGGCCTGCTCCGAGAACTGCGCGTTTTGCGCCCAATCCGCGCATCATGCGGCTCAGTCCCCGAGGCATGATTTCTTGCCTTTGGATGAGATAGTGGACGCGGCTCGCTCCCTGAAAGCTGCCGGGGCAACGCGCTTTTCCATAGTGACCAGCGGCAAGGCGTTGTCTCCGGCGGATTTCCAGCGCCTGCTTGATGCGGTTGCAGCCGTGGCCGATTTGGGACTGGTGGCGGACTGCTCGCCCGGCATCCTGGATCGTGCGCAGTTGCGGGCTTTGCGTCAGGCCGGTTGCGGGGCCTACCATCACAACCTGGAAACGGGACGGTCCTTTTTCCCGCGCATCTGCTCCACCCACGCCTATGACGAGGATGTTGAGGCTGTGCGCAATGCCGTTGCCGAGGGGCTCACGGTCTGTTCGGGCGGTCTGTTCGGTCTGGGCGAGACCTGGGCGGACCGGCTGGAACTGGCTGGGGAGCTGCGCGAACTCGGCGTGCAGTCCGTGCCCGTGAATTTTTTGCAGCCCATCCCCGGCACGCCTCTCCAGGATCGCCCCCTTGTCGGGGTGAGTGAGGCTGTGCGCATTCTGGCCCTGCTGCGGTTCTCCCTGCCGGACCGGCACATCCGCATCTGCGGCGGTAGGCACAGCGCCTTTGCCGGAGAGGACCGGGAGCAGGCCTATCTTTGCGGAGCCAGCGGCGTCATGGTCGGCGACTATCTGACCCTCAAGGGGCGGGACGCGACCGAGGATCGGACTATGGCCGAACGGCTCGGCCTGCATCCCGAATGATCTTGCGGAGGAAATCCATGGAACGCATGTCTCTCGGCTCCCTGCATAAGCTGGTCTGGACCGCGCTCTTGGCCGCGTCCATTGCCGCTGGCGCCTATCTCATCGTGCCCATCGGGCCGGTGCCCGTTTCCATGCAGCCGTTGTTCATCATGCTGGCTGGCCTGATTCTGGGGCCGTGGAGGGGGGCGGCCTGCATGCTGCTGTATCTTGCCGTGGGCACGGCGGGGTTGCCGGTTTTTTCCGGCGGAGGTTCGGGCCTGGGCCATCTTTTCGGCCCCACTGGCGGCTATCTGTTCGGATTTGTGGGCACGGCTTTTCTGGCGGGACTGGCCACAAGCGGCCAGGGGCGGATGGTTTCCTGGATCGTCGCTTTCTTCGCCTGCGTGGCGGGCATGGCCTCGACCTATGTCTGCGGATTGGGCTGGTTGATGCATTCTTTGGATATGGACCTGGAAAAGGCTTTGGTCCTGGGTTTCTATCCCTTTGCGGCCTGGGATCTGTTCAAGATCGCTCTCGCAGTGGCTTGCTATCGGATTCTTGTTCGGTATAGCATCGTTTCCTGGGATCGATGACCTCGGCAGAACCTAACCGGGTTTTTTCTGACCGCATTCCAATTTCTGGAGGGGCATGGGGCTGCACGGACTTTCCGGCGAAAGCCGGGCGCTGATCAAGTGCTACCTGCGCTGCTACCTTGCCGGGGCCTGCTTCAACCCCCGCGGGTACCACAACGTGGGTCTTTCCTATGCCATTTATCCGGGACTGGCCGCCATCCACAAGTCCGGCAAGGAGCTGCGCGCGGCCCGGCGGCGCTACATCCGGCACTTCAACACGCATTTATTCTGGCTGCCTTGCCTCGTGGGCATTTTTCTCTCTGCGGAACGTTACATCGCTTCGGGCCACATGCCGCCGAAAATGGTTGACCGGTTGAAAAACACCGCAGCCTACACTCTCTCTGCTATAGGCGATTCTGTTTTTGCCGGTAGCCTCTTGATTTTCTGGGCCTTGTCGTCTATCTGCCTTCTGCTTGCCGGATTCAGGGTCCTGCCGTTGCTGCTCGGGGTGATTTTTTTTCTTGGGGTGCAGGTTTTTCGGGCCTACACCTTCTGGGCCGGTCATCGGCTCGGGCTGGCTTTTTTGGAGCGGCTGCGCAAATGGGACCTGATCAACTGGGGGCAGCGGCTCAAGTACGTCAATGCCGCGCTGTTGGTCTGCCTCTGGCTGCTGGTCTGGCCCCGGACTCCGCACTGGGAGGACTGGTTGGGCACAACGCTGGGCATGGCGGCCCTGGCGCGTTTTTTATACCGCCGTCAGGTTCCGCGGGAAGTCGTGCTGGTGGTCATCCTGGCCGTGATGGGCGCATTGCCCTGGCTTACGCGATGGGTTTCCGGCCTTGCCTGACGGCTGACGGGGTCGTGTTTTTGTGATAGCAATCGTGCGTTGTAGTGGACGCACAAACGGGAAGAAAAGCATGGAACAATCCGCAAGCGCATTGAATGAGGCGGCCGGAGGCAATGGATTTGTGGTCCGGCGGGTGGTCGTGGCCAACCAGCTTGGCCTGCACGCCCGTCCCGCCGGAGTCCTGGCCCAGGAAGCGCAAAAGTTTACAAGTCGGATTCTTTTGGAGTGCGATGGCCAGGAAGTGGATGCCAAAAGCATTCTCGACGTGCTGACCCTGGCCGCAGGGCAGGGCATGCGGCTCGACCTCAAGGCCGATGGCGACGATGCCCAGGCCGCCCTGGACCGTATTGAAAAATTATTCAAGGAGCGCTTCGGCGAAGGCAAATAGTGGCTGACAGAATCGTCACCGGCATACCGGTCTCAACGGGCATAGCCATAGGCAAGGCGGTTTTCGTGAACCGCAGCCACCGTTCCCAGCTTCCCCGGCAGACCGTGCCCGGCAATATGGTCGAGTCCGAGCAGGGCCGCCTGGAAAACGCCTTCATCATTGCGGGCCAGGAAATGGAAAGCATCCGCGACCGGGTGCCTTCCGAGCTGGAGCAACATCGCCTGATTCTTGATTCCCACCTGATGATGCTGCGCGACCCCAAGCTCATGGGCCGCGCCAAGGAACATGTCCGGACCTTGCGGGTCAATGCGGAATGGGCCCTGGAAAAGGCCGTGGGCGAACTGGCCCAGGCGTTCCTTGGCTTTGACGACGTGTATCTCAAGGAGCGCTTCCAGGACGTTCGCCAGGTGGCGGACCGCGTGCAGAACCATCTCATGGGCCGGGACATGGATCTTGCGGCCATCGGCGGCCGGGCCATCATCATGGCCCACGATCTGACTCCGGCGGACACCGTGGAGCTGGACGCCTCCAAGCTCCTGGCCTTTGCCACGGTGCGCGGCGGCAAGACCTCGCATACGGGCATCATGGCCCGGACTCTGGCCATTCCCGCCCTGGTGGGCGTGCAGGATCTGGAATCCTCGGTGTCGGACGGCGATCTCGTGATCATCGACGGACTCAAGGGCCGCATCCTGGTCAACCCGGACGAGGAAGAGCTTTACGAATACAATACCCTGGCCGCGCGCTTCGAGACCTACCAGAAAAAAATCATCCGCCGCTGCATGCTTCCGGCCGAGACCATCGACGGTTTCCGCGTGCAGGTGCTGGCGAACATCGAATTGCTCGAAGAGGTCACGTCGGTTCTGGACCACGGCGGCGAAGGCATCGGCCTGTACCGCACGGAATACTCCTATCTGAACCGCACGGACCTGCCCACCGAGGATGAACTGGCCGAGAAGTATGTGGACTTGGCCAGCATCATGTCTCCGCGCAAGGTGGTGTTTCGTTCGCTGGACCTCGGCGCGGACAAGATCATCACCGAATTCGGTCAGCTGGAAGAGGCCAACCCGGCCATGGGTCTGCGGGCCATCCGCTTCTGCCTGCGCCACCCTGAACTGTTCAAAACCCAGCTCAAGGCCATCCTGCGCGCCAGCGTCTACGGCAATGTCTCGCTGATGTTTCCTTTGATCTCCGGCCTGCGCGAACTGCGCCGGGCCAAGGCGCGGCTCAAGGAGGCCCAGATCGAGCTGGAGCGTGCGGGCGTGCCCTTCAATCCGGACATGCCCGTGGGCATCATGGTGGAACTGCCCAGCGCCGTGATGATCGCCGAACTGCTGGCCCGCGAGGTGGACTTCTTTTCCATCGGCACCAACGACCTGATCCAGTACAGCCTGGGCATCGACCGCACCAACCCCAATGTTTCCTATCTCTACCAGCCCCTGCATCCGGCGGTGCTGCGCTCCATCAAGCAGGTGGTGGACGCGGCGCATCAGGCGGGCATCGAGGTCAGCCTGTGCGGCGAGGTCGCGTCCGATCCCTATTGCGTGCCCATCCTCATGGGCATGCAGATCGACTGCATTTCCCTGTCGCCCCAGGCCATTCCCGGCATCAAGCGCATCATCCGCCAGACCCGCATGGGCGAATGCCGCCAGCTTTTGCGCGAGGTCATCAGCCAGCAGACCGTGGGCAAGATCAACCGCATGGTCAAGGACTCGATTTTCAAGAAGTATCCTGAGGAACTTACCTTCTTTGCCTCGCTGCTGGACAGCGAGGAACTTCCCGGCTAGCCTTGATTCCCCATGGCAAAGAATAAAAAACAAACCGTATCCGACGGCCGCAAGGTCATCGGCACGAATAAGCAGGCCCGGCGGCTCTACGAGTTTCTGGAGACGTTCGAGGCAGGGCTTTCCCTGGTGGGCAGCGAAGTCAAATCCCTGCGCGAGGGCCGCGTTTCCTTCAAGGACGGCTACGTGCGCATCAAGGACGGCGAGGCCTGGCTCGTGGGCGTGCACATCGCGCCCTGGGAGCATACCGGCCCCTATGACCAGCACGACCCGGAACGGCCCCGCAGGCTTCTGCTGCACGGCTACGAAATAGAGAAGCTCCAGGCCAAGGTGGATCAAAAGGGACTGACCGTGATCCCGGTCTGCATGTATTTCAAGCGTGGCCGCGTCAAGCTGGAGATCGCGCTGGGACGGGGCAAGAACGTCCACGACCGGCGCGACGATCTCAAGGCCCGCGACATCGCCCGCGACACGGCGCGGCAACTGGCGGCGTACAAGTAGCCTGCCCGCGCTTTGGCGCGGTGGCGCCTGGCGCGGGTCTCAATCCCAAGGACGCCCGGCATGACCGTTCGACCCCGATCTCTTTCCGCGGCCCAGGTCCGCTTTCTCGAAGCCCTTTTTCCGGGCCATGATGCCCTGTTCGCGCCCGAGGAACGAGCCGCTTTTTCCGGCGACGCCAGCCAGAAGGAGGCCATGCCCTGGGCCGTGGTGCGGCCCGAGCGCGAGGAGCAGCTCATCGAGTTGCTGCGTTGGGCCCAGACCGAACGCGTGCCCGTCTATGCCCGCGCCCGCGCCACCAACAAAGTCGGCCAGACCGTGCCCGTGCAGGGCGGAGTCGTGGTCTCGTTTTTGCGCATGAACCGCGTCAAGGAAATTGACCCGCGCGACTTCGTGGCCGTGGTGGAGCCGGGCGTGGTCACGGCGGAGCTTCAGGCCGAGTTGGCCGGGCAGCGCCTGTTCTACCCTCCCGATCCCGCGTCCGTGAAAATTTCCACTGTCGGCGGCAATGTGGCCACCTGCGCAGGCGGCATGCGCGCCCTCAAATACGGCGTGACCCGCGACCATTTGCTGGGCATGCGCGCGGTGCTGCCCGGCGGGGAACTGCTGCGTCTGGGTTCGCGTTGCCACAAGGACGTGGCCGGACTGGATTTGACCAGGCTGCTGGCCGGTTCCGCCGGAACCCTGGCCCTGTTTTCCGAATTGACTCTCAAGCTGCTGCCCCTGCCCGAAGCCACGGCCACGGCTCTGGCCGGATTCGCTGATTTCGATTCTGCGCTGGGCGCCGCGGCCGAAGTCTTTCGCGCCGGACTGCTGCCCGCGGCCATGGAGTTCATGGATGCCACCACGCTCCAGGCTTTGGCCCTGGAATTCACCGGACCGGAATATGCTTGGTTGGCCAAGTCCCAGGCCGCGCTGCTCTTTCGGCTGGATGGTTCGGATGCGGCGGTGCGGGGCGAGCGGGAAACCCTGGGCGCGGCTCTGGAGGGCTTTTCTCCTCTGTTCCTGGAATCCGCGTCCGGTCCGGACGAGGAGCAGCTCTGGGAAGTGCGGCGCAACATCAGCCAGAGCCTGTTTCATCTGGCCCCGGACAAGAGCGGCGAGGACGTGGCCGTGCCGCGTGGCCGGGTTCTGGAGGCGGTACAGGGGCTGGAGGCCATCGGCGCACGTCTGGGTTTGCGCACGGCCTGTTTTGGCCACCTGGGCGACGGCAATCTGCACGCCAACATTCTTTTCGACCGCGCCAAGGGACAGGCGGAAACGGCCCGTCAGGCCAAGGCCGAGTTGTTCCAGCTGGTGCTGGGGCTGGGCGGCACCATCACGGGCGAGCACGGCGTGGGCCTGAGCAAGAAGGACTGGCTCGCCCAGCAGTACGGACCGGTTGAGCTGGACCTGATGCGGCGGCTCAAGGCCGTGTTCGACCCTCAAGGGATCATGAATCCCGGCAAGGAGTGGTAATGGCCGGGACAGGTTCCGCGTCCGAGTGCATCCTTTGCGGCAAGTGCCTGTCGGTCTGCCCGCTGTTGGCGGCAACCGGTCGCGAGGAACTGGCCCCGCGATCCAAGGTCCGGCTGGCCGCGCTCCTGGAACGCGATCCCGAGGCGCTGAACGCGGTGGACGCCACCCGGCTGGCCTCGCTCTGTCTGAGCTGTGGTCGCTGCGTGCAGGCCTGTTCCCAGGGCGTGAACGCGCCTCTGGCCGTGAGCCGTTTGCGGGCCGCGCATCCGGGCTGGCGCGAATGGCTTTGGAAGCAGTGGCTGGAACGGGCGGACAAGCTTTGGCGCACGGCTCCGAAGTGGGCGCGCGGCCTGTCCCATGTGCCGGACGCGCTCCTGCCGGGCCAAAGCGGATTGCTGCTCAAATCGCTTCGGGGGCTGGACCGTGCACCCTTGGATGCTTATGTGGAGATCACCGCTTTTCCGGAGGCGTTCCGGGGAGGCGAGGCCCTGCTTTTTTCGGGCTGCGCGGGCCGCTTTGCCGCTCCTTTCTGGGAGGAGCAGGCCAGGAGTCTGCTCGCGGGCCTGGGGCTGCGGCGGCTGGACGCGGATTTTTCCTGTTGCGGGGCCACGCTGGGGTCGGCCGGGCTGCTGCGCGAGCAGGCTGTAGCCCAAAAACGTAACGTGGAGATCTGGCGCGCTGCCGGGCGGCCCTTGCTGGTGGCGTATTGTGCATCCTGCCTGCATGGGCTGCACAGTTACGACCTGGAGCTGTTTGCGGACGAGGCCGAGAGTGAGCTTTGGCGCGGGCGGCTCACGCCCCTGGCGCGGCTTTTGAATTCGGCCCGCTTTGTGGTATCGGAGAACGCGCCGGCAGTGGCGGCCTACCATCGGCCCTGCCACGCGCTGGACCCGGACCCGGACGAAGCTTTGTTGCGGGCCATGCTCGAGGAGCGGCTGCATGTCCTGCCCGACCAGTGTTGCGGTTTTGGCGGCGCGCTCAAGCTGGCCGCGCCGGAATTGTGCGAGAGCGTGGGGCAGCGGCGCAGGCAAGGGCTGGCGTCCCTGCTGTTCGAGAACGCGCCGGGCATGGATGTGCTTACGGGTTGTACGGCATGCGTGTTTCAACTGGCCGGGAGTGCCCCCCAGGGGCTGCGTCCGGGCCACTGGCTGGAGTGTTTATTGTGAATTTTCCAGGAGTTCATTATCTTGATACAAATGCCGTTATTAGGCTTTTGTTGTATCCGGATGTCCTGGAAAGTCTTCCCCAGACGAGCGTCTTGTTGGATGCGTATGTAAAAGAGAATCAATGCTTCAATGTTTTCGACGTGTGCTTGGTGGAAGCACTTTCTGTTGTTAAGCGGCGTTATAAAAAAAGCAAAGCACAGATTTTGAATAGGTTGAGAGGTAGGATTTCTCATACATGGCGAATAGAAAATGTTGACATGGTACGATTGTTTCCCGAGGCGTTAAGTTATGCGGAAAAGTTCAATATAGATGTGGTTGATGCATTGCAAGTTGCAGCGCTTAAACAGAAAAGTATTTATTGTTTGCTGGTTACTGGTGACAATGCTCTCTACAAGGCGGCAGTGGCGAATAATGTCCGCTCTTGGAATTTTATAAAAGAAGAAAGACCACCTCTTCCACTGGCTTGTGACTAGCCAAGGAGATTTCAATAATGTTCAAAAAGCTGTTCGGTTCCAAAAACGACCGGTACCTGAAAAAGTGCCGTCCCATCGTCCAGAAGATCAATGAACTGGAAGGCCGCATGCAGGCCCTTTCCGACGAGGGTATGCGCGAGCAGATAACGGCCTGGAAGGCCGAGGTGCAGGGCGGCCGCAGCCTGGAAGACCTCCTGCCGGAATGTTTCGCGCTGGTGCGCGAGGCGGGCCGCCGTTCCCTGGACATGCGTCATTTCGATGTCCAGCTCATCGGCGGCGTGGCTCTGCACGAGGGCAACATCGCGGAGATGCGTACCGGTGAGGGCAAGACCCTGGTGGCCACGCTGCCCGTGGTGCTCAACGCCCTGTCCGGCAGGGGCGTGCACGTGGTCACGGTCAACGACTATCTGGCCAGCCGCGACGCCGAGTGGATGGGACGGCTGTACAATTTCCTGGGCCTGTCCGTGGGCGTCATCGTGCACGGCCTGACCGACGAACAGCGCCAGCAGGCCTACGGCGCCGACATCACCTACGGCACCAACAACGAGTTCGGCTTCGACTATCTGCGCGACAACATGAAATTCTACCGCCAGCAGCTCGTGCAGCGCGATCTGAACTTCGCCATCGTGGACGAGGTGGACTCCATCCTCATTGACGAGGCCCGGACCCCGCTGATCATTTCCGGCGCGTTGCAGCAGTCCACCAAGCTGTATGGGCAGATCGACCAGATCATCCCGCGCCTCAAGGAGTGGAAAAAGACCGAAGAGGAGATTGCCGAGGAAAAGGACGGCAAAAAGCCCGCGCCGCGCGGGGATTTCGAGGTGGATGAAAAGGGCCGGTCCGTCACGCTCACCGAGCCGGGCGTGGAAAAGGTCGAGCAGCTGCTCGGCATCGACAACCTTTTCGACCCGCAGAATATTACGGCCCAGCACCACGTGCTCCAGGCCCTCAAGGCCCACCACATCTTCAAGCGCGATGTGGATTACGTGGTCAACGACGGCCAGGTGGTCATCGTGGACGAATTCACGGGCCGCCTCATGCCGGGCCGCCGCTTCTCCGACGGCCTGCATCAGGCCCTGGAGGCCAAGGAACACGTCAAGGTCGAGAGCGAGAACCAGACCCTGGCCTCCATCACCTTCCAGAATTATTTCCGCATGTATGACAAACTCGCGGGCATGACCGGCACGGCGGACACCGAGGCCGTGGAATTCCGCGAAATCTACGATCTGGACGTGGTGGTCATTCCCACGCACCGGGACATGGTCCGCACGGACCACCCGGACCTGATCTTCCGCACCCAGCGCGAGAAATTCGAGGCCATTGTGGACGATCTCGTGGAAAAGCACGCCAAGGGCCAGCCCTGCCTTGTGGGCACAGTCTCCATCGAGAAGTCCGAGATGCTTTCGGCCATGCTCAAGAAGCGGCACGTGCCGCACAACGTGCTCAACGCCAAGCAGCACGAGCGCGAGGCCGAGATCGTGGCCGAGGCCGGGCACAAGGGCAAAGTGACCATCGCCACGAACATGGCCGGGCGCGGCACGGACATCAAGCTTGGCGAGGGCGTCCTGGAGCTGGGCGGCCTGCATATCCTGGGTACGGAACGCCACGAGTCGCGGCGTATCGACAACCAGTTGCGCGGCCGTTCGGGCCGCCAGGGTGACCCGGGTTCCTCGCGCTTCTATCTGGCTCTGGACGACGACCTGATGCGCCTGTTCGGTTCGGACCGCATCTCCGGCATCATGGAGCGCATCGGCATGTCCGAGGGCGAACCCATCGAGAACCGCATGGTCAGCAAAGCCATTGAAAACTCGCAACGCCGCGTGGAAAACCACAACTTCGAGATCCGCAAGCAGCTCCTGGACTATGACAACGTCATGAACCAGCAGCGCGAGGTCATTTACTCGCAGCGCCGGGAGATCATGACCGCCGAGACCATGGATGAGATCGTGCAGGCCTACAGCGACGAACTCCTGGACGATATTTATGCGCCCCTGGCCGTGTCCGCCAAGGAGGGGGGCGCCGAAGCCGAGGCCGAGGTGCGCAAGCGCCTGGAAGAGGTCTTCAATTTCGAGCGCTTTGAGTCCTTTGCCACGGAACTGCCGGACCGGGACAAGGCAGGAAATATGGTGGAGCAGATTCTGGAGACCCTGGAAGGCATGGCCAAGGGGTCGTATCAGGAGGTGTTACGCTATTTCGTGCTCGACTCCCTGGACCGCAACTGGAAAGAGCATCTGCTGAACATGGACCACCTGCGCGACGGCATCGGCCTGCGCGGCTATGGCCAGAAGGACCCCAAGCAGGAATACAAGCGCGAGGGCTTTGAACTGTTCCAGGAAATGCTTTATGTCATGCGCGAGAACGCCCTGCGCGCCTTGACCCATCTGCGCATTCGCGAGGAGGTCAAGGAGGAGGAGTTCCAGCACGAGGACCGCGAAAAGCTCAATTATGTTGGCGGCGGCGAGGGCGGGGGCAAGCCCGTGAAACAACCCGTGGTCAAGGATGACAAGATCGGCCGCAACGATCCCTGTCCTTGCGGTTCGGGCAAGAAATACAAGAAGTGTTGCGGCAAGTAGCAACGTTCAGGTACGAGAAAGCGTGGAAGAAAAGCAGACGACCGAAATAGCCGAATCCGAAGGCCGCGAGGTGCTTGGGGTCTATTCCCACAGCCCTCGCTACCAGTATCAGTTCAACGAGCGGGGCTCACGCTACCGTCATGGAACCTATTGGTTCGTGATCCGTTTGGACGAGGAGCGGTTTTCTGT
This sequence comes from Desulfovibrionaceae bacterium, assembly GCA_036541255.1. Taxonomy (GTDB): domain Bacteria; phylum Desulfobacterota; class Desulfovibrionia; order Desulfovibrionales; family Desulfovibrionaceae; genus Paucidesulfovibrio. Next base: position 18,859 of record JAZHDD010000003.1, on the reverse strand, counting down.
CCAGCCTCTGAATTCCAGCCACTTGCCTTCGGGCGTGACCAAGACCGTGGGCAAGGAGGAATTCCTTCAATACTACACGCCCGAGCTGGACTACTTCCACAATCAGACGGTCCCGGCCCTGGAGAGCCTGCGGGAAAAGATTTTCCAGGGGCGCCGTTTTTTCGACATGGGCCGTCTGGATCAGGCTGAAAAACAGTTCTGCGCGGCCGTGCTCATGGATGAACGCAGTATCGATGCCAATGTGGGCCTTACCCAAGTCTATCACAATCAACAGCGCTACAGCGAACTGCGCGACGTGCTGGAACGGCTCTACGGCATTGATGAACTGTTTCGCGAGGAGCAGCGCCATTCCTTCAATGAATTCGGTATCAACTTGCGCAAGCAGGGGTTGTTTGACGACGCGGTGCGCTTTTATCGCAAGGCCCTGGAGGTCAACGCCGACGACGACCATCTGCATTTCAACATTGCCCGCGCCTATTACGAGCGCGGCAAGCTCCAGGAATGCACCAGTCATTTGTACGAAAGCCTGCGGCTCAATCCCGGCCTGCGCGAGGCCGCGAATTTTCTGGACCATATCGAGGAAGAGGCCGAACGCGAGGCCGGGAGCTGACGTCCCCGCGCACCATTTCTTCTGGAAAAAGAAAACCGCCCCGGTGTGCGCCAGGGCGGTTTTTTTATGCCGAGAGAAACGGTTCAGGCGTTGCGTGGGGCAGCGTTCTTGCCGGAACGCAGCACGTCGAGCTTCACCTGGATCACCCCCAAATGGTAGGCGGTGTGGGCCAGTGCGCCCAACGCGCCCCAGGCGGATTGGTCGTCCATGAGCATATGGGTTTCGACGGCGGCTTCCAGGGTTGCGCACTGTGCCTTCAGTCGCCTGAGCAGTGCGGCCCATTGAGCGTCGTCCACGTTCGAACGCGCCCAGCTCGCCTGCCAGTCGGGATTGATGTCGCGTTTGCCGCTGATCCAGTCGATGAACACGTCCAGACTAAAGGAGACGTGCAGCGCGTGCGTGGCCACGCTGGCTCCTGCTGCTGGCAGCGAGGCTTCGTTGGCCGAGAGCCGGGGCAATAGCCCGAGCAGGCCGTTGTCGCCGGGGTCCAGAAACGCGCCGTTCTCCTCGGAGCCGTACAGGCATTCGCGCAAGACCCGGAGAAGTTCGGTTCCGAGCAGGTTGGTTTCGGGGTCGTGCTGGGTGGGCATGACAAGCTCCTGATGCGGTTCTGCGGGGGCGGGACTGTGCGGCCTCCTGCGTTTCGGGACGCAGAAATAATGTGGAGCAGGGGGCCGTGCAATGATAATCCGCATGCCGTGGCGACGCCCCCCCCACCCCGGAGCGGCGAGTGTTTCGGCCCGGCAAAGCTTAATCACTTCTCCCAGAGCCTATTGGGGTTTCGGTTTCTCCGGTTTCACTGGTCGCGCCCGAGGAAAGCGCTTCCTTCTTTTCCTTGGCGAGGCGCATGTGGTAGCGGATGATATTGTAGGCAAGTTGCGCTGTATAAACCGAAATGAACAGGATGACGATCGATATTTCTATGTCAAATATGATTGCTAATGAAACAAGAATAATAAAGAAAATTTCATGAATACGACGTTCTTTTTTGTTGAATATTATTTTTGAAAAGCTAGTGTATATGTATGATTTCTCTCCATGTTTTACTATGTAGTATTTTTCTAACAACAGTATGCCCCAAAAGGCGAGAAGAAGGAGAATATGCAGTGCGCTCATGGTATTAACTTCCATTATTGTTTTGGTATACAGTTTTTCGTTGCCATTCTATGCGTCGCGCCATGTCCTTGGCTGTTTCTTCATATCCGCCACGGTAATTGCCCAAGCCGTCATAGAGTTTGTAGCCCTTGTCGAAGACGATTGGTGCCGTTGATCCAGGTATCAGGAGGCCCAGTGTGGCCATCCCAGCATCCTTTCCCGCCATCTCCCAGACGTCCTTGCTGACCTCATAGGCCGCGCGCGCCGAACTCCAGGCCTTGCCGCACTTCCTTGCTGGCCGCGGCGTCCCAACCTTCGGACACGGCTTCTTTCGCGCCTTCGTATATGCGTCGGAGCGGTCCGTTATGGTTCAGACGTTGCTCCGCCCTGGCCAGATCGCCCACTGGAGCGGAATGCTTGTTGCCCGCAGACCGCAGGGCGTGCTCCGCAGCGGCCAAATCCGCGACCGGAGCCCGGCTGTTCTGGCGTTCCTTCGCATCTGACGCAAAAATCAGACGTTGCGGGAGCGAGAGCAGGCTTTTTTCCCCGTTTTTTACGGAAGTGGCAGGGGACTGTTCCGGACGTCTTGCCGTTCCCTTGTTCACTTGCGCTTCTGTCTGGTTCAAGCGCGGGGAGCCAGCGCTTCCAGGCGGGACTGGCCCGTTGCCGTGCTCCCGGGCATCATGGAAATAAACCCTGTGCCGCTCGTCGCGCGCACTGGGAACACCATCGACCATCGCGTCGATCGGGAACGGATGAGGGTCGGGCTCGTGCGGGACTAAGCCGTTCATGGGTTTTTGTCTCTCGTGGCGCGGGTGGTACGCTTCAGGCGCGAGCTTTTTGGGCCGGAACCCTTCCGGACGTTCCGCCACGAACCAATCCCTGCCCGGCTCACGTTTTTTGAGATTGATGTTCTCTTTCGTGGACAGGGGTTCATAGGTGTCATCCTCGTACACGATCCATTTTTTCATGTTTTCCTGTTGGTACATAATGTGCCTCCATTTATCTAGATGTTTGCGATATCAACGACCCGATAATCATGCCCGCGAGTCTACACCCGGTTTTTGGTCAGGGATGAAAAAGGAAAGAAAAAGGGGTCCGAAAAGACGTTTTTGCCGGGTTGACAAACTTCAGCGGAACGCAGCGGGTCGAGCCGAAGCTGCCCTGTCTTGTGGCGGGGCTCATGGATGCTTTCTTTCGAAGCGCCTTGCCTTCGCGCGGAACAGCCACTATATTCCACTAGATAGGAAGAGAACCGAAAAACAAGGGAGCACCCATGAGCGAAAACGCCTGCAGACAGTGGCTCAACGAGGTCAATTGGGACATGATCCACGAGGATGCCGTGACCATGTACCTGGAATGGGGCAACAACAACTGGAAGGACGCGCTGCGTCCACCCGTGACCGATACGGACGGCTATTCCATCTATTTCGTTATCGACACCTGGGCCGCGCCCAAGGTGGTGCTGATGCGCATGGACAAGTACGGCTCCACGACCCTTTGCGAAAAGAAGCTGCCTCCGGCCCTGGCCAAGTCCTATCTGGACTCCATCGGCGGGCTTAAGGGCATCCATGAGCTGTCGCCCGAAGTGCGGGCCTGGCTGGACAAGGAATTGGAAAAGTAACGCAAGGCAGGAAACGCCATGCATAGCTATGACGTGGTTGTGGTCGGCGCTGGCCCTGCGGGCGGGGAAGCGGCCGTCCTGCTGGCCAAGGCCGGCAAAACCGTTGCCATGGTGGAGTCGCGCGAATACGGCGGGGCCTGTCCGCTACGCGGCTGTAATCCCAAGAAAATTCTTTTGGCCGGGGCCGAGGCCGTGGCTTCGGCGCGCAACATGCGCACCCGGGGCGTGACCGGCGATGTGCGCGTGGACTGGGCCGAACTCCAGGCCTTCCGCCATTTCATGGTCGGACCGGTACCCGAGGTGGCGGAAAACCACTACCTGGAGCAGGGCATTGTGGCCATGCACGGCCAGGCCAGCTTCACCGGCCCGGACACGCTCAGCGTCAAGGTGCGCGGTTCCAAGGCCGTCAAGGAGCTGCGTGCGGAGCACATTTTCCTTGGTCCGGGCCTGCGGCCCAAGACCTTGCGGGTCGAGGGGGCCGAACTTCTGCGCATCAGCGACGATTTCCTGAACATGGAGGAACTGCCCCGGCGCATAGTGCTCGTGGGCGGCGGCTTCGTGGCTTTCGAATTCGCGCATATCGCGGCCAGGTGCGGTGCCGAAGTCACGGTGCTTTGCCGCAGCACCCCGTTGAAGCGCTTTGACCCGGATCTGGTGAGCGTGCTGGTGGAGGCTTCGCGCCGTTCCGGCATTGACGTGCGTCAGAATGCGCCCACGCACAAGGTGGAGAAGATCGGCTCGGGTTATCGCGTGCTTTTCGGCAAGGGGCAGGTGGTCCAGGCCGACGCCGTGTTCAACGTGGCCGGGCGCGTGCCCGACGTGGAGGCCCTGGATTTGGCCGCTGGAGGCGTGGACGCGGATGAACGGGGCATACGGGTGAACAAGTACATGCAGTCCGTGTCCAATCCCCGCGTGTATTGCGCGGGCGACGCGGCAGCAACGCCGTATGCGCTTACGCCCACGGCCACAATCGAGGCTGTCGCCGCTGCCGAGAATATGCTCAAGGGCAACCATTCCACGGTGGAATACGCGGGCGTGCCCACGGTCTGCTTCACGGTGCCGCCCCTGGCGCGCTGCGGCGAGACCGAGGCCGAACTCAAGGCGCGGGGCGCGGAATACGAGGCCGTGGTCAAGGACCTTTCCAAAACCTTCCCCTGGAAGCGGCTGGGAGAGTCCTTTGCCAAGAGCCGGGTGCTTGTGGACAGGAAGCGGGACCGCGTCCTCGGAGCGCATGTCCTCGGCCACAATGCCGAGGAAATGATCAACCTCTTCGCCCTGATCATCCGCAACGGGATATCCCTGTCCCAGGTGCGCTCCACTGTTTGGGCCTACCCGACCTGCGGCTATTATCTCAAGTACATGATCTGAGTTGCCTCTTTCGGGAGATGGTGTGCGGCGGCCTTTGGGCCGCCGTTCGTGTTTTCCTGCGCATTGTTTCCGTTCGGACACGAAATCTTGACCCGGACGTCACGCCATATTCGCGAAAACCGCTATGTTTTTCGGCAACACCATGTCCTTAGCGCCACCACAGGAGGTGCGTCATGCCCATGCATTCCGACGAGTATGCCGACAATCGGCCCGTGCTTCGTTCCGCCAACGGCAAAGCTTTTTCCCGGATGGAGCCGGTTTCGCAAGAAAGTCGAGCCCGTGGTCTGGCTCGCAACAATCTCCTTTCCGGGTGGCTGCTGTATGCCCTGGTCCTTGTTGCCGGGCTGCTGTTTCTGTTCGGCATGCAGGGTGCGGAAAAACGGCTTGGTTCCGGCCCCTGGAGCGGCGGCGCGGATTCGTCCGTCAAGGCCCGTTCGCTGTAGTTCGTCTGTTGATGTCGGCAATCGCCGTTTTCCTGTTGGGTATATTTTCAAGCCCCCGGCCTCCAATCTCCTGGAAGTTGGGGTTTTCTTGCTTTTGTTCCGCGGCAGGCATTATTTCCGTTTTGAAAGTCGTGACGGAAAGGAGTATGCATCAGGGCTGCAACCCGACACTTCTTCGGAGGAAATGATATGGACAGCCTGCCCAAGGGCTATTCTTGCGGCGTTGCCGCCGCAGGCTTCAAGAAACGCGACCGCTATGATCTGGCGCTGGTCGTGAGCGAGACCGAGGCCGTGACCGCCGGAGTCTTCACCACCAACCTGTTCCAGGCCGCACCGGTGCAGCGTTGCCGCGAACAGCTTGCTGCGCGTCCCTATGCGCGCGCCGTGGTGGTCAACTCTGGTCAGGCCAATGCCTGCACCGGAGCGGACGGTCTGGCCGACGCCCTGGAGACCCAGAAAATAGTGGGCACGCTTGCGAATCTCCCCGCGGAAAGCGTGCTCTGCGCCTCTACGGGCGTGATCGGGCCGCGTCTGCGCCTGGATTTGTGGCGCAAGGTCGCGCCTGAACTGAAAAAGAGCCTGGGCCGCACCGGCCCGGAAGACGTGGCCCGGGCCATGATGACCACGGACACGCGGCACAAGCTGGTACGCCGGAGCGTTGCGCTCTCCGGCGGCGAAGTGCGGCTTGTGGCCATGGCCAAGGGCGCGGGCATGATCGGTCCGAACATGGCCACCATGCTGGCCTTCCTGTTTTGCGACGCGGCCGTGGAACCTGTTTGGTGGCAGTCGCTGCTCTCTGATGTGGCGGACCGGTCCTTTAACAGCGTCATCGTGGACGGCGACACCAGCACCAACGATACGGCCCTGGCCCTGGCCAACGGGGCGTCCGGCGTGTCTGCGGATTCCGAGGCGGACCGCGCTCTGCTGGCAAAGGCCGTGGAGGAGGCGCTGTTCGACCTGGCCTACATGCTTGTGGACGACGCCGAGGGAGGCACCAAGGTGGCGCGTATCTGCGTGACCGGTGCGGCCAACAATGCGGACGCCGAGCTGGTGGCACGGGCCGTGGGCACGTCGCCCCTGGTCAAGACCGCCCTGTTCGGTGAGGACGCCAACTGGGGCCGGGTGGTCTGTGCGGCGGGGCGTGCCGGAGCTGTCTTTGACCCCGAGGCCCTGAGCCTGCGCTTCGGCGATGTCCTTGTTTTTTCAAGGGGCAGGCCCGCATCGGGTGACCTGGACGCGCTGCTGAACCCGGTCATGAAGCGGCGCGAAGTGCCTATTTTGATCGACCTGGGCGCTGGCACGGGCGTGTTCGAGGCGCTGGCCTCGGATCTGTCGCGTGAATATGTCTCCATCAACGCGGATTACCGTTCGTAAGAGCCAAAGCAGGAAAGATGTCCGATGATCGAGTGAAGAACCTGACCGAGCGGGATCGCATGACCCGCTTGGCGGATTTGGTGTACGAGGCGGGCATGTTGCGCCGCACCCCGCGCACCGGGTATCAGTTTTTGGGCACGGGCCAGGAGAATGTGGCCGAGCACAGCTTTCGCACGGCCTTGATCGGTTATGTGCTGGCCGGAATGGCCGGGGCCGACAAAGGGCTGACCGTGAGCATGTGCCTGTTCCACGACCTGCACGAAACCCGTACCGGCGACTTCAATTATGTGAACAAGATGTACAACTCCTGCCGGGCAACAGAGGCGCTCTCCCATGCGCTCATGGGCACGGGGCTGGAGGACGAGGTCCTGGGGCTCTGGCGCGAGCTGGAGCGCACCGAGACCATTGAAGGCAAGCTGGCCCAGGACGCCGACCAACTCGACTTCATCGCCAACCTTCGCGAGGAGCAGGATCTCGGCAATACATACGCCGGGGACTGGCTGGAGGCGGCTGTGCAGCGGCTGCGTACGCCCGAGGCGCGGGAACTGGCCCGGGCGCTCATGGACACGGACCACAAGGATTGGTGGTTCCTGGGGCCGGACAGGAAATGGTGGGCCAAAAAAAACGGCGGGCATAAAAGTTAGGCAGGCTGTGACATATCGGTTGAACCGGAAAAAAATCTTGCCGTCGTTGGAGGGGTGTTGTAGGAATATCCGTTGTTGCTGAAGGCATCATCGCCTTCTTGGCTTCCGGTCTCGACGATCGGTCTTCGCTGGCCAGCCTGAAGGTGAGCCCGTCTCGGAGGGAGGGACGAAAGACATGTCGAACCAAGAAGCTGCCACACGGGACCATGGAGCCCTGGCTCCTTTCGTGTTCCTTGGAGGCGGAGCCCTGAGGGCGTTCAGTGAAATGGGCGCCATGTTTCTCTTTTGCCTTCACTCCCTGCGCCTGATTTTTTCCTCCTGGGGCCAGTTCCCCAAGACCGTCCGCCAGATTTATTTCATCGGCGTCAAATCCGTGAGCGTCATCGCCCTGATCGGCCTGTTTACGGGCATGGTCATGGGCATGCAGCTGTACTTCGCGCTCTCGCTTTTTGGCGCGGATGGTTTTCTGGGCACTGGCGTGGCCCTGTCCATGGTCCGCGAACTGGCGCCCGTGCTGACGGCCATCATGATCACGGGCCGGGCCGGTTCGGCCATGACCGCTGAAATCGGCGTGATGCGCATTTCCGAACAGATCGACGCTCTGGAAATCATGGGCATCAATCCCATGAGCTATCTGGTCAGCCCCAAGATGGCCGCCTGCATCGTCTGCTTCCCGATTCTGACCAGCTTCTTCAATCTCATCGCCCTGTTCGGCGGTTGGCTTACGGGCGTGTTGCTGCTCGGCGCCAATGAAGGGGTCTATTTTTATCGCATCGAACAGTCCCTGGAGTGGAGCGACATTTCCGGGGGTTTCGTCAAGTCCCTGATCTTCGGCATCGTGGTTTGCACCGTGAGCTGCTTTCAGGGCTATTTCACCCATCTGCGCAAGGATGGGGTCGGTCCCGAGGGCGTGAGCCAGGCCACAACCCACGCCGTGGTCATGAGCTGCGTGCTGATCCTCATGTCCGACTACGTGCTGACCTCGCTGCTCTGGTAAGGGAAGGAACATGGCTGGACATCCGCACGACATACGATTGACCGACCTGACCGTGGGCTACGGAGACAAGGCCATTGTCAGCGATGTCAACGTGAACCTGCCGGGAGGACACATCTCCGTGATCCTGGGCGGGTCCGGCTGTGGCAAGTCCACGCTGCTCAAGCATATCCTCAAGCTGCACCGTCCCTTGTCCGGACAGATTCACGTGGGCAGGCACGATGTGCTGGCCCTGGAAGGCAAAGCCTGGCTCTGTCTCAAACTCAAGCTGGGGCTGCTTTTCCAGGACGGGGCCTTGCTGGGCTCATTGACCCTGGGCGATAATGTGGCCCTGCCATTACGGGAACACACCCGGCTCACGCCTGTGCAGGCCTATGACATGGCTCTTTCCAAGCTTGCCCTGGTGGGCCTTGAGCAATACGCGCATCTGTACCCGAACCAGCTTTCCGGAGGCATGCGCAAGCGGGCCGGCTTGGCGCGGGCTTTGGTCATGGACCCGGTCATCCTTTTCTGCGACGAGCCAACGTCCGGCCTCGACCCCATCAACTCGGCGGAATTGGATCAGTTGTTGTTGGAACTCAAGCGACGCTTCAACATCACAATAGTGGTCGTAAGCCACGACCTGGCAAGCATGCGCACCATTGCCGACCATGTGGTGGTGCTCGGCGAGGGAAGGGTGCTGTTCGACGGAACCAAGTCGGAGCTGGAAACCACGGATGATCCCTATCTGCGGCGCTTCCTAGACCGCATTGCTACGGAGCGGGATACGCCGCGCGTCAGCGCGTCCCGTCTCGATCCGGCGTTGCTCAAGGTTGATTGCGGCAGATATCTCGGTCAGGTCAACGCGGAGTGAAGAAGAGGGAAAAATGGCGTACGTAAAGAAATATTCCAAGGAAACCGCTGTAGGCGTGTTTGTCTTCATCGGGATTCTCTGTATCTCGTATATGAGCGTGAAGCTTGGCAACGTGAAGATTTTTTCCGATGACTATTACACCATCTCCGCAGCCTTTACCAAGATCACCGGACTCAAGGTCAATGCACCCGTCTCCATGTATGGTGTGGAAGTGGGATATGTTGAGACCATTTCCCTGGATTTGGCAGGAAAGGAAACAAATGGTGTCCCCGTGGCCATGGTCAGGATGAAGCTGCGCAAGGAACATGCTATTGACTCGGAAGCTGTTGCATCCATCAAGACCAGCGGTCTGATAGGCGACAAGTTTGTTGATATCGCGCTCGGTCTGGGCGAAGAAACGCTCAAGGACGGCGCAGTGATCTACGATACCAATCCGGCTATTGATCTGGAAGATTTGATCAGCAAATTCGCCATGTCCGACAGCGGGACACAATAGCCGACAATACACAGGCAACATTACTTTCAACGAACAGGAAGACCAAGATGAAACAACTTTCCTCTGTCTGCGCCGCACTGCTGCTTGTGCTGCTTTGCTCCGCCCCGGCCCTTGCCGGGCAGCCTTCGCAGGACCTGCGTGAAGGGCTGGACCGGGTGCTTGCCATTCTACAGGATACAAGCTATGATACGACTGAAGGTGTCTCCCAGAAGCAGGTGGATGCCATGCGCGAAGTTGTGTATACGTTCGTGGATTTTCGCGAACTGACCAAGCGTGCAGTGGGCCGCCCCTGGTTGAACTTCACGGACACGCAGCGCAACGATCTGACTGCGGTGTTCACGGAGCTTTTGGAGAAGACGTATTTGCGGAAGCTGAACACCGAGTATCTTGGTGAACTGAAGAGCTTCAGCCCGGATTCCATCTCCTACCTTGATGAACAGGTCAAGGGCGACAAGGCGATGGTCTATACCCGGTTCCAGCTCTCGGACAAGCCGCTCGACGTGAACTTCCGCATGATCAAGAAAGACAAGTGGTGGGCGTATGATGTCATCGGCGAGGGCTTGACCCTCCTGGGCATCTACAAGGACGAATTCAAGAACGTCCTGGTAAACCAGAGCGCCGACGACCTCATCAACATATTGCGGGACAAGATCAAGGCCATCGAAGAGGGCCGGGAAGCCGAAGGCGGCTCCCAGAACAACGCCTCCTAGGCGACGGACGCGATCAAACAAGGTGACGTCATGAAAAAAGACCTGCTGCGCATCGTGCTCTTTGGAGCTCTTGCCTGTTTGCTGCTTGGAGCAAGCCCTGTCCTGGCCGATGAGACCAGCCCCAAGACCATACAGGTAGCCCAGTGGGATTACACCCACGGGAACGAATTCGAAGAGGCCTTTGATGCCCAAGGCAATGAGGTCAACGAAGAAGGCGACATCGTCGCCCGGACTCCGGACCCGTTCGAAGGATGGAACCGTTTCTGGTTCAAGGCCAACGACAGGCTCTACACCTATCTGCTCCATCCCGTGGCCCAGGCTTACGCCTACGTCATTCCCGAACGGCCCCGCCACTGGGTCCAGAATTTTTTCACCAACCTGCTGTTCCCGGTGCGCTTTGTGAACTGCATCTTCCAGGGCAAGATTGATTCCGCTGGAATGGAGCTGTCCAAGTTCATCGCCAACTCCACGTTCGGCCTTGCCGGTTTCGGCGACGTGACCAGCGACCTCAAGCCTGTGCGTCCCACTCCCCCTGGCGACGAGGATCTGGGACAGACCTTTGGCGCTTGGGGCATGGGCAATGGCGCGTATCTGGTCTGGCCGATTCTCGGACCCAGCACCGTGCGCGACAGCGTCGGTTATGTGGGCGATTATTTCCTGACCCCCACCAGCTACCTGCATCCCTGGTACTGGTCCACGGCGGCCAAGACGTATGACCGCATCAACTATGTTTCCCTGAATCTCAACGTGTATGACGACCTGAAGGAAGGGGCCATTGACCCCTATGTCACCTTCAAGAGCGCCTATCTGCGCTATCGCGCCAAGAAGGTTTCCAAGTAGAGCGATGCGCATTGCCGTCATATCGGATACGCACATGAACCAGCCTTCGGGCTGGTTCATGCGTTTGTATGACAAGGCCCTGAGCCGGGCCGACATCATTCTGCATTGCGGCGACGTGACCGGTCCCGCAACCTACCATCATCTTTGTCAGCATCCGAATCTGCACGCTGTTCGCGGCAATTGCGATTGGGACCCGGTCCTGGCCGCGGAGCTTCCGCCTCTTCTGCGTTTGGAACTGGGCGGCATGCGTATTGCCATGGCGCATGGTTGGGGCAGTCGTTCCGGAGTCCCCGATCGGGTGGCGGAAACCTTTGGTCCGGATTTCGACCTGATCTGCTTCGGCCATACGCACAAGCCTCTTTGGACTGCGGAATACGGCCCCATGCTTTTGAACCCAGGTTCCCTGGGAGAATACGGTTCCTGGGCTCTGGTCACGGTGGGGCCGGGCAAGTCCCTGACCTGCGAATTCCAAAGTGCAGACCTGGACTAAGTACCAGGCAAACAACGGACAAGACAAGAAAAGCCCCCGGGAACGGGGGCTTTTCTTGTCTTGTCGTATCCTCTGGCAGGATTAGTTGAGCAAGTCGGGCCGAACCAGCTCGATGCCGCCCATGGCGTCGGCCTGGGTGAAAAGCGACCCGGTCAGGCCCTGATACAGTTCGCGGCGGTAGATATCCAGTGCGGCCTGTGCCCAGCCTTGACGTTGGGCTTCCCAGAGCTGTTCGGAGGCGGGCAAGGTCTTCTGGAGCCGGGCCACCACGAATCCCGATGCCGAAGCATAGGGGTAGGGCAGCCATTTGCCGGGCTGCGTGGTAAAGGCGTCAGCCGTGAGCTGCGGGTCCACGCGCAAACCATTGATGTCGCCGCTGCGTACAAAGGGAGCACTCTCGGTCAGCGGCAAGGCAGGCAAGACTGTGCCGCTCTCGTCCTTGGAGGCCTTGACCAGGAATTCCTGAGCCGCCTCCATGGCCAGTTCGCGGGATTCGAGCTTGCGCAGGTCGACCTCGATCTGCTGCCGCACGGACTCCAGGGGCATGACCACCTCGGGCAGCTCGGCGGTTTTGCGGGCCAAGAGGTAGCCACCGTTGCCGATCTTGAGCGGCGTCTTGGTGGTGGTGTCGTCCAGCAGGTTGATCATGGTCTCGGCGGCTTCGTCGGTCAGGCCGAATTGTTCCACGAGCTGCGCGCGGGTCATGGGGCCGGTGTCCTTGACGGCCAGGCCGAGGCTTTCAGCGATCTGCGGCAGTTCCACGCCCTGGTTCATCTGGGCGATGGTTTCCTCCAGCTTGTCGCCAAGGATTTTGGCGGCCTTTTCCTGGGCCAGACGTTCCTTGATGATGGGGCGCGCGTCCTCCAGGCTCATGGGCTGGGGTTCCTGCACATCCACGAGTTGAACCAGGTTCAGTCCCGCAGCCGTGATGATCGGTTGGCTGACCTGACCCTTGTCCAGGCTATGGAGCGCATCAGCCATCTCCTGGGGCATTTCCGAGGGCTCCATCCAGATGGGCTCGCCCGGCGCAGTGTCGCCGGCCGGAGCATTGGCCTTGGCCAGACTCTCGAAGCTCTTGCCCTTTTGCAGGGCGTCAAGCAGCGCGGTGATTTTCTTTTGCAGGGCGTTCACGCTCTCCTGGGTGGGGGAATCGCCCACGGGCAGAAGGATGTGGCGGAACTGGTAGCGCTTGCCGTGAACCAGGGTGGCCCCTGCTTCGGCATAATATTGTTCGATTTCCGGCTCGGTCACTTCCTGGTTCAGAGCCAGGGCCGCAGGCGTGAAGGCGATGTACTGGAAGTCCACCTTGGCGGGCTCACGGAACAGTGCCTGCTGTTCCTGGTAATATTTCTGCACGGCCTCTTCAGATACATCGGCCTTGTCAAAGAAATCAGCTGGATCGAAGATCGCGTAATCCACCACGGCTTGTTCATTTTGCCAAAGGAACAGAGCGCGCACTTCGGCTTCGCCGGGCTGGGCAGGCAAAGCCGTGTAGCGGTTGATCTTGGACAGCAGCAGCTTGGAGCGCTGGCTTTCCTCAAAGCGCTCGGGCTTGGAACCCAGGGCCCGCTTGTAGATTTCCATGCTGAAGGCGCCGTTGTTCTGGAATTCGGGCATGGCCTGGATGGCGCGCTGCACTTCAATGTCCGAAACAGTGATGCCGTTCTGGGCCGCAAGCTGCTCCATGAGCAGCGAGTTGACCATCTGGAAAAGCACGGCGCGTTTCACGTCGGGTTGTTGGCCGGCTTCGCGGGGTATCATCTGATTGAACTCGTCAACGCCGATGGGATCGCCGTTGACGTAAGCGATGACGTTGTTGGAGTCGCCTTGGGGCGCACCAAAGGAGATCACGAACGCGAGGATGATGATCGCGAAAAGGATCTTGATGCCCCAGCTTTGGGCGTTTTCCCGCATTTTATCGAGCATGTTGACCTCAATGCTTGCAAGGTTACTTGGTCAAAATCAGGCGCTGCGCGTGGAGCGCACGAAGTTGAGAAGGCCGCCTGACTTGATAATCCGCAGTTCCTTTTCCGTCAAATCATTTGTCACTTCAATGAAATCGCCGTTTTCGAGCCGCAAGGATGCCGTGCCCCCGGGAGTCACTTCGGCGGTTTGCAGCGAAAGGGCGGCACCCTGCTCAAGAACGTCGTAGTCGTCTGTATTCGTGAGCAAAAGCGGAAGAATGCCGAAGTTTACGAGGTTGGCGCGGTGGATGCGGGCCAGGGATTTCACGATGACGGCGCACACCCCGAGATGCCGGGGACCCAGGGCGGCATGTTCGCGGCTGGAGCCCTGCCCGTAGTTTTCGCCGCCCAGGATGAAGCCGCCGCCAGCAGCCCGGATGCGGGGCACGAACTGTTCGTCAACACGGTTGAAGATGTATTCGCTGATGGCCGGGATATTGGAACGCAGCGCCGTAATCTGTGCGCCAGCGGGCAGGATGTGGTCCGTGGTAATGTCGTCGCCCACCTTGAGCACGATTTGGCCTTGTACGGTGTCGGCCAGGGCACTGAATTGCTCCAGGGGCACGATGTTGGGGCCGCGCAGGATCGTGACGCCCGAGCCGTCGGCTGGCGGGAAGACAAAGAGGTGCCGGATGCTGGGAACGTTCGCGGGCAATTCCACTCGTTCGGGAGCCGGCCCCCATTTGGCCGGGTCCGTGAATTCGCCTGCCAGGGCGATGTTCACGGCTGTCTGGGCGCTGGCAAGATAGACTTGGGCGTCCTTGGTGCCGGAGCGGCCTTCGAAGTTGCGGTTGAAGGTGCGTACGCTCACGCCTGCGCTGACCGGCGAGCCGCCCATGCCGATGCACGGACCGCAGGAACACTCCAGAAGGCGTGCTCCCGAATCGAGCAGCGGTTCGATGAGGCCTTCGGCTGCGAGCATTTTCAGGACCTGTTTGGAGCCCGGGGAGATGAGCAGATCGGTCTCGGCCGGAAGCCTGCGCCCGGAAAGGACCGTGGCCGTGGTCTTGAGGTCCGCATAGGAAGAGTTGGTGCAGGAGCCGATGGCGGCCTGGCTGACTTTCAGGCCGGACAACTCCCGGACCGTCACCACGCGGTCGGGCATGTGCGGCTGGGCCACCATGGGTTCCAGGGCGGACAGGTCGATCTCGATGATTTCATCATACTCGGCGTCGGCGTCGGGCAGCAGTTCCGTCCAGTCGGCTTCGCGGCCCATGGCCTTGAAGAATTCGCGGGTGCGCTCGTCCGAGGGAAATAAAGAGGTGGTAGCGCCGAGTTCCGCGCCCATGTTGGTGATGGTGGCGCGTTCAGGCACGGAAAGGGTGGCCACTCCCGGGCCGGTGAATTCGAAGATTTTACCTACGCCGCCCTTGACCGTGAGGCGGCGCAGCAATTCGAGGATCACATCCTTGCCCGCGGCCCAGCCCAGGAGTTCACCGGTCAGGCGCACGCCCACGATGCGCGGCATGGAGATGAAGTATGCTTCTCCGGCCATGGCCAGAGCCACGGAAAGGCCGCCCGCGCCCATGGCCAGGGAGCCGACGCCGCCCGCAGTGGGCGTGTGCGAATCCGAGCCGATTAGGGTCTTGCCGGGCCGGGCGAAATTTTCCAGGTGCAGCTGGTGGCAGATGCCGGTGCCCGCGGGCGAGAACACAATGCCGTACCGTGCGGCCATGGTGCGCAGATAGCGGTGGTCGTCCGGGTTGCGAAAGCCCATCTGGAGCGTGTTGTGGTCCACATAGCTTACGGAAAGCTCGGTGCGGACGCGATCCAGACCAATGGCTTCGAACTGGAGGCAGGCCATGGTGCCGGTGGCGTCCTGCGTGAGGGTCTGGTCAATGCGCAGACCTATTTCACTGCCCGGGGTCATCTCCCCGGACATCAAATGAGCGTTGATGATTTTTTTGGCGATATTCTGGCCCATGTGAATCCTCGACGTTTGCTCCCGAAGGGGGTTGGGGCCGGTCAGGGTTTGACGGCCACGATGCAGCAATCCACCTGGCGTTGTTGATCCGGGCTCCAATGCTGGAAATCGGAATGGAGCAGCGCCAGTTCTTCCTCGGACGGTTCATATTGGCTCAGCACCTCATGGACGCGGATCTGAAAGCCCCGGGCTTCGAATATCTCGCGCCACTGAAAAGGTGCGACACGGTTTTGGGGAAAGGTGTTTTCATTGATTTTCGTCCATTGTTCCTCCGAATACATGCGGTAGGAGATGGGGGTGTGCCCCTTGATGGAGCCGAACGATCGATGGTCACGGGTGACGATGGTCTGGACGGCGCAGCCACCCGGCTTGAGAACGCGCCAGAGCTCGTTAACGGCATTTTGCGGCGAATTGACGTGTTCGAGCACGGCAAATGAGCAGGCCAGGCTCAGGGACTGGTTTTCCACGGGCAGCGCGGAGAACCGGTGCGGGAAACGCAGGGCGATTCGTTCCGGGTCGATGCGGCAGCGTCCCTCTTCCTTGAGGAACAAGGCGTCCCATCGTGTCAGGGCTGTCTCCGCATCGACGCCGAATTCCGCTGCCAGACGCGGCAGCTCGGCGCGGCTCCGGGCATAGAGCCCGAGGGATTCGGTGACGTCGGGCCAGCGCATGCGGAAATCATAGGCGTCTATGGCCAAAGCGCATCCGGGGGCGCGCTTGCCGGTCAGCGCAAACAACCCGCACTCCAGGCCAAGAAAGCCGCCTGGTCCCACGTGCAGAAAGCCGCCCTTGCCGAGCAGATCGTATTCCCGGTCCAGAAGCAGCAGCCGTTCCAGGTTGATCAGGGCTCCCTGGGTCGGGAACGTGCCCACCAACGCGAAGTCGCGGCCGGGTTCGCGTCCCATGGCCCGAAGCTGATCGGCCACGGCGTCGCGTCCGGATACAGTGGTCACGATGACCATATCCGGATTAAGCCGGTCCAGTTCTGCGGGCGCGCACACGGGAAGTCCCAGCATGTCGCGTCCTTGCAAGCTGGGATCGTTGTCCAGAATGGCGATGGCCGTTGCGTCGGTCCGGGATTCCTCAAGAAATTTGAGCAGTTCCCGTGAGCCGTTGCCTGCGCCGAAAAGGACCAGGCGCATGCCCGGCTCCAGGGGCGGCAGGGCCTGGATATCGATCCATTCATAGGACATGGGGCATCCTAGAGGGCGAAGGTTCCGGACTCACAGCCGACGTGAACGGCGTCTTCGGCATACCCGAGCTGAAGCCGTCTGATTTTTTTGCGCACGAATTCCGCTTCAACTTCAAGGCGCAACTGGTCCTGTTGCAGCTTGTATATTTCCGCGGCAAACGAAATGCGCTCCCGGAAATTCTCACGGGCCCGAAAGTCTTTTTCCAATGCGCCCTGGACCGCCTTTTGGCGTTCCAGGTCGGCAAGCTCCGTCTGCAACTCAGCTATTCGGCTCTCGACCAATTTTGACTCTGCGTCGTTTGGGTGCGTCATACGTGGTGGACTCCTTGGCCTTCGGCTTCATGCGTCCGGAGGGCAGGGTGTTGAAGATGTTCCAGAATTGCGGCCAAAGTGCGGTGAGCATGCCGGGGTTTTCCAGGCCGATGCCGGGCCGTTGAAACGAGATCAGCGCGCAGGCGATGCAGAGATACGGGTCCGGGCTGGCCCAGGATTCCTCCCAGTGCAATTGGGACGGCGAGATGCGCAACGCATTATCCATCGTGGAATAGCTGGCGTTGAGTTTGTCGAGCATCTGGGTTGCGCCGTTGAGGTCGCCGTTTTCGGGAATGACCACGGTCAGCTCGCGGCGGGCGCGCAGCGCCAGGGCCACGCCCAGTGGCAACAATCCGGCCTCTGCGCCGAAGTCGATGTCCTTGTCGGGCATCTTCAGGGCCGAGGATATGAGCTTGTCGCCATCCAGATTGAGATCCGCTCCCAGCGTGCCGAGTGTCTGGAGCGCCGGATGGGCTGCGCTGGCAGCGTCGAATCCGGACAGTATAACCTTGCCGTCCGCAAACACGGGCAGGGAGAGCAGATAGGCGCTGAGCAGGGAATCGGGCGGAAGCGGCGGGCATACAGGAATCACGGGCTTGCCAGCCGGAACGCGGCACACATCCGCTTCGATGCGGGCGTCGATTCCTGCCGCATTGAGCACGTCCACGGCTTCCTGCAGTGCGGGAAGGGCTTCCGGCACCTGGGCGAAGCCGAGCGCCAAGCCCTCGGGATAGGACCAAGCCGCCAGAACCAGGGCCGTGGCAAAGTCCGGGGAGGTCTGTTCGGGCAGATCCACGCGCTGCGCCATTTCTCCACCGCATTCCAGACGCGCGGGCAATCCGTCGCCATGCGGGTTGAGCGGGACAAGGCGTGCGCCGAGCCGGGGCAGGACTGCGTTCAGCCGGGAAACATTGAGCATCTTCAGGCCGGAACCGCCGGAGAACTTCATACGCCCGGCACCGGCCAGGGCCAGGGCCAACAAAAGATAGAAGTTCAGGGGATCGTCGCCGGCAAAGATCAGCTTTTCCTCAAAGAAGAGGCCGGCGCCGGGATGTATCTCGGCCCGGTCATCGCCGGACCAAGCCACAGCTCCGCCAGCCTGGTTCAGGCCTTTGACCAGCTCGATGAACGGGTCGTTGAGAATAATGGAGCCGAGAAAAGCTTGCTGATTGGCGGCCGAGGCCAGCATGGTCCAGAGTCGGGTCAGGCGCAGGGAGCGGGGTGCAACCGCCTCGACCGCAACCGGTTCCAGCCGGGGGGCAAGGATATAGGCATCGGCCCGGCGTTTGCCTTTGGCGTCGTCCTGACCGAAGAGGTTGACGAGATTGAAAAGTTGTCGGAGCAGACGGGGAGGCAGATCGTTCTTGCGCCCGGCCTCTTCCCACTCGACCCAGAGAGATTTTTCCAGGTTGGTGTCGATCCGGGGCATGCCCTTGGTGCGCCGCCAAGCGGCTTCCTTGCCCAATATCCGGCTGCGGCGTTCGAGCAGCTTGAGTATCTGGGCGTCTACGGCCATGAGGTCGTCGAGCCGTTCCTGGCGAACGGTATTTACTTCAGGCTTGGTGTCTTCATATTCAGTTGTCATAAGGCTCCCTGGGGGATTGATATAAGAGGGGCCTTTCTAGCCTGAAAGGGCGCGATCAGCAAGTGCCGGAAAGAGGCGTTGGCGGGGTTTGTATTCATTAAATAAAAAGGGGGGAGGCGTAAGGCCTCCCCCCGAATGGATGCAAGGTAAGCGATGCTTACTTCATGTCGGCGCCGGAGGCGGCCTTCTGCATCTTGACCTCGACCTTTTCGGTCAGGCTGCCGTAGTACTCGCGCAGGATGTCCAGGACCTCGTCGCGACCAAAGTGGTCCACGACCTCGGCGCCTTCGGACAGGGCCTTGCGCAGCTTGGTGCCGGACAGGATGACGCGGTCTTCCTTG
>JAZHDD010000002.1:0-8663 GCA_036541255.1 Desulfovibrionaceae bacterium | reverse complement strand
GCTGGTCCAACCTCTCTTGCGTCCGAAAATCGTTTCATTCCTGCACCAAATATCTCCAGGACCTGCCTGAGATCCTGGAGCTTGACCGGCTTGCCCAGATACCCGTTCATTCCTGCCGCCAGGAATTTCTCCCTGTCGCCGTTCATGGCATAGGCAGTCAGGGCAATGATGGGGATATCCTTCTTCGGCCCCAGGGTGACGGACGATCTGACCGCGTTTGCGGCCGTCATCCCATCCATGATCGGCATCTGGATATCCATCAGAATCACGTCGAACTCGTTCTGTTGGAGCAGTTCGAGCGCCTCCCTGCCGTTTTTGGCAATGATTGTTTCATGGCCGCATTTCTCAAGGAGAGCCTGTAATGCGTAGGCGTTCGAAGAATCGTCCTCGGCCAGCAGGATGCGCATGGGCTGGCCGGAATGTCTCGGTGTCGGCGCGGCGGGGCGCTGGGTGCGGACATCTTCCGAGGGCAAACGGAAGGGCAGGACGATATGCACGCTGGTCCCTTCGCCGGGAATGCTGTCCATGGTGATGTGCCCGCCCATGAGCTCCACGAGACGGCGTACGATGGCAAGGCCCAGCCCCGCGCCCTGGTATCTGCGGGTGTAGGAGTTTTCGACCTGGGAGAAGGGCTGGAAGAGTTCGTCCAGCCGCTCGGGTGGAATCCCGATGCCTGTGTCAGTGACGCTGATAAGCATATGCACGATCCCTTCACAAATCTTGATGGGAGCCATATCCAGCCTGACGGAGCCTTTTTCCGTGAATTTCAAGGCGTTGCCGACGAGATTGAAGAGGATCTGGCGCAGGCGTGACTCGTCGCCCAGCAGATAGGGAGGCGTGTTCGGGTCGACGACCCTCTCCAGCAGGATGCCCTTGCCCTGGGCCGCGACGAGGAAGAGCTCGAAAACGGAGTCGCACACGCCTCTGGTGTCGAATTCCTCTTCGTTCAGGGACATCTTGCCCGCCTCAATGCGTGACAGGTCGAGCAGGTCGGTCAGCAGCCGGGTGAGGCGGTCCGAAGACGTCATGGCCATGGACACGTACTGCTTCTGTTCGGAACCGAGTTCGGTCATTTCCAGCAGTTGCATCATGGCCACGATACCATTCAGCGGCGTGCGGATTTCGTGACTCATGTTGGCCAGGAAAACGCTCTTGGCCTTGTTGGCGGCGTCGGCGTCCTCCTTGGCTTGGATGAGGTTCTTTTCGACGTTTTTCTGGGCGGAGATGTCCTGGGCGCAGACCAGGACCATGGGTTCCTTCACGGCCCGCAGCATTGCCGTGCTGACGAGGAGGCAGCATTCTCGTGCCATGTCATGAACGTCGCTGATCAGCCAGTGTTCGATGCCGTGCCTGCTTCCGCCGTCGGCAAAGGTATCGCGGATGGCGTGCAGCAGCGTGCAGGTACGGCACGCCTCTGCGGTTCCGCATCCTCCGGGGGCGTGGAGGCTGTTGCGGCAGAGCAGGGCGTCACCGCATTTCCTGCCCAGCATGGCGGCTGTCGATCCTCCCGCCAGAAGAGCGGCCTCCTGGTTGACTTTGACGATGCGCATTTCCCTGTCGAAGATCATCATTGCGGCGGGGGCGCTTTCATATACCGCCGACAGTTCGGCCATGGCCTCATGCCGCTCCATGAACGCAAGCTTGCGCTCTAAGGCGTATCTGATGGCCCGCAGCAGACTCGCCTCGTCGGTTTTTCCTTTGATCAGGTAATCCTGGGCGCCCTCGCGGATGGCTTCCTTGCCTGTGGCGTCGTCGTCGAAGCCCGTCAGGACCACCACTGGCAACGAAATGTCCGCGGCGATGACCGCGCGCAGCGTTTCGAGACCCTGACTGTCTGGCAGCCCGAGATCGAGCAAGACGATATCCGTCTTGCGGGAGGATATCCAATCGAGGCAGGCGGCCAGCGTTTCCGCAAGTTCAAAGCGCAGGAAGGATGTGCCACGGGCGAGTTCAAAGACCAGACGGGCGTCGCCGGGATTATCCTCCACCAGCAAGACTCGGATGGCTTGGTCGCTCATGCTTTATCCTTCGTGGGCGAGGTTGAGGGCGGTTTGATCCCGTCTGGCAGTTTGACGATGCTCAGCCAGAAGTCTTCTATGGATTTCACCACCTTGACGAACTGATGAAAGTCCAGGGGCTTGGTGATGAAGCAGTTGGCGTGGAGGCCGTAGGCCTTGAAAATGTCTTCCTCGTCGCTGCTGACCGTCAGGATGACCACAGGGACGCGTTTGAGGCTTTCGTCCGCTTTGATCTCCGCCAGGACCTCGCGTCCGTCCTTCCTGGGAAGGTTGAGGTCCAGGAGCACGAGGTCGGGCCGGGGCGCGTCCGCGAACTTCCCCTCTCGACGCATGAAGGCCATGGCCTCCTCGCCGTCCCTGACGTGGTGCAGGGTGTTGCGGATCTTGCTGTCCCGCATGGCCTCCCTGGCCAGGCGGGCGTCGCCCTCGTTGTCTTCGACGAGCAGGATGACGATCGGGTTAGCCTGCGTGCTTTTCATGGGTCCCTCCTGTCTTTTTCGTGATGCGCGGAAGGGTGAAGAAAAACGTGGAGCCTTCGCCGGGCGTCGACTGGACCCGGATCCTTCCCCCGTGGCGATCGATGATGCGCTTGCATAGCGCCAGCCCGATCCCGGTCCCGGGATACTCCTGGCGTCCATGCAGGCGCTGGAAGATGGCGAAAATCTTTTCAAAGAACCTCTCCTCGATGCCGATGCCGTTATCGCTGACCGAGAAAGTCCAGAAGCCTTCGGCATCCGGGCATTCCGTAGCCGCTACGCGGATCAGGGGCTGCCGCCCAACAACCCGGAACTTGACGGCGTTGGAGAGGAGATTCTGCATGAGCTGGACGAGCTGGGGTCGGTCACCGCGAACGGGCGGCAGTTCTTCTGTCGAGACCAGGGCTCCCGACTCTATGACGGCCGAGTGAAGGTTCCGCAGGGCCTCCGCCAGCACCTCGTGCATGTCGACCTTCGTCATTTCCCCGCCCTGGGTTGTGACGCGGGAAAAGGCGAGGAGATCCTGGATGAGCCGCTGCATGCGGTTGGCGCCGTCCACGGCGTAGGCGATGAAGTCCTTCGCGTCCTGGTCGAGGCGGTCGTTATAGCGGTCGGCCAGGAGCTGCGTGTAGCTGGAGACCATGCGCAGGGGTTCCTGCAGGTCGTGGGAGGCCACGTAGGCAAACTGCTCCAGCTCCTGGTTGGAGCGCAGCAGGTCCTGGGCCAGAGCGTTCAGTTCTTCCTCGTGCTTCTTGCGGTCGGTGATGTCCACGGCGATTTCAAGACGCACGAGCCTGCCGTCGCGCCAGAGAATCGCCTGATCGCGGCAATCGAACCAGCGTTTCGTGATGGTGTTCTGAAATTCCCAACGATAAACTCCAGTAGGACGTCCCTCCGAGTTCACGAGGCGCTCGTTCGTGCAGAACGGACAGGGGGTCTGCTGCCCCTGCTGCAACACTTCAAAGCATTTCATGCCCGGGGAAAATTTTTTCAGCCGCGTGCTGCCGTAGTTGTTCAGAAAAAGGAGCTCGTGAGTCTGCATGTCGGCCACGTAAACCACCGCGTCCAGATTGTTCATGACCGCTTCGAGATGCGCGTGGGACGTCTCCAGCTGTCGTTGCGCGTCCTTGAGCTCCGTGATGTCGTGGGCCATGCTGATGACTGTCCGGCGGCCGTCCTCCAGACTTCCAAGCGGGGCCGAGGCGAAATCCCAGACGAGTTTCCTCCCGTCGGCGGCGGTCACGACGAACTGACCTTCCTGCTTCGGTTCCAGGATGGCGTATAGCGAGTCGATGACTGAAGCCACGCCCAGGGCGTCGTTCCCGTATGCGAGCCGCGTCCAGTCCGTAATGTAGGGGATTTGCCTGCGGTCGTAGCCTGTCAGCTTTTCCCAGGCCTGGTTGACGCTGATGACCTCCCCGTCCTCGGCGTGCACCATGATCGGGAAGGGGGCGAGGTTGATGGTCCGCCGCCAGCGGTCCTCGCTGCGCTTCAAGGCCTCTTCCGCCTGCTTCCGGGTCAGGATGCCCCAGAGGCTTTCGAGAAAGAGCGTCGTCTCCCGCTGGTCCTGCTCCGTGTAGTTTTCGCTTTTGTTCGCCAGCCCCGCAACCATGATGACCCGCCCGTTGCGGATCAGCGGGATGGTCATCAGCCGGGACAGCTCGACGTGTCCTTCGGGACAGCCTTTCTTGAGGGGGTGGGAGGCGGTGTAGTCGTTGACCGTCACCGCCCGTTTCTCGCGGATCGCGGCTGTCCAGAGCCCTCCGTCGGGGATGCTGAAATCTACCGGCCGGCCCTCCACGGCGCAGCTCTGCATGGCGTGCTCGGACCAGAGCTGCGTGGACATGGTGGTTTCGGCGTCGTCGATGAATCCGAGAAAGCCCAGCCTGCTGTCCGTAATCCTCACCAGCGTGTTGACGGAAGCCTCGGCAATGCCCTCGGCCGGGCATTCCATCTGTTCGAAAAGATCGACCAGGGCCTGCGTTCTCATCCTGCGCTGGCCCTCGACGCGTTCCTGGCGCTTGCGCTCCGTGATGTCTCGGGCTGTGGCGACAAGAAAATCCCCATGCTCGGATGGCACATGGCGCATCCCAATTTCCACCGGCAGGCAGGTTCCGTCCTTGCGTCGGTGGGTGGCTTCGACGAGGGCCGTCCCCGATTCGCGGACTTCTCGGATATGCCTGTCCCAATCTTTCGAAGGGGCCGGATCAAGTTGCCCGAGGGTCATGCCGAGGAGCTCCGCGCGGTCGTAGCCGAGCACGCGGCAGGCCGTGTCGTTGACATCGAGGAACTGCAACGAAGATGGGTCGATGACGAACGCGCTGTCGTTGCTGGCGGCCATGACGGTCCGCGATCGCGCGAGCTGCTTTTCCGACTGGTACAGGCTGTTCAGGAGAACCCTCTTCCTGCCCTGCGCGACGACGAGCAGGAGGAGGGCGCTGCAGGTAATGCCCAGGGAAGTGGCCGTGGCGATGAATGTCTGGGAAGAGCGGGCCGCCGCCACGATCTCCGCGACGTCGATTTTGGACACCATGAACCATCGCGTGTCCGGCACCGGCATGACCTCGGCGACGACCTCCGCTCCCCTGTAATCCTTCCCTTGCGAGGACACGGACGCTGCCCCGGCGACGGCCCGGGCCGCGGGGGTGTCCGTCCGTGTCAGGGGGATGCGTATGGTCATCGGAGGCGCAGTGCTGAGCAGCAATGTGTTCAGGTAGAGGACCTGCGCGCCGTCCTTTCTGACCAGGAGCGTTTCCGCCGTCGTTCTGGGAATGGGCCATGCCTGGATGAGGGGGAAGAGGAACGCGTTCGGGTCGCAGCGCAGCACGAGCACCCCGGCCGATGCGCCGTCTTCGTCGAACAAGGGAGCGGCGACGTCAAGGTGTACTCTGCCTGTTCGAGAGCATGGAAAGAAGTCGCCGAACAAGGCCTCGCCTGCGGACGCGGTGTCATGGACAAGCTGCAGGAGTTCCGGCTCCATGTCGATGTCGTCGAGGCAAAGGATCAACTGCCCGCTCTCGTCGAAAAGCAGGACGTTCTCGTACCCGAATGCGTCGCGAAGACCGCGCCAGTGGGAGAGCAGGCCGATATGATTGTTCCCCTGGTCGGCGACGGCGCGGAGGAGAGCCTCGCGGAGGGGACCGGAGGTGTTTGTGGCGGCGTCGCCGACTCTTTCCCGACGCCACGTCGATATCTGTCCGATCTTCAGGGTCGCAACCGTCCTGAGCTCACTCTGGCGTTCCGCGCGTATGGCGGCGACCTGATGCCGGAAGGCCCAGAATCCCAAGGCTGCGAGCACGGCTGAAGCGGCCAGGAAGAGCGTTGCCAGGGACCATCTGGTCATGGCCGTTTGCGTGTCCATTGCAGGACTCCGTGCGGTGTCCTTCATACATCGCCTGGCAGCGGCCTCCGCTGGGCCGCTTGACGCGAAGAAGCCGCCGGCAGACGGGGCGTGTGCGTCTGGAGCGCTTCAATGAGGGACTCCAACTTGACCGGCTTGCCCAGATACCCGTTCATTCCTGCCGCCAGGAATTTCTCCCTGTCGCCGCTCATGGCGCAGGCAGTCAGGGCGATGATGGGGATGTCTCTCTTCGGTCCCAGACCGGCTGAGGACCTGATCGCCTTCGTGCTCTCGAGGCCGTCCATGATCGGCATTTGGACATCCATGAGAATCACGTCGATGTCGTTCTTGGCGAGCAGCTCAAGAGCTTGCCTGCCATTTTCGGCCACGATCACTTCATGGCCGCATTTTTCCAGCAGGGACCTTATGGCGAAGGCGTTGAGCAATTCGTCCTCGACCAGCAGCACGCGCAGCGTCCCGGCATGGCCGTCATCGCGGAGAATGTCTTCAAGGTCTCGCTCCTCGCTGTCTTGGAGAAGCTTGAACGGGAGCATCACGTGAACCTCGGTGCCCTCTCCGGGCATGCTGTCCATGGTGATGTGTCCGCCCATGAGCTCCACGATTCGGCGCACGATGGACAGCCCCAGGCCCGCGCCCTGGAATTTGCGCGTGTAGGAATTTTCGACCTGGGAGAAGGGCTGGAAAAGTTCGTCGAGATGTTCGGCCGGGATGCCTATGCCCGTGTCCATGACGCTGATCAGCACGTTGAGGAACCCTGCCCGGGAATGCAGAGGCGAGATTTCGAGCCGGACTTCGCCCCGTTCGGTAAATTTGACCGCATTCCCGACGAGATTGAACAAAATCTGACGCAACCGCGATTCGTCACCCAGCAGCCTGGCCGGCAGGGCTGCGTCGATGGCGTCCTGCAGGCGTATGCCCTTGCTCCGGGCCGGCAGCATGAAAAGCTCGAAGACGGACCTGCACAGCTCCTGCGGCCGAAACTCGGCTTCACGGATGGTCATCTTGCCGGCCTCGATGCGGGAGATGTCCAGAAGATCCGAAAGAAGCCGGGTCAGCCTGTCGGTCGACGTCATGGCCATGGATACGTACCGGTTCTGTTCCTCATCAAGACGGGTCATCTCCAGCAGTTGCATCATGGCCATGATGCCGTTCAAGGGCGTGCGGATTTCGTGGCTCATGTTGGCCAGGAAGGCGCTCTTGGCCTTGCTGGCGGCTTCGGCCTGCTCCTTGGCCTGGATCAGGGCGAAATGGTTGCGTTTTTGTTCCGATATGTCCTGGAAGGCTCCCTGGGCGCCGATGATCCTGCCTTTCTCGTCACGCACAGCCTCGCCAGTTGTGCGGACCCAGACCTGAGTGCCCTTCGCGGTGACAATTTGCATTTCCTCGTCATAGGGTATGCCCCGCTCGACGCACATCCCGAAGACGTTCCTGATTTTTTCCCGCCACTGCGGTGCATAGAAAAGGATTCCCTCTTCAACCTTGGGAGAATAGCCGTTTGGCATGTCGTGAATGGCGGCCACTTGGTCGGACCATACGACCTTGTTCTGCACAAGGTTCACGCTCCAGCCGCCGAAACGGGCGATCCGGGCCGCCGTGTCGAGCAGGGCCGTGCTTTCTCGCAGCTTCTGCTCCGCTTCCTTGCGGGCCGTGATGTCCGAATGGGTTCCGCTCAGGCGAACGACCCGGCCTTCTGCGTCGCGTGCCGAGGAGCCCCTGCCCTGAATCCAGCGATAGGATCCATCCTTGTGCCGCATCCGGTATTCCACAACGAAGGAGGGCGTTTCGCCGCGTCGGCAGCGGTCGTTTTCCTCGATTACGCGTTTCGTGTCCTCCGGATGCAGCCGCTGAGACCATTGCTCGACGTCATTGGGGACTTCTTCAGGGCCGAAGCCGAGGATCTCCTTCCACCGGTCGGAGAAAAAAACCGTGTTGCCGACAAGATCCCAATCCCAGAAACCATCGTTCGAGCCCTTGAGGATGAGGGCGTATCGTTCCTCGCTGGCCCTGAGCGCCTCGATCGTATTCTGTTTTTCGGTGATGTCGCGGATGGCTGCGATATGAACGGGGCGGTCCTGCAGGACAAAGAATCTGCCGGTTATCTCCACAGGGAATGTTTCACCGTTCTTCTTGCGGTGGTACCGAAGGGGGATGTGCACGACTTTGCCCGGATCGGGCGGCGAAGTCTGTGTGACGTGGCTTGTCTGTTCGGGTTCTGAGGAGAGTTCGACGTTGCGCATGGCCAGGAGTTCAGCTTGACTGTAGCCATAGAGCGAAGACGCTGCGGAGTTGGCCGCAAGGATTTGCCCTGTATTGTTTTCGATGAGGAAGATGGCGTCGGACTCAGCCTCGAAGAGCTGACGATAGTTCTTCTCGCTTTCGCGCAATGCAGCTTCATTTTTTTTACGTTGGGATATATCCCTCAGGAACGCAACGAACATTCCTTCGGAGAGATGGAGCCAGGTCGTCGCGATTTCGACATCGAATATGGTGCCGTCTTTCCGGCGGTGCGTGGATTCGAAGACTTCAGAACCGCTAAACTTTATTCCATGCAGCCGTTCACGCACATCTACCAGACTTTCATGTGCGTCCAGTTCGGTTATATGCATGGCCAGAAGCTCTTGCTTGCTGTAACCAGACATGGTGCAATACGCGGTGTTAACGTCTCTTAAGAAGCCCTCAGCAGAAATCAACCAAAAACCGTCACGGGTTGTTTTCAAAATAGTGTCAAGAATGAGTTGCCTGTCCATGAGGGAATCATCCTCGCTATTCGTATTTCTAAAGAATCAAGACGCGAGAGACAGTCTTGTT
>JAZHDD010000001.1:0-34282 GCA_036541255.1 Desulfovibrionaceae bacterium | reverse complement strand
AAAATCAAATAGTTAAGTGTTGTGCAGAGGGTTCGAATCCTGCCGAGCCCACCATTTCCGAAAGCAAAGGCCGTCCGAAAGGACGGCCTTTTTCGTTGCGTGGCGAACGGGGCGTGGCGTTCTACCGGAACGCTTGGAGGATCTCGCGGGAAAGGGCGTCCAACGCGTCCGTCCCGCCTGAACGATGAAGACGCGGCTTTCTTCTTCAGCAGGTTGGAATGCCAGGGCATCCTTGGGATAACAATGTAGCGTGAAGCTTTTTTAAAGTTCGGAGAATTTTGGTTTTTCCAATTCTTCAAGCAGGTTGACATCGGAAAGCCGCATCATGTCTCGTTTCCTGTCGTGCTGGATTCAGTCCTTGCTGCCTTTGATCGTGAAGCAGAAGGCGGCACCGCTGCCCAGTCCATCCGATTCCACCCAAATGCGGCCGCCGTGCGTCTCCACCACGCGTTTGACCAGTGCCAGTCCGATCCCTGTGCCGCCTCGTCCCGGTTCGAGCTGGTCAAAGAGGCCGAAGACTTTATTGAAATATTCCGGCTTGATGCCAATACCGTTGTCGCGGACAACAATCACGGTCTCCCCCTCTTGCTCGCGCGGGCCGATTTCAATGCGCGGTGCGGGCTGGTCGCCCATGAACTTGGTGGCGTTGTCCACAAGATTTTGGAAGACCTCCAGCAGGCGCGGACGATCGCCCCTGATCGTGGGCAATCCCGGCAGAATATCCACCTGGACGCCTCGTTCTGCGATTTGTCCCATCACCAGTTCCACGGCTTCACGTGCGATCGTTTCCAGGTCCACTTCTTCGGGCGGATTGGTCAGCCGCCCCACGCGGGAGAGCTCCAACAATTCGTCCAAAAGCTGCTGCATCTTGTCCGCAGCCTGGCTGATGCGGCTCATGTCCTTTGTGATGTTCTCTTTATCGTTCCGTTCCAGGTCTTTTTGGAGCATGCCGAGAAAACCCTTGATGGTGATCAGCGGACTCTTGAGGTCATGGGAGACCGTGTAGGTGAAGCGTTCGAGTTCGGCATTCTTTTCTTCCAGTTCGTTGATGAGCTGCTCGCGCAGCTCCTCGGCAGCCTTGCGTTCTGAA
Organism: Desulfovibrionaceae bacterium; assembly: GCA_036541255.1. GTDB lineage: Bacteria > Desulfobacterota > Desulfovibrionia > Desulfovibrionales > Desulfovibrionaceae > Paucidesulfovibrio. The sequence goes on along the minus strand of JAZHDD010000001.1, from coordinate 33,192 downwards.
ATGTCCTGGTGTGTGCCGGTCATGCGGGTGGCTTCGCCTGCATCATTCCATTCCGTGACTTTGCCTCGGGAGAGAATCCAGCAATAACTGCCGTCTTTGCGGCGCAGGCGAAACTCGATGTGGAATTCTTCGCCAGGGCTCGCAAGTTTGTTCTTGATGGTCCGTTGGGCGCGCTCCCTGTCTTCAGGGTGGAGCTGTTCTTCCCATACCTGGACGGAAGCGGGCATCTCGTCCGGCTTGTAACCGAGCATGGTGTAAATTCGCGGACTCCAATAAAATTGCTTTTTGCGGAAGTCCCAGTCCCAAAGGCCGTCATTGGCCGCGTTGATGGCCATGTTCAGCCTTTGTTCATTGATGGAAAGGGCCTCGTTGACCCTGCGCAAGGATTCCTCGCGGGCGCGGATCGTTCCGGACATCTTCTGGAAGGAATCAACGATGCGTTCCAGTTCGCGGTATCTCGGTCCGGAAAATGGCTGGGAAAAATCCCCCTGGGCCACACGGCCCATGGCCGATTCCAGTTCGCTGAGCGGTTTGCGTAGAAAAATGCGTAACAGGATGCCCGTGGCCGCGAAAAGGGCCAAGGCCGTTGCCAGGAGGTTGACCAAAGTGGCATGAAAAAGTCGTTTGGCGGCCTGCTGGTGCGTGGCCATGGACAGAGAAAGCTCAAGCTGTCCAATGACGGTACCTTCAAAGACGATGTTGACCCGCCGGGTGGTTTCCTCCGTGGGCGGCGTCGGAGATTTGTAATGAAACAGAACCTCGCCGCGCGGGTCCATGATTCGCAGGCTGGAAAAGAGTTCGTTGCCTTCATAAACTTGGCCGATGTGACGGACATTGGCCGTGTCCAGGGTCCACATGGGAATGGACAGGATCTCGGCAAGTTCTTCCGAATAGTTGTCCGCCTTGATTTCCAGCTCATCTCGGGCCGTATCGTATAAATTCCAATGCTGCACGCCGAGCAGGACTGCTACGAGAATGACTATCGTGGCCACCAGGCTGATGGTCAAATTGGTGGACAAAGACCGATGTCGGATGTCGGGTGTCATGGTGCTCCCTCTTGCCTGCGTTGCATGCTACTCGGAGTTGCAACTATCGTTGAAATCCGGACGTTCACCCGGTGGCAGCCACTTCTGGTATATCCCGTCAAACGTGCCGTCCCGAACCATGTCGGAGAAAGCTTTCTGCCAAGCCTGCACGATTTCCTGGTCCGTATTGAGGGAAAGGGCGATATACAGGCCGAACCGTTTGATTTCATAGAGGGCGGTGATGGAGTTTTCCGGAATGTCCAGGCGGCGAAGTAGATGCTTCAGGCCGACGTCGTCGGCAATCACCACGGGGACACGGCCTTCGAGCATCATACGTACGCTTGATTCAAAGTCGCTCACGCTGCGGATGTTCATGAAGCCCTGATCGAGCAGATATTGCTCGCGCACATCGGCGCGGTAGGCGCTGATGCCGGACAGTTTGCGGGCATCGTCAGGCGATTCGATGCGGAGGGATGATTCCGCCCGGGCATACAATGCCCAGGTATTTTCCATGATCGGGCCGACCCAGTGGAAGAGATTCTCCCTCTCGGCGGTCCGGGTGGTGGTGAAGAGCACGGTGTTGGGCTCTTTCAATGCGGTATCGAACGCCCTGGCCCAGGGCTGGATGCGTATTTCCGATTCGGTGTTGGTCCGGCGCATGATCTCGCGTACGATATCCACGCTGAACCCTTCTGCCCCCTGGGGGGTGGAGTAGTTGAAGGGAGGGCCTTCTTCCGTCAGCACGTTGAGTCGCGTTTCCGCCGGGGCAGTTGCAACGTTCAGAACCAACAATAGAGTGGCCATGAGAGACAGGACGCCGGTAACGTTCACGTGCAGCAACCCTCCTTCCTCTTCAAAAAAAATATTGCCACGAATTCATAGAGAATGCCAGCCGTTCAAAGATTGATTGCTGAGCCAAACATGGGTACTCCAAGAGGAGCAGTCCTTGCAGGGAGTGTTCTGTATGCCGATCCGTTGGAAATATTTTCTCGCCTTGCTGCTCCTCAGTCTCGTGCCGTTGGTATTGGCCGGGATCATGTGGCAGCGCGGTGTGTTGCGCCTTGAGCAGACTGTTTCCGAAGTGGCTGGAGGCGAGATCACCCGTCTGCTCACCCGGCAACTGGAGCAGGATGCGGAGAATGCTTCCAAGTCTGTTTCACGTGGCGTGGCCACGCTGACGTTTGCCCTGCGTTCCCTGGGAGTGGAGGCGGAACGTCTGCTTTCCAAAGGTTTCGTGCTTGAGCCGCAGGTCTACTTCGCGTCGGATTACGACAATCCTTTGCGGGCGCCGGCCGATCTGGCGGAAAATCCCCGTTACACCCGGCGCAAGGCGGATGGCAGCGCCGAACCCATGAAAGTCAGTTTCGATAATCAAGTTTTCCTGCTGGCCTCGGGCGTGGAGAACCGCTGGGTTTCCCAAGACGTCGCCCGGCTTTCCACTCTCTTGCCCATCTGCCGAGATGTCTTTAAGAATGCGGGCTATGCCGCCTACCGTGTCTATGTGTCCCTGGAGAGCGGCGTAACCATGGCCTATCCGGGATTTGGCGGTTATCCCGCCGAAGTGGACACCCGTTTGGCCGATTGGTACGCCCGCGCCCGCGAAACAGGCAAAACGGAATGGACCGGCCTGTTGCTCAGCCGGGCCACGGGCAGACTGCTCTACGCCCTGAACATGCCGCTATACGGCCCGGGCGGCGAATTCGCCGGGGTTGCAGGCATTGAAGCGCCGGTCACCTGGTTTCTTCAGGAGGCCCGCCTGGCTTCCCAGTGGTCCCAGGAAATGCGGTCCTTCCTGGTCAGCGCGCGCATCGACCCCGAGAGCAAAACCCTGGGCCTTCAGGTCATGGCTGGCCGCGATTACGATTCCGGCCCGAGCGACGCTGTCCAGGGACGGTATGCCTGGATGGAACCTTCGGACCGGCAAGCCTTTGCCGCCCTGGTGGAGCGCATCCGCAACCAGGAGGCGGGCAGCATGGAGATGGACTACCAGGGGCGGCCCAGCATCTGGGCGTTTTCACCGCTGGACCGGACCACCGCCTTCCTGCTTGTGGTGCCCAAGGCCGTGGCCATGACCGTGCCTGATCAATTGCGCCGTGACGTGGCCGCGCATGCCGCAAGCCAACGCAATTCCGCCTTGATAATGGCTTTGGCCGCAGTGCTTGGAGCGGCCCTGCTGTCCTGGATAGCGGCCCGCCGCGCCGGGGGTGCCGTGCTACGCATGGCCCGCGCCTGGGAACGTCTGGCCGGGGGCGATTTCACGGCGCGCCTCAAAATGCGTACCGGCGATGAGCGGGATTTGTTGGTCAAGGCCTTCAACGACACCGTGCCCAAGTTGCAGGACCATATGCGGCTGAGCCGATCCATGGCCCTGGCCCGGGAGGTGCAGCAGAATCTTTTGCCGCGCAACGTGCCTGTGCTGCCCGGGCTGGATGTGGCCGGGACCATTCTTTTCTGCGACGAGACCGGCGGCGACTATTACGACGCCTTTGTGGTCCAGGGCGGCAATGGGCGCAAGCTGGCCCTGGCCGTGGGGGATGTCTCCGGTCATGGCGCGGCTCCGGCCCTGCTCATGGCCACGGTGCGTGCCATGCTGCGCGCCGTGTCCGAGTCGCGGCGCCCGCTGGCCGAGCGGGTGGCCATGGTCAACCGTCAGCTTTACGGCGATGTGGCTCCTTCGGGTCAGTTCATGACGCTCTTCTGCGCCGAGTTCGACACGGTCAAGAATTCCATGCGCTGGGTGCGGGCCGGCCATGAGCCTGCCTGGTTCTATGACCCCTGGACCGGGGAGTTCGAGGAGCTGCGCGGCGAAGGGGTCAGCCTGGGGTTTCTTGAAAATGCGCAGTTCGAGGAACGGGAACGGACGTTCAACCGACCCGGCCAATTCGCGCTGCTGGGCACGGACGGGATATGGGAATCCCGCAACGTGCGTGGCGAGGTCTTTGGCCGGGCGCGCATGCTGGACGTGGTGCGGCGCGCAGCGGACAAGCCTGCGGCCGAGATTGTCCAGGCCGTACTTTCCGCTTTGGAAGATTTCCGGGGCAACGACCGCCGTGAAGACGATGTGACCCTGGCCGTGGTCAAGCGGATTTGATTTTTTGTGTCGTCAGTCGCCCCCATGACGCCAACCTGTTGCCTTCCCCCGAAAACCCGGCTACATATTCGACGGCAGTGCCGCAACCGGCCTGCCGACGAAGGAGGGGGAATGGAGCTTACGGTCTTCGAGGACTCGAACGGCCTCACGCACGTGGCGCTTTCGGGGCGCATGGATGCGGCCGGGATCAAGGAAATCGAAGAGGAATTCACTGCGCTTGTCTCCGGTGCGGGAAAACCGGTCGTGGTGGACATGGGCGAAGTCTCGTTCATGGCTTCCATGGGCATGGGGCTTTTGCTCCGCAACGCCAGAAATCTTGCAGGAAAGGGCGCGCGCATGATCCTCTACCGCCCCCAGGAGTTGGTGGAGGAAGTTATGCATATCGCAGGCCTGCAGCAACTCATCCCCATCGAGCATGAATGGGAAGCGGCCAAGCTCCGCGGCCTTGGCCAATAAGTGCGCCCTTCTTGCTGTTTTACTTTTCCATTCCGTGCTGCTAACCTGCCCCACAATGGTAGGTTCCGACTGCACTATACCAACAGAACATCGATATGACGCTTCCCGCAGAGGTGTGCGCATGAGCAAGCGATTGAAAACAACCGTCCTTTTCCTGGTCCTGCTGTCCCAGTTGGCCCTTCCGGCCGGTGGGGCGCAGGTTTCCGCACTCAACGACGCGGAAAAAAAGGAATTCGCGCAGAACGTGGCCTTGCCGTCGCCTGCGGAGATGTTCCTGGCCATCAACCGTCTGGGCGATACGGATTGGGGTGAGGTCGCCGACTTCGACAAGCGGTACGACTATCAGGACAACTATCTGCGCGCCTTGAACCTGGGCGTGCGCTCTGCAAACGGTCTGGTGGCCATCCTTGCCGAGGACAAGAACAAGCTCGGCGACGTGATCGTCATCGTCATCACCCTGGCCGAGGAGTTGATGGTCCAGGAGACCATCCTCGACCGCAGCAAGACCTTCGAGGACCTGGCCAACCAGGGCCGCTGGGACGAGCTGCGCGACGAACTCGACGCCCTGCGCTATCTCATCGAAATGGAGATGGACCAGCTGGGCGACCAGGACGTGGCCACGCTGGTGCGGACCGGCGGCTGGCTCGAAGGGCTGCACACCACGTCCCGCCTGCTGCAGGCGGGGCTCTATCCCGAACATTCCACCTCGCTGCTCTATCAGCCCAATCTCGTGGATTATTTCCAGCGTGAATTGGAGAAGATGGAACCCGAGGCCGTGAACACGGTTTCCGTGCAGGCCATTCTCAAGGCATTGCCTGAAATTCGTTCCCTGGTGAACGTGGGCTATCGCAAGCCCGTGCCCCTGGACAACGTCAAGCGCCTGTATCAGCTCAGCTCCGAGCTCGTGCAACTGATCGAGAGAGGATAGGGATATGGTGGCACGCATCACGGCCGTAGTTGCCTTGGCTCTTTTGCTCCCTGCGCTGGCCCTGGCCGGGCGTATGGACATCCGCAAGCCCGCGTATGAGGAGGTCCTCAAGTACGAGGGCCAGGGCTTCAGCGTCAAGGACGACATCCAGATCGGCGAGCTGGGCAAGGGCAAATCCTATTATTTCGACACGCAACTTGCCACGGGCATCGATTATTTCTTCCATTTCCAGGGCGACACGGGCGTGCGCGAGCTGCAGCTCGTGATGTTCGACGAGAACTGGAACGTGGTGGCCGAGAGCACGGGCAAGGGCGAACCCGCATCCGTCAACCTTCGGCCCGAGTGGAGTGGTACGTTCCATATCAAGGCGACATTGAAGGACTGTGCGGGAGAGTTCGACTACTGGTTCATTCTGGCCGGCTACAAGTAACCCGGTTTCCCGGAATCTTCTCCGGAGCGGCGTCGGCTTTGCCCTCTTGACGCCGGAACCGCCCGGACTCCGGGTCGGGGCCTGTCCCCATGAGCGGGACAGGGTGTCCCGCCCCGGCGAGGAGTTTCATGCTGCGGCAGACCGACGCACCCCGCACACGCCGGGGGCAGGACGAGGAACGTTTCGAGGAAAGCCTGGCCGCCCAGGTCCTCAAGCTTCTGGCCCTCATCGCCCAGGCCGGGCGTACCGTTTCCGACAGGCGAAGGGAATTCATCGAATCCTTTTATGGGCACCTGTACCCGGCGGACGTTGTCAGCCGCTTCCGCGATCAGTTCGAGAATTTTCTTTCGCGCAGCCTGGACTTGGGCGCTGTCTGCCGTGCGCTTGGCTCGGGTCTGTCCTACCAGGAAAAAGTCTACTGCCTGATCATCGTCTATGAATTCATCATCGCGGACAAGGCCGAATCCGTGGAGCGCCGGTTGGCGCGGGCCATGGCCAAACTGCTGCAAATCAGCGAATGGGATGTGCGCTTCATCGAATCCGGCTTCGGTCTGACCGAACCTTCCAGGGAAATTTCCGAACGTGCCAGTATCATCGCACTGCGGGTCACGGGCGATCTGTCCACGGCGGACGTGTACCTGCCGTTTCCCGGTTTGGACCTGACCATCTACAAGATTCGCAATCTCTATTGCATCACCAAGAAGTGCGACGGCCACGACATCGAGGTGGACGGCTACCAGCTGCGCAAGAACATCTCCAACCGCGTCTCCCACAACTATCGCATTCTGATCAACGGCTACTCGCTGAAGCACCATGACCTCAAGGCCTATTTCGAGAACAAGGTCAGCCCGCTCAATGCCGACATCTATGTCACCCAAAAAGACTTGGAGCCCGCCTACACAACGGAACAGGGGCAGGACAGCGTGTTGCGTCTGCTCTTCCGGGGCGCGTTGATCCGGCTGGAAGTCCTGGACCTGTTCGCGCTCGTCAATGTCAACGACCAGCGCGTGGAAAACGCGGCCCAGGTCAACCTGGACGACGATATCTTCGTCAACGGTTTCCGCATGAACCTGCGGGAACTCTTTTATGCCCTGAACGCCAAGCGCGAGCTTTCCCTGGACGACGGGCGCGGGGAATACCGCATCACCAATTCGGTGCGCGGCGACGTGTTCATTCATGACGAACTGCCCGAGCGTTGGAGCGCACGGCTTGTGGCCGACCGCGACAGGGAGACCTTCATTTTCGATCCCGGCGATTGCCCTTATCAGGTCCACCTCAACGACCGGGCCGTATCCGGTCCCGTGGAACTGGAAGACGGCGACACGCTTTTTCTCTTCGGCAACTACCTGACCCTGGACATCAAGGCCGGAAAGTTGCGCAAGGCGGCATTCAGCTTCAACAAACTGGTGGCCTCGGATCTGCATTACGCCTTTGAGGACGGCACCGTGGCTCTGGACGGCGTATCCTTTGATATCGAGTATGGCGAAATGGTGGCCATCATCGGCCCCAGCGGCAGCGGCAAGTCCACGCTGCTGCGGGTCATGAGCGGCTTTACCCGTCCCGACAGGGGAGCCATCCGCCTGGACGACTACGACCTGCACCGCGATTACGAGATGCTCAAAAACCACCTGGGCTATGTGCCCCAGGAGGATTTGCTGCTGTCCAATCTGACGGTCTATGAAAATCTGTATTATTACGCCAAGCTGCATTTTCCTGACAAAGGCGAGGAAGAGCTCAACGCCAAGATCGAAGTGGCTCTGAGCGACATCGGGCTGACCGAGCGCCGCGACCTGCGCGTGGGCGACGTGAACGACAAGACTCTTTCCGGCGGCGAGCGCAAGCGCCTGAATATCGGCCTGGAATTGATAACGGACGCGGATATTTATCTGCTCGACGAACCCACGTCCGGACTTTCTTCCAAGGATTCTGAAAAGATAGTGGAGTTGTTGGGCAACATCACCCTGCGCGGCAAGATCGTGGTCTGCGTGATCCACCAGCCCAGTTCGCGCATCTACAAGACCTTCAACAAGGTCGTGCTGCTCGACCGGGGCGGCACCCTGGCCTACTACGGCACCACCTATTCGGCCCTGGAATATTTCAAGCGCCACATGGAGCGGGACGAGAGCAAGGGCCGCATCGTGGTGGAATGCCCCGATTGCAAGACCGTGCAGCCGGACATCCTGCTGGACAGCCTTGAGGAATCCCTGCGCGACATTGACGGTACCGTGCTCGGCAAACGCAAGTATTCCCCGGCCTACTGGAAAAAGGAATATGAAACCAAGGCCATTGATGCCTGGCTTTCGAGCATTCGGCTGCCCCGTTCGGACATTCTTCCGCCCAAGCCGCACTTTGGGCCGCGCGAACGTTTCGAACAGTTCCGCACCCTGCTTTCGCGCAATTACCGCAACAAGATTCGGGACCGCTCCAACCTCTTGATCACTTTTTTGGAAGCGCCCCTTCTGGGCGCTGGCGTGGGCTTCATCCTGCGCTATACGCCCGCCGGGGAGTATTCCCTCTACACCAACGACCTCTTCGGCATCTTTCTTTTCGTGGCCGTGATCGTGACCCTGTTCCTGTCCATGACCAACTCCGTGGACGAGATCATAGGCGATTCCGGCCTGTTCCTGCGCGAGCGCATGCTCAACCTGACCAACCGCACCTATCTGGCGGCAAAGCTGCTGGTACTGGTGCCTTTTGCCCTGGTGCAGAACGTGCTCTTTGTGGCCATGGGCTTTTTGATCATGGAGGTGCGCGAACTTTCGCTCTATTACATCCTCTACCTCACGCTCCTTTCCTACACGGGCTTGTCCGCGGGCCTGTTCATCTCCGCCATCCCCCGGCTTTCGTCACGGGCAGCACAGAATATCGTGCCGCTCATGCTCGTGCCCCAGATCATTCTCGGCGGCGCGCTTATCGAATACGAAAAGATGAACAAAAGCCTGACCATCGTGGAGAACAGCCCCATTCCGGAAATATGCCAGCTCATGCCATCCCGCTGGGCCTACGAAGGGCTGCTCGTGCTGCAGGAGAACAACAACAGCTATCATGCGCGGCATGCGCTTCTTTCGGACGAGTTGCGCGAGGTCAAATTGGCCTTGCGCGACGCGCAGCTTCCAGAGGAGCAGGAACCCCTCGCGACGCAACGCGCCCGGCTGGAAGCCGAGCTGGAGGAGTTCAGGGAGTCGCACAAATACAAGTATGGCAACAAGAATATTCATGATGCCGTGACTTTGGGCGAAAAGAAGTTCGAGGAGCTGGTGCGCGAACAACTGGACCTGGACCCGTCGCGGGCCGAGACCGCGCTGGAAGGGGCCATGAAGGACTGGAATTTGGCCTATCCCATGTTCGTGCCCTGGAAGATGCTGCCCTTTGCCAATGCCAAGGCCAGCACCACCATTTATGACGCGCTTGTCCTGCTGTTCATGGGGCTGCTCATGAACCTGCTCACGCTTTCCGCGTTGCACTGGCGGCAGGAAATGATCTCCTTTTTCCGCAATTTCGGGCGGCGGCTTATGCGGCGCAAGGGGCGCAAGGGGCGCAAGCCGTGAACGTCCGCCTGACCTACGTCCATCACAATAGTTTTGTGCTGGAGTGTGCGGGTCGGGCCTTGCTGTTTGATTTGCCTTCGCCCGAACATCTGCCTGCCGGAGCGCGTCAAGTCATGGAGCGCGCCATATCCGGGCGCGATTTGTTCGTGTTCGCCTCCCATGGCCATGCCGACCATTTCGACCCGGACACGCCGAACCTTGTGTCCAGCGCCGCTTCGGCCGCGTTCATCTATGCCGACGACATCCCGGATATGTATGACGAGGCAACGCCTCCGGGCGCTTTGGTTGTTGAGCCGGACGAGCGCTATTCCTTCCATGGCCTGGATATCCGGACCTTTCTTTCCAATGATCTGGGCGTGGCCTTTTTCGTTGCCCTGCCAACGCCGGAAGGGCTTTTGCGCGTCTGGCACGGCGGGGACTTGGCCTGCTGGGATTGGCCCGAGGCCGCGCCGCAGGAGCGGACGTTCACCCGGGAATTCTTCGGGGCGAGTCTGGACCGTTTGGAACAGGCCTTGGACGGTCAGACTCTGCATGTGGCGTTTCAGGATACGGATCAACGTTTGCCAGGACTGGCGGGCGGGCCGCTCTTTTTGCAACGCTTGCGGCCCGTTTTATTCGCGCCCATGCACTCCTTCGGAGACATGGCCTTTGTTCGCGGTCTGGGTGCGGTCTTGGCCGAGCACCATGATCCGGACCAAACCCGGCTGTTTGTGTATGACACGCCCGGCACCGAGGCCGTGTTTCAAATAGCGATTCAGCAACCATCCTGAATACAACACTATTGATTGTTTTTCGAGGTTTCGTTCTCCTCCAGGAGTCCGGGCTGCGCACGCAGTCGCGCTGCCACTTCCGGGCCATGCGCCTGCGGGTTGTTGACCTGGGAAGTGATGGGCCAGATGTCCATTGCGGACGCCGGATAGGGGAGCAGCAAAGGCTCCAGCGCTGTCCGGGGCGTGGCCGGGTCAAGCCAGGCCGCATGGGCCTCGGGAGGCAGGATCAGGGGCATGCGGTTGTGGATGGGCGCAAGAAGCATGTTGGGAGCTGTGGTCAGGATGGCCAGGGTCGGTCCGAATGCCTCGTGTTCAGCGTGGATGGCGGCCAGGGCCATGGGCTCCATTTTTTTCAGGGCAATGGCAAAGGGGAGTTTGCGTCCGGGCGTTTTCTGCCATTCGTAAAACAGGCTGGCCGGGACAAGGCAGCGCTTTCTGCCCATGGCCGTGCGGAACGAGGGCTTGTCAAAGGCGGTTTCCGAGCGGGCATTGATGAATCCGCCACGCGCCGCGTTCCTGTCCCACGGAGGAATCAGGCCCCAGGTCAGGCCGCGCAAGACCCTGTGTCCCTGCTCCAGCATCACGGCCAGGACCATGCTGCCCGGCGTGATGTTGTAGTCCGCTCCCGGCCCGGCATCATTCAGAACCACGCCGAACGTTTCCTCCAGCACCTGCTTGGGCATGTCGAATCCGAATCGTCCGCACATGAACCGAGCATAGCCGAGCAGCGGAGCAAGTCAATGGGGGTCCCGGGTCATTCCTCGCGACGGCGAAAGGCCCGGTAAAGGCCGAAACAGCCCAGGAAAAACGTTTCCAGCCGTTGAAATGGCAGACGGCGAGCCCCCAGCAGGGCGCGCATGCCGCCTGCGGCCAGGAACTGGCGATAGTTGGTATGGTGCTCACTGCCCGCCATGCGTTCCACCAGCGCGGCCAATCCCATGGCGCCACGACCCAGGCCGGTCTCAGGCAGGCGGTAGTCCAGCACGATCAGGGAACCTTCGGGAATGAGCAGACGTATGGCTTCGTCCAGAATGGCCTCGCGTTTGGCGGGCTGTTTTTCGTGCAGGGCCAGGGAGATGACCACGCAGGGAAAGCTCTGGTCCGGGAAATGCGTGGCGGAAGCGTCTTCCTGGTGGTAAGCGATGGTTGCCGGGGTCTTGGTCCTGGCCACGGCCAACATGGCCGGGGAGTTGTCCACGCCGTGTACGGCCAGACCGGCCCGATGCAGCGACGCGGCCTGTCTGCCGGTGCCGCAACAAAGGTCCAGCACTGTGTTTTGCAATGCTTTCGGGGTGGATTCGTCGGCCATGTCCCTGACAACGTTCACTGCGATTGCGGTGATCCGGCGGCGCAAGGGGTCCAGCAGGGGGTTCAGGAAGGGGTCATAGGTGCGCGCGAAACCGGCGTACTCGTCGGTTCGGTGAGGGTCCTCGCTCATGAGAGTCGCTCCAGTCGTTGGCAGGCCGCTTCCAATTCGGGCCAGCGTTTGGCGAAGCAGAATCGGGCAAGGCCCTCGCCTGCGTCGTCGTGATAAAAAGCCCGGCCCGGGACACAGGCCACTCCTGTCTTTTCCAGCAGATACAGAGCGCGTTCCCGGCTGTCTTTCCCGGGCAGCCCGGAAATGTCGGCCAGGGCGTAGTATGCGCCTTGCGGGATATGGGGTCGCAGCCCGGCACGCAGCAATGCCTCGCAGAACACGTCCCGTTTGCGGCAGTGATCGCGGGAAATGTCTTCGTAGTATTCCTGTCCCAATTCTTCAAGCCCTCTGGCCGCGCCGATCTGGAGCGGGGCCGGGGCGCAGACGTAATACAGGTCGCTGAAGTGGCCGATGGGTTCCCGCCAGCGCGGATGGCAGAGCGCGTAGCCCAATCTCCAGCCCGTGATGGCAAAGACCTTGGACAGGCCCGAGATGGTGATGGTGCGCTCGGCCATTCCCGGAAGCGAGGCCGGGGAAATATGCGTGTGGCCGTCATAAATGAAGTGTTCGTAGATTTCGTCGGTGAACACGAAGAGGCAGTGCGCCTCGGCAAAGGCGGCAAGGCGTTCCAGTTCGTTGCGCGAGAATATCTTGCCGCAGGGATTCACGGGGGTGTTCACGACCATGGCCCGCAGTCGGGGCGAGGCTGCCGCTTCCAGGTCAATGTCAGAAAAAGACCAATCCGGTGCCTGGAGACGCACAAAGCGCGGTACCAGCCCCGCGGCCTTCAGTGTGGAAACGTGGTATCCGTAAAAGGGCTCGAAGAGCAGCACCTCGTCCCCGGGTTCAAGCAGGGCCGAGCAAGCCGATTGGAATGCGCCCGTGGAACCGGCACTGACCACGATTTGTGTTTCCGGGTCAAATTCGAGACCGGTGCAGCGGTGGTGCTTGCCGGCTATGGCCCGGCGCAATTCGGGCAGGCCGTCAAAGCGGGTGTAGACATTGTACCCGGCGCGCATGGCATCGGCAGCGCCTTGCAGCACGGGCTCGGGCACGTCCAGATCGCAGACGCCCTGGGCCAGATTGATGCCGCCGACGCGGGCGCAAGCCAGGGTCATGCTTCTGATATCCGATTGTTTGACGAGGTCGCAACGGGCGCTTTGCCGTAGTGGCATGGTTTTCTCCTGGTCCGGCATATGTCGAGCCGAAAGCCAAGGTGAACGTATATGAGTTTGACCGAGAACAAAACCCTGATCGTCATACGGTTTTGCGCGAAGTAAGCCGGACCGTGAATCACGTTCTGACGGTCAGGGGAGAAAACCTGCTTTTGCCGCAACGCAATCAAGAGGTGCATGTTGTGGTTTATGGTGCCGATGTTTCCTCCTGTTTTGCGTCCTTTCTTGCACTCCCCGTTCAAACGGCCTAGAAATGAAAGGCGGGGTCCGCCTGCCTGTCGGGCCGGATCAGTTCACCTCAAGGAGTGCGTTCATGAGCGGTATGCTGGACATGGATATTTGGAGTCTCGTCCTGGACACCGGACCGGTCATCAAACTGGTCTTTGTGATTCTTTTGGCCATGTCCCTGGCCACCTGGAGCCTCATCTTCCTGAAGTGGCACGAACTGCGCCGCGCCCGCGCCCGCGCCTGCGCGGACAGGACCGCTTTTGAGGCCGCCGCCGATCTGGCCCAGGCCATGAACCGGCCGGACAGGGACCCGGAAGCGGCCTGCTGCCGCGTCACCGGGCAGGGCATGGACGAACTGCGGCGCATGGCCGATATGGATATGGAACCAGCGGTCAAGGGGCGCATCATTCTCGAATCCGTGCGTCACGCCCTGCAGGACGAGGCCGATGCCCAGTCCGAGCGGCTCTACGGCTCCCTTTCCTATCTGGCCACCTTCGGCAATGTGGCCCCGCTTCTGGGGCTGTTCGGCACGGTCTGGGGCATCATGGATTCCTTTTCCGGGCTGACCGGCGGGGCCGACACCGTGAGCGGCGTGGCGCCTGGACTGGCCGCAGCCCTGTCCACCACGGCCTTCGGCCTGATAGTGGCCATCCCGGCCGTGTTGGCCTTCAACGGGTTCGTGAAGATGCTCGGGTCCATCGAGAGCGAGCTGGCCCGGCTCAAAAGCGCGTTCATGAATCGGGTCAAGGAGGAACTGGCCGACATCCTGACCTGTACACCGCGCAATCTGGGCTAGGCGGTGCACGTCATGTCTCGTCGCCCTTCCCGCCAACGCTATCTGGCCGACATCAACACCACGCCTTTTGTGGACGTGATCCTGGTGCTGCTCATCATCTTCATGGTTACCGCCGCGGTGCGCAACCAGGGTGTGGACGTGGAGCTGCCTCGTACGCGCACCGTGGAGACCCTGCCCAAGGGCAGCGGACATTTCGTGTTGACCATGGATGCCCAGGGCCGGCTTTTCCTGGACCTGGAAGAAGTGGATAGGGCGCATCTCAAGGAATACATGATCCAGCGCGTACTCAAGCAGGACAAGGCGCTGTATTTGCGGGCCGATTCTTCCGTGCCCTACGGCGAGGTGGTCAAGGTCATGTCCGAGGTCAAGGAAGCCGGAGTGGCCCGGCTGGGCATCGTTTCCGAAACCGCGGACGGGCAGAGCGAGTAAAATGCGCGCCCGGACCGTCTGCTGGCTACTCTCCGCCCTGCTGCATCTTGTCGTACTGGGGGCGATCCTGGTCTGGACCATGCCCGATGCCCGCGTTTTTTTCGTGGAGCCGGGCATGGAGTTGACGGACGAGGAACTGGACAGGCTCATGCCCGAGGAATACGACGCCCCGCCCGAAGTGGTGGACATCAGTCCGCACAAGGTGCTTGTGACTTATGGCGGCAGAAACGCCACGGAGGAGGAAATCTTTCGTGAATTCGCCGAGGGCGGCGGCCTGCTCAAGAGCATTGAGCGGCTTCGCGAAGGTCCCAAGGTGCGCTTTGGCCATACCCTGTTCTCTGAATACCATTCCTATTACGTCAGCGGATTGGTCGGCCACTTTCGGACAGACGAGAATCTGGATGTGTTCGTGGTGGATGGGCGCAAGGACCCGCGCGTGAGAAAACTGCTCCTGCACGTACCGGGCATGAATTTCACACGGGCGCTCACGGAGTACCACAGCCGCTACATCTACACCTACGGGCCGACCTTGCTGGCCGAGGAACCTGTCGAGGGCTCGGTCATGTTCATGGGCGACGGCGACAAAATCTATCGTTTGATGTGGCTGCCCGCCAAGGGGCACGCCCTGTACCCGGAACGGGTCTACCGCAAGCGCTAGGCCGCGTTCAGCGCGTGGCGTGGCGCGGGCAGCGCCCGGCAGCGGCAGCCGCGGGCTGGGCGGCCGTGAAGGTCATGGCGCCCATAGGCGCGAAGGTGGTGGCCTGACGCAGGGCCAGTTGAAGGGGCTTGCCCGAACTGACGGCCAGGGAGGCCCCCGTGCGTACGGGCAGGTTGTTGGCCGTGGTCAGCAGCTTGTCGGCTGGACCGTTGCTCCAGGCATCTTCCAGTACGTACCGGCCTTCGGGCAGAGGGAAGTTGCCGCCCGGCTGCCACGGGATGAACAGGCTCTGCCCGGTATCGCTTTTGAGGCGCAGGGCATGGATCGTGCGCGGCATGACCGCGATGTAGAATTCGGAACGGCGCATGCCCGGTGTCTCGCGCACGACGCGGAGTCTTGCCGCCACCTCGGCCCGGCTTTTCAGCTGATACTTGTCCATGAAATTTTCAGGATCAAGGATGATCTCCCAGCCGCAGTCCTGTCCGTCATTGGAATGAGGCTTGGCCACGTAGCCCTTGAGATTGAGGACTTCCTCCCTGGAGCTGCCCCAGATGCCTTCCAGAATGAGCTGGTCGCCAAGCACGGCCTGCAAGGTTTCCCCTTCGCGCAGGAACACGGGACGGCCGTTGAGCCAGCAGACGAATACCGGGCTCTTGACGTTTTCGCCGCCGCTGATGCTGCCGGTGAGGCGCACTCGGGCCGAACCGACCTTGCGTCCGTCCGAACGGATTTCAATATTGTTGAAGGCGTCCAGGGCGAGGCGCGGTGCATGGATAAGGTTCACGCCGGGGCGGTCCGAGGCAAACACGGCCAGGGAAGGGGCCGGGCCGGAAGCGGGCTTGTCCATGGGCTCGAATGTCAACGGCGATCCGGGCGCAATGTCGATGGTCTCGCCGGGAGCGAGCCGCTGGCCGTTGACGCGCAGGGCGGTATTGCCGGCAAGGCAGTCCAGGTCTTCAGGCAGGACCTGCGGCAGGTCGGCTTCGACGCCATATTGTCGCAGCAGCACGATGGTGGCTTCCAGCTGCCGATGCACCTTCCAGTCCAGCTGGGAGATATTCTTGCTGACTTCCACGGCCATGGCCGGGATGTCCAGCGCGGTCAGCGCGTAGAAGGTCAAAGACTTGCGCATTTCCTCGTAGTTGGTGTTGTTGTCGAAGGTGCGCGTGTTGAAGAGCTTGAAGCGGTAATTCTCCGGGGAAATGCCGGGATTGAGTTCTGCCAGGGCCGTGTCTACGGTGTTGCCTAGATTCCATTGGCCGTAGACCAGCGCGTCCACGATGATGGATTGTCCGTACCGTTTGGGGTTGCGCAGATTGTCCACGTAGGTCGGATTATAGAAGCCGCTGCCCTCGTGCAGGTGGATCAGAGCGTTGGACTGGCTGAGCAGAAAGCGGACCACGCGTGCCAGGCGGTCTTCGTAGAAAATATTGTAGTCCTGGTCGAAGCGCCGGTTCATGTCCACGTTGAT
This sequence comes from Desulfovibrionaceae bacterium, assembly GCA_036541255.1. Taxonomy (GTDB): domain Bacteria; phylum Desulfobacterota; class Desulfovibrionia; order Desulfovibrionales; family Desulfovibrionaceae; genus Paucidesulfovibrio. The sequence goes on along the minus strand of JAZHDD010000001.1, from coordinate 16,770 downwards.
CTGGCGCTTGCGCAGATTGATGGAGGGGATGTTGGCGCGCGGCACGATGATCAGGTTGCCCTTGCGCACATTGGCGCGGGTCAACACCTGGGCGGTGATGAAACCGGAAGTTTCGTCGCCCTGAATGCCGCCCTGCACCATGATGGTGGGGCCGTCGCTGTGGCCGCGCAGAAAAACCACATCCAGGGGGTATTGGGTCCCCTCGAAGAAGGTGAAGCTGTAGCTCTCGGAATGCGCCTGGGCCAGGCTTGCAAAGGCCAGGAAAAGCGCGAGGCTACTCCATAGTGCTTTGAGAATACGTCTCACTGTACACGACCTTCCCGTCCGCGCGTTTGACCGTCAGCCGGAGGCCGAAGACGTTTTCCTTGGCCACCCCTTCGGGCAGGGCCACTTGGGCGCGCACAGGTTTGCGCCGCTGGATCTGGAAGGAGAGGTCGGCGTCGTCGGCTTCGAGATCGAGAGTCCTGCCGTCGTTGGTTACGAGGGCCAGGGAGATGGCTCCCGCGAGTTGGGTATTGTTGAGGTTGTTGAGCAGGTTGAACATGACCTCAACGCGTTCCGGTCCGATTTCCAGCTTGAGGTCTTCAAGCCGGACCGCGCCCGTGTCCACCTTGGAAAAGATGCTGTTCAGGTCGATGGTCGGCTCGCTCTTTACCGGTTCGGGCTGTGCCGGCTCGGTGGTGAGCATGCTTTCCACTTCCCTGCTGTCGTAGGACTCGAGTATTTTTTCCATGTTGGCGAGGGAGCTGAGACGCAGCTCCGCTTCGCTCAATCGGCTGACAAGTTCTTTGTTTTCGTTCTTGAAACGCAGATTTTCCAGCAGGGAGGTTGCCCCGAAATAGACCCCTGCCACGGCAGTGACCACGAGCAGGACAAGGCCGACCAGCAATGCCTTGAGCCAGAAGGGATTGAGTCGGAATGCGCGGACGTCCTTGTCGTCGCGCATGAAGAGAATGCTGTACTTGGAATCACTCATAGGGCTCTCCACTGCTCGTTCACGATCAGCCAACCCTTGCCGGACGGCCGCAGGATCAGGGTCTTGACGCCCTTGTCCTGATAACCGGAGGCATCGCTGTAGGTCTGGATGAACGTGGCTTGGAGGCCTTGTCCATGCGGCTGCACATTCAGGTTCTCAACAACGACTTCCGTCGGGGCTCGCTTGGCCCATAGCGTGGCTTTGTAGTTCGCGATATCCTTGATGCCGCGGCGGGAGTCCTGCACGGCGTCTTCATCGTAATGCGTCGCATACCCTGCGGCGTCAGCCTTGAGCCAGTCTTCGGCCCAGGTGGCAACAAGACTTCTCACCTGTTCGGTCTTGTTCTGGATATATTTTTCGGTGAGGTCCTCGCTGGGCTTGGTGACTTCCCGTCCCACGATGCGCCAGTTGCCGTCGTCGCTTTGCTGCCAGTAGAGACGTTTGCCCACGGTGGAGGTCATGCTTGGGGTGCGGTAATACTGGTCGAACCAGGTGACCCAATAGCCGGGCCCGTGCATGGCATAAACGTTGTCCACCATGACCTGAATCCAGGGCTGGCGGGCAAAGATGCCTTTTTTGTGGTCGCGGAAGCCATTGAATTCGATGCCGGAGTAGGGCATGGCCTCGGGCAGGTAATGGGCGAAGAATTCCTCGCTCCGGTCCTGCCAATCTTCTGCCCATTCGCGCACCTTGTCGGTCAGGATGTTCGCCTCTGGCCCGTCAGGTCCTTCATCTTCGGTCCAGGCGACTTTGTCCGCTATGACCACGGGCATTCCCGGGGAGAGTTCCCCGTCCAGGGCATGGATGTTGGGATTGGCCAGGGCCACGCAGCCCCGTGTATCTTTGGGCACCAGGTTTTTACCCCGGCCATGCAACCAGATGCCGGAGCCGGTCTTGCCCCGGATGCGGTCAACGGGATTGGGATAATTCAAGGGATAGGCGACGTCGCCGTAAAGTTCCCATTCCAGGCCGCGGTCCAATTGGCCCTGGATGAAGTATATCCCTTCCGGGGTGCGCAGGTCGCCGCGCTGCACCTTGTCGCCGTCGCTCTGGCCCGTGGAACAGGGCAGCTTGCGCAGGACTTCGAGCGGACTATGGCGTCCGAACATGTAAAGGGTCTGGCTTGCCTTGTCGATGACCAGCATGGTTTTCGGGCCCTGGGCGTGTGAGCCGAGCGTGGGGTTCCATCCGCCTGCCCAAGCCGGAAAGGCCAGGGTGAGAAAGCAGAACAACAGGGCTGTGGTCTTCAACTCCGGCATGCGCATAGGCTCAACCTGTGGGCGAATGGCTGTCGCGGCCTGCGGCAAGCAGTTCGGCCCTGGTAAAGATCGGCTCAAGCGGGAGCCCGGCTTCGGCCAAGCGCTCCCGTCCCCCCTCCTCTCGGTCCAGAACACAGAGAACTGCTGCAACGTCAAAACCTGCATCGCGTACTCTCTCTACCGAAGTGAGCAGCGTGCCTCCCGTGGTTACCACGTCTTCCAGCAGGGCGACCTTGTATCCGGGGGCAAAATTCTTGAGCCCTTCAAGGTACTGGTTCGTCCCGTGTCCTTTCGGTTTCTTTCGTATAATAAAACCGGGAAGAGGACAATTTTTTTCGTGAGAGAGGACGGTTACGGCACTGATCAGAGGGTCGGCGCCCAGAGTCATTCCACCCACTCCCTGGATACCCCGGCCTTGGAGCATCTCCAGGAAAAGCGAGCCGATGAGCCAGCCGCCTTCGGGATGCAGGGCGGTTTGCTTGCAGTCGAAATAATAGTCGCTTTTGCGCCCGGAGGTGAGCGTCACCTCGCCTTCCACATAGGACAATTGCAACAGGAGCCGCGCCAGCTTGCGTTTTCGCTCGTCCATGGATCAATCCTTTCCGTATACGCGGGCATAAATATCGTTTTCATACCGCAGGTAATATGATGGGTCAAACGCTTCGGCCAATTCCGCCTCGTCGAGGTGTTCGCGGATGGCCGGATCGTTCATGGCCTCGTCCTGGAACGGACGGCGTCCTTCCCAGCAGCGCATGGCCGCTGCCTGCACAGCCTCGTAGGCCTGCTGGCGCTTGAGCCCCTTGTCCAGGAGCTTGATCAGCACGCGCTGGGAATAGAACAGGCCAAAGGAGGCCTGAAGATTGCGGTCCATGTTGTCGCCGTTGATCTTGAGCCGCTCCATGAGGCCGCTCATGCGGTGCAGGATGTAATCCATGAGCACGGTGGAATCCGGCATAATCACGCGCTCCACCGAAGAGTGGCTGATGTCCCGTTCGTGCCAGAGGGCCATGTTTTCCATGGATGCCAGGGCGTTGGTTCGCACCAGTCGGGAAAGGCCGCAGAGGTTTTCCGCGGAAATGGGATTCTTTTTGTGGGGCATGGCCGAAGAGCCTTTTTGGCCTTTGGAAAACCCTTCTTCCACTTCAAGAACTTCGGTGCGCTGCAAATGGCGCAACTCCGTGCCGAGCCGTTCAATGCCGCCGGCCATGAGCGCCAGGGAGGTGAAGAAATGCGCGTGGCGGTCCCGTTGCACGATCTGGGTCGAGATCGGGTCCACTTCCAGCCCCAGCAAGGAGCAGGCCTCGGCTTCCAGCGCCGGGCTCAGGTGGGCATAGGTGCCGACAGCTCCAGACATCTTGCCCACGCGGATACCTTCGCGGGCCGCGTCAAAGCGTACCTTGTGGCGCTGGAATTCGGCATAGAAGCTCGTGAGCTTGAGCCCGAAGGTGGTGGGCTCCGCGTGGATGCCGTGGGTGCGGCCCATGCAGAGGCGTCCCTTGTGCGTGAAGGCCATGGTCTTGAGCACGCCGAGCAGACGGTCGAGCGCCTGCGAAATGATTTCACCGGCCCGGGTCAGGAGTACGCCGTTGGCCGTGTCCACGATGTCCGACGAGGTGCAGCCCAGGTGGATATAGCGGGACGAAGGCCCTACTTTTTCTTCCACGGCGGTGAGAAAGGCGATGACATCGTGCTTGGTCCGCTTTTCGATTTCCAGGATGCGTTCCAGGTCAAAGTCGGCTTTGGCGCGAATTTCGGCCATGTCCTCGGCTGGAATGACGCCCAGCCTGTGCCAGGCTTCGCAGACTGCCAGTTCCACTTCGAGCCAGACGCGGAATTTGTTTTCCAGCGTCCAGAGCTCGGCCATTTGTGGCCGGGAGTAGCGTTCAATCATGGGAGTGCTCCCTGCTTGGGGTGCTCAACGTAAAAAAAGGCAGCCGGAGCTGCCTTGCCATCTCCTAGGCGGAGGTGTCGGTACTGGCCTGACCTGGGCTTGCCGATGCGTTGGGACAGGCGCTTTGTTTGACCTCGTCCCGTTTCGTCTGTGCCGTGTCCTTGGCCTTGGCGCCGTTGCCGTTCCCATTACCGTTGCCGTTTCCATTCCCGTTGTCCGGGGCCGGGTTCGGCGTCTTGCCGGAATAGTCGGTGACGTACCAGCCCGAGCCCTTGAGAATGAACGAGGTGTTGGAAATCAGCCGGTGGCATTTGCCGCCGCAAATGGCGCAGTCGATAACGTGGTCATCAAAATCCTGCTGCCATTCTTCAACGATCTGTTTGCAGTCCTCGCATTCGTATTCGTAGATGGGCATCCCATCCTCCTTCAAAAACATCTCTGGCCGTCCGTTAAGGACGACTGCACCACGCTCCGGTTATTTGGAGCTGGCGGCTTTGGCTTCCTTGATCTTTTCCTTCTCGCGTTCCTTGCGGCGCTTACGGCGGCGGTCAAGTTCCTTGAAACGTTCATGCTTTTTATGTCTGCCCATGAAGTGAGTCCTCCTTAAAGAATAGCTTCCGGTTGGAAGCGAGAAGAGATACCTCACATGAGGACGCTTGTCCAGCCCGGAAAAGTTGTTCCGGACTTGACGGCGGCGCGGATCATGACCATTATCCCCCTTCCGGAAAAACGACCAACAATGGGATAGTCAAATGGAAACCCGACTCAAAAGCATGAACGTCGCCGACGCCTCCAAAGAGGCTGTCCGGGTGATGATGTTTGAGCAATGGCTGCGTTTTTATTTTCTTCAGGAACAGGACGGAGTGTTGCGTGTTCACATCCCGGACGAGAATCTGGAGAAGATAGGCAAACAGCAAGCCGAACTTCTGCCTCTGGCCGAAATGCTCAATGGTGAGGAGATCACCTACGAAAAATGCCAGACCATGGTGTGTTCCTTCCTGGCGACGTTCCTGGACGGCAAGCACTATGCTTCCGAAGTTTTGCCCAAGGCTTTCGACTCCAAGGGATTCAAGGTGGATATGTATATGTTCCAGGTTTGGAACAAGGGACATGAAAGCTATCTTGATGAACGCTTCCACGATTTCGAGGAGTGGGAGGAGATGATCCGGGAGTGGAGCAAGCTCGAAGAAGTTGTGACATATCGCAAGAAACTGGTGCTTGGCGGTTCGCAAACTCCAGGCAGCGGAACCTCCACCGTGCAATAAGGCGAAACGGACGGGGCCCGGTCCACCGTCTTTCCCTTTGCGCACCTGCGCGCAAACTTTGCCCGTCTTTTGGACGGGCTTTTTTTTTGTCCTGAAAATTCAGGGAGTACAGCCCTGGCACGGCCATTGCTCAGCAGCAGTGTCATCTCATACTCGTCACGGCAATCGCAGCGGAGGATATCCTATGGCTTGCCTCTGACAGTCTGACGGCGTCGGTTCAGGTGCGGTTCGAACGCCCGGGCCGGGCTGAACGCGAGATTCGGCTCGGGCAGAAGGGCCGCGATTCAGAAACGCATTGGCACGTTACACTCTCAACTTCGCCGGGACCCGCCCATTGGGGGCGGGTCCACCCTTTTGGAGGTCTCGATGTGGGCATGAACATGCAGTCCGTGCCCGGCCCCTGGACCGGGAAGGGGTTCCGGTGTAGTCTCGCCGCGGAACCGTTACCCCAGGGAGGCCCGGTGCGACCACGCATCCGCATGGGTATGACGGGTCGGCTGCTGCTCTGGTGCCTGGCCCTCATCGCCATTTTTTTCGCCACCACGCTTCATCTGCTTTCCAGCATGGATGAAGTGGTGGGCGAGTCCGCCGAGATAGTGCGCACCAACTACGAGATCGGCGTGGCCATGCAGCGCATGCTTCAACAATTGGCCAAGCTGGAAGAAGACCGCAAACGTTACGAGATTCTTCAGGACGACGCCTACATGGAAGCCGTGGTCCAGGATCTGGCCGACTTCGGGGCCATGCTCGACGAAACCCTGCGCGCCCATCCCGAGTACTTCAAAGTTCTGGAACCCCTGACCCTCGAATATACCATCACCCTGAAAAAAGGCGCGGAGCCGGCCCGGCTGCTCATGCCCGACCAGACCGTGGCGGATTGGATGGAGCGCCTGCGCCGCGTGCGTGACGACAACCAACGCGAGATGGAACGCCGTCTCAGCGGGCTGAACGAGGCCGCCTCGGTTTCGGCCCGGCGTGGCCTGCTCGGGCTGTCCGCGGCCATTGCCGTGGGCCTGGCCGGGTCGCTGCTGTTCGCCTGGGGCCTGAACCGCTCCCTGCGCGCCATCCGCGCCGCCATTCGCCAGTTCGGTCGCACGGGCCGGGCCACGACTCTCAAGCCGGAGCGTCAGGACGAGCTGGGCGAACTGGCCGCCTCCTTTGATAGGCTCACAGCGCGCCTGGAACGGGAAGAGCGCATGCGCGCCGATTTCATCGCCATGCTCAGCCATGAGATCCGCACCCCCTTGACCAGCATTCGTGAGTCCGTGGACCTGGTAGGCGAGGGCGCGTTCGGCGAGGTGGCCCCGGAGCAAAAGCGTTTTCTGGACATCGCGTCCAAGGAGGCCGAGCGGTTGTCCGGCCTTTTGGAACGGCTCATGCGCGTGTCCCGGCTGGAGAGCGGCAGCCTGGAACTGCATCCGGCCCATGAGTCGGCGGCGGACATGGCACGGATCGCCCTGGAGCGGGTGCGGCCCGCAGCCGAGGCCAAGGGCGTGCGCCTTGTGGCGGACTGGCCCGATGATATCGATGCCGCGGTTTGGGCCAATGCCGGACAGGTGGGACAGGTGCTGGTGAACCTGCTGGGCAACGCCGTGAAGTTTTCTCCACAGGACGCGGAAGTGCGTCTGATTCTGGAGCCGTCAGCGGAAGAAGTGCTCTTTTGTGTGGCGGACCAGGGACCGGGCGTGGCCCCGGAAGAGCGGGAGCTGGTCTTTCAGAAGTGGTATCGGGGCAAGGCCGGGGATGTGGAAGGGGCCGGACTGGGGCTGTATATTTCCCGCGCCATTGTGGAATCCCATAACGGGCGCATGTGGGTCGGGACGGGCAACGACATTGCCGGAGCTCCCACGGGCAGCGCCTTTTGCTTCACACTGCCTCTGGCAACGGGCGACCGAGGCTGAACAAGTGGTGCATCATAAGGAAGGCTCATGGCGGACAAGCGCGTGATATTGGTTGTGGACGACGACCCCAGCATTCTCAACGTGGTGGAGGCGCGGCTTGCTTCTGCTGGTTTTCGGCCCGTGACCGCCACCTCTGCGGAACAGGCCCTGGAGGTGCTGGAGCAGGTTGACGTGGATATTGCCGTGTCGGACGTGAAGATGCCGGGCATGGGCGGCGAAGGGCTTCTTCTGGCCATGCGCGAGCGTTGGCCTCAGGTTCCGGTGATCCTGCTTACGGCCTACGGAACCATACCGGCTGCCGTGGCCTCGATCCGTTCGGGCGCGGCCGACTATCTGACCAAGCCCTTTGACGGCAAGGAACTGGTGCGCCGCGTGCAGGAGCTTCTGCCGGTCGAAGCGCCGTCGGGCCGGGACATCCCCGCCGAGATCGGCGAAGTCCTTTGGGGCGGAAAAAGCCCGGCCATGCGCCAGTTTCAGTTGCTGCTCGAGCGCGTGGCGCGCACGCCCGTGAACGTGCTCGTGGCGGGGGAATCCGGCACGGGCAAGGAGTTGGTGGCCCGGCTGCTGCACCAATTGTCCGATCGGGCGCAGGGGCCGTTCGTGGTGGTGGATTGCGGCTCCACCCCGGCCAGCCTGCTGGAGAGCGAGTTGTTCGGCCATGCCAAGGGCTCCTTCACCCACGCCATCAAGGACAAGAAGGGGCTTATCGCCGAAGCGGACGGCGGCACGCTCTTTCTGGACGAGATCGGCAACATTTCACCCGAAATGCAGACCCGGTTGCTGCGTTTTCTCCAGGAGGGCACCATTCGCCGTGTGGGTGATACCCGTGACGCCAAGGTCTCCTGCCGCGTGGTGGCCGCCACCAATGCGGATTTGCGGGAAATGGTCCGGGCGGGAGAATTCCGCGAAGACCTGTATTACCGGCTCAAGGTCGTGACGCTGGTGGTGCCGCCCCTGCGCGACCGGCCCGAGGACATCCCGCTGCTGGCCGAACGTTTTCTGGCCCAGGCTTGCGCGGAGCAGGGCCGGGAGCTTTTGCGCCTGTCGTCCGACGCCATGAACGTGCTGCTTGGCCATTCCTGGCCCGGCAACGTGCGCGAATTGCGCCACGCCTTGGAAGCGGGGGTGGTATTCGCCACCGACGGCTTGGTGCGGCCCGGCGATCTGCAATTGGAGGAATCGGACCTGGATGCGCCGCTGCCTATGTCGCCGGAAGCGGCAGGGCAGACGCTTTCACTGGAAGAGAACGAACGGGAAACGATTCTGCGCGCCCTGAACCACTGCCGCTGGAACAAGACCGCGGCCGCGGAGCGGCTCGGCATCAGCCGCCGCGCCATTCATTATAAAATCAACAAGTACGGTCTGGTCGAGCCAGGCCGCGAATAGGACAAAAAAGGCCTTCTTCGCCATAAGAAAAGGCCCGCTTCCGAAGAGCGGGCCTTGCGCATCGTGCGGCGTTGCTACTTCTTGGTGTGGCAGTCGTTACACTTCTTGGGTGCCTTGGATGCGGGATTGTCCTTGAGCAGTGCGGTGTGGCAGCCGATGCAGCTGTTCAGGGAGTTCTTGCTGTGGAAGGCCGAATCATAGGACGTGGGCTCGCGCTTCTTGTCCTTGCTGATGTCGGTGTGACAGCCTTCAACGCGGCATCCCGTGATTTCTGCCTTGCCGTCCCACTTGTGGTGACAGGCCACGCAACCGGCCTTGAGCGCCAGATGCTGGGCATGGTGTTCGAACATGATGGGGCCGTACTTGTTGCTGTCGGCCGGGAATTTCATCTCAATGGCCTGCTTGGGCGCGTCCGTGGCCGCCAGGGCCGGGAGCGCGCTCAGACAGGTCAGGGCCGCCAGGGCCGCCAACAACAAAACAAACTTTTTCATGATCTTCCTCCTCGTTGCAGAGTGGATGTATTTTCTTTTCTGTACGCGAACCACGCATTTTGTGAAAGAGGAAAAGCAATCCGTGTGCCATGTGTCGAAAGCCATGCCCACGGCGGCTTTTCGCAATTCACGATATCCAGGGCGTACGCCCGTTGCGCAGTTCCGACCGGTTTTTGCCCGCTCTAGCGGACCATCCCCCATTGGCGCAGGCGGCCATAGGCATACTGGGCCGGGCCTCCCTGCCGAACCTGCTGGATATAGCGGTAGTAGTTTTCCGCGGCGTTATTATTTTGCCCCATGCCTTCCAGAGACAGCCCCTTGAGGAACAAGAGTTGCGGGTTGCCCGGCAGCAGCCGGTCGTAGATGGCAAAGGAGTCGTAGGCTGCGGCGTAGCGGTCGCCCACGAGCCGGGCCACGCCCAGGGAATGATAGGCCTGGGCCTCCTGCGGATACACTTCCGTGGCGCGCTGGGCGTAATATTCGGCCTTGCGCACGTTGTTCTTGGCTGCCTGGCACTTGGACATCATGAGCAGTCCGGCATAGTCGTGCGGGATCATGCGCAGGGCCGTGTCGAACTTGGCTTCGGCGGGCTGGAGCTGCTTCTTGGACATGAGTTCCGAGCCTTCCTGGAGGGTCAGGATGGGTTCGCGCATGCGGCGCAGCCGCGCCGTATAGTCCATGTAGCGGTCGCGGTTCAGGGGCAGGCCCGAATACTGCGCGTACTTGGTGCGCGTGGCCTGGACAGCGGTCTGGTAGCGTTCGCTGCTCATGGGGTGGGAGGAGAACATCTGTTCCAGCATGCTCGGCTGGCGCTTGCTCTTGTTCACGAGCACCTCCATCAGGCCGACCATGCCCTGGGGGTTTTCTCCGGCCCGCGTGGCGTATTCCATGCCCAGATCATCGGCCTGCCGTTCGTCCTCGCGGCTGTAATAGGCCAGCAGCGCGCCTGCGCTGAGTCCTCCCAGGCTGGAAATCAGCGGAGCCCAATCGTTGCCGGACTGGGTCGCCGCATAGGCCGAAGCTCCGGTCATGACGGCCGAGAGCAGGATGCCCTTGCTCATGCGCGAGGCTGTGTGCCGGGCGTTGACGTGACCGATCTCATGGCCGAGCAGTCCGGCCAGTTCGGCTTCGTTTTGCAGTTCGAGCAGGATGCCCCGCGTGGTGGCGATGGAGCCGCCCGGAAAGGCGTAGGCGTTGACGTAGGTCGCGTTCACGGCCCGCATGGAATAGGGCATGTTGGGCCGATGGCTGAGCCGTGCCAGCTTTTTGCCTACGGAATCCACGTAGTTGTTCAGCCCGGCGTCCTGGGAGGGGCCGTAGTCGGCGGAAAACTGGTGAGGGGAGTTCTGTTTGTCCAGGGCCACTTCCTGCTGTTCGGACATGAGCATGAGCTGGTTTTGGCCCGTGACCGGATTGACCGCGCACCCGTCGAGCAGGGGAGCCATGAGCGCTGTGGCCGTACTGGCCGAGATGAGCCGCAGAAAGTCGCGGCGGCCAATGCCTTGTCGTTCCAGTTTTGCCTTGAATTGCCTTGCCATGAGTTGTCCTCCGAAAAACACCGCGCAAAGCGGAAGGGTTTTTCGGGCCTGATGCCCGCCGAAGTTGGTTCGGACCTTTCAAATAGCATACCAGAGCGCGGCCCTGTCAATGCGGGGCAAAAGCCCACGCCATGCGGGCAAGAATCGTTCAGGTGCGAAAAAAAGGGCCGGTAGGCCGGCCCTGGTTCGTTCGGATTGGTTAGAAAATGCTCTTGAGCTTGTCGCCGACCTTGTCCACGGGAGAGGTTCCGGTGTCCTTGCCGGTTTCCGGAGCAGCCCCTTCGGTCGCGGGCTTTTTTGCGCCGCCGGTCACGGCGTCCAGCAGCGCGCCCGGAGCCTTGGCCGCGGAATCCGCGCCGCCTTCAAAGATGTTCAGCGCGCCGCCAGCGATCATCTCCGCCCATTTGACCGGGTCGGGCCAGAAGCTGAGGTTGTCGAACGTGCCTTTGACCCGGATGGGAATGCCCACGCCCACGTATTCGGACTTGTCGGTGCGGCCCTGCCCTTCGAGCGAGGCCAGGAGCGCTCCGACCACGAGATAGTTGACCTCGCTGCTGGGCAGGTTCACGTCGCCTTCGCCGTCCACCTGGATCAGGGGCGACTTGAGCACGAAGTCGGGATTGTGCACCAGGCCGTTGGTGAAGGTGGCCGAACCCTGCATCAGGCCGAACTGGGTCTTGGCTTCCTTGGGTTGCGCCACTTCGCCCGAGGCTGCGGCCTGGAGCTTGTCGTAGGCGCTGGTCATGACGCCGGCAAAGTCCACGCCGGGAAACACGCCGTCCTGCATGTCGAAGCGCAGGTTGCCGTTCAGGCTGCGTTTGAATTCGTTCACGCTGTTGCCGCGCAGGCGCATGCTGGTTTCCGCGTTGGTACGACCGCTCAGGCTTTCCTTGCCCTGGAGCGCATGGAGCAGCGGTCCGACTGCCAGACCGTTCAGCTTCGCGTCCAGTCCGTAGGCCGGGGTGGTCCCCCGCACATCCATGGACATGTTGGAATGCAGGGTGCCCTCATACAGGGTAAAGGCCGCCGGTTCCACAGTGACCACGCCGTCCTTGGCCTTGATGAGCACGAGCACGTTGGTCAACTCGGCAGGGGAGGCCTTGAGCTGTCCAACCTTGAGCTGCGCGTCCAGGCGCAGCTTGCGCAGTTGGGCCATGGCCGATTCCGGCAGGATGGGCTTGTTTGCCGCGTCTTCGTCCTTGGGGGCTTCGGCCTGGGGCTCCCCTTCGGCCTTGGGTGCGCGATAGGGGTCCAGGTTCAGTGTAGCGGCCTCGACTTTGACATTATATGCCGGGACAGCGCCGCCGATCATGCTGGCCTCGGCGCGGATTTCCTGACCGTCCAGGTTCAGGAGGATGTTGCGCGCGCTGGCGGCCTGCGGGCCGTAGTCGAATTCCAGGCCCAGCGAGATGTCGGTCATGGCCTTGGGATCGGTGGTTTCGGGCGGGGTCTGGCCCATGGCGGCAAGCATTTTCTTGGCGTCGAAGGGTTGCACCTTGAACTGTCCCTTGGCCTTGGGACCGGTCTTGAGCTCGGAGGCGGTCATTTCGGCCGTGGCGGTCACGCCGTAGGCGGTCACGCTCAGGCCGTCGATTGTAGCCAATTCCTTGCCCATGTCCGCGAGAATGCTCTTGGCCGCGGCATTGACCTCGGCCTTGCCGCCGGGCAGGGCGTCGCCCGTGGCGGCCACTTCGGCCTCCAGCCTGGTCAGCTCATAGACCTGGGCTTCCAGGTCCAGCGCGGCCACGGCCTTGACGCGCACGTCGGCCTTGACCTGGGGTTCCTTGCTCTCAAGGCCGAAAGCCACTTCCACGTCAAAGGGCTCGCCCGGGTCCACTGCGCCCAGGCTGATGTTCGCGCCCTGAAGCGCGTAGCGCTTGCCCGCCTGCTGGTCGTCAAAGACGATATTTGCGTTGGTGACGTTCAGGCCGCCGATGGAAAGGTCCATCTTGCCGCCTTCCTTGGCGGGCTCTTCCGGTTTGGCTTCCTTGGAGCCGCCAAGAGCCTCCCAGTTGGCCTTGCCGTCCTTGGTCCGGAGCAGGTTCAGGGCCAGTCCGTCCACGTCGATCGCACCGGCCTTGACCGTGCCGGAAAGGAGCGGCAGCAACCGGAGGCTCACCGAGGCGCTGTTCAGGGAGACAAAGGGTTCGTCGCCGAAGCCCGGAGGATTGCCCAGCCGGATGGCTCCCGTATCCACGCCGATCCAGGGGAAAAACCGCAAGGAGAGGTCTCCTTCAATGGTCAGTTCCATGCCGGTGGCGTCTTTGACTCCCTGGGCGATTTTGTCCTTGTAGTCGTTGGGGTCCACAAAGGCCGCCACGAGCACCATGGCCGCCACGAGCAGGACCACGAGCCCGCCGCCGAGGAGAAGAATCCACTTCACTGCCTTGCTCATTGTATGCTCCTGATTTTTATTGCACATTCGTTCTGCTGGGGCAGAACGACAACAGTATACCACATCTCAGGTATGCATGGAATCGGTGAAAGGAAAAAAAAGAGTAAAATACATGCGCCCTGGGGGCGGATGATCAAAGCGCCGGTGTTTCGGTCCGGGGGGGGGCGTCGGCGGGCAGCTTCGACGGGTAAGCGGGAACTGGTGCGCCAAGCGCCCTGAAAGCGTTGCGGGCGCAGAAAACATCTTTTCCCGTTCGGCAGGAGGCGGCGCAGGCCCCGTTGCAGCAGCGTAATTTTCCGCAATCCGCGTCGGTCAGGCAGGGCGCGCCCGGCCACTGCTGCGTTTGGTGCCCGGGATCGGCCAGGGCCGATCCCGGCACGACCCAAGGCAGCAGGCAAAGCAGGCCAAGTGTGGCTATTACGTGAAGGCGTTGCATACTGCTTCAATAACCCCTGTTTCCGATAAAGATACGTTGCCTGTTGCGGTGCGTCAACGGTGAGTGGGCTGTGTCCTGCTTTTCCTCAATGTGTATTTCGTTGCATCGGAAATAAACAAAAACTTCCGTTGTAGTTTGTGGTGTGCTATAGGGGGTAGGGCCTGTACTGTGGGCGAGCCTGGCGCAGGCGCGGAGCGGAGATCAGGCAAAGAAGGCGGGAGGGCCGCCGGTACGCACAAGGGGGCGAAGCGTTATGCGTTGGAAGGATTTGAAACTCAACGGTAAAATAGGTTTGGGCTTCGGACTTGTGCTGTTGTTGCTGGGCGTGCTGGCAACCTGGGCCGTGCTCGGCATCGGCGGTATTGTCCGGAATGCGGGTGAGGTCATCGACGGCAACAAGCTGCGCGGTGATTTCGTGCAACGCATCGTGGACCACCTCAAATGGGCCGAGCAGGTCAATGCCCTGCTGACGGACAAGAATGTGCATGAGCTCAAGGTGCAGACCGATCCCGCCCAGTGTGCCTTTGGGGTATGGTATTACGGCGAGGGCCGGAAAAAGGCCGAGATCCTGGTCCCCCAGATCAAGCAGCTCATGGCCGAAATAGAAAAGCCCCACGCGCATCTGCATGAATCCGCCGTGGCCATTGCCGATAGATACGTCGACGTGGACCCGAGTCTGGCCGGTTTTTTGCGGGCTCGCCAAGTAGACCATCTGGTATGGTCCGGCAAAGTCATGGACGCGGTCGCCGGACATCAGCCCAAGGCGGAAGTGCAGGCTGATCCGCGTCTTTGCGGTCTCGGCAAATGGCTCTATTCCGAGGACGTGCAGGCCATGATGCGCGAGGACCCGGAGCTGCGTGAAAAGTTGAGCGCGATTTTCGAGCCCCATGAGCGATTGCACAAATCCGTGCTCGACGTGAACAGGCATCTCGGCGTTGCGGATTGGGACGGAGCCATGCGGGTCTATCGTGAGCAGACGGAACTATATGGGCAAGAGACCCTGGCGCGTATCAACGAAACCATCGAGTGGCACGATGGGAAGATGGCGCGGTTGGAGGAGGCCAAGGATATTTACGTCAACCAGACCATGCCGGCCCTGGGGCAGGTGCAAAACCTCCTGAACCAAACCCGCGAGATCGTGGCCGAAAACATCATGACCGACGAGCAGATGCTCGGCAAGGCGGCCAGCACGCGCAGCGCGGTGCTGACCGTGGGCGGAGTGGCCCTGGTCCTGGGGCTTTTGCTGGCCTGGATTATTGCCCGCGGCATTGTCCGGCCCATCCGGCAGGGCGTGGATTTCGCGGAAATCGTCAGCAACGGCGACCTTACCGCGGATGTGGACGTGCACCAGAACGACGAGGTCGGTATCCTGGCCAACTCGTTGCGAACCATGGTCGAACGGTTGCGCCAGGTCGTGGCCGAGGTCAATCTGGCTACACACAATGTGGCCTCGGGCAGTCAGGAACTGTCGGCTACGGCGCAATCCCTGTCCCAAGGCGCGTCCGAATCGGCCGCCTCGGTGGAGCAGGTTTCCGCATCCATGCAGCAAATGGGCGCGAACATTCGCCAGAACACGGAAAATGCCGTGCAGACCGAACAGATAGCCACAGGTGCGGCCACCAAGGCGCAGCAGGGCGGCGAAGCCGTGGTCGAGGCCGTGCAGGCCATGAAGAATATTGCCGAGAAGATCGGCATCATCGAGGAAATAGCACGCCAGACCAATCTGCTGGCCCTGAACGCGGCCATTGAGGCGGCGCGGGCCGGAGAGCACGGCAAGGGCTTTGCCGTTGTCGCGGCCGAGGTGCGTAAATTGGCGGAACGCAGCGGACAGGCCGCCGCTGAAATCAGCGAGTTGTCCGTGAGCTCCACTTCGGTTGCCGAACGGGCAGGGACCATGTTGCGTGAACTTGTGCCGGAGATCCGCAAGACCGCGGATTTGGTGCAGGAGATCGCCGCAGCCAGCAAGGAGCAGAATGCCGGCGTGGAGCAGATCGCGCGGGCCGTGACGCAAATGGAGCAGGTGGTGCAGCAGAACGCCTCGGCTTCCGAGGAAATGGCCTCCACCTCGGAAGAACTTTCAGGCCAGGCCGAGCAACTGCAGCAAAGCATGGAGTTTTTCCGTACCGGCGAGAGAGGGGAGAAAAAGCGTCTGGTGGCCAGAAGTCGGCCCGCAGCGCAATTGGAGTCGAGGGCTTCCGGCAGTGCCGCCGATCAGGATGAGGATTTCGAGCGGTTTTAGGGGAGAGGGCATAGGCCTTGTCGAGAATCGACAGGGCGGGTTCGCCGCCATTCGGGGCGCGAGTGGCGGCGAACCCCACAAGAAAAGCGGCCGGGCATAATGCCCGGCCGCTTTCGTTTCCTGAAAAGGAAAGGGGGGCTATTTCTTGACTTCGCGGATTTCGGCCAAGCCGGGAGCCAGAGAGCGCACATGCTTTTGCAGCTGGAGCTCCACTTCGGGCTTGTTCGGGGAAGCGTAAATGGGCTTTTCCGACCCGGAAGACTGAATGATCACGAGCTGATATTCTTTTTTGGTCATGACAACCTCCTTCGCTGGTCCGGCAACATAGTCCCGTCAGGGGCGCTGGTCAAGGGTTCTGTCGGGATAAAAAAAGGCCGACCCCACAAGGGATCGGCCCGAATGATCTTTTTACGGGTATTAGTCTTCCTTGACCAGCTCGGCAATGGAGCACTCGGTGGTCAGCAGCAGGCTGGCCACGGAAGCGGCGTTCTGCAGGGCGATGCGGACGACCTTCTTGGGGTCGATGACGCCGGACTTGATCAAATCCTCGTATTCGCCGGAAGCGGCGTTGAAGCCGAATCCGCCCTTGCCGCCTGCAACCTTCTCGACCACGACCGAGCCTTCGAAGCCGGCGTTAACGGCGATCTGGCGCAGGGGTTCTTCGATGGCGCGGCGAATGATGGCCACGCCCGCCACCTCGTCGTCGTTCTCTGTCTTGACCTTGGTGAGAGAGGAGGCCGCGCGCACCAAAGCGGCTCCGCCGCCGGGCACGATGCCTTCGTCGGCTGCGGCGCGGGTGGCGTTGAGGGCGTCTTCGACGCGGTCGCGTTTTTCCTTCATTTCCACTTCACTGGGAGCACCGACGCTGATGACGGCCACGCCGCCCATGAGTTTTGCCAGACGTTCCTGAAGTTTTTCCTTGTCGTAGTTGGACGTGGTCTCTCTGATCTCGGCCTCGATGGCCTCGCAGCGAGCCTTGATGTCCTTCTTTGC